>DPGN01000018.1 GCA_003523185.1 Halieaceae bacterium
CCACATGCACGTCCCATCGAGGGCTACGGCAACGCAGTGAGTGCTTTTTCAAGTTCGCTATCCAGCCAGTAGAGTTCGTAATCGTTACCTGTGACGGCCGCGCGCTCGCGGAGTTGGCTCAAAACCTTGACGCGAAGTTCCATGAGAAGTGGCCTTAGCTCAGGTTCTGTATCAAACCCCTCAAAGAGCTCGAGAAGGAGTAGGGCCTGTTCAGGTTCAGTACGTTGCAGTTTCTCACGGACCAGCGACAGCGCGGCATCCGCTTCAATAATCCCGGCGAGATCACCCAGAACCGCGGATTGTGGCGTCGCATAAAGCTCGCTAGTGCGATCAAAGTGGAACCAGGTCGCGTAATACTCCCAGATCGACTTTACCGCCCAGCTGACTTTGCCGTGGGTCTCCGACAGTAAGAGGCGCTCGGGCAAACGAATCTCCCTCATCAGCTCGGACAGTGATTTTCCCGAGTTCATTCCCACGACAGTTGCTGAGTGGACAAAATCGACGGCCTCTCGAATCTTGATCATGCCTGCTCTGATGCCCTCGGCGCCTCGCACCGGTTCGAGGTGGCTGGGCAGTAAGGTCTCGATGTCCAGGTTGAGTAGGTGATCAATCGAATTCATGTACTCCACAGGCTTTCGCATTTTTTCACCGCGCATGGTGAAGAGATTGGGAAATTGAGGGAACTGAGGCCCGAAGAAGTCACCGGTGAGCAGCACCTTATCGTCGGGCAACCAAAGCACCACGTTGTCTGCACCCTCGGCACCGGGTGTCGCGTGGACTTCGAAACGACGACCACCCAAGGTGAAGGTGTAAGGGATATCGTTGTCCACACGAACATCAGGAATCAGTCCTCGAAAGTCCATGCCGGGCAGGGTTCGAGGCGTCTCGGGGATCCATGGAAACAGGGTGCGATTGCGCTGATGTAGGTAGGGGTTGAGCTCCGTGAGATATCGCTGCTCTTCTTCAAACTCTTCATGAGCGATGAGCTCGGTATTTTCCCCTGACCAAAGCCGTGTGCCGCCGACATGGTCAGCATGACTGTGACTCAACACAATTTTGACTGGCTCAAAATCACCCAGAGCCACTTTTAGCTTACGGATTTGCTCGCTGGCTTGAATCACTAGTCCGGTATCAAAGATGACGTTACCTTCCGATGTGGTGATGACGAAGGTATTACCGACACCGGAGGCTCGGAATACACCGGGCGCCACTTCATCCACCTCGATAGGAAGCGTAATCAATTCAGCAGCCGCGAGACCGCGGGCGTTGTTGTCGGCTACTACGCCGGACATATTGGTCACAGCGGCTTTACCGGCGGCACTCGCGATAGTCTGGCGAGCTTTGCTCTGTAAGGCATCAAGATTGGCTAGTACCAATATGGCGATAACTACACCCAAAGTGATTAGAAGATTTCTCGGCCGCATGGTTTTCACTCTTATTGTCTGCGCGATACTCTTTGAGAGGCAGTGTGCCACAGCAAGATAATAAAAAAGGAAGGTGGGTTATGGTCCGAATAGGGGCCTTTTTCTTCAGCGCGATCATGATGCTAGTGTCGGTATCTGTGATCGCCAGCGACAAGCCAAACATCATAGTCATGGTGGCAGACGATCTTGGTTGGGCCGATGTGGGTTTTCATGGCAACCAGGTGATTGAAACACCTTCGCTTGATCGGCTTGCGGCTGAAGGTGCGCAACTCAATCGTTTTTACACCACACCTATCTGCTCGCCGACCCGTGCAGCCCTCATGACGGGGCGTGATCCAATTCGGCTGGGGGTTGCCTATTCCACCATCATGCCTTGGCATAACAACGGTATTCACCCGGAAGAGACGTTCTTACCCGAGTTGTTCCTCGATGCAGGCTACCAGACAGCGATGGTAGGTAAATGGCACTTGGGTCATGCTCAGCAGTCTTACCATCCCAATGCTCGGGGTTTTGAGCACTTCTACGGCCACTTGCACACGGAAGTGGGTTTTTACCCTCCCTTTGCGAGCCTTGGCGGCAAGGACTTTCAGCAAAATGGTGTATCGATTGATGACCAGGGCTATGAAAGTTTCTTACTGGCTGACGAGGTTAGTCGCTACATTGAGGAGCGGGATCAATCACGCCCCTTTTTCATCTACATGCCGTTTATTGCGCCACACACGCCACTCGACGCGCCAGAAGACTTGCAGGCGAAGTATGCTGACATGCCCGATGAGCGCGGCAAGTCACGCAGTAAAATGGCCGACAACACACGCTTCATGGCGAAAATGACGGGACGCGATAGCGCGCGGCCCATGTACGCAGCGGTGGTTGACGGCATGGACCAAGCCATCGGGAGGGTTCTGGATACGCTGGATGCCGAGGGACTTGCAGACAACACGATCGTTCTCTTTTTCTCGGATAACGGTGGCGCTGTCTATGCCATTGGCGGTGCGGATAATGCGCCGCTGCGAGGTGGTAAGGGTGACACCTTCGAGGGAGGTATCCGAGTCGTAGCAACTGTACGCTGGCCTGAGCAGATCCCCGCGGGTAGTCGGGTCGATTCCATCATGTCGGTGATGGATGTCCTACCGACACTCGCTGCCGCCGCTGGGATTGAGCCGTCAACCCATAACCGTCTGGACGGGCGCAATATGGTGGCCGCGCTGACGGAAGCTGAAGCCATCCCGCGAGAGGATCTTCTGTTCTTTATTGCGGAGTCGCCCTTTAAAAATACCGTCAACGTGACGGCATTTAATGACAAGTGGAAACTGGTTCAGCGAATCGAAACAGGCTTTACGTCGGTCGAGGTCACTAATTTCCTGTTCAATATCGCCCAAGATCCTTACGAGTATCAGAATCTGGCTCAGGCGAATCCGGATGTGGTGGCCGACCTCGCGAATGAAATCCGTCATTGGCGCAATCTCTATCCTGTGGCGGGAACGCGGTCCGAATTGATGCCGCCACCGGGCTGGCGAGCGCCGGTTGACTGGGCTGATTACCCCCAGCAAGACAGCGATCTTCAAGCTGAGCCATCAGGCGGTATGCCACCGGAAAATGCCATTCGCATGCTCGATTGGCAGTACGGCGAAAATGGCCGACTCATTTACAACTGCGAGCCTTATCGCTGGGCGGGCGGCGGCTTATGCAAGCGCCAATGAGCCTAGCTTGCGGTCAGTAGATGCCTCGGTCTGTCGCTAGTGCGTTCGGGTGAACGATGCTTATTGCAGGTCTGAGCGCAGGCACGGGCGTATTACTTTCTAACTGTCAGACAGAACCGTAACGGAGAGAATTATGTCAGGCTGTCCATTTACCCATCCTTTGGATCTCGACGCCTATCGTGACGGCATGCCTTACGCAGCGCTGGCTGAGGCGCGCGCGCAGGGTAGCTTTGTGCGGTATGAGGATCCCGATACCGGAGTCCCCTACTGGGCGGCGGTGAAGCGAGATGCCTTGGATTTTGTCTCGCAGAACCCTGCACTGTTCTCATCGGAAGTCGAGGGGCCTTTCCCCATGGAGCCTGCGGATGAGATGACTCGCGAAGTCACAAAGATCATGAACGCCAATAGCTTTATTGCTATGGATCCACCGAAGCACGTCACACACCGGCGTATTGTGAAGGATGCATTCACACCCAAGGCCGTGGCCGCCATGGAGCCCTGGCTTCGTCAACAAGCCAAGCAGATTATCGATCGCGTGGCATCCCGCGGCGAGTGCGAGTTTGTGGAGGAAGTTGCGGCTGAGTTACCGCTAATGGCAATTCTCGAGCTCTTGGGTGTACCTCTTGAGGACCGCGCGCAGTTCTTTAAGTGGACCAACACCATGGCCTTTGCTGATGATCCGGATGTCGCAGGCGGCATGGCGGACGCGCAAACCGCCTCATTTGAGGTCATGATCTACGCCGCCGAGCTTGCCCAGAAACAGCGGCAGGGGTTTACGGGTCCGGTGATACAGGCGCTACTCGAGGGGGAGATAGACGGCCAGCCCGTTACCGATGAAATGTTCTCTTGGGTGTTTATTCTGTTGATGGTTGGGGGAAATGAAAGTACGCGGACCGCCATTGCACACGGTCTGAGACTGCTCATGGAAAACCCCGATCAATTGCAGCATTTGGTCGACCATCCTGAGGATATTGGGGCTGCTGTTGAGGAAATGCTGCGCTACAACACGGCGTTTATTGCCATGCGCCGGACCGCTACTCAGGACATCGAGTGGCAGGGTTATAAGTTCAGAAAAGGTGACAAGATCGTCCTGCATTACCACGCGGTGAATCATGATGAAGACGTCTTTGGCGATGACGCGCTTACTTTTGACATCCACCGCATGAAACGCATGCCAACGCTTAACCGGGAGATTCGCTCCTTTGGAATAGGGCAGCACTTCTGCTTGGGTATTAATCTCGCGCGTCTTGAGATGCGCATCATGTTTGAAGAGCTACTGCCGCGTCTTCGGAATCCGCGACTGGCGGGTGATATTACCTATATGCGATCGTTCTTCATTTCGACCATCAAATCCATGCCGATCGAATTTACGCCGGAGCGTTAGAGTCAACTTCGAGAGCCAATGCAAAAAGGCCAGCACAGGGAAATGAGGCTGTAAAAGCGAGAGAGGGGGAACTATGGCATTCACAGGTCAGTTAGCAGTCATCACTGGGGGTGGCAGCGGTATGGGCCAAGCCTGGGCGAGACAGCTTGCCAACGAGGGAGCGACCGTTGCCATTCTCGATGTGAACAGCGAGGGCATGGGCGATACCGCTTCGGGCTTCGACAGTGTTCACCGGTTCGAAATCGATATCACGGATTCATCGGCGGTAAGCGACGTATTCCACGATATTGAAGCATCCTTAGGCCCAGTCGAGCGGGTGATTAATGCCGCCGCTATCATGCCATTTGGGCGTCTCGTTGAAGAGGATCCGCGTGTCACCAATAAGGTGATGTCGGTCAACTATGGGGGGCTCGCCAATGTTGCTACGGCGGCCTTACCCCCTATGCTCGAGCGAGGCTACGGCGACTTCATCAGTTTTTCGTCGATGACCGGCATCATTCCCGGTCTACTCATGGGCGCTTATGCCTCGAGTAAAGCAGCGGTCCAACATTACAGCGAAATTCTGTATCACGAAAATCGCGACAGTGGTCTGCGCTTTTGTTGCGTTTGTCCGCCGGCGGTTGCAACGCCGCTGTGGCGTCAGGCAGAGGCTACCGTGGTGCCCAAGCTGCCCTCGAAGGGCGAGACGCTGACGCCCGATCAGGTCATTGCCGAAGTGGAGCGATGCCTCGAGAGCGGCAAGCCCTTCGCCTATCCGGGCAAGCAGACCAAATTTGGCGTCATGATGCGACGCCTGTTCCCCGGTCTCGTCTGGAAGGCCTCTCACGAGGCTGAGGGTTTCTAGGGTCCTAAAAAAACACCTTAGGCGCTAGCCGCCAAAGCGTTCATGTACTGCTCTGCGCCTGACCTCAACCGCTTTGCGTCGCTCCTCGGGCGACAACTTGGGAAGGTCCTTGATGTAAGTGGCTAACTCTTCAGGGGATAAGACGCGCGTCCGTGGCTGATCTGCTTTCGTGGGTGGAGATTCAAGACCCTGCCATCGCATGAAAATAAGCCCCTCATCATGGCCTGCCGGATCAAGCCAGTTTGCAACACCGGGATCCTCGAGTGAGATCAGTGCATAACAGCGACTCTCATCTTCGCGACAACCCAATTGAGTCATATTCAGGGTGCTCGTGTGATTCTCATAATCCATGCTGACGAACCAACGATTACCCAGCTGAATTCCCATGTAAGGGGCGCCAGTATCCCCAAATTCGATGAGCATGGTCTCATCAGGTGCCAGCTTGAAGTTGCCAAAGGCTGAGTACTGACCAACAAGACCACCGGGCGTCACCCGCATGTTGAAAATCGAGTTGTTGGGCACCAATGACCACATGCGATCGGCGATCGCGATCCAGCTTGCGGTTCGATCGTACATCGACTGCGAGGTGCGTTTTAAACCGGCAACCATCGAAGCTGCTGTCAACGGTTCGGGCGGCTCCCCATCGGTGTCGAGTCGCTCGATGTATAAAGGGTCAATACGTTCGGTTTCCCAGTCTGAGTGGGTGAATCTGACTAGCAGTGATTCGGCCCCGGGCGCGTTTTTCATCCAGTTTTTCGCGTCATCGGGCCGCTCAGGGCTGATGACAATCTCAAAATTGCCGTCTTCATCGAGGACGAGGTCCTCGTCATACAGCACATCGACATTGGTGCTGGAGCCTGCGTTACCCACCCCCGGGACGCCAATAACTAGCTGGAAAATGAGCTGAGTGGTATTACCGCGCTTTCCATACAGCCGATAGCTGCCTTCATCGTCGAGTAGGGCGAAAAAGTAGTTGTTATCGGGGTTGTCGAGACCTGCCTTACTGGTCCAGTCGACACCTCGCATGGCACGAGGGTATTCATGCGACATCAATGCCCCCGATTTGATAGAGCCCACAATGGTATACAGCACGCCGCGATAGGCCTCTGCAGCAGCTAAGGGATCGTCAAAATTTTCATGGGTTTTATACAGCGCCAAGGTATCGCGCTGTGCCTGAATGAACTCCTCGAAGGCGGCATCCATGGGGTTCGAGGCATCCATTGCTTGTGCATCGAAGCGTGGTGCAGGAGCCGTAAATCGTCCGGCGGTAAAGGCCGTCGCGGTAACCGCTAAAACAATGAGTGCCAGGGCAATTTTCTTCACGGTCGACTCCTATGGCGTCAGAGGTTCTGTTCGCGATACCAGTGGATGGCATCTGCGACGGGTTTGGTAAGAGGTCTGCATTACTCGCAATACTTATCGTCTTTCTACCCGTCTTCCGAGCGCTTTCCACCCTCCAAAGGGACGATGGTCTTGTAAGAGGGGTGGGTATACTCGTTGCTTGTGATATTTATCGTTGGACGACCGCATGCTATCGACAGCTTATGAGCCTTTGAAACTCGGTCCTATTACCTTGCCTAATCGCTTCATCAAAGCGGGCGCAAATGAAAATATGTCGAAGAAAGGGCGTCCCACTCGCGCGATGCGCATGCATCACGAGGAGCTCGTGAAAGGTGGCGTTGGCATGACAACCATGGCCTACGTCGCGGTTGAGAAAGACGGCCGAACGCTGCCTGATCAAGTGTGGATCCACGACGAGGCTATGGCTGACCTGCGCGCAGTGACAGATGCCGTCCACGCCGCGGGCGGCAAAATCGCGGCACAAATTACGCACGGCGGCAGTTTTGTAACGGGCGTGTTTATTCCCAAGCGCTTGCAGAGCTCGGTATCGGGCTTCAATCCGGCCGGGTTACTGCGTGGAAATATGTTCCGCCGCGCCATGAATGAGAAAGACATGGCGCGCATGGTTGATTTGTTCGTGAACGCTGCCGAGCGCTGCTTTGAGGCTGGGTTCGATGCGGTTGAAATCCACATGGGTCATGGCTACTTATTGAACCAATTTCTGTCACCTCTCGATAACAACCGAACCGATGAGTACGGCGGTAGCGCGCAAAACCGAGCGCGATTCCCTGCGCGGGTGTTGAAAGCGGTCAAAGCCGCGGTCGGAGACCGTATGGCCGTCATCGCCAAGATCAATGTGGCTGATGGCCGGAGTAAAGGCGCGCAACTGGAAGATGGCATCGTCACGGCCAAAGCCCTTGAAGCCGCTGGAGCTGACATGTTGGTGCTGTCCGGGGGGCGCAACGTTGAATCGGGCTGGTTTACCTTCGGTAGTAATATGAACTTGGAGGCCATGCTCCGTGTGATTGGCAAGTGGTCTTTGAGCGGGATGGCAATCGCTTCAACCCAAGCTGCTGTTCCAAAGATAGAGTTCAAAGAGCTGTATTTCTGGGAGTACTCAACCAAGATCCGTGAGGCGGTGAAGCTGCCGTTAGCCTACCTTGGAGGCGTCAAGTCGGCAGAAAACGTTGCGCAGTGTATGGACGCGGGCTTTGAGGCTGTGCAATTGGCGAGGGCCTTATTACGCGAGCCAGACCTCGTT
This sequence comes from Halieaceae bacterium, assembly GCA_003523185.1. Lineage (GTDB taxonomy): Bacteria > Pseudomonadota > Gammaproteobacteria > Pseudomonadales > Halieaceae > Luminiphilus. The sequence goes on from DPGN01000018.1 coordinate 7,955, forward strand.
AATCGGTGGCAGGACGAGGGCGGCGAATCCCTCTGCGATAACTGCAATAGCTGTGTGGCGTACATTTACCACCCGGCGGGAACCTGGTGTATTCATCGACCTGCCAACAACCTTGAGGATAACCAAGTGCTAGCGTCGGTGAGTTAGCACCCTCAGGTGAGTCGCCAGTTGAGATAACAATAAAGCGATGGCAACAGCACACAGATAGTTTAGAGGGTCACGAAAAGGTCTAGAGAGAGGATAAGGCGGTTATGAAAATTGAATTCATACGCGAGGTTGAAGCGCCGAAAGAGCTTGTCTGGTCCGTGATTACCGACTTCGCAGCGTATGCTGAATGGAATCCCTTTGTGCTTGCCTGTAGCAGTGAGCTGAGAGCGGGTGCACCCATCTCAATGACGGTCCAATTGGGTGATCGCCAGCGTGAGCAAGTAGAGTTTGTTTCCAAAGTCGTCGCGGGCGAGCTCTTTGAATACCGAATGAAACCGGTGGGGCCGCTACTGCACAGCTATCGGCAGCACGAGGTTGCATCACTCGCTGATGGCAGAACACTCTATCGATCAACGTTTGAGCTCAAGGGCTGGTTATCACCATTGGTAGGTGCGATTTTGAGTGGGCCGTTACTCGATGGTTTCAAAGGAATGACGGACAGTCTGGTCAGTCGAGCGGAGCACCTCGTCTCAAAGCAAAATACAGAATAAAGCGAGGAGCGAAGTATGGCGAAATCAGACAGGCCAGTGGCACTCGTAACAGGCGCAAGTCGCGGTGCCGGCGCAGGTATTGCGCGAGCGTTGGGTAGCTACGGCATGCGCGTCTATGTGACTGGGCGTGCTGAAACAGTGGGAGAAGCGCGAGGTTGGGATGGCGCTGCATTGCCCGGCACGATTCACAGTACTGCCGAAGAGGTGACCGCGGCAGGGGGTGAGGGGATTGCTGTTCGCTGTGATCACGCTGATGACGAGCGCGTACAGGAGGTCTTTGCACAGATCGAGGATGAATCAGGTCGTCTCGATCTACTGGTGAACAACGCGACCATGATTCACCCAGAGCTGATTACGCCAAAACCGTTCTGGGAGAAACCGCTGGATGCCGTTGGGATCTTAGATGTGGGGCTTCGATCGGCTTATGTGGCCAGCTGGCATGCGGCTCGGATCATGGTCCCACAGGGCTCAGGCCTGATCGCCTTTGGGTCTTCGTTTGGCGCGAACTGCTACATGCACGGCCCGGGTTACGGGGCTCAAAAAGCCGGTATTGATAAGTTTGCGCACGACATGCAGCACGATCTCTCCGAGACAGGCGTCAACGCCGTATCGATCTGGATGGGGCCCTTGAGAACCGAACGTGCCTTGATGGCGGCTGAGGTGCATCCGGAGCAGTATGAGGACATCATGAAGGTTGCCGAGAACCCCGAGTACACAGGTCACTTGCTTCATGCCCTCGCGTTCAGTCAAGTCATCGAGCGCTATGCGGGTAAAACCGTGGTCGGTGCAGAACTGGGTGTTGAGCTGGGGATTAGCGATGCTGGCGAATACCGACCGTCACATCGCGACATGTTGGGTGGTCCGCCCGATCGGTCGCCTGCCGTTATTTACTGATTGGGGCTGCCTGACAATGAGAGGAAGACCACAAATAGGAGGACAGCGAGTCTGGACAGAGACTGGCGGGGTCAAAGTTAAGCTGCTGGGTCTCCTGTTGCTTGCGGCGCTACTCGCTGCTTACCTCACGCTGTCGCCGATCGAGGATCCCTCGCTCAAAGGGCCCGAGCCTATCGAACCTATGACAGCCGAACCAGCCTCTTCCCAGGGTGAGCAGCGCGTGTTCTGGGGTGATTTGCACATCCACACGTCACTCTCGAGTGATGCCTTTACGATGGGCGTAAGGGCTGTGCCGGATGATGTGTATCGTTTCGCCAAGGGCGCAACGATTGAGCACGGTGCCGGGTATCCAGTCACGATCGCTCGTCCGCTCGACTTCGCCGCGGTCACCGACCACGCCGAGTATCTGGGGCAGGCGAAGCTGTCGGGTCTGGATGTTCCGACCACACGACAGCGTCTCGCGGATTTACTGAGCAACGAGAATCGTCTCACCATTACCCAGGCCTGGTGGGAGATTATGAGCTTAATTCGTGAGAATGGTTTCAAACTCGATCTTGAGGGTGTCGACCCTGAAATCAACAAAAGCGCATGGGAAGAAATAATTGCGGCGGCAGAGCAACATTATGAGCCCGGGGTGTTTACAACCTTCCCCGGCTGGGAATGGTCAGCCGATGCGGGCGATGTTGGAACGCATCTGCACCGCAACGTGATTTATGGTGGCGGCGATCTACCCGAGATTCCGTTCAGCTCGATCGATGGTCCCACACCACCTGATTTGTGGGCGTTCCTTCGGTCGGAACGGGCGAATGGCAGACGGGTAATTGCGATTCCGCACAACCCCAACCTCAGTGAGGGTTTGGCCTATCGCATCACGGGCGACTCTGGAGGACGCATAACGGAGCTATCGCCGGCTGATCGTTCGATACTCGAGCCCATTAGCGAGATTCTGCAAATCAAAGGCAGTTCCGATACCCATCCGCTGCTATCGAGTCTCGATGAATTTGCCGATTTTGAAATTGCAGGGACGGTACCTGGGCGTGAAATGACGCTGACCAGCGTGAAAGGTGCCTACGCGCGCGATGCGTTGCGTGGGGGAATCTCGATGGCCCACAGTGAGGGCTTCAATCCGCTAAAGTTTGGCGTTATCGGCTCTAGTGACAGTCACAACGCGACATCGCCTAGTGATGAAAATGGCTATACCGGCAAGTTGCCGATGATGGATGGGTCAGCCGGTCTTCGAACCGGTGCTGCAGGTCTTGGGCTGGATAAAATGACACCGGCTCGAAAGTGGGGATCGGGTGGCTTGGCGGCCGTGTGGGCGCCTGAAAATACGCGTGAAGTGCTGTTTGATGCGATGCAACGACGCGAAACATTTGCCACGTCCGGCCCGCGCATTACCGTCAGTTTATTTGGTGGTTGGGGCTTTCCCGATGGTGCGGCAATGGCCCCAGATGTCGACACACTGGGTCGCGCTCACGGCGTACCCATGGGCGGCGATTTACCCCTGGCGCCCGATGGAGGAGTGGCGCCCGAGTTTATCGCTGTCGCCCAGCGCGATCCACTAGGCGCCAATCTGGATCGAATTCAGATGATCAAGGGTTGGGTTGATGCTGACGGCATCAGTCATGAGGCGATCTTTGACTTGGCGTGGTCGGATGATCGGATGGTTGACCCGGACACGGGAAAACTGTCGTCCGTGGGCTCGACGGTGGACCGGAGGGCCGCAACCTACACCAATGAGATTGGAGCGCCGCAGCTCAGCGCGCAGTGGCGCGACCCAGACTTTGATCCGAGGCAGGAGGCGTTTTATTACCTTCGCGTCCTCGAGATACCGACTCCGCGATGGTCGACTTATGACGCCTTGCAGTTGGGCACAGAGCCGATGGAGCCAGTATCCATTCAGGAGCGGGCGATCAGCTCTGCTATTTGGTACCAGCCCTGAGGCGTCTGCTATTGAGGACTGCGCTGCAATGGTCTCTGATGCCCGTGTCAGAGTAACCCTGGGATAACTGCCTTCCGGTCTTTCGGGTAGTCATCGAAGTTCTTGTGGAACCATTTGTGGGTGTAAAGCGCTCTGGGAATCAGGTTGCCGGCGGTCATTGCGAGAACAAATACTGCGCCTAGGTTCCATACCATGATGGCAAATCCAGTGAATGACAGGATCTCACCAAAATACTGTGGGCAGGTAAGCCATTTGAAGCCACCGCCGTAGGGAATCTTGTAACGCGGTTCGTCGGGACTGGGATTAGGAGATCGCAAATTGCGCAAAATGCTGTCTGAGTGGATGTTCAGCGTGAAACCGAAAATGTAAATGGCTAGGCCAATTTGGAAGCGTGGGTCGCTAAACCATTCGGTTGTGTACTGAGTGCCGAACTCCGTCAGGTAGGCTGCGTTGAAGTAGCCGTGGAGAAACAGCGTAATCCAGCCAGCGATCACAACCCCTAGGGAGAAGCTGGCAGTTGATCCAGGCTGTACGCGCATCAGCATGGGGGTGACAAGCGCACGGTTGGTGTAGTGGAACATCCAGACGGCTAGGAAGAAGAGGGGTACGGTCTGGTCCGAGTTGGGACCCATGAAGAAGACGACGGGGAAAACCAGTAGCCCCGGAAGTTCCATCAGAATCCATCCGGCTTTCGATCCAAGCTTAATGCCCTTTGACCGCTTACCCCCGCCAAAACGACCACCATAGGCGGCGGTGCCAAAGAAGCTCGACACCATGACCAGGATTGCATAGGCAAAGCCGATGAGGAGTAAAGTGTCGTAGAGCGTATTTCCGGTGTACCACTGCATGGCGAGGGTCCTTCGTTGTTCTGTCAGCGGCGCCTAAGGTCGCTTGTGCGGGCAGTCTTCGCAAGTGTCAGTTATCGTCCAAACGGAGGGAGAGCGCGCCGAGGTGAGACGCTACATTGACGCTATACCAATAAAAATGACTGGGAGAGGGCTGTGTCCTTTGCACCGATTCTAGAAGCTGACGTTAAAACCTGGACGGAGACCCGCGATGTACTCATCGTTGGCTTCGGGGGTGCGGGTGCCTGTGCTGCCATCGAGGCCGCTGATAACGGCGCATCGGTCACCATTTTTGAGGCGGCGTCCGAGAGCGGTGGGTCAACCAAGCTGTCTTCAGCCGAGCTGTATCTGGGTGGCGGAACGAAGGTGCAAAAAGCCGTCGGCTATGACGACTCGGCTGATGACGTGTACGGCTACCTGATGGACTCGAATGGGCCCCAGGCAGACCCTGAAAAGGTTCGTGCCTATGCCGATGGCGGCGCTGATCATCTCGACTGGTTAATGACGCTGGGTGTTCCGTTCAAAATGTCCGAATACCCTGAGCGCGCAATGATGGCGTTGACCGACGATTGCTTGCTTTACACCGGTAGTGAAAAGGCCTGGCCCTATGTCGATAAGTACAAGCCGGCCCCCCGCGGGCACAACCTCTACGTGGAGGGGGATAACGGTGGTCCCTTATTCGTGAAAATACTGACTGAGGCGGTCGAGCAACGGGACATCAACGTTCACCTTGAAGCGCGGGCACTCCGTTTGATCGTCGATCAGTTTGGTCCGGAGCAACGGATCGTGGGTCTCGTGGTTCGCGAAGACATGGAAGAGCGCTGCTACCGCGCCAGTAAGGGTGTGGTGCTGTGTGCGGGCGGTTTCGTCATGAATCAGGAAATGATGCAGCGCTATGCGCCTGAGCTGGCAAAAGCGGGCACTGTGCCCATTGGCAACCCAAACGATACCGGTGGTGGCATCCAGATGGGATTGAGTGTGGGCGCGTCTGCCATCAACATGCATGAGGGCTTCTTAAGCGTCCCGTTTTACCCACCCGCAACGCTGACGCACGGAATTTTCGTGAACGGTCAGGCACAGCGTTTTATTAACGAAGATGCGTATCACGGCAGGATTGGCTGTTATCTCGTGAAGCAGACCTTCCCGGTTTATCTCGTGCTCAACGTTGACGACTATGCAGATTATGAAACGGCGAGTTGGCTTGCGGCCCCGGTAAAGGGTACGGGTGAAACGATTGACGAGCTTGCGGAGGAATTGGACTTGCCGGACGGATCCTTGCAGGAGACCGTGTCACGGTATAACGAGGCAGCTGAAGCGGGCGTTGATCCAGCCTTTCATAAGTCAGATGCCTGGCTTAAACCGCTGACGGGTCCTTTTGTTGCGCTCGACTGCACACCCGGTGCCGGTGCGTTCTTGCCTCACTTTACGCTGGGAGGGTTAGATACGACGGTTGATGGTGTCGTCTTAAACGCTGAGGGCGCTGCTATCAACGGGCTATATGCGGCGGGACGAACCGCCTGCGGCGTGCCGCGCCGTGGTGACGGGTATGCCTCTGGCAGTTCCGTTGGCGATGCGACGTTTTCGGGCCGCCGTGCGGGCCGGCATGTCGCCACAGCGCAGTAGTCCAATAGGGCCTGAGGGTAATGACAAGGACAGATTTTCATGCCAGATGAAGCATTGTTAGCCAGGATCGACCGGCTGGAGTCTCTCGATGAGATCCGTCAGCTTGCGGCCAAATATTCCTTGGCACTGGATATGCGCGATTTGGATGCCATGGTCAATTTATTCCCCGAAGATGTCCGTGTGGGAAAAGACAAGGTAGGCCGAGCGCACTTTAAACAGTGGATGGATGAGACCTTGCGGGTGCAGTTCACGGGCACGTCGCATCATATTGGCAACCACATTATCGAGTTTGAAGATCCTGACAGTGCGGTGGGCGTGGTGTACTCGAAAAACGAACACGAAACCCCCACTGAAGATGGTGGCTGCGAGTGGGTCATCATGCAGATGATTTATTGGGATCACTATCAGCGGATTGACGGGCGGTGGTTGTTCAAACGCCGCTTACCTTGCTACTGGTATGCCACGGATCTGAATAAACCGCCTTACGGCGATAACAAAATGCGCTGGCCCGACAGGGACCCCTATGAGGGCGCGTTCCACAGTTTGTTCCCAAGTTGGCAGAAGTTTTGGGCTGAACCGGCCACTGACGCTTTGCCTTCGGTCGCTCCGCCAGCGCCTGTCGAACAATTTTTGAAAACCATGCGCGGCGGGTCTGACGATCCCAGTATTCGCACGCGATAGAGATCAATTTATGGCTATCGATCGACTGCTTTTACCCTTGTCGATGGGGGACCTCGAGCTCAAGAACCGGGTGGTCATGGCGCCCATGACCCGCAGTCGGGCTTCTCAAGCGGATGACTGTGTCTCCGAAATTCACGAGCAGTACTACTCGCAACGTGCTAACGCGGGCTTGATTATTACCGAGGGAACCCATCCCACCTTTGATGGTAAGGGTTACAACCGGACGCCGGGTATTTGTAATGAGCGACATGTCGCCGTATGGTCGCGTGTGACACGCGCCGTCCATGCCGCGGGCGGGCAGATCGCCTGCCAGTTGATGCACTGCGGTCGCGTTGGCCACCCTGACAACAAGGCAGCGGGTACTCGTCTGTTGGGACCTTCGGCCATCGCTGCGCGTGCCGAGATTTTTACCGAAGGGGGTATGAAGGCCATGCCCACGCCTGAGCCCATGTCGCTAGAGGATATTGACCAGGCGATCACAGACTACGGACTGGCCGCGGAACGTTGCCTGTCAGCTGGCTTCGACGCTGTCGAGCTTCACTGTGCGTCAGGCTATCTCCCGGGCCAGTTTCTTGCCTCGGGCAGTAATCACCGAGGTGATGAGTACGGTGGCTCATTAAGTAATCGGCTGCGGTTCATTGAGCGCGTGCTCGATGCGCTCGATGCTGCCATTGGTATGGGAAGGGTGGGTCTGCGGATTTCACCGGGTAATCCCTACAACGACCACGTCGATGCGAACCCAGAAGTGACTTATGCCGGACTACTGCAGTTGGCTGAACTGAAAGGCGTGGCGTGGGTGCATGCCATTAGGATGGCTTCAACGGGTATCGATAGCTTGGCATTGACACGGGCGCATTACTCGGGGGCTTTGATTGGTAGCGACAGCTACACCGCCGAAGAAGCTGAGGCGAGTATTGGTGACGGCCTGGTTGATGCTGTCTCGTTTGGACGGCTGTACATCGCCAATCCTGATCTCGTGGAGCGCTTCAAACGCGGCGGTCCCTTCAACGAAATGGATAAGCGCACGATTTATGGCGGCGAAGGTGCCGCGGGTTATTGCGATTACCCCATGCTTTCGGGTGATGCATAAATCGTAGTCAACGAGTAACGTAACCGTATTACGAATGTAGCAAGGATAGTTTCATGCCCATGCCGACGGATGTGCCAGTCATCGATTTGATGTTGGCGGTTCCCAATGACGACACCTCGAACTTCTATGACTTTATTCGTCCTTTATTGATGGATGAGCAGAGCCGTCAGATGTTCCAAATGCCGGCGCAGTACATGTTCAAAGATCTTCCCAAGGTCGGTAAGCGCGATGATTACATCGCCTACACCCTTGAGAAGATGGATGAATTCAATATTGAAAAGGCCATGCTGGGTGTTGATGAAGGGCAGTACGAGACGCAGTGTGAGGCCGTAAAAAAGCATCCGGACCGGTTCTTTGCGTCCTATGACTGCAATCCCAATAACGGCATGGATGAGGTCCGCAAGATTCGCCGCCTCAAAGAAGAATATGACATTAAGTCGGTCAATGCCTTTCCTTCGGGTCTATGCCCTCAAGTGTCGCTGTCTGACAAAAAGTGGTACCCGATCTTCGTTACCTGCATCGATTTGGATATTCCGTTTTGTCCCTGCGTTGGTGTACCCGGACCCCGAATTCCCATGGAGCCACAGAAAGTCGAGCACCTTGATGAAATTTGCTGGTTCTTCCCGGAGTTGAAGGTTGTGATGAAGCATGGCGCTGAGCCATGGACGGATCTGGCATGGAAGCTGATGTTGAAGTACGAAAATCTCTACTATATGACCAGTGCCTTTGCGCCAAAGCACTATCCGAAAGACATCATTAACTTCGCTAACACGCGCGGCGCTGACAAGATTATGTATGCGGGTTATTTTCCCATGGGGCTCTCGTTGGAGCGTATCTTTGGTGACATGCCCAATGTGCCGTTCAAGGATGAGGTCTGGCCGAAGTTTTTGCGGGAGAATGCGAAGCGCGTGTTTAAGGTCTAAAACACCGATAACCACAAAAAACCCCGCTTTTAGCGGGGTTTTTTGTGTCTAGGTGAAGCTCACCGGATCGGAGTTAAAACCCTATTTCCAAGCCCTATGCGGGGAAATACACGCTGATCGCGTCGACAATACAGGCTGGCTTCTCGGCGCCTTCGGCCTGCATGACAATCCGCAGAACCATTTTGATACCGCCACTCGCTTCTTCTACCGATACCACGGTCCCGGTTGCAGATAGCTTGGAACCGACAGTCACGGGGGAGGGGAAGCGTGTTTTTTCTGTGCCGTAGTTCACTCCCATTGCGATGCCACGGACTTCGATGATCTCCGGCATGAACTTAGCGGCCAGCGACATGGTTAGGTAACCGTGGGCGATAGTGGCCCCAAACGGACCCTTGGCGGCGCGTTCCGCATCAATATGAATCCACTGGTGATCACCCGTTGCATCAGCGAATTGGTTGATACGCTCTTGCGTGATCTCCATGCTGGGGCTCGGGCCCAAGGTTGTACCCACAAGGTCATAGAGGTCAGAGGGTGATTCGATAATGGTTTTGGACATGCCAATCTCCTGTCAATCCGTAATGGGGCCCACTCGCCCGCCACATGATCTCGCCCTGCGTCTTATAAAGCCTTAGCCAAGGCGACGATGAACTCGTACTGTGCCATATTCTGTGTTCGAGGCATCATTGTTTCAGACGATGAAGTCAATGCTCTCTGGTGCGAGTGTGAGGTTCATAGTGTGTGTAAGCGAAAAACGCCGTAATGGATACAACAATGTCTGAGTTGGAAGGGAAAGTCTGTCTAGTGACCGGTGGAGCCGGTCACATTGGCCGTGCTATCTGCGAAGCATTGCTGAGTCACGGTGCCGAGGTGATCGCTGTGGGTCGGCGCGAGCCCGCCACGCCCATTGCCCACAATGAAAACGTCGCCACCTTCCTTAGTGCGGACATTCGCGACGCGGCCGCTTCACAGGCTGTCGTCGATGCCATCGAAGACCGGTATGGGCGCCTGGATATCTTGATTAACAACGCGGGCGGTGGTCCACCGGTCGCCGCTGCTCAAGCGAGCCCTGAGCTAACCCACAAAATCTTGTCGCTGAATTTATTGGCCCCCCTTGTCCTCTCGCAGCAAGCTCATAGTTTGTTAGAGCGGGGCGACAGTGTGGGTTCCATTGTCAACATCGCCAGCGTCAGCGGAGCGCGCCCTTCACCGGGTACCGCCGCTTACGGCGCGGCCAAGGCAGGGTTGCTCAACGTCACAAAATCTCTGGCCATGGAGTGGGGTCCCAAAATACGCGTCAACGCCTTGATTGTGGGTTTGGTTCATAACGAGGCGGGCGTTGAACACTACGGCGGTGAAGAGGGCTTCAAGCGAGTCGCCGACATGTTGCCCCTGAAACGTATGGCGTCTCCGGAGGATGTCGCCAACGCGGTACTACTGATGTGTTCAGATCGAGCGGCTTATATCTCTGGTGCCAATCTGGAGGTCGATGGCGGTGGGGAAGTCCCCGTGTTCCTCCATCTCGCTAGCGAGTCGTCGAAAGCCAAATAGGGGAGGTCCAGGCTCGCTCGCGAATGGTGGGCGAGTGGAAGGGGTCCGTCTCTGGATTAGTACAGCAGACGCCGTAAATATCGCCTGAGTCACCATTCTCATTAGCGAGAAGATTGGCGTTTTCTGCCTGAACATTGCAGCTATCCGATAATGGATTGACGCCGGCAGCCTGACACTGCAGCGTGCTCCAGCGGCAGCTGGGTGTTTCTAGAACACGAGCGTAGTAAAACGCGGACTCGCCTTTGACGTAGCTGGGATCCTCCCATACCGTGCACAGGCTCGCGTGGCCTGGCGCGGTCGCCGCACAGCTATTCATGTCGACACCCAGTCCCACTGTTTCCTCGCCGAGGACATCGACAACCCGTTCGTGCGTCTCCCCAGCATCATCGACCCAGCCTTTGATGATCTGAATTCGCTCAAGTGGATTGGCGGGATAAATCTCAGTGCCCTGGTCTCGCTGGGCGCTGATGAAGAACTTAGGGGGAGCGTCATTATCGGTGCGCTCGAGTACGCCACCCATAGGAACACCCGCTGCATAAGCCTGCTCCAATGCATTCGTGCTCTCACAGAGATTTTCGTCATAGTCCCCGGCGAAGAATCGAACGATGGGTCGGGTCCCCGATGTTGCATAGGTCTCACGGCGGCGCATGGCCTCAAAGATAGCGTCTCGGCGGTTTTCCTCGGCCCAGACCACAGCCAAACCACCGGGATTCGATACGAAATGGTCCTGCAGATTTCTAAAGGTCGCATCTCGAGACCCAAGGTGTCCGACGTAGTTCTTCTCCATCGCACCGCCGGAGGTAGCGGTATGGGTATCGGTACTACCGATAAAACCTTGTCGGAAGGGATTCAAGCCGTTGTCCTGCTCAAGCGCCAGTCCGTCTTTGAGCACATTGCGCATCATATTTCGGCGATGGAAGCTCGCAACATCGACTGGGAGGCCTCTATCCGACCACATCTTACCGTTCACACTGCCCAGCATGGCGAGGTTATCGGACGGTATTTGCTCGAAGCTGCAGAGCTCGTCCTCGGTATCGATACCGATGCCCGCCATACGATCAAATCGGCACTCCGAGGCGCCCTTGTGTTGTACCAGCTCCACCAACGGCTCGATCTCGAGACGGTCAATGGCCTCCTGCTCGGTTGCAGGGTCGGGGAACATCAGTCCGCCACCGAGATTGGGGTTGTGAGGGATGGCCATGACATCGCAATCGCCATCGGCCTCTAGGCATTGGGATCGGAGTTGGCGCCATAGCTCGGGGACCGAGCTATCGGTGTCAAAGACGGAAATCGGTAGGCGCGTCACCTGTTCGCCTTTGAAGATGACATTCCTGTGCAGATTCGCCATCTCCTGTCCCTGCGTGTACTCGTAGCCGACAAAGGTGGTGAAGCTGCAGTCTTCAGAGCGATCGTAATGCCGTTCTGCCGCGGCCTGAATGTCGTCCCAGGTAGAGAGGGCACTTGCTTCACAATCGCCTAGTGAACAGACTAGGCCTCGCTCAGGTGCATCACCCTCCATGCCGCCTGATACGGTCCAGAGGCTCGCTGCGTAAAGCTGGACCCATAGGTTCTGGGTGCGAGACATAATGCAGACTGGCGCCCACCAACCGGGTTCGGTCCAATCACTGTCACAGAGCGCCACCTCACCGAGGAACTGGCCGTGATCAGTTACCGCAGCAAAATCGATGGGCCGGTCAATCTGTGCACTCAACGTTTGATCACCGTAGGCGTCAGGCAGGGTAATGACTCGCCCTTTGGCGTATTCGTAGGCCCCATCGGGATCGTTTTTCTGGTTGGAGAGGTAGGAGTCGAAGGAATAGTGAGTGTGGATATGCAAGTCGCCAAAGAAGGGGAGTTTGGTATCAGACGAGACCGCACAGGGCATGGCCTCCTCGCCAGCCGCGGACCAAGGCGCTGACAAACAGAGCGCAACGAGGCCGCAGTGAATCATGCTAGATAGCGATGCGCCTGATACTTGCTGACTGACCTTCATGGAAACTCCTCGTTTTTATTATGTTGGCCAGAGCCCAACTTTTGGAGCTCGGGCTCGGTATTACAGATTAGCGTCTGGCCGCATCATGGCGTCATGGGCGCCGTCGATAAAGATGGTCGTGCCCGCTACGTAACTGCCTTGTGGTGACAGCAGGAATAGCACGACGTTCGCTACGTCATCGGCTTGTCCCGGTCTCCCAATGGGAATCGAATCCATGAACGCTTTGATGAGTTCACCGTATTCTTCACTTTCCTCAACGGCTTTTGTCATTGGCGTTTGGATGTAGCCGGGTGCTACGGCGTTGAAGGTGACACCTTGTCTCGCAAGTTCGGGGGCTTTACGTCGCATATACCGAGCCACAGCGCCTTTACTACTGGCATAACACTCGTGGCCGTGTAGGTCACTGGCCATGCCGATAACGGCGTTTTCATCACCGCCGAGCATCGCGTCGATCAGGTCCGGTCTCGTGCTCATTGGCGCGGAGTTGGAGCTGATGGCGACGACTCGTCCACCGCCCGCAATAGTCTCCGACAGGCCTTCGATGATCTCGACGGTGCCAAAGTAGTTAATCTGAAGAATTTTGGCTGGATTGGGGAACTGTGATGCCACACCGGCACAGGTAATCAGTCCATCAATGCTTGGATGATCCGCTCTGACCTTGTCAATGACGGTCTTGCGCGCTGCTGGATCGCCTAAATCTGCGAGGTAATCTCCCTCTTTAAGGTCAATGACAACGATGTCATGGCCCTGGTCCCGCAGCTGTTGCTTAATCGCAGCACCGATTCCTGTAGCACCCCCGGTAAGCACATATTTTCCCATCAGTAATTCCCGTTTTTCTTCTTTGGCTAAACGTCGTTGGCGCTTTGGTTTCTCAGCGAGGGATCTTTGCCTCGATGGCGGTCCCAGGTAGGGCGGCCATTCCACCGTCCACCTCGATGACCTTACCACTCACAAAACCAGCCGCTGACGACGCGAGGTATAGCGCGGCCAAGGCGATATCATCGGGTTGCCCCAGCCGTCCTTGGGGAATCCAGCGCACCGTCGCGTTGTACACATCCTCGTTCTGCGCGATGAAGGCGGTGCTTGGGGTTTCAATAGCCCCTGGCGCAATGCCATTAACGCGGATGCTGGGTGCGAGCTCATAAGCCAAAATACGGGTCATCTGGTCCATACCTGCCTTCGCGGCTCCATAGGCGGCAAAGTTCTTGTCGACCATCCACCCCAGCGCTGATGACACATTCACGATGCTCGCCGACGGTGCCGCCTGAAGGAGCGGCAGCGCAAGGTGAGTCAGGGTGTAGGCGGAGGTGAGATTGATGTCCAAGGTATTAACAAACCGCGCTTTGGTCACTTTTTTCAGCGAACCATACCCTTGGCCCGGAGCCCCCGCGTTATTCACCAGAATGTCCAGACTACCCCAGTGATCGGTCAGCTTTTCCACGACGCCTGCCAGTGCAGTCTCGTCCGTGACATCGCAAGGGAAGGTTAAGGCCTCTCGGCCAAGTTCGGTCACCTCACGTGCGACAGAATCCAAGTCAGACTCGGTTCGGGCAATCAGTGCCACATCGGCACCCATTTCGGCGAATGCGGTGGCAATGCGAGCGCCTATCCCTTTGCCTGCGCCGGTAATAAGCGCTTTTTTGCCCTCGAGACGGAAGTAATCGGTAATCACGGCATGTTCCTTAGCGGGTAGATCGTCGAAATAAGGATGGAGTAGTCCATTTGAGTTTGTGGGCGACACCGTGCACAAGATAGAACGAAGCGTGCGAGCGTGGAATACAGACGCTCTGTGATACTTAGTCTAAATTGACCATTACAACGATTGGGGTGAAAAGAGCTGTGGCTGAGCTGGAAGGAAAAGCGGCACTGGTGACCGGTGCTGGGGTTGGAATAGGGCGAGCCATCGCGATCAAGTTGGCATCTGAGGGCGCGCGAGTCTTGGTGGTTGATCTCAACGAGGCGACAGCACAGGAGACTGCCGACGCTATTCGGCAAGCGGGTGGTGAGGCAGCTGTCTTCACGGCGGATGTGAGCGATGAAGCGCGTGTCGTAGCCATGGTTCAAATGGCTGTGGAAACGTTTGGATCGCTCGATGTGGCCTGTAACAGTGCGGCTGTCAGCCGGGGCTCCGGGCCCATTCATACCTTCGATAAGGCGGTCTTCGACCAGACCCTCGATTTGTGTCTAACCAACACCTTTTTGTGCATGAAACACGAGATTGAGGCCATGCTGGGGCAGGCGTCTGGCGGCAGCATAGTCAATATCTCATCGAATGCTTCGCTCCGCGGTCAGCCCTATAACACGGCTTACGCCGCCGCCAAGAGTGGCGTGAACTTGCTGACTAAGAGCTCAGCATCGGAGTATGGGCACAAAGGGATTCGCATTAACGCGGTATCTCCCGGGGTTATTCGCACACCGGGCGTCGAAAAGTATTTTGAAGAGCAGCCCAAGATTGCCGAGGGCCTCAAGCAGGCCGCTGTCATGCGTCGCTTGGGCGAGCCTTCGGAAATCGCAGAGGCGGTGTGTTTCCTCGCTTCCGATCGCGCGTCCTTCATCACTGGGCAACTACTCAGTGTGGACGGCGGAGCTTCTGTGAAGTAAGGAGCGGAGCGCTCCTCACCGAGTGATAGTGGCCCCTCGTGGCTCGTTGAGTCAGCGAGTGAGCAGCAGAACGCCTAGACTGCTTCACCCCATATTGACCTGACCACCATCGATGGCGATGGACTGTCCGTTCACATAGCGCGATTCGGGCGAGCAGAGCATGGCAACAAACTCACCAATGTCGTCCTCGCAGTGACCAATGCGCTTCATAGGTACCGTTTCGGCGAAGGCCGCCGCTTCCTCGGGTCGCCACTGCTCCCACATTTCGAGTGCGGGCGACTTCGCCAATGGCAATATGCAGTTGGTTCGTAGCCCCAGCGGACCCCACTCGCAGGCAGCACCGCGCGAGAGCGCTCGGATGGCTTCTTTCTCTGCCGCGTACACGCCATAGGTGGAACTGTCCCAGCGCTTTGCAGCTCCGGTGGCCAGGTTAATGATATTGCCATCGCCCGCTTCCAATAGGTGGGGCTGCGCCAGCTGCATGAGTCGCAAGGTGGCCATCGGGCCGACGCGAAGTCCACTCTCGAAGTCCTCAAGGGTTGTCTCCATGAGCGTATTGATGCTCGTTGTAACCGCGTTATTGACGAGGATATCGAGGCGGCCAAACGCCGCTACCGCATCGGATACCAAGGCATCGAGCGCATCGAGATTCGATATGTCGCATTCGATCGCCACAGCCTTGCCGTTAAAGCGGGCTTCAATGTCAGCAACCGTTTTCTCACACTTACTCAGCGTTCGCCCCACAGCCACTATCGAGACGCCGCGCTTTGCCAGCGAAAAGGCAATGCCTTGGCCAATGCCTTGGCCCGCGCCGGTGATCAGCGCAACTTTGCCGTGAAGGGGAGAGAGGGGGTTAGAGTGAGTCGTAATGGCGTCCGTCATAAAGAATCTCGTGAATAGTTAAGCGTGCGTTGTTGAGTAATAGGTGGTTCAGCGCAGGCGATGCTCAGTCATATGAATAACGGATGATCGCTCGAGATCGAGCACTCGCTCGCTGCTCTCGGTCAGTACATGAATATTCGACATCATTTTTGCCTCGTCATCGCCATCGGCGAAAAAGGCGGTGAGTGAATTGGCGGCCTCGATCGGAAAGTGTTCCTCGACAATGCCATCTAGCGATTCGTGGGACGAGCGCAGTACGAGGTTCTGTCGGTAGCCAAGGGTGTTTTGTGTATCAATGGCGACCTGTACATGTTCTTCGAACCAGATTTGCGCTAACGCCTCATCGGACAGGCCCTCACGCCGCTCGAAGCAGCACAGTTGGATTGTTCCACTGAATGTTTCTCCACCGCGCAGGGGTGGGGTCAGCGGCGTGGCGCCTTTGCACCAGTGCACTTCTGCTCCCAACTGGTTGGCGACATCAACGGCCTTTTGCCACTCGATGTCAGTATCTGAGAACTCGAGCGCCAGACGTCCGCGGGGTAGCTTGCCAGTGGGGTTGCGGGTCCACATGGCCGCTTGGTCGCTATGCTCATCGCAGGTGCCCAGATAGGCATTCTGGGCTTCGGGGAAGGCTTCCAGCGCGTGCATCACAGAGTCGCGCTCCGGAGGTTCGGAAAAGAACAGAAATATCAGGCGATGAGTGCCAGACTCAGCCAAAGTACCGCTCCTTGATGGCCGGTTTAAGGAGTTTTTGAAGAGCATTTCTGGCCAATGGCTCGTCGGTAAACACCACGTGCTCGGGTACTTTGTAGCCGGCAAGCTCGGCTTTGCAGAACGATTTAATAGCATCGGCGTCAGCAGTGGAAGCTGCCTGCAGTTTCATCACAACACCCACTTCCTCACCCCAGGTGTCATGCTCTATGCCGACACACGCTACCTCTTCGCATCCCGGGTATTCGAGCAGACAGGCTTCAATTTCTGACGGGTAGATGTTCTCGCCGCCCCGAATAATCATGTCTTTGACTCGACCACAGATGTACAGGAAACCCTCGTCGCTGATATAGCCGATATCGCCAGTCCCCATCCAGCCATTCACTGGCTTATCCGATTCTTTTCCACCAGAGAAATAGCCTTGAATGGCGGCTGATGAACGCACCCATATTTCACCAGGCTCGCCTGACGGCATCTCATCACCGTTTTCATCTCGAAAACTGAACTCCACTATGGGGCTGGGGAATCCGGATGCGGTCGGTCGCTCAGCAAAGTAGCGCCCGGTAAACGCAGCACCTGATCCCATGGTTTCGGTCATTCCCCAGCCGCCACCGGACATAGCCGTGCCCGTTTTGGTGGCATAGAGCTCGGAGAGAAGCTCGGGTGTGGCCGCGCCACCGGCGCTCACATTCGTGAGGTGTGCGGCGTGCTCATCCCTAAACGCCTGATTCTTCAATAGCTCGAGCAACATGACGGGGGCTCCCATGAGTACCGTGATTTGCTCCTCTTTGACGATGCGTAGCGCCTCCTGAATGTCCCATTTGTACATCATGTACAGCGCGCGACCGTGCCGAAGGTTGATGAGTGCCTGAGAAAGCAAGCCACTAATGTGGAAGAGGGGTACAGCGAGGAGGGTTTTTGGCAGCGTGGGGCTGGCCAGCTGCTTGTTCATTTCCTCCATATTGGTCATGTAGGTCCCGGCACCGATAAACTCGACGTTCATGAGTGCCTGACAGCAATTAAAATGCGATAGCAGGGCGCCTTTTGGCCGGCCAGAGGTTCCTGATGTGAACATGAGGATTGCCGGATCGTGCCGACCCACCTCGGCAAGTAAGGGCTCGTTTGGCACGGGACGCTTGCGGATCTCGCTGAGCAAGCTGTCTCGCGGATCGTCACTCTTATCGACCACGACCGCCGTGAGTTCGGCGTTGAGTTCACGGATGAAGGCCAGTCGGTCGCTGTCGCAAAAAACCAACTTTGCCTCGCTGTCGTCGAGGCCTTGGGTCAGTTCCTGCGCTTTACCCCAGCTGTTGAGCGGTACAGCGACAGCACCGATGGTCACCGTTGCAACGAAGGCAACCAGCCACTCTGGGCGATTGCGCATGGCAATCGCGATGGGGTCACCTTTTTGTATTTCGGCCTCATTAACAAGCCAGTCGCAGGTCTGGTCAACGGCGTTAAAGAACGCGCCATAGGTCCAATCTTCACCCTGATACTGCAAAAATAGGTTGGCGTCGTGGTTGCGGCCAGCGGCAAGGAAGGCACCCAAGCTTTTTTCCGCATTTTTGAAAGCTTTGAGAGGAACCCCCGCCACATCTACCGTTTCAACCTCAAACGGCGCTGTTGGCGCGGTCAGCTGCGCCACGGCATCAAAATACGGTTTCGTGTAATCGCTCATTGGAGATACATCAGTCTTGTTTTTTTAGGACTCTAAACCAGATACCGATGACCCGACAGCCTCAGTCGAGGGGCCATAGTCTGATCAGCCTATCGCCCCAAAGCGTCTCGGATTGCAGTAAATTATGGCTTCGATAATGTGATGTCACTGAGGTTATGAGACCGACCATGGACACGAGACTGACCAAGCTGTTGGGTTGCCGCTATCCCATCATTCAAACCGCGATGGGCTGGGTGGCTGACGCGCGCCTTGTGGCCGCGACCGGAAATGCCGGCGGTTTTGGCTTCCTTGCTGGTGCTGTCATGACGCCCGAGGAAATTGAGCAGGGCATTCTCGATATCAAAGCGGCCTCTGATGCGCCGTTTGGGGTTAATTTTCATATGTATGTGCCGCATGCCGAGCAAATCGTTGACCTCTGCATTGAACACAAGGTGCGCGCCGTCAGTTACTCGCGCTCGCCCTCAGCGGTAACCGTTGAGCGATTGAAGGCCGCGGGCATTGTCTGTATTCCCACGGTGGGTGCCAAACGCCACGCGGTTAAGGCCGTCGAAATGGGGGCTGATGCGGTTGTCATACAGGGCGGAGAGGGCGGCGGTCACACGGGATCGGTTGCAACGTCAATTCTTCTCCCACAAGTGCGCGATGCGATTGACGTCCCCATCGCGGCTGCCGGCGGTTTCCGGGACGGGCGCGGTCTTGTTGCCGCATTGGCGATGGGGGCTGATGGTATTGCCATGGGCACCCGATTCTTGCTGACGCAGGAGTCCCCGGTTCCCGAGGCGACAAAGTCTATTTATCTCGGCACGCCGCCAGAGAAGATTGTCGTCAGTACGCGGTTGGATGGCTTGCCCCAGCGCATGATTGCGAATGCCTATCTCGATCGACTGATTCAAGCCTCGCAATTGGGTTTGCTGGTGCGGGCGGTTAAAAACGGACTGGCCTTTAGTCGCATGACGGGAGGCTCACTCATAGCCACCTTAGGCGGGGCCTGGAAGATGTACCGTTCGGGTGATTTGTCATTCGGTCAGACCCTCATGGCCGCCAATTCCCCCATGATGATTCAAGAAGCCATGGTGAAAGGGAATCCGGAGGACGGTATTTTGCCCTCGGGACAAGTGGCGGGGCTGATTGACGACTTACCGACGGTTGCGGACTTGGTGGCAAGCATCGTGTCGGATGCAGAAACCGCCGCAAGTTCGATAAAGACCACCGTTTGCACAACCACAAATTCAGAATAGGGATTGGTTTATGGCTTTCAACTCGACAGTTGACGCAGGTATTGCGGAGGTCGTCTTTAATAAACCGCCGGTAAATGCGTTTAATAGTGCCGAATGGGCCGGTATCGCCGCGGAAATTAAGGCTTTGGGTGCGCGGAGTGACGTTCACGTCATTATCGTTCGCGCGGAGGGCAAGGGCTTCTGTGCTGGCGTCGATATCAAAGAGCTAGGTGCTGACCCGAATATGATCGTTCCAGTCAACAAAGGTAATTACGACACCTTTGAGGCCATTCACCGTAATCCAAAGCCAGTGATTGTTGCACTGCATGGCTTTGTTCTGGGCGGTGGTATAGGCATTGCGGGCGCTGCAGACATTATTGTGGCGTCGGAGTGCGCCTCGTTCGGCGTACCCGAAGTCGATCGCGGTGCCATGGGAGGCGGTGCACACTTACAGCGCATGTTCCCTGTTCAAAAGGTCCGCTACATGTACTTTACCGGCGAATTTATTGATGCCAATGAGGCTCATCGATTGGGCGCGGTGGAGCGTGTGGTGCCGAAAGGTCAGCTCGTGGAGACAGCGCGATCCATAGCGGCAAAAATAGCCGAGAAGAGTCCCATCATGATTTCCCTAGCCAAAGAGGCGCTTAACGGCATTGAAGATGGCAATCTCGAGGACAAATATCGCAGCGAACAGGGCTTCACCCTCGAGGCCTATCGTCACCAGGACTCACAGGAAGCGCGTGATGCATTCAATGAAAAACGAGACGCAGATTTCGATTAATATTTAAATTAAAACAATAGTTTAAAAGCTAAATAAGAAGTAATTTATAAGGATATGGTTGCCATGATTGACTACGAAACAGCTAAGAATGCGTGCGAAACCTATGTACGGTCACTCGAAAACAGTGACCTGGAGACGTTGCTCGACCTGTTTGCTGATGACGCCTCTATCGAGGACCCCGTGGGCACCGATTTGCGCGAAGGAAAGGACGTATTGCGCGCTTTCTACAGCGAGGCCTGTCAGGGCGTTGCCAAAGCCGAATTAACGGGTAATCCGCGTCTAGCGGGTAACGAGGTAGCGTTTCCCTTCAATGTGACCGCGGGCGCACCGGGCCAGGAGATCCTGATCAACATTATCGACGTCTTCAAGTTCAATGAGGAAGGCAAAGTTGTGACCATGCGGGCTTTTTGGGGTCCGGACAATATGGCGAGTTAGTTGCCACCCAAGGCCTAGGTGTCGCTGGTTGGGTGGAAAATCAGAAAGGAATTGTGGCTAATCGCTAACCGCTCTGTATGGTTGGGCCTTGTTTTTGAGCCCGGGGGTTAAGAGTAAGTCACCATACTCTTGAGTAGCAGACTCACCAGCTTCGACTGACGCGAGACACCCATTCAAGGCGCGAGCTGGGTAGTTTGCTCACCCGAGGTTCGCACTCATACACGGCAGACAATGTTCATCGTTGTCGCAATTCTAAATAGTGGGTTAAGGGATCTATGTCGGCGTCGAAGGGCACAAGCGCTATGGATTCCAAAAATAAGGAAAAGAGTTCGGCTTGCGACGTGATCTCTAGTTTCGTGTGAAAGCGTTTGTTGTAGACCTTTACCGTATCAACACTAATCTCTAGGAGTCTTGCGATAGATTTGTTGGAGTGCCCTTTGAGGATTAGCTGAATCACTTCACACTCGCGAGCGCTCAGGTGATCCTTGCCAAAATTTCTAAACGCTTTATCTAAGGGGGCAGAAAAGTTCACCTCTCCCGATGCCGCAGACTGCTGTCTGCTGCAAAGCGCTGAGAGGATGGGGCATACGGCGTGTAGTGCCTCGATTTGATCTGCTCGGAAAGGCTGTTCGTCGGATTTACCGATGGAGACCATCATCGAATGGTCCTCGCTCAAATTGAAAAGAAACCCCCCGTCAATCGAGTGACCCATAGCTTCAAAATAGCGATGATAAAAATCCGTATGCCTAAAGTTGTCGGGAGCAACATCATCGAGTAGGTAAAAGCCCTCAGGAGCTTTGGTTTTAAAGAGGGTGTAGTAGGGGTCTACAAGGAAGCCGCCATCCAGCCAGAGTGACGACGATTTTAAGGCCTCTTCGTCGGTGTGCTCGCTATAAAGGCTAATGGGGCGGTGGTCATGTCCTAGCCAAACAACCAGAACACTGTTGCATCCGGATAATGTTCTACACGCAGTAGCGAGGTGACCGTAAAACCTGTCTGAGGCAAGGGACAAGACCAGGTCGGCAAGTTGCTGTTGCCAAGCGTTTGTGGACAGGAGCGCTGTTTTCATACGACCAACCTTGGTGCATGTCACCTCAATGTACCCATTGCTGGTAATGGTCGTCAAATGGCGGTTGGGGGCCTACTAGTAGCGGCGTCTTTTACCGTTTAAACGCAATTAAGATTTATAGAATTACTCGTCTTACGGAGGTCTCGCGTGACAGATAGCATCTACAAGTTACCCAAGGGTCGTTCATCTTATAAAGACGTCATGTCTGAAGTGAAGCGCCTAAGATCGGAAATGACCAGCGGCCAAAAAGGGAAGTTGGCAAGTACATCGTTCCAGGGTCAGGCTGAGATGTCACAATTAACGCACGAGGCGTTTAACGAGTTTTTGGAGTGGAACGGGCTATTCACATTTCAGGAGTCCTCCGCCGCAAAGATGGAAAACGATATTCTCGATATTTGTATCGGTCTGGTGAATGGGGGGGACGAAGGTCGAGCCAATTTAACAAGCGGCGGCACGGAGTCTAATTTCAACGCGTTCCATGCCATGCGAGATTGGGCACGAGCCAAAAAACCTCACATTACGACGCCCGAAGTTGTTGCACCTTACTCGACGCATTCGACCGTTCATAAGACCTGCCGATACCTCGACATCAAAGTGGTTACCGTACCCCAAAAGTCGGATCTCAGCTGTGACTTTGATGCTTTGGTTGAAGCCATTGGACCAAATACGATCGGTATTGTTGGCTCTGCTCCTTGCTGGCCATACGGGACTGTAGACCCAGTGGGAGCGATGGGTGAAATTGCGATCGAGCGTGATCTATGGCTTCACGTCGATGCCTGTGTGGGCGGATACATTTTACCGTTTTTTGAAAAACTGGGAGAGCGTGTTCCCGAGTTTGATTTCAGGGTGCCAGGCGTTCGGTCTATTTCCGCCGACCTCCACAAATACGGGTACGCCCCCAAGCCTTGCTCGACCATTTTGTGGCGCTCACAGGAAGAACAGCGTTATCACTACATGCCTATCACGGAATGGGCCTGCGGTCTTTACATGTCGCAAGGGTTTGTAGGCTCGAGATCACTCGGGCCAGTGGCTGGCGCCTGGGCGTTAATGCACTACTGGGGAGAAGAGGGCTATCTAGATAACGCTCGAACCATCCTACAGATTAAATCCGCCATCATTGAAAGGTGTGAGCAAATTGATGGTTTAGTGACATGGCCGTCTGATGGCCCGCTCCTGATGCTTGCGGCTGAGACGTTCGATATTCGCTTATTAGTCAGTGGGATGGAGGACAGGGGCTGGCGCTTGCTGGGAGTCAGTAATCCAGAGGCCATCCACTTGACCCTTGACGTTATGGAAATGGATTTCCTGAATCAGTTTTTAAACGATCTCACAGAGATCGTTGCGGATATTCACGCTGGAAAAATTGATAGAGAAGGTCTGCTCTCATACGGTGGCGTAGCCAATGCCGAGACGGCTCCTAAATGGCTTTTAAGCGCTGTCGAGATTATGGAAAAGGCGAGCTCCACGGAACATTGAGCCTATATCGCGTAACCATTATGGGTGATTTGAAGCATGACGCCCGCCTCCTAAATTGATTCTCGTGGGACTCAACTTAGGGGATGGGTAATGAATCGGGCTGAAACAAAGAAATCGTTTAGCAAAGATAAGCTGTGCTCCGGTATTGCAATGGCAATGCTTGTGGTGTCGGGGGATGTGCTGGCAGAAACCGTACTCGAGGAGGTGGTAGTAACTGCCACAAGACGGGCTCAGTCAACACTCGAGGTGCCTTACAACATCACCGCGGTCAGCGGACAGACAATCAGCGATAGTGGTCTATCTGATCTGAATGATATTGCTGCTGTGGTGCCCGGTTTGGTCACAGCAGACCTTGGCGCAGACTCGGGTGTAAACAACAGTTTGATCATGCGGGGCCTCAACGCGAATAACCCGGGCGCCACCAATATCCTGCCCAATGTTGTTGAGCCCTCTGTCTCAACCTACCTCAACAACACGCCAGTTTATTTAAATCTAAAGCTGGCCGACCTGAATCGGGTCGAGGTTTTACGAGGCCCTCAGGGCACACTGTATGGTTCCGGCTCTGTGGGCGGTACCGTGCGTTTTATTTTCAACGAGCCCGATCCGACCGACTCTTCAGCCAAGATCAGTGTTGGCACGTCAACCTCATCGCACTCGGGTGAATCGAATTATGACTTTGATTTTGTCGGTAATTTAGCACTTAGCGACACGGCGGCAATCCGAGTCGCGGCAGGTGTAGAACATCTTGGCGGTGTGACCGATGCGATGAACCTTTCTCAAATAGACGGCTCTGGTAATGTCGTACCAGAGGGTGGAGATGCGATCGGCGGTGGTATTGCCACCTACACTCAGAAAGACACAGATGACCGCGATGTAACCTACCTGAGAGCGGCGGCTGCCTTTAGCTTATCGTCGGATACCGATGTGTTGCTGAGTGTCATGCGCCAAGAGAGCGACGCGGACAGCGACACTTACAGGCGGATTACGGATGGCATTGAGAACGGAGCTGACTGGGAGAACGGTCGTCGCTTCCTGACACCTACGGAATTCGAAGCACAAATAGTCAGTCTTGAAGTTGAGTCTGAACTGGGTTTCGCAACATTTTCATCTTCAACATCTACGACTAATACAGAAGTGATGGCTCGAAATGACATCTCCAGTTTGTACGAGAGCATCGATGAAGCAACGGGCGGTGTAGCTTATTTCGGATCACCTCGACTGGCCTTCATGACAGAGGCAGATGCGGAGTCTGAGGGCTTCACCCAAGAATTCCGATTGGTGTCAGCCGGAGATTCGTCGGTAGAGTGGGTGTTGGGTGCCTATTACAGTGATACGGAATCAGATCTTGAGGTCCATGATGTCGACTACAGCTACGAAGCGTGGCTCGCATCAGTTCCTGACGTTTATTATGGCTTGGGCACGTTCCTCGATGTTTTGAACACCTTCTCGGATAGAACGCCGCCTTACACGGGTGCGTACTACCAGGATCGAAGCATTGATTTCACAGATAAGGCCATCTTCGGCGAACTAACTTACCGGCTCAGTGATGATATGCAGGTCACGGTCGGCCTCCGAAAGTTCTGGCAGGAATTTGATGCATCGCAGACAGTCGCACTCCCTTATTGTGGCTCCTTTTGCGCACCCGACGGCAACTTGAATGGCGCCACGTCAGAAGCTAACAGCGCGGACTTCGATGATCAGTTGCTGAAGATTAACTTCTCCTACGATATTGATGACAACACCATGGTGTATGCGACGTGGTCTGAGGGATTCCGGCACGGTGGTGCCAACAGCTTCCCGACTAGTGGTTTCGCAGGAGTCGATACGAGCTTCTTAGTCTTCCAACCCGATGAAGCAACAAACATTGAGTTTGGGGTTAAAGGCAGCATAGGTGACACAACACGATATTCGTTTGCTGCCTATCGAATCGATTGGGAAAACGCGCAGTTGGACGTTTACGCAGGGGCTCTGGGTATCCCCGGTGTGGTCAACGGTGACGAGGCTCGCTCTCAAGGCCTGGAACTAGAGGTCAATACCATTGTGGGCGAAAACCTGACGGTCGATTTAGGTCTTGGTTATACCGATGCCGAGGTCACCACCGATGCAGGACTCCTCAATTTCACAGATTTTGTTACCGCGAGAAAAGGCGATCCACTTCCAGGTGTCCCAGATGTGCAAGCATCGCTGGCCCTTAACTACCTGCAACCGCTAAGCAGTGGTGATTTACGCTATAACCTCACGGCGTCTTATAGAAGCTCTGCTGAGACGAACTTCAATGAGGACTTTGGTAACTACGCAAATCTTGACGCCTTCGCGAAAATCAACGCGTCGGTTACCTGGCAAAAGGACGCAGTAGCTGTCACAGGTTACGTGAAGAACCTGACAGATGAGGCGGGACTCACCGGTGTTCAGAACGGGCGCGCTGCGTACAGCCACATTGGCTTCGTCGGTCGTCCGCGGACCGTAGGTATTAGGGTAAGCTACGATTTCTAAGAGACGAAAAACGCAAAAGGCTACCTCTTGGTAGCCTTTTTTTTGAGCTGAAGTATGGCGACAGAACATACGCTATTACGTGAGATTACTGGACACATAGCCCGCAACCAGCTTGATGAGGCAGCACGTCTTTGTTCTTCCTTGAACAAACAATACCCGCAAAATGATGCAGGTTGGTGTGCGGCTAGTGTTATTGCCTGCAAGAGGAGAGCCCCACAGAGAGGGCTTGTTTGTGCGGACAAAGCCGTGAGTATTAATCCCCAAGATTCGAATAACTGGTTTGCTCGAGCCAATGTATTGGTGGCCCTAAAACAGTTCGATAGTGCGCTGATTGACGCGCAAAAAGCACTGGCGTTAAACCCGAATGAGGCTAAATTTCTCGATAACGCGGCAGGAATAGCTAGCCAAACAGGGCACTTCGAATTGGCCGAGAAATACTATACTGAGGCACTTACTCACTCGCCTGAGAATCCGCGACTGCACTTCAACCTAGGAACGATCAAGCGTTTTTTAGGTCGACAAAATGAAGCCGCCGACTGTTTCGATAAGGCGGTTACATATGACCCGACTGACTTTGAGTCGTACCATCTTCGATCTGACGTTGTCTCTCAAACGCCAAATTCCAATCATGTAGAACAACTATCAATGCTACTTGATGCTCCTATTGCTGACTGGCGCGGTGAGATGAAACTGTGCTTTGCGCTTGCCAAGGAGCTAGAGGATCTAAAGCAATTCGAAGACTCGTTTAAGTATCTCGAACGAGGTGCAAACCTTCGTCGACGTCATATGACCTATGACGTCACAACCGACGAAAGGGCGATGGACGACATTATCGCTACCTATTCAGAGGCGTCGTTTGCGGATCTCGAGTCAGGGGTATCGACTGAGAGTCCGATTTTCATTGTAGGACTGCCGCGCACAGGAACGACACTGGTGGAGCGCATACTCAGTAACCACTCCGAAGTGGAGAGCTTGGGTGAGTTAAACGAGTTCGCGCTCGAGCTTACTCGGGGTATCCGACGCCACGGCTCCCCGGCGGATCGGCGTCATTTTATTGAGATGAGTTTGCTCACGAATTTTGACGATTTAGGGAGAGCTTATTTGAATAGCGTATCGTCGAGGCGCGGCATAAAGCCTCGATTCATCGATAAATTGCCGCTTAACTTTTTGTATTGCGGTTTGATTCATAAAGCACTCCCGAGGGCGAAAATCATCCACGTTACACGCCGACCGATGGACGCCTGTTATGCCATGTACAAGCGTTTATTTAGAGACGCCTATCCCATGTCATACGATTTGGAAGATCTGGGTAGGTACTACCTCAGTTACCGTTCTCTCATGACACACTGGCACCAGCTGATGCCAGGGACTCTTCACAGTGTCAGCTATGAATCGTTGGTCGAAGATCTGGAGGGTGAGACGCGCCGCTTACTCTCTTTTTGCGAGTTGCCCTGGCAGGCTGACTGTATCGAGTTTTATCGAAATACCGCTGCGAGTACGACGGCAAGCGCGAGCCAAATACGACAGCCTATCTACAATTCATCGGTGGGCAAGTGGCAGCATTATTCTGAGCAGTTGACGCCCATTTCGCTTCTGCTCGATGAAGGGGGTGTGGCTATTGATGAGGTGCCAGACTTTGATCAGTTCAGTCGGTCGTGATTAGCAAGTACCTACATGTGGTGATGCCTTGGCAGTCTCCCTTTTCTTAGCATGAAGAAGCGTCGAGCCACCGGAGACTCCCGTGACAGCGATACCCGTACAGCAAGGAAAAATCACCAGTAACAAATCAATCGTAGCTGGCTTACTGCTCTACATGTTGGCGCCGATTGGTATGACGCTCATCCCTTTAATGGTGGGAGCTGCTGTTACTGACCTTGGATTATCCGATAGCGAGGTGGGCTATCTAGCTTCCATTGATTTAATGGGTTTAGCCTTCATTTCGATTACGGCAATGCTGTGGATTAGACGGTACTCGTGGCACTTTATCGCGAGGATTAGTCTTGGCGTCGTCATACTGGGAAATACACTCTCGATGATGTCGGATTCGTTCGCCGCAATCAGTGCTGCCCGGTTTCTTACTGAAATGGGAAGCGGGGGCATCTATGCCTTGGCGCTGGTAACCTTGGGAGAAACCAAGTCGCCCGATCGCTCATATTCTTTTGGAATAGCTTCGACGATTGCCTTGTCCGTTGCCATATTTCTGTGGTTTCCCTCGTTTATAAGTGAGTACGGAATCGACTTTATCTTTACTGTTCACATTGCACTTGCCGTATTGATTTTTCCTTTTATCGCTTGGCTTCCCGAGACCGTGGCGGTCAGCAAAGACGCATCTGAAGAGAGTAGTGGAGGCAGCATTCCTCTCATGCTTCTTTGTTTTGTTGCGTTTGCATTTTTCATGATGGCCGAGGGCGGTGTTTGGGCCTACGTGGAGCGCATTGGTGCGCACGCAGGTTTGACGGCAGACTTTGTTGGGCAAGCACTCGCGGCATCGCAAGTGGCGAGTTTTGCAGCAGCACTTCTGGCCTCAGCTATCAGCATAAAAATTGGGCGATCTGCCCCCATAGTTGGCGGAATGGTGTTGTTTCTTGTCTCGCTTTACTTTCTGCAATTGCCTACAGCGAACATGTACCTGTTGGGCGTCTGCTTATCGCAGTTTGCATGGATATTTGTCCTACCTTATCTGATGGCAATGTGTGTCCAGTCTGACCCAAGTGGAAAATACTATGTGTTGATTACCGCCTTTAAGATGGGTGGCTTTTCAATGGGTCCAGCGGCTGTGGCAACGTTTATTTCGGGTGATGGGGTTGGCTCGAGCCTTGTTGCCGCTTCATGGGTGGGTGCTGTCTTCCTACTTCTCAGTCTGGTAATCGCGCTGCCTATGTCGTTGCGATTCGATAAGTTTTTACGCGAGAGTCAATAAGGGCGAGTTATGGCTGAATCCTATGAAGACCGCTTGGAGGCGTTTAAGCGTTTCGCAGAGCGCACGCTGGAAGATCACCGATTTCCTCACATTGGCGAATTCTACAAACGCTGTGTCGAAGAGGATAATCCGGTTTTCGCAGCAGCCCATGAATTGACGGAGCGAACGTTTTATCGTGCGCCCAGAGTGACGTCACTCAACAACCTTGATATTGCCATGCTGGGTTTGCCTATGGACGTTAGTGCGCCTTATCACGGTGGTCAGAAGTTTGCACCCAACGCATTACGTGAAGCGTCATATACCCACGGTCCAATACACGAGCGATGGCACACCATCCCCTTTGAAATCTGTCGGTTGGGCGATTTTGGCAATGTAACCTTCGGAAGGCCCCATGATACTGCGCAAACGGTCGAGGATATTTATCAGGCGATATGCGAGATCGACGATGCGGGTGTTGTGCCTTTTTCTATCGGTGGCGTCCATACCGTATCTCACCCCATCTTAAAGGCACTCGGTAGAAAAGAGCCGCTAGGCCTTATTCATATCGATGCGCACGCAGACACGATGACGGGAGAAATGCAGGGTGAGGAACTGAGTGACGGTGCCGTCTTTCGCAATGCGGTTTTGGATCAGGGGATTGATCCCTCGCGAACCGTGCAAATTGGTATTAGAGGGTTTGCGAGCAATTATTGGGACTTCTCTTACGACAGTGGCATGAAAGTTATCACCATGGATGACTTCGATGAAAAGGGTCTTGAGCAAGTTATTGCCGAAGTTCACGAAACCATCGGTTCGGGGCCCTGCTACCTTACGGTGGATAGCGATGGTATAGACGCCAACTATATGCCGGGCACACAATTACCCGAGCCCTTTGGCTTTACTTCTCGCGAAGTGAGAAATCTCATTAGAGGTTTCCGCGGTCTCGATATTGTGGGTGCCGATATTGTTGAACTCTGTCCATTAGTCGATGTGCGAGGAACCTCTGCAAATCTCATGGCTGCACTTGGCTTTGAGATCCTCTGCCTCCTCTCAGAGGCAAGACAGAAGCGAACTGGAAAAACCGAAAAAACCTATTGGTAGGGTGTTAGACAATGGCTCAATCATTAGAATGCTTCACGGACTTCGATCCTCGTGTTTTCATGGATGAACTCAAAGAAGGCGACATTGACTGGGCCCTCACTCATGTGGCCTCAAATGCGACATGGCGTATACCCGGTGACCCAAAATATGGTGGCGCTACGCATGAGGGCCTCGACGGCTTTAGGAAGTTTGCTGAATTAGCGAACTACTTCTTGCCCCATGGGGTAGAGAGACTGTGGTCTCGCGTTTCACATGCGCCAGGTATGACATTTCTCGAGCAGAAGATAAGAGCAAAGACACTTATCAACACGGTTTATGAGAATGAATATGTCTTCGTGTTCCGGCACGACGAAAGCGGAAAGTTGATCGAGGTAAAAGAATACCAAGACATGCAGCCAATGATTGAAGCCTTTGAAGGTTGGGAGCCGGAGGACAGTCCGGCCTAAGTGCCCCGCAGCGAGTCAATATCGACACCCACCTCTGCAGCCATCTTTAACATACCCGCCCAATATTGAGGTTGAATGGGAACCCCATTAGCGCGGCGCTCCCTTTCTTCACGGAGTGCTCTTTCACCGGGCAAAGTGATCTCATCGAAGCCCTTCTGAAGCTTGGTGTCTTTTATCGTTTTGGCCCACTGGTCTACTTTTGCTTTGAAGACAGGTAGGGGCATCAAGTCAGCAATGTTGATGGCCATGACAAAAGCACCGCCACCGCGTTTTACCGGTGTGTT
>DPGN01000023.1:0-3893 GCA_003523185.1 Halieaceae bacterium
ATTTCGGAAGACGAAGAGCGTCGCGGTCAGGACCAAATTCAGAAGCTGACCGATACTTACGTGGCGAAGGTCGATGCTGCGCTGGGTGTCAAAGAAGCTGATTTGATGGAAATCTGATTACGAGCTTAGTGACAGAGTGAATCTTCCCGCCAACACCACCGGTAAGGCCCCACAGCACATCGCCATCATCATGGATGGCAACAACCGCTGGGCGAAGAAGCGTGGTGTTCCTGGACCTATTGGTCATAGAGCGGGTGCCGATGTCGTAAAACCTCTCATGTACGCTTGCCGTGACCGTGGCGTGAAAACCCTCACCTTATTTGCCTTCTCCAGTGAGAATTGGCAGCGACCTGAGACCGAAGTGCGTGCATTGATGGCTCTGCTATCGCGATACCTCCGGCGCGAAATAAAAGAGCTGGCTGCAGACGGCGTCCGGATCCGATTTATTGGCCGGCGTGACCGAGTGAGCCCCAGAATTGCAAAGCTTTTGGAGCAGTCGGAAGAGGCCACTCATCACAATACCGAGGCGACTCTGGTGCTGGCTCTCGATTATGGGGGGCGTTGGGATGTGAGTTCGGCGGCGGCTTCTCTTGCTAAGGATGTCGCTGATGGGCGCATCAATGCTGACGATATCAATGAGCAGCTGCTCAGCTCTCGCATGTCACTCGCGGACCAACCCGCCCCCGATCTGTGTATACGAACCGGTGGCGAATGGCGTCTGTCTAATTTTCTGCTCTGGCAATTTGCCTACGCTGAACTCTGGTTTACCGATACGCTATGGCCGGATTTCACTGTGGACGAACTCGATATGGCTATCAGCCATTTCTCTTCTAAAGAACGTCGTTATGGCGGACGTCCTGCCGAGACTTCAGCATGATGCTCCATAAGCGTATCTATACGGCCTTGCTTCTGGTCGGTGGGCTTATTTTGGCGCTCATGCAGCTATCGTCCGAGTCCGTTTCGCTGTTGTTTTTGGCTATTGCAGCAGCCGGTGCTTGGGAGTGGGCGGCTCTGGCAGGTTGGTCATCGCGATTGCTGCGTTCGTTTCTTGTAGCTCTCTTCCTAGGCGTCTGTCTCTATTACACGAGCGTCTATGCTCCTGATATCACCTCTGATGCGGTATCAATGCGCCCGGTATTGGGCATTGCCTGTTTTGCGTGGTTGGCCACTGCTTTTCTCGTCCTGAGTTACCCAAAACTATCGGTGCTTTGGCGCTCCTCTGTGGTGCGCAGCGTCATGGGGATTTTCGTTCTGGGCGCGGGTTGGCTGTCTCTCACGTTCCTCTTGGGATTACAGCATGGTTGGCTTCTGGTTATTTTGTTTGTGCTAACCGTGGCCGTGGCAGACATCGGTGCCTACTTTATCGGCCATGCATGGGGTAAGAACCCGCTTGCGCCGGACGTCAGCCCTGCAAAAACCATTGAGGGATTGTGGGGTGGTTTGCTGGCGGTCTTCATCTTGGGTGCTACCGTTTGGTGGTTCCTGCCACCGGAGTATGCGCATATCCACCCGGTTGAAGTTTTCTTAATCAGTCTTTTCTGCGGTGGGTCATCGGTGCTGGGTGATCTAACGGTAAGCATGTTTAAGCGCGAGAGTGGGTGTAAGGACTCGGGATCGCTATTGCCCGGGCACGGTGGGCTTCTCGATCGTCTCGACAGTATCTGTGGCGCAGCGCCGTTCTTCGCTCTTGCGTTGATTCTGGTCGGATACGCCTAATGCAAAACATCTTAGTGCTGGGTGCAACGGGCTCGATTGGTTTGAGCACGTTGGATGTTATTGCCCGCCATCCTGAGCAGTATCGCGCCTATGCGCTGGCGGCTAACCGATCCGTCGAGGCAATGGTTACCCTCTGCACTGAACACAAACCCGTGCATGCGGTGATGTTTGATGCCGATGCTGCTGCTGAGCTTGAGCGCCGGCTCGCAGGCGTTGTCGATACAACAGTTCATGCGGGTGAAGCGCCGATGATAGCGCTTGCTGAATCCGAGGATGTCGACACGGTGATGGCTGCAATTGTTGGTTTTGCGGGGCTGTCCGCTGCGCTCGCGGCCGCGCGCGCCGGGAAACGATTGTTGCTGGCGAACAAAGAGGCACTTGTCAGTGCCGGCAGTATTTTTATGAACGCAGTGCAAGAAGGTGGCGCGCTACTACTACCCGTCGACAGCGAGCACAACGCCATGTTTCAGTGCCTCCCTGCGGACGCGAGGGGACGGCCTCAGATGGAGCGCGTCGAGAAGATTCTTTTGACCGCATCGGGAGGGCCCTTCCGAGGTAAGAGTCGATCTGAGTTGACCGAGATGACGCCAGATCAGGCCTGTGCCCATCCCAACTGGTCGATGGGTCGTAAGATTTCCGTTGATTCGGCGACCTTGGTTAATAAGGGTCTCGAACTAGCGGAGGCCTGCTGGCTGTTCGATCGAAAACCCTCAGAAATCGAGGTTGTCGTTCACCCTCAAAGCATTGTGCACTCGCTGATTCGCTACGTAGACGGTTCGGTACTTGCGCAATTGGGTCAACCCGACATGAGGACACCCATTGCCTACAGCTTGTCATGGCCTGATCGAATTGATGCCGGTGTTGAGGTGCTAGATCTGGTGCAGGTCGGTCGGCTGGACTTCGAGGCACCGAATCTCTCTGCTTTCCCGTGTCTGCGTCTGGCCTACGAGGCGATCGAGTTGCCTGGTGGTATGTGCGCGTTCAGTGCAGCCAATGAAATTGCAGTCGATGCGTTTCTTTCTGAGCGAGTTCGTTTCACCGATATCGATAGGGTGATCGAGCACACACTAAAAACAGTCGATCTTGCTGAACCATCGAACCTTAGTGAGGTCC
This sequence comes from Halieaceae bacterium, assembly GCA_003523185.1. Taxonomy (GTDB): domain Bacteria; phylum Pseudomonadota; class Gammaproteobacteria; order Pseudomonadales; family Halieaceae; genus Luminiphilus. The sequence goes on from DPGN01000023.1 coordinate 2,830, forward strand.
AAGATCTCGATAGTGCCGCACGAGACATTGCCGGTACTTATGTGACTGAGTTGACGGGGTAGGGAGTCGCAACAACCAATGCAGGTGTTGTTTTCGATTGTGATGGCTTTGGTGACGCTGGGAATCCTTGTCACCATTCACGAGTACGGGCATTACTGGGTTGCTCGTCGTTGCGGTGTCCGTGTTTTGCGATTCGCTGTTGGCTTTGGTCGTCCACTTGCCATGCGGGTGGATAGGCATGGGACAGAGTTTGCGCTCTGCGCTATTCCGCTCGGTGGTTATGTAAAGATGCTTGATGAGCGAGACGAAGGTCAGAATGTTACGGCCCAAAACCGTCATGAGTCCTTCAACGCCCAACCTGTCCGAAACAAGTTGGCGATTGTTTCTGCTGGGCCAGCAGCTAATTTCTTGCTGGCGATTCTGGTCCTGTTCGGTTTGTTTTTACGTGGTGAAACTGGAATAGCACCCGTTATTGAGGTGGTTGAGCCGGGATCTGTGGCTCACGATGCGGGCCTGATGCAAGGCCAGGAGGTAGTCGCAGTCGATGGTACGAGCACGCAAACCGTATCCAATGTCCGCTTCGCGTTACTCAAGCGCTTGGGAGATACCGGAACCATTGATATTTCAGTTGGTAGTGCGCTGAGTGATCTACAGCAGACGTACGCACTGCCGATTGATCGATGGCTAGGTGGTGCGGAGGAGGCGCCCGATCCAATCCGAGCCTTAGGTTTGACTCTGGGTATTCCGTCGTTGCAGCCGAGCATTGGATCGCTGGTAGAGGGTGGCCCAGCGATGAGGGCAGCATTTGAGGTTGGTGACACTATTATTGAAGCCGACGGTCAGGCTATATCAACGTGGTCGCAATGGGTTGATCTTGTGCGAGCGTCACCGGGGAGATCATTAGTCGTTCTAGTCGAGCGCGATGGGCAGACTACTGAATTGACAGTGGTACCCCGCAGTACCGGCACATCCGACGCCGAGATTGGTTCTGTTGGCATGGGTGTTGTCATACCCGATATTCGGGAGGACCGCATCAGAAGACAGGGCCGTAACCCTGTTGAGGC
>DPGN01000023.1:4066-16892 GCA_003523185.1 Halieaceae bacterium
TGATCTCCACCAAGAACTTGTCGGGACCCATCGCGATTGCCCAAGTAGCGGCTAGCACGGCGGAGAGTGGCTTTACGACATGGCTGTCATTCCTTGCGTTACTCTCGATTTCACTAGGAGCGATCAACTTATTGCCCATTCCCGTGCTTGATGGTGGGCATATTGTCTTTCATTCGTTGGAAGGCTTAATGGGGCGTCCAGTGCCCGAACAGATTCAAATGATGAGTTATCAGGTGGGATTGCTGGCAGTTTTCACGCTTATGGTGTTTGCCATCTACAACGATGTGGCTCGACTGTGAGATACTCCGGCGCTTTCGCCATAGACACGAAATCAAAGACGACTGAAATCAGCGAGTTATCTGGAAAGTAAGCGAATAAAATGGTGCGTAAATTCAATAACAATTGGTTCACAAGGCTTGTTGCGGTCTTAAGCTTTGGTGCGATGTCAGTCATTGCGGTTCCGACTGCGACGGCGCAGATCGAGCCGTTTGTTGTGGCCGATATTCGAGTTGAAGGTTTGCAGCGAATTGCGCCTGGCAGCGTGTTTGCCGCGTTACCTGTCAGTGTTGGCGATGTGGTGGATGGTGCCTCTGTAAGATCCATCTCTCGAAACCTGTTCTACACGGGCAACTTTGACGATATTTCGGTAGGTCGTGATGGCAATGTGCTGGTGCTTACTGTCGCTGAGCGACCCAGCATTAGCGAAATTACCATCGACGGTAACAAGGCCATCGAAACCGAGGCACTACTTGACGGCCTAAAGGGTGCAGGGCTTGCAGTCGGCCAAGTTTTCCAGCGATCAACATTGGACGGGATGCAACTGGAGTTGCTTCGCCAATACGTAATCCAGGGGCGTTACGACGCCAACATTGATACCGAAGTTATCCCAGAGCCTAGAAATCGTGTATCGATCAGTATCGATATCGATGAGGGAACCGTTTCTAAGATCAAGCACATCAATATCGTCGGTAACGATATTTTCGATGATGAGACCTTGTTGGATATCTTCGAGCTGCAGGTCGGCGGCATGTTTAGCTTCTTCTCCAGCGCTGACAAGTACAGCAAGGAGAAACTTGAATCAGACCTTGAAACACTCACCAGTTATTACCAGGACCGCGGCTACCTGCAGTTTGAAATTGAATCGACGCAGGTTGCGGTTTCACCAGCGAAGGACGCGGTCTACATCACAGCCAATGTGGTGGAGGGAGATCGATTCACCGTTACGGGTGTCGATTTTTCAGGTGATCTTGTACTACCTGAGGCCGATCTCTCACGTTTCCTGCTCGTGGCGCCAGGCCAAGTATTTTCGCAGCAATTAGTCACGAGTACAGAAGAGTATCTAACACGTCGTTTGGGCAACGAAGGCTACAACTTTGCAAAAGTAACGGGTATGCCGGAAGTGGGTGACGGTGATGCCGAGGTCTCCATCAAGTTTTTTATCGACCCGGGCCGACGTACTTACGTTCGACGGATCAATTTCGAGGGTAATGATCGCACTGCTGACAATGTGCTTCGGCGTGAAATGCGTCAAATGGAAGCCGCGCCCGCATCCTCGGCAGCGATCGAACAGTCCAGAGTCCGACTTCAGCGCCTTGGCTTTTTCAGTTCAGCGGAGGTGGAGACGGTTGAGATTCCGGGTTACGACGACCTGATTGATCTTGATTTCACTGTTGAGGAGCAAAGCTTTGGCTCAATTGGCGGTAGCTTGGGTTACTCACAATTCGCGGGGCTAATTGTTGGGCTGAACCTGCAGCAAAACAACTTTTTAGGCTCGGGTCGCCAGGTTGGTGTCAACTTGAACACATCGAAGTGGCAGAGCATTGCGAGTCTGAATTACAACAATCCTTATTTTACAGAGGACGGTGTTAGCAGAGGCTTTAGTGTTTTCTACCGCAAGTCTGATTTATCCGAAATCAATGTGGCGAGCTACACTACGAACACTGTTGGGGCCACCATGAGCTTCGGGTATCCGGTTAGCGAGATTGAGCGACTTGGCTTTAATCTGGGCATTACAGATACGGACATCACTTCAGGACGCTATGCTGTTCAGGAAATTCGGACCAGCCCCCGCTTAATCGACGGGGTGGATCAATATTTTATTCCTACACGATTGCCTGATGGGACCTTCTCGGGGCCTGAGGTTCTATTGCCCGTGTCAGATCTACCCCCTTCAGCCTTTACTGAGATAGCTTCAGACGGGTTTTTGGATAAAAACGGCGACTCCTTCACTAACCTCTCGGTGACCGGTTCGTGGTTGCGTTCCACGCTAAACAGAGGCCAGCTTGCCACCCGAGGAACGTCTCAGTCGTTGTCGGCCCAGATTTCTGTCCCCGGCTCAGATCTCGAGTTTTTTAAGCTCAATTACCGAGGCGAAATGTACATCCCCCTCTATCGCGAGTTTACCTTCCATTTGAGAGGTGAGCTGGGATACGGCGATGGTTTTGGTGACACCACAGAGCTCCCGTTTTATGAGCATTTCTTCTCGGGCGGCTTTGGAAGTGTACGTGGTTTTGAGACCAATACTCTTGGACCCAGGAGCACGCCCCCAGTGCTCTATCAGACAGGAGTGGCGACGACAGGTGTAGACGAGAATGGACTCCCAACTGAGGTGGGCGGTCCGGATGGCAGAGGCTTTGGATACATAATCGATCCCGAGACGGGAAAAATAGCCACACAGCAAGTATTCCTGGGGCGGCGAGCCGATCCATTTGGTGGCAATGTCTTGATCGAGGGTTCTGCCGAAATTCTATTTCCTATGCCTTTTGTGAAAGATCGCAGATCAATCCGCTCAGCCTTCTTCCTGGATGCGGGTAACGTTTTCAACACCAATTGTCGCGCTAACCAAATTAACTGTTTCGGTATTGATGCTGGAGAATTGAGATATTCTGTTGGTATTGGCGTCACTTGGCTTAGCGGCTTTGGCCCCTTGACGTTTGCGCTTGCCAGACCGCTAAATGCCAGCGAGACTGATCGAAGAGAAGTTTTCCAATTCACGCTGGGGCGTGGATTCTAATAACTAACCAGGAGGTTAACCCACATGTTGTTCCGCATGATCGCCGTTATGGCACTGTTGATTGCATCGACCGTCGCGCACGCGCAAGGCCGCACTGCCGTCGTGGATTTAGAGCAAGCAATTCTTCAGACGGACCTAGCTCAGCAGCGAATTCGTGATTTTGAGGCGAGCGAGGCCTTTGCTGAGGATCGCGCTGAATTCGACAACCTCAAGGCTGAATTTGACAAGCTGGTACAGAACTTCCAACGGGATCAGGCAGCGATGAGTGAGGATGAGCAAGTAGCTGCACGTCAGAAATTGGCGAGCAAGAATGCTGACCTCGAGTACGTTGTTAAAAAGCTTCAGTCGCTTCAGCAGCAGAACCTCCAGAGCGTGCTGCAGGAGCTGGCGCCAGCAGCTCAGCAGGTCCTGAGAGAGGTAATCCAGACAGATAACATTGCGCTGTTGCTTCCTGGGCAGTCAGTGATTCATTTTGACCCTTCCTACAACATTACTGCGAAGGTCACTGACAAGCTGAACCAGTTACCACAAGAGTAATATGCCGACGCTAGGCGACATCGCCCAGGCACTGGATTTACCGTTTCGTGGTAATCCGGAAGCCTTGTTGTCCCGCCTAGCCTCTCTTGATTCTGCCGGAGAGGGAGACCTCTCCTTTGTGGCACAAAAAAAGTTTTCAAAGCAGCTCGCTTCGTCTTCGGTAACTGCCGTTATTTGCCCTCAGGATTGGGTGGGTGACTACACGGGTGCCGTGCTCTTTAGCGCCCAACCTTATATTGATTTCGCGAGAGCAACGCGGTTATTCGATAACCGACCACAGCCGTCAAGGCGTGTGCATGAGACAGCCGTTATCGCGACGACGGTGCAACTGGGCACAAATGTAACCATTGATGCGGGTGCCGTGCTTGAGGATGGTGTGGTCCTAGGTGACAACGCCTGGATTGGACCCAATGTCTGGGTGGGCTCTGACGTAAAAATTGGTGATGCCACCGAAATACGAGCTGGGGTCCGTTTGTATCACGGCGTCACACTTGGTCACGGATGTCTGATTCACGCCAATACGGTGATTGGGTCAGATGGTTTTGGGTTCGCACCAACAAGCGTTGGCTGGGAGAAGATTCTCCAGCTGGGTGCCGTCACCATTGGCGATCGAGTGGAAATTGGTGCGGGTTGTGCGATTGATCGTGGCGCGCTAGACAGCACAGTGATTGAAGACGATGTCATCGTCGATAATCTGGTTCACATCGCGCACGGTGTCACCATTGGTGCGCGATCCGCCATTGCGGGGCAGGTCGGGTTTGCCGGGGGTGCGAAGCTTGGTGAGCGATGCACAGTCGGCGGTCAGGCGGGTTTTGCCGGGCATCTTGAGATTGCTAACGATGTTCATATAGGTGGGCAGGGAAGAGTCTCTCGGAGCGTCACAGAGCCTGGTCACTACGCCTCTGGTACTGGCCTGATGCCGACCCGAGACTGGGCTCGGAATGCGGCTCGCTACGAGAAACTGAACGAGATGGCTAAACGCATTGAAGCGTTGGAGAGAGCCTTGGCTGAAAAGGCTAAATGTAATTCATAGGACACCAACATCATGATGGATATTGAAGATATTCGCCGTCATTTGCCTCATCGCTACCCGTTTCTCTTTGTAGATCGAGTCGTGTCGATTGATCCTGGCGTCTCGATTGAGGCCTATAAAAATCTCAGTATTAACGAACCGTACTTTGATGGGCACTTCCCCGGTAATCCTGTATTTCCCGGTGTTTTACTCGTTGAGGCGATGGCACAAGCGGCGGGTATTCTGGGTTTCGCGACCATGGGAAAAACGCCAGAAGATGGGTCTATCTACTATCTGGTAGGGACCGACAAACTTAGGTTCAAGCGACCTTGTGTTCCCGGTGACCGAGTCACCCTTGAGGCCTCGATCGTTAGCGAGAAAAGAGGCATATGGAAGTTTGATGTTCGCGCGTCGGTCGAGGGAGCGACGGCAGCAACAGCCACTATCTTGTGCGCGGACCGCTAAAAGATGATTCATCCCACCGCCATTATTGATCCCAAGGCTAATCTGCACCCTTCCGTGGCAGTGGGTCCCTACAGCGTCATCGGTCCAGGCGTCATTATCGGCGAGGGGACGATTATCGAGCCCCATGTAGTGATCAAGGGGCCTACCCAGATAGGAGCGAGGAACCACATCTTTCAATTTAGCTCGATTGGTGAGGCTACACCTGACTTAAAGTATAAGGGCGAGCCTACGACAGTCACGATAGGTAACGACAACGTCATACGCGAGAACGTCACGATTCACCGAGGTACCGTGCAGGACCGAGGCGATACCTTCGTGGGAAACAGCAACCTCATTATGTGCTACGTGCATATCGGCCACGATAGTGTTGTTAAGGACCATACGATTCTTGTGAATAATACGGCGTTGGCGGGTCATGTCGTGGTTGACGACTGGGCAATCTTGTCGGGATATACCCTGGTTCACCAGTTCTGCAAAATTGGCGCACACAGTTTTAGTGGTATGGGTACGGCAATTGGTAAAGACGTGCCTGCTTATGTCACCGTGTCGGGGAGTCCAGCTGAAGCGAGAACCATCAATACCGAAGGTCTACGCCGTCGTGGGTTCAGTGATGCCTCGCTCTCTGACTTACGCCGAGCATTTAAGCTCATTTACCGTCAGGGCCTGACACTCGAGATCGCGATGGAGCGATTGGAAGAAATGGCGACCGACACGCCCGAAATAACACCATTGCTTGAATCCTTAAGGTTGTCCGAGCGCGGTATCGTCCGCTAATGGGTCGATCGCAACACATCGGTGTCCTGGCCGGTGAAAAGAGCGGCGATATTCTGGGTGGCGCGATAATGCAGGAGCTAACGCGCCGCCATGGTGATGTATCGTTTTCCGGTATTGGTGGCGAGCAGATGGCCCTTCATGGGCTTACAAGTCTGCATGACATGGAGCGGTTATCGGTTTTCGGTTTGGTAGAGCCGCTCAAGCGGTTGCCAGAGCTACTGTCCATTCGACGTTCAGTGGGGCAGCACATGATCAAGCATCCGCCTCAGCTCTTTTTGGGTATAGACAGTCCCGACTTCAACTTGGCGCTCGAGCAGAAACTTCGCCACAAAGGCATTAAAACAGCTCACCTAGTCAGCCCCTCGGTCTGGGCGTGGCGCCCAGGAAGAATTCACAAGATCAAGAAAGCGGTCGATTTGATGCTATGCCTGCTGCCGTTTGAGCGAGATTTTTACGAACAGCACGGTGTTAGGGCTGCTTTGGTGGGGCACCCATTGATAGAGGAGTTATCAGCTCTCCCTGACCAGGAAACCGCACGGAAATACCTAGGCTTATCCCAAAAAGGGCAAGTGTTGGTATGCATGCCCGGCAGTCGCGCTAGCGAGATCGAACATTTAGGACCCATATTTGCGCAAGTAGTTATGAAATTATTGGCGTCCGATAGCGAGCTTGAAGTCGTTGTGCCTGCGGCATCTCTCGAACGCCTAGAGCAAATACAACACTTTATGCCTATTGAAGATGATCGTTTCTCCGTCATTGAGGGGCAGAGTCGACTTGCGATGGTGGCGTCTGACTCGATCCTCTGCGCGTCGGGTACCACGACCCTGGAAGCGATGCTCATCGGCAGGCCCATTACGATCGCCTACCGTATGGCCTGGTTATCCTGGCAAATTCTGAGCAGGATGGTGACATCACCGTTTGTAGGCCTACCCAATATCATTGCAGGCGAATCTGTTGTTCCCGAGTTCCTGCAAGGCGAGGCAACAGTCGATAACTTATACCAATCAGTGCTTGAGTCCTTTGGCACTGCCGGTGATATGCAGCGACTGCGTTTTGCTGAGTTGGGTACGCGTATCGGTAGCGATTTTGCGGCGCGGTCCGTGGATGCGATTGAGGAGCTCTTGGCGGATCATGCCGACTGAAATCCTGAGTGCGATAGGAGTAACGGCACCGGTCCGGACAGCTGGTTGTGACGAGGTAGGACGCGGTCCGCTTGCCGGCGATGTTGTGGCAGCTGCAGTCATTTTGGGGTCATCAATTCCCGAGGGCTTGAATGACTCTAAAAAATTAACTGAGCGTAAGCGAGAACGCTTGTTCGATGAAATTAAGTCGTCGGCATTGGCCTGGTCGATCGGGCGTGCCAGCGTTGAGGAGATAGACCGTTTGAATATCCTCAACGCCTCTCTCTTGGCAATGAAGCGGGCTGTCGAGTCACTATCACCGCTGCCCGATCACGTGCTCGTTGATGGCAATAAATTGCCTGCATGGCAATTTTCCGCGGAGGCAATTGTGGGCGGTGACGGCAGCATTCCGTGTATCAGTGCTGCCTCCGTTCTAGCCAAAGTGACACGAGATAGGGGAATGGTCCAGCTTGATGAGGAATATCCGGGCTACGGGCTTGCGAAGCATAAAGGCTATCCCACAGCTCAACATCTCTCCGCACTAGCGCGCCTCGGCGTCACCCCCATACATCGACGAAGTTTTGGCCCTGTTGCCCGTTTGATTTAGCGTTGAGAAGAGGTTTAATGGTGGGTATGTCCACCTCGTTCGTTCACCTTCGCGTTCACTCCGAATTCTCCCTGATTGATGGGCTCGTTCGGGTAGGTCCGCTCATGAAGTCTGTGGCCTCGGCTGATATGCCCGCGGTTGCAATAACGGATAGAAATAATTTTTTTGGTCTTATCAAAGCGTATAAGGCAGCCGAACGCGAGGGCGTTAAGCTAATTGTTGGAGCAGACTTTGAGCTGCTCGAGTCCGATGACCGTCGCAGTCAGATTACCTTTCTCGCGCAAAATCACGCGGGTTACCGAAATTTAACCGTCCTCATTTCTCGGGCTTATCAAGAGGGTCAGATTCTTGGTCGGCCTCTGCTCCGTAGAGACTGGATCGAGTCACACAGCGAGGGGCTGCTGGTACTGTCAGGTGGCCGACACGGCGATGTGGGGCAACATCTACTGGCTGGCAGGGAGAGTGATGCAGAGCGGGCGCTCTCATGGTGGATGGGTCACTTCCCTGAGCGTTTTTATTTGGAGCTTCAGCGAACAGGTAGAGAATACGAAGAAGATTATTTGCATGCCGCTGTGTCACTTGCGGCTCGTACAGATTGCCCTGTGGTGGCGACCAATGAAGTCTGCTTTCTGACGCCTGATGAGTTCGATGCTCACGAGGCGCGAGTGTGTATTGGCGACGGTCGAACACTCAATGACCCGCGAAGGCCTCGACATTTTTCCGAGCAACAGTATTTGCGCTCGCCCGAGGAGATGGCGGACTTATTCCAAGATATCCCGGAAGCGATTGAGAATACCGTTCACATTGCGCAGCGGTGCACTGTAGAGATTGAATTGGGTAAAGCCTACCTGCCCGACTTTCCTACCCCCGATGGGGTCAGTATCGAACAGCATTTGGAAAACCTCTCAAACGAGGGATTAGATCAGCGCCTTGCATTACTCGAGGTTGCTGATGACTCGGTGTACCGAGACCGCCTGAAGTTTGAACTCGACATCATTAATCAAATGGGTTTTCCGGGCTATTTCCTGGTGGTCATGGACTTCATTCGCTGGGGCAAAGCGAACGGTATCCCTGTGGGGCCAGGGAGGGGGTCGGGCGCAGGCTCTCTCGTCGCTTATGCACTCGAAATTACGGATCTCGACCCCATCGAATACGATTTACTGTTCGAGCGATTTTTGAATCCGCAGCGTGTTTCAATGCCTGACTTCGACGTCGATTTTTGTATGGACAGGCGCGACGAAGTCATCGATTACGTGGCAAATACCTATGGCAGGAATGCGGTTTCGCAGATCATCACCTTTGGAACAATGGCAGCGAAAGCGGTAGTGCGTGATGTCGCCCGTGTTCAGGATAAGCCGTATGCGCTTGCCGATAAAATGTCCAAACTGATTCCTTTTGAAGTGGGAATGACGCTTGAGAAAGCGATTGAACAGGAAGAGCAATTAGTTAATCTCTTACACGAGGATAGCGCCGCTCAAGAAATTTGGGACATGGCGATCCAGCTCGAGGGACTTACCCGAAACGCTGGCAAGCATGCGGGCGGCGTGGTCATCGCGCCCTCAAAACTGACCGACTTCTCACCCTTGTTCTGCGACGAGGAAGGGCAAGGTCTCGTAACTCAGTATGACAAAAATGATGTTGAGGACGCCGGTCTCGTCAAATTCGACTTCCTAGGTCTCAGAACACTGACCATCATCGATTGGGCGGTTGCGATGATAAATAAGCGCACTGACATCAAGACGCCTGTAGACATTAATCATATACCCCTCGATGACAACGCGGTTTACAGCTTACTTCAGAGTGCTGAGACGACCGCCGTATTCCAGCTCGAAAGCCGCGGTATGAAGGAGTTGATCAAGAATCTGAGACCTGATTGCTTTGAGGACATTATCGCTCTGGTCGCCTTGTTCAGACCGGGTCCACTTCAGTCTGGGATGGTTGAGAATTTTATCGATCGCAAGCACGGGAGAGAGCAGGTTTCTTATCCCGACGCGCAGTATCAACACGAGTGGTTGAAGCCCATTCTTGAGCCCACCTACGGGATTATTCTTTACCAAGAACAGGTCATGCAGATCGCGCAGGAACTCGCCGGCTATACCCTGGGAGGTGCTGACCTGCTGCGGCGTGCCATGGGTAAGAAAAAACCGGAGGAAATGGCCAAGCAGCGCTCAGTTTTTGAGGAAGGGGCGAAAGACAAAGGGGTTGATCCGACCCTTGCGATGAAAATCTTTGACTTGGTTGAGAAGTTTGCGGGCTACGGTTTTAACAAGTCCCACTCTGCAGCCTATGCACTGGTGAGTTATCAAACGGCCTGGCTGAAGCGGCACTACCCATCTGAGTTTATGGCTGCTGTCATGAGTTCGGAAATTGATAACACAGACAAGTTATTAGGGCTGCGCGATGAGTGCCGTCGTATGGGATTAACCGTGCGAGCCCCCAACGTGTTGGAGGGACAGCACCATTTCTCTGTTAATGCTGAAGGGCACATTATTTATGGTCTGGGCGGTATCAAGGGTTTGGGTGAAGGTCCAATCGAGGATCTATTGGTCGCCCGCGAGGAAAAGCCGTTTGCTGACTTATTTGATCTTTGTAGTCGCACGGATGCACGCAAGGTCAATCGAAGAGCACTCGAGGCACTTATCAAAAGTGGCGCGCTCGATGAACTCGGCGCTGAGCGTTCGGTGCTGATGTCAGCACTCGATGACGCCCTCAGAGCGGCAGAGCAATCCGCTGCAAATGAGGCCGCTGGCATGGGTGACCTGTTTGGGGAGGTGGTACCGACCTCTGGATCAGGCGACCCCTATCGCGATCATAGGCGCGCACGCTCCTGGACGCTGAGAGACATCCTTGCCGGCGAGAAAGAGAGTCTCGGAAGCTTTCTGAGTGGTCATCCGATGGATGAATTTGAGCAAGAGGTACGAAAGTTCTCTCCTCGTTCCATCAGGGAGTTAACCACGGGAAGTAAGCAGTGGGTCGCCGGGCTCATTGTGGATGTCAGATTGGTCAAAACACAACGCGGTACGATGGCGGTCTTGCAACTTGATGACGGTACGGGCCAGATCGAGGCGACAGCCTACAGCGAAGTCTACGAGCAGAATCGTGACTTACTGGTCAAGGACCAGATTGTACTCGCTGATGGTCGCCTTCAAATGGATGATTTCCGCGGACAGCTATCATTGAGAGCAAAATCGTTCACCACACTGGAGCAGGCGAGAAGCTCTCGCGTCAGGGAGCTGAAGCTGGGTTTGAGGCCTGATGCGATTCAAAGTGGCGTTGCCTCCGAGTTGAAGCGTGCCTTTTCCGCTCACACGGGAGACTGCCCGATTGTTGTTGAGTACCGACAGCCGGCTGGTTCGGCAGTGGTCAGATTTGGTGATCGGTGGCGGGTCACGCCAACCGATACCTTGCTTGATCAGCTTAAGGAGCTGGTTGGCCACGAGTCGGTAGAGGTGATCTACGAGCGGTAGGTCATTAGCCTATCGAATAGGCGTTGAATGTTGCTGCCGAGGTCGCTTTACCTCTCGACTGCCCAGCTATTCAGCGCACTAATTCAGTGCATTCCTTCTCCAAATGCGACATTTACGGCATTTTTTACTTAAAGCGCCCTAAAATATGGTGCAGAATCCGCCGCCAAACTAAGGAGTAAACAAGAAAGCCCGGGTATTGGATGCGGAGCCAATATCTGAGAGGCATTGTGGGAGAGATGTTATGAAAGCGTCTTGGATGCTGATTTTGATCACAGCACTCATGTTGTCTTCGTGTTCGCGACAGCCAACGTGCTCTGTTACTTCAGGTGATATGGGTGTGCCCAGCGCGGGTTGTTTGGCAGTAGACAACGGCGAACTGCTGCTCGTGAAGATTATGGGTGGTACTTACGGTCCGCCCGGGGGGACGGTCGATAGTGAAGAGTCCGCACAATGCGCCGCTGAGCGAGAAACCTGGGAAGAGACGGGTGTGCGGGTGAGCGCTGGAGAGTTAGCCGCCGAATTTGACAATGGATTTCGACTTTACTGGTGTGAGGCAGTTTCAGGACGTGAGATTGAGATAAGCCGTCCTCTCGAAATTCAGCATGCCGACTGGTACGCACCTGAACTAGTTCAACACCTCAAATGGCGCTACGCGAATCAGGCCTATGTCATTCAGACTTTGATGATTGAGAGACAATAATGACCAAGACTGAACTGGAAGCCGCCGCCTTTCGACGTTTGGTATCCCACCTTCAAGACAGAACTGATGTCCAAAATATTGACCTCATGAATCTGGCGGGCTTTTGTCGTAACTGCCTATCTAAGTGGTACGCAGAGGCGGCCAACGAGTCAGGGCTAGACCTGTCGAAGGACGATGCGCGTGAACGTGTTTACGGTATGCCCTACGACGAGTGGAAAGCGCAGTACCAAACCCCATTGCCCGAAGATCAGTAATTCGCACGGACAGGTCGGAAATTTCCCTCGGTATTGCCCTTCTAGAACGGATTAAGCGGGTTCTGCGGGTTCTAAATAAGACTCGATGCTCGGACACGAGCAAATCAGATTGCGATCGCCATAAACGTTGTCGACTCGATTGACGGGCGCCCAGTACTTATCGGCTCGCAAAGATGCCACGGGCCATACAGCTTGTTCTCTGCTGTAGGGGCGATCCCACTGATCAGCGGTGACCTCGTCCAGTGTATGTGGCGCGTTTTTAAGTGGGTTGTTAATGGGGTCAGAGCGACCTTCCTCTACCGCCCTAATTTCACCCCGGATTGACAACATTGCGTCGCAGAACCGGTCGATTTCAGCCAACGATTCTGACTCCGTCGGTTCGATCATTAGTGTACCGGCGACGGGGAACGACATGGTGGGCGCGTGGAACCCATAGTCGATAAGTCGTTTAGCAACGTCTTCCTCCGTCACCCCGGTCCGTTCCTTGAGGGGACGAATATCGATGATGCACTCGTGGGCGACGGTGCCCTTTTTCCCGGTGTACAAGACGTCGTAATGACCTTTGAGACGGCTGGCAATGTAATTGGCATGAACGATTGCAACGCGACTGGCATCGGTGACGCCGTCCGGCCCCATCATTGCAATGTACATCCACGAAATGGGCAGGATCGACGCGCTTCCATACGGCGTCGCTGAAATGACGTTATTGGTTGCATCCAGGCCTTGGAGGGGCGCGACCACCGATGAGGGCAGGTGTGGTGCCAAGTGGCTACCCACTCCGATGGGCCCCATGCCGGGCCCACCACCACCGTGCGGGATGCAGAACGTTTTATGAAGGTTTAGGTGGGATACGTCAGCACCAAACTTACCTGGACC
>DPGN01000023.1:17047-18217 GCA_003523185.1 Halieaceae bacterium
GATTGCGGCGAGGTCGGTGGAGTGGAGTTCAGTTTTGGCTTTGAGGTCATCCATGTCGACATTACCGCTGTCATCGCAGTTAACCAACACAACCGTCATGCCCGCCATTACCGCGCTGGCCGGATTCGTTCCATGGGCTGACGTTGGGATAAGGCATATATGCCGATGCGCTTCGCCACGAGCCCGGTGGTAGCGCCTGATCGCCATTAATCCTGCGTACTCTCCCTGTGCGCCTGAATTGGGCTGTAGCGACATGGCGTCATAGCCGGTGCACTCGGTAAGCCAGGTTGCGAGTTCATCGAGCATGGCCTTGTAGCCTGTAACCTGGTGGCTCGGTGCGAACGGATGGATGCACGAAAATTCAGGCCAAGAGACTGGGATCATCTCCGCAGCGGCGTTAAGTTTCATGGTGCAGCTACCGAGCGGAATCATCGCGCGTGTCAGCGAGATATCCTTGTTCTCTAAACGCTTGAGATAGCGAAGCATCTCCGTCTCTGTCCGGTAGTCGCTAAACAATGGATGGCTGAGGTAGTCCATCTCACGCAACAGCTTCAAGGGGATGCCCGAGTGCCCGCCCGTGGGCTCAGCGCCAAAAACTCGACAAATCGCGCGAAGTTCCTCGTCAGTCGTTGTCTCGTCGAGTGAGACTCCGATACGGGTTGACGAAATTTCGCGGAAATTGAAGCCAGACGATTCGGCCGCTTGAATGACCTGCGCCGCGTTATCGACTTCGACGCAGAGCGTATCGAACCACGATGCATTTTGTAGGTTAAAGCCAGCGCTGGTCAGCGATGCCGCCAACGAACATGTCATCTGATGGACTCGCTCACCAATCCCCCGTAACCCCTGTGGACCGTGATGCATAGCGAAGAGTCCTGCCATGATCGCGAGCAAGGCCTGTGCCGTGCATATATTGCTTGTCGCCTTCTCTCGCCGGATGTGTTGCTCGCGCGTTTGCATTGCCATGCGGAGCGCCTGGCGCCCTTTGCTGTCAACCGACACGCCGATGACGCGCCCTGGCATAGAGCGCTTGAACTCATCACGGGTTGCAAAGAAGGCGGCATGGGGCCCTCCGTAACCCAGGGGGACACCAAATCGTTGTGAGTTTCCGAAAACGACATCGGCGCCCATGGCCCCCGGCGATTTGAGGAGGGTAAGCGCCAACAAATC
>DPGN01000010.1 GCA_003523185.1 Halieaceae bacterium
GAGAATAATGAGCGATTTGTTCTGATACAGCGCACCCTAAAGGGCGCGGGAGTGCGGGTCCCATTCATGCCTCGGGCTAATCTGACCTTAGGCTACTTTTTACTCGAGGACTTGGGTGATACCACCTTTTCCCTGGCCTTAGAGCAGAATGATGTAGATGCGCTGTATACAGAGGCATTGGATACCTTGGCGGTGATTCGCGCCATTGGCACGGTGGAGTCAGAGCTCCCGCATTACGATCAGAAGGAGCTTCAGCGCGAGCTGGACGTCTGTCCAGAGTGGTTCTTTTCCAAGGCACTGGGCTTGCCCTTAGACAGTAACGCGCTCTCGATTTTTGCGGAGTTGAGTGCCTGCGTCATCGACGCGGCGCATCAGCAGCCTCAAGGATTGGTGCATCGGGATTATCACAGTAGAAACCTGATGGTGACCGCCGGAGATAGTCTATTAGCCGTTATCGATTTTCAGGATGCCATCATGGGCCCGGTGACTTATGACCCCGTTTCGCTGCTTAAAGATGTCTATGTGGTTTGGCCGCGGGAGAAACAGTTAGTTTGGCTTGAGTATTATTGGGGGCGCTTGGTACGCGAGGGTCAGCTGGATGAAAGCTCCTGGCCACAGTTTATTGTGTGGTTTGACCTTATCGGTTTGCAGCGTCATGTGAAAATCTTGGGTGTCTTTTCGCGCCTTTGGTTGAGGGACGACAAACCCAGTTACATGAGAGATATCCCTGTGGTAATCAACTACATTCGCGAGGCCTGTCTTTTGTATCGTGGAAGTCAACCAGCTATTGGCGGGTTCTGGGACTGGTTTGAAGATTCGGTCATGCCAACAGTAGAGCGTCAAGATTGGTATAGCGTGTCATGAAATTCGCGATGATTCTTGCGGCAGGCGAGGGTCGGCGTATGCGTCCTCTGACCGACAAAATACCGAAACCCCTTATTCAGGTGGCGGGCAAAACATTGTTGGAGCGCCACATTGAGGGTTTGGTGAGTGCTGGTTGTACCGACTTGGTGATCAACGCCTCCTACCTCTCCGATCAGGTGGTTGCTTTTTGTGGTGATGGTCAGCAATGGGGCTGTCGCATTCATCTTTCGCTCGAGGAGACGCCCCTAGAAACTGCAGGGGGTATTCGGAAGGCTTTAGCGCTGCTTGAGGAAGAGTCGTTTGCGGTCGTGAACGGTGATGTCTTCACCGACTACCCGCTTGCCCGTCTAACAGAAGTGGAACTGGGCGACGACGTGGCGCATCTGGTCATGGTTCCCAACCCTGAACATCATCCCAGCGGTGACTTTGCTGTCAGTGACGCGCGTGTCGTTAGTGGCGAGTCTGAGAAGGCAACCTTTTCTGGATTGTCGGTCATGAGTCATCGGCTCTTTGATGGTCTAGAGCACGACTTTGCGCCATTGCGCCCGTTGTTTGATCGTGCGATTGCATCCGGGCAGGTATCGGGTGAGTTGTGGTCGGGAGTTTGGTCGGATGTGGGAACACCCGAGCGTTTATCGGAGCTCGAGTTTCGGCTGAGTAGTAACGCTCGATAGGGGACTTGGCTGGTGGCTTGGGCCGTCCCGCTTTACACTACGCACTTTTACACTGATGGAACTTCTCATGCGTGATTACTTAATTGCTCCGTCAATCCTTGCGGCAGATTTTGCGCGCTTGGGGCAAGACGTTGAAGCAGTCTTGGATGCAGGCGCAGATATTGTTCATTTTGACGTGATGGACAACCACTACGTTCCCAATTTAACCATTGGACCCATGGTTTGTAGCGCGCTCCGAGATTACGGTATTTCAGCGGCGATTGACGTTCATTTGATGGTGCAGCCAGTGGACGCATTGGTGGGCATGTTTGCCGATGCGGGTGCTTCTTACATCACGTTTCATCCTGACGCGTCGACCCATGTCGATCGGACCTTGCAGCTCATTCGCAATGCGGGTTGCAAGTCCGGCTTGGTATTTAATCCAGCCTCGAATCTCGATGCCCTCAAATATGTACTCGATAAGGTCGACATGATTTTGTTGATGTCAGTTAATCCCGGGTTCGGTGGTCAATCGTTTATTCCATCAACGCTCGACAAGTTGCGAGAGGCACGCGCGCTCATCGATGAGTCAGGCCTAGATATTCGCCTTGAGGTCGATGGTGGTGTGGGCCCTGCTAATATTGCGGCGGTTGCTGAAGCTGGCGCCGATACCTTTGTCGCAGGCTCAGCTATTTTCGGTAAGCCCGATTATGCGGCGGTTATCCAATCGATGCGCGACGAGTTGGCCAAGGTCAAATGACCCAAACCCTGAGTCAAGCAGCGTTTGATGCCCTAGCGGCTGAGGGTTACTCGCGCATTCCCGTGACGAGAACCTTGCTGGCTGATACTGAGACACCGCTGTCGACGTATACCAAACTGTGTGATCAACCTTATTCCTTCCTCTTCGAGTCAGTAGAAGGCGGTGAGAAATGGAGTCGCTACTCCATTGTGGGGCTCTCGTCGCGAGAGCGATTTGTTGTATCTGGTAAACAGATTTCCCGCTATCAGCAAGATCGACTTGTCGAGCGCTACGAGGTCGATGATCCGCTCGCTGAAGTCGAACGACTTCACGAGTCGACCAACAGCGCGCCACTTGATTCACTACCCGTATTCCATGGTGGATGGGTTGGTTATTTTTCGTATGACACGGTTCGGTACGTCGAGCCAAAGTTGGCACAAACGGCAAATCGGGACACCCTTAATACGCCTGATATTTTGCTGATGCTCGCTGAGGAAGTGGTTGTTTTTGACAACTTGCGGGGCACGTTGACCTTGATCGTCAGCGCGGATACGTCGCAGGAAGACGCTCTCGAGCGATCTAATCATCGCTTGTCGGAGCTTGAAGCACGTCTTTCCAAGCCGATGCCATCATTGGCGCGTTTTGAATTAGGGGCCATCGACACAGCGGACATCGAATCAAGAGTGACGTTTGAGACTGATCAAGCGACATTTGAGTCCTGGGTTGAGCGAGTAAAAGACTACATTTTGGATGGCGACGTCATGCAGGTTGTCATCTCGCAGCGAATGACCTTGCCGTTTGAGGCAGAGCCGCTAAATCTCTACCGCGCATTGCGTCATTTAAACCCTTCTCCCTATCTGTTCTTCCTCGATCTTGACGATTTTCATGTCGTTGGGAGTTCACCCGAGATTCTGGTCCGCGCCGAACGCGGTCAAATTACCGTGCGCCCCATTGCAGGCACGATTCGGCGCGGCGCAACGGAAGCGGAGGATGCAGCGCTCGCGGACAAGCTGCTCAGTGATGAAAAAGAGCGTGCTGAGCATTTAATGTTGATCGATCTTGGGCGCAACGATGTGGGTCGTGTTGCGACGCCCGGGAGCGTGGAGCTAACCGATAAGATGGTCATCGAGAAATACTCGCACGTGATGCACATCGTATCGAACGTGACCGGAGAGTCTCGCGATGACGTAACGGCCATTGACTCGTTGAGAGCGACTCTGCCTGCGGGAACGCTGAGCGGGGCACCCAAGATTCGCGCCATGGAAATTATTGATGAACTAGAGCCCGTAAAGCGCGGTGTATACGGCGGTGCTGTGGGTTATCTGACTTGGTCCGGCGATATGGACACGGCGATCGCGATACGAACGGCCGTGGTTAAAGACAACACCCTGGTCGTGCAAGCCGGTGCGGGTGTCGTTGCCGATTCGGTACCTGCATCCGAGTGGGAAGAGACGCTCAACAAGGCCAGAGCGGTCCTGCGAGCTGCAGCCATGGTAGAGGCGAGTTGATTAGATGACTGCTCCTAACGTTTTAATGATCGACAACTACGATTCCTTCACTTGGAATGTTGTCCAATATCTCTGGGAACTCGGGGCAGACGTTGCCGTACATCGTAATGATGAAATTACGACGGACGAGATTGCCTCTGCAGCGCCTGCGCTGCTCTGTGTGTCTCCGGGACCCTGCTCGCCAACCGAAGCGGGCGTTTCCATCGCGTCGATCGAGAGATTCGCCGGTGAGATTCCTATCTTTGGTATCTGCTTAGGCATGCAAAGCATTGGCGCTGCCTACGGTGGCGACATTGTCAGGGCGCCTGAGGTCATGCATGGCAAAACAAGCGATGTTCACCACAATGGCACTGGTGTTTTCGAGGGGCTGCCATCGCCCTTTACGGCCACGCGATATCACTCGCTTGTGGTCGATCCTGCGACGCTGCCCGATTGTCTGGAGATAACAGCCTGGACACTAGACGACTCCGGTAAACTCGATGTGATCATGGGTCTTCGCCACCGCGAGCTCAGCGTTGAGGGTGTGCAGTTTCACCCCGAGTCGATTCTGACAGAGCATGGTCACGCCATGCTGCAAAACTTCCTGAAGCAAGCCAGCTGAGGTAATGCAATGAATATTCAAGCAGCCATCGCGCAGGTTGTAGCCGGACAGTCCCTGTCGCGT
>DPGN01000043.1 GCA_003523185.1 Halieaceae bacterium
CCGTGTAACCAGTTCGGCGCTCAGGAACCCGGTAGCACTGAAGAAATTGTCGAGTTTTGTGAGACGCGCTTTAAGACCAGCTTCCCATTATTCGAGAAGATTGAAGTCAACGGTGACGGGACCCATCCGCTATACAAGCATCTGAAGTCCTCTGTGAAAGGCATCATGGGAACCGAGCGCATCAAATGGAACTTCACAAAATTTCTCGTCAATCGCGAGGGAGAGGTTGTCGCTCGATTTGGGTCTCAAAAGAAGCCCGCTGACATAGCGCAAGAAATCAAAGCGCTTCTATAAGAAGCGCTTCTGAAGAGGGTAACGTGTACTCAGTGCTCTCGAGTTTCTCTAAAGCGGATGTCGGGCCAGCGCTCCTGCATTAGCGATAGATTGACTCGGGTTGGCGCGAGGTAGGTTAGATAGCCTCCGCCATCCTCCGACAGGTGATCGGCAGCCTTCTTCCGAAACTCTTCTAACTTTCTCGGATCTTCCGCGTCCAACCATCGAGCTGTGTAGATACTGACCGGCTCATAGATGGCGTCCACCTTGTATTCATCCTTCAATCGATGAGCAACGACATCAAATTGTAGCTGCCCTACCGCACCAACAATCAAATCCGTTGTATTGAGCGGCGAGAAGACCTGAGTCGACCCCTCTTCTGACAACTGTTGTAAGCCCTTTTGTAGGGCTTTCATTTTCATGGGGTCCGATAACCGAATTTTGCGGAAGAGTTCGGGCGCAAAATGCGGAATACCCGTAAATTGCAACGCTTCTCCAGACGTAAATGTATCGCCGATCTGGATTGTACCGTGATTGTGAAGACCAATGATGTCGCCCGCTACGGCGGATTCGACCAATTCACGCTCACCGGCTTTAAACGATACTGCGTCCGCAATTCTGATGTCTTTATCGATTCGAACATGGCGCATTTTCATGCCTTTTTCGTAGCGCCCTGAACAAACACGGACAAACGCGATGCGGTCGCGATGCTTTGGATCCATGTTGGCCTGGATTTTAAACACGAAGCCGGAAAATTCGGCTTCAGTGGGCACAACATCCCGCGATTGCGTGGTTCTCAATTGTGGCTCGGGTGCCCACTCAACAAAATCATCCAGCATTTCCCTCACACCAAAATTACCGAGTGCGGTTCCGAAGAATACGGGGGTCTGCTTTCCCTCTAGAAAAAGCACTTTGTCAAAGGTGTGACTGGCACCACGAACAAGCTCAATCTCATCGCAAAAGTCATCGTATTCATCTCCCAGCAAGTCACGCGCCTCGTCAGATTCGAGTCCGCAAATGCGTCGATCGGGCGGCAGTACCTGTCCATGACCTTGCTCGTAGCAATGAATGGTGTCCGTGTACAGGTTGTAAACGCCCTTGAAAAACTTACCCATGCCAATGGGCCAGTTAATCGGTGCTGCCTCGATCTTTAACACCTCCTCGATTTCATCAAGCAACTCAATGGCATCGCGAATATCGCGGTCCAACTT
Organism: Halieaceae bacterium; assembly: GCA_003523185.1. Taxonomy (GTDB): domain Bacteria; phylum Pseudomonadota; class Gammaproteobacteria; order Pseudomonadales; family Halieaceae; genus Luminiphilus. The sequence goes on from DPGN01000043.1 coordinate 1,485, forward strand.
GTTTACAAACCCTATGATAGGGGTATCACGCAGTCGACAGACATTCATCAACTTGATGGTTCTGTCCTCTACCCCTTTTGCACCATCGACAACCATCAGGGCGGAATCCACCGCGGTAAGGGTGCGGTAGGTATCCTCCGAGAAGTCTTCGTGACCGGGAGTATCAAGGAGGTTGACCATACGATCGTGATAGGGAAATTGCATGACCGAGGAAGTGACTGAAATGCCGCGCTCCTGCTCCATTGCCATCCAGTCAGATGTCGCGTGCGGGCCACGCTTTCCTTTCACGGAACCCGCTACCTGAATGGCCGACCCCAGCAACAGAAGCTTCTCTGTGATGGTGGTTTTACCCGCGTCAGGGTGAGAGATGATGGCGAATGTGCGGCGCGCGTTGATGGCGCTGTCGTTTTCTGACATGAGTCCTCCGATGACGCCGCGGATTATGCCAGTTAACGAGGCCGGTCGCTTATTGAAGCGGGAGTTTTGAGCGTAAATGCTCCACTAACCGCTCGGCGGCGTCCGCTTGCGACGGACATTGCTCACCGAGAAGTTGTGCTAGAGAGGTCACTCGCAAACCGGCATAACCACAGGGGTTAATTCTCCCGAAGTGCTCTAGATCTGGGTTCACATTAAGCGCGAGACCGTGATAGCTACATCCTCGACTAATTTTTAAGCCCAATGATGCGATCTTTTCGCCCAACACGTAGACGCCCGGGGCTCTTGGATCCGCCTCTGCAACCAGACCAAACTCAGACAAAAAGGCGATGATGGCCTGCTCGAGTCCAGTGACCAGCTCGCGAACACCCAACTTAGCCCTGCGGATATCACACAAAACGTAAACGACAATCTGTCCCGGTCCGTGATAGGTCACCTGTCCACCGCGGTCTGTTCTGATTACCTCGATCTCGCCTGGGGCCAGCAAGTGCTCCTCTTTCCCAGCAATACCTTGCGTAAAAACGGGAGGATGCTCCAGCACCCATAGCTCATCTGGCGTTTCGACGCCGCGCGCCTGAGTGAATGCTTTCATTGCCTCGATCGTAGGGAGGTAATCAACATGACCCAGATCGCGGACAACCATGACTTAGATCACCATGGATACACGGCCCGACGCCACCAACTCCTTGTGGAGCGCATCGAGCTGATCGGGCCCGGTTGCCGTTATCGTGAATGTGATCGAATCGAAGGTCCCAGAGCGACTGCTTTTGGTCTCTATATCTGCGTCGGTCAGCCCGATCGTGTGGCGTTCGAAGATGGCGCGTATCGCCTCTGCGTAATCAGGTGTCGCGCGGCCCACCACTTTAATGGGGTAGCGACACGGAAATTCAATTTTTGGTGCTTCTTGTTCTGTCATGACCTAACCAACCAGATTTTGGAACCACAGAATTAGCGCATCCATCAGACGTTTAAAGAATCCACCGCTCGGAACATCCTCCAAAACCAGGAGCGGGGTTTCAAACAGCACCTCACCGCCTCGAACGACTTGCACACTGCCAATGACATCACCTCGGCTAAGCGGAGCCTCAAGCTGCTCGTCCACCGTCAATTTGATATCGGCGGCGGTTCGCTCTCGTGGCACTGTCAAAACTACAGATTCCAGCACACCCGCGTGTAGTGATTCAGCAGCACCCTTCCACACACGAGGCTCGACCAATGTGACCTCCGCCGAGAGGGGTCTTAAATTCTGAAAAAATCGGAACCCGTAGTTCAGCAGGCTGCTATTTTCGGAGGCTCGGGTCCGCTTACTAGCACTACCGAGTACAACAGATACCAAGCGCATATCCTCACGTTGCGCAGAAGCGACCAGCCCGTAACCCGCTTCACTGGTGTATCCCGTCTTCAACCCGTCAACTGTGGCATCTGATCGCAACAAGCTGTTTCGGTTGTATTGCTTAATTCCGTTGTAGGTAAAGCTTTGCTCTTTGTAAATTTTATAGTGCTCAGGGTGACCGTTGATCAGGGCCACTGACAAGGTGGCTAAATCACGCGCCGTCGAGCGGTGTTCGGGATGCGGTAAGCCATGTGGGTTTCGGTAAACGGTATTATCAAGGCCTAATTCGACAGCCAGCTGATTCATCACGTCGACAAAACTCGACTCCGTGCCTGCAAGGTGCTCGGCCACTGCGACGGACGCATCGTTGCCTGAGGAGATGACAACACCGCGTTCAAGATCAGCGAGACTGACGGGCTTACCCGGCTCAATCCACATCAGTGAAGACCCGTTAAAAGTAGGGTTCTGTGACCAGGCGTTCCGGCTGACCTTGATCATGTCATCGAGCGAGGCTCTGCCCGCATCGACCTCTTCAGCCAAGACGTATGACGTCATTATCTTGGTCAAGCTTGCTGGCGGTAATGACAAGTCACCATTGTAATCGACCAATACCTGACCCGTCGTCGCATCCATCAAGAAGTAAGCATCCGCGGGCAACTTAGGCGCGGGCGGAACCGCTGCTGTTGCTTGGTTCGCCACAAAGGCCAACACACACATCAATAGCCGATGAAAGGAGGTCGATCGCATCATTTTTTTACCTTGGCGCGGATTTACTGCGGCGCTAGTGTAACAACTCGAGAGCCTAATCGCTCAGGGTAATGGCTGTCCTTTTGAGAGGCCGTTTTTTACAAGAAGTTCCTGAAGCTCATAGAGTTTTTCGGAACTGTCCACGGGTCCTACGCGCACCCGAAAAATGGTACCTGCCTCATGCTGAACGCTACTCACATGGACGTTGATACCCTCTCCCAGAATGTTCCGAATGTTTGCTGCGACCTGCTCGGCGGAAGACCTAAGTTGATAGGCCCCCACCTGCAGCTGACCGTAATTAGACCCCTGAGCCCCTCGCCAGTCATCACTGCCATCAACCGGGATATGCTCTAACCGCACGCGGGCTGTTCCCTGCTCGGCGAATCCCAGTTTCACAGCAACACCGTAAGACACATCAATCAACCTATCACCGACAAAGGGCCCTCGATCATTGACACGAACGATCATAGACGCATTGTTCTCGAGGTTAGTGACTCGCAGATAAGATGGGAGTGGCAGTGATTTGTGAGCTGCGGTCGCCTTGTAGACATCAAATATCTCGCCATTAGAGGTCCGACGCCCCTGAAATTTCATGCCATACCACGAGGCAACGCCCTCTTCAGTGTAGCCATCGGCAGACGGCATGACCGTATATTGCTGCCCAAAGACTTCGTAGGGGCTCTTATTCCCCATCCTGGAGATGGGGTCTGCCGTGGGTACGGCCTCGACGACAGCCTCAGCTGAGATTGGGGGCGGCTGATAATCCTTCGTCGTCAGGGGGCTTCCGACACAACTCGCTAGCGCCAACAGCGCAAGCGAGGTGAATACGCGCATCACAGCATTTGGGCCCGCAGGGTTTGACTCAACTGATGAACCGCCATCGCATACATGGCACTGTGGTTATAGCGAGTAATGACGTAAAAATTATGAAGCCCTAACCAGTACTCCTCACCCGATTTGCCGTCAAACTTAATGGGGGTCGCCAACTGATCAGACGACTGCTCAGTCACTGGCCCCAACCCCTTGTCAGTCAGCACATCAATACTAAGCTTGGGCTTGAGTCCGACATCAAACAGGGCTGGGTTTCCGGAGAACTTCGCAGGAGTAATCACCTGACCACCGGGTCTCCAGCCATGTGCCACAAAATAATTAGCCACACTCATGATGGCATCGTTTGGATTCGTCCAGATATCGATGACACCGTCGCCCTCATAGTCCTTCGCGTAAGCGCGATAACTGGAGGGCATGAACTGCCCTAGGCCCATCGCACCCGCATAGGAACCCTTTAACTCCGCGAGCGGCAAGCCAGACTGATAAGCGAGCTCAAGAAACACTTCGAGTTCTTTGGTGAAAAAGGGTGACCGCCGAGGGTAATCAAACGCCAACGTCGACAGCGCATCAATGACTCGATACCCGCCTGTGATGCGTCCGTAATAGGTCTCGACGCCAATAATCGCGACGATGACCTCGGATGGCACGCCGGTATCCTGAGACACTCGATCTAGCGTTTCCCTATTCTCCCGCCAGAACTTAATGCCCTCTTTTGCCCTTCGATCGGTGAGAAAAATGTCTTGATATTCGGACCACGGTTTACTTTTCTCCGCGGGACGCGAAATGGCTTTCAAGATGCTTTCCTGCCGCGTCGCTTCTGACAGGGCAGACTGCAACCAGTCGCGGTCCACACCACGTTCGGCAACACGGTTGATCAGCGCTTCCGCACTCGGGTGATCACTGTAGTCAGCGGCTACCGTTAGGGGCAGCCAGCCTAAGGTCAGTGATAGTAGGATCGTTTGAAAACGCATAAAGCCACCCATAGTGTGCTCGCTCCCCTCAGTTAATGTATCTGGGTTGTTATCCCCTAAATCGTGTGCTCACCGCATGGTTCGTGTGACCGGTCTCTCGGTTGAGATCGCCATTAGCATGCCAAAAGCAATCATCATCGACACCATCGCCGTTCCACCATAGCTCACCATAGGCAATGGCACTCCGACAACAGGTAAGAGCCCTGAAACCATTCCAAGGTTCACCACCAATCCAAAAAAGAAGGTTGCAACCAGCGCGCCCCCGAGCATTCGCGCGAAACTCGACTGCGCCCGCCATGTAATCAACAGACCCCGACCGAGAATGACAGCGTAAATCAGGAACAGTAGTAAAACGCCACGAAAACCGAACTCCTCAGCCAACACGGCAATAATGAAGTCGGTGTGACCCTCGGGCAGAAAATCTAATTGCGCCTGACTGCCTTGGGTCCAACCGAGACCTTCCCAACCACCGGATCCAATCGCGGTTTTGGACTGAATGATGTTCCATCCAGCGCCAAGCCGATCAGATTCGGGGTTGAACAGGGTAAGCACGCGCTGCTTCTGATAGTCCTTCAATACGAAGACCCACGCCGGCCAAATAGAGACGAGGGCGAGTGCCATCATTGAGAAAATATACCGCCACTGAATCCCGGCCATGTAGATGGCAGCCAGGCCGCTGGTGGCAACCAGTAGCGACGTTCCAAGATCAGGTTGCTGCAATATCAATCCAGAGGGCACCGCTACCAAGGCGAAGGCTACTGCGAGCGAACGTAAATCAGGTGGAAGTGCCTTTTTGGACAACCACCACGCGAGCGCCAAAGGCATCGCTACCTTCATGACCTCCGAGGGCTGAAAGCGAATGAAGCCCAAACTCAGCCAACGCTGCGCACCTTTAGCGCCCACACCAAAGAACGCCACAGCAACAAGTAGGAGCGTGGCCAGTGCAAAAATATAGGGCGATACCCCACGCAATGTCTCGACTCTGAATTGAGCAGTAATCAACAGGACCACCATGGCCACCACGATGTTACGCATTTGCGCGTTCAGCATCACATCAGATTGACCGCTGGCACTGTAAAGAACAAACAATCCACCAACACTGAGCATCAGCAGCGGCACCACAAGCCAGAGATCAATATGAAGCACCCGCAATAACCGGATACGAGCACCCAACTCTCGGGAAGAGGCCTCGGCAACTCGCGCAAAATCGTTACTCATCTCGGCTCATCCAGTAATCAAGCATGGCTCGGGCAACCGGGTATGCGGAACTTCCGCCGCCACTGTTCTCGGTTAAAACGGCTAAAACAATCTCGGGATTCTCGACTGGGGCAAAGGCAATAAACCAGCCATGGTTACGCTGATACTCCGACAACGCCTCTTCATCGTAAGTTGCATCTTGGGCAATACCAACAACCTGGGCCGTTCCTGTTTTCCCCGCGACGCTGTAAGTCAAACCCGATCGCATGCCGAAGGCTGTCCCCCTGACGGATGATACGGTGTCAACCATTCCTGCAAATACCTCGTCCCAATACGCTGTCTCTGCTGAAACATTGAGTAGCGGCTCGGGTTCAACGGACCTGCCGTCCACAGCTGCAACAAACCTGGGCTTCAAGGCTGTACCACGTGTGGCAAGCGCCATGGTCGCTACCGCTAACTGCATTGGCGTAGCCAACATGTATCCCTGGCCAATACCGACAATAAGTGTTTCACCGCCATACCAGCTACTGCCAATCACACGACGCTTCCACTCAGCACTCGGCAAAATTCCTCGCTTCTCACTGGGCAGATCGACACCCGTCACACTGCCTATACCAAAGTCATCCAGAGACTCGGCGAGGGCATCAATCCCAAGGCGATTGGCGAGTTCGTAGAAATAGACATCACAAGACTGCGCGATCGAGTCCCGAAGGTTCATTTCCTCGGCATGGCCCGTCCCGCGCACACGAAGGATCCAGTCCCTGTATCGGCGAGGGTCACCGGGCAATTGGTAATACCCCGGGTCAGGAATCGCGGTGTCAGTCGTTATCAAATCACGATTTAGCCCAGCAATCCCCAACATGGGCTTGATCGTTGAGGCCGGCGGATACTGCCCCTGAATGACGCGATTTAGTAGTGGCGCATCTCGCGAGTCGCGTAGCTCCGCGTAGTCAGAGAAGCTAATTCCGTTCACAAACTTGTTAGGGTCGTAGCGGGGGCTCGAGACCGCAGACAACACGCCACCAGTTCTTGGGTCCAAAGCCACCACCGCACCTCGCATGTCCCCCATGGCGGCTACAGCCACGCGCTGTAGCTCTATGTCGAGGTGCAGAGTCAGCTGGGCGCCCGGCACAGGCTCTATCCGGTCGATCACGTCTAACTCGACACCACGCGCATTGGTTTCGATACGACTTACCCCTAGTCCACCTTTCAGGACGTCTTCGTAGTAAGCCTCCAGCCCCACCTTTCCTATGTGACTAATGCCCCGATAGGCTTCTTTCTCAGACTCATCGACATCATCAATACCAATACGGCCAACGTACCCTAGCGCATGCCCCAGTAGATCTCCCTCAGGATAATGACGCGTTAACTCAGACAGGACAGACACACCAGAAAGCACGTGCCTGTTGACCGCGATAACGGCCAACTCCTCATCGGTTAGTCGGTACTTCAGAGGCACAGGACTTAGGGGACGCCGACGCTTTCGCGCTTCCTTAAACAGCTCGATATCAGTCTCGGTCAGGCCCAACAGGTCACTGAGCGTGGTCAACACATTATCGAGATCATCGGCGCGCTCTGGCGTGATGGTTAAGGTAAAAGACGGCTGGTTAACCGCAAGGAGATTACCTAAACGGTCGACAATGACACCGCGAGTGGGCGCTACGGTTCGCACCGCAATTCGGTTTCGGTCTGACTGCGCTCGGAATTCTTCGTTCTGGATAACCTGGAGAGAGAAGTAGCGGTACAAGAGGCCCGTCATGACCAAAACCATTAGCGCCGCCAGCACCGTGACCCTACCGTGCGTAATCCGCGTTTCACGCGGCCAATCTTGCATTTGGTTAAGCTGGCGTGCCATTAGCGTCTTATCTTGTTACCTCACTGCACTGTGCCACAGGACGGCGCCTCATGCTCGGTGATAGGGATGTCCCGCATTAATTGACCAGGCTCGGTACAGCTGTTCCGCCAAAATCACTCGCACCAGCGGATGTGGCAGTGTTATCCGACCCAGGGACCACCTTGCACTTGCCTTTGCTTTCAGCGAGGGATGAAGTCCGTCAGGGCCACCGATGACAAATGCGATTTTCGAGCCATCGCTCTGCCACGTCGCGAGGGTCTCAGCTATGGTCTCGGTCGAGATCACCTTACCTTCAACGTCCAAAACAACCATTAGCTCTTGGGGCTTCAACCGTCGCTCGATAGCAGTTGCCTCCTCAAGCATACGGCTTTCAGCGGTGTCTCTCGCCCGTTTGGAGGCGTTCAACTCAACCCATTCGATTGAGGCTTCGCGCGGCAGTCGTTTGACATAGTCATCGGCGCCGTCGCTCACCCACTGGGGCATGCGCGTACCAATTGCCAAAACACGCATGGATTATCCCCAGGGATCTGAGACTGCGTCTGGCTCTAAAGCGGTCTCGGGTTCTCCTGACCACAACCGCTCAAGGTCATAAAAGCTTCGCGCGGCAGGCTGCATCACATGAACAACAACGTCGCCAAGATCGACTAACACCCAATCAGCGTCATTTTCACCTTCGACACCGATCGGTGGACACCCAGCCTCTTTGGCTTTGACAACGACATTATCGGCAAGTGACTTCACATGGCGAGACGAGTTGCCACTTGCAACCACAAGAAAATCCATCACAGAACTGAGTCCACGGACATCCACTATTTTGGTATCAACTGCTTTTAGATCGTCGAGGGCATCGACCACAAGGTCCGTAATGATTGCGTCTGTCGGGGTCAAAGAAGTGCCTCAGTCTGGCTCAAGTTTTCGTACAGTTTGTGATGCCTAATATACTCCATAACCCGGTATGGAATCATCTCTGTCTCGCGTTCGCCTGACTTCAATGACTGCCGTATTTCCGATGATGAGACATCAACCAGAGAACATTCGAGCCGCGATACACATCCCGCCGGCCGCGATGACAGTTGGACTAAGGGCGCTTCACGATCACGCCACCAGGCAGCCACCTCAGCTGGAATCGCCAAAAATTCTCCGGGTCGTTTGGCCACAACAAGGTGAGCATAATCGGTCAGTACCTGCCAGCGCGACCACTGATTTAGTGTCGGCAGCAAGTCATCACCGATCAGGAAATAGATCGTTGCGTCCCTACCCATCTCTTGGCGCAGTTCCTGAAGACTATCCACCGTATAAGATGGCCCCTCCCTTTCGAGCTCACGCGTATCGAGCTGAAGTTCAGGAAATTCGGTCACCGCGAGATCGAGCATGGCAAGTCGATGTTCGGCGCTCACCGAGTGCTGGGTTTTTAACGGGGACTGTGCGGCCGGCATAATGCGCATAGCGTCGAGCGCTAGTCTGCGTTTGGCATCGCTCGCGACTTTGAGATGCCCATAATGAACAGGATTAAAACTCCCACCCATAATGCCGATGTGTCGGTTAGGTGCGGATGTGACCATTGCCCAGAACAACGTATTTTTGACTGGTGAGCCCCTCCAGCCCTACTGGACCGCGGGCGTGGATTTTGTCTGTGGAAATCCCGATCTCGGCGCCCAACCCGTACTCGTACCCATCGGCAAACCGTGTTGAGGCATTTACCATCACAGAGCTGGAATCGACCGCTCTCAGAAATTGCATCGCACTGCTGTGACACTGGGTAACGATCCCATCCGTGTGGCCTGAACCAAATCGCGCAATGTGATCGACAGCCGCATCAAAATCCTCGACCACTTTGATCGACAGGATGGGCGCGAGGTACTCGGTGGACCAATCCTCTTCCGATGCCAGCGTGCAGTCGTCGCCCAACCAGACACAGGTTTGCTCGCAGCCGCGAAGCACGACACCCTTTTCTAACAAGGGGCGTGCAAGCTCCGGAAGCAGTGCGGCGCACTCGCTATCGATGAGCAGTGATTCCATCGTATTACAGGTTCCGTAGCGATGCGTTTTTGCATTGACTGCAAGCTCAATCGCCATGGCTGGGTCGGCGTCACTGTGGATGTATAAGTGACAAATACCATCCAAGTGCTTAAGCACGGGCACTGTGGCATCGCTCGCAACGCGTTCGATCAAGCCCTTACCGCCCCGAGGAACCACCATGTCGACGATACCGCTAAGCTTGACCATGGCCGACACGCCCTCTCTATCAGTCGTGTCAAGCACTTGAACGGCTTGCGCAGGTAGGCCGGCGGCTTCAAGCCCGGCCTGAATACAGCTTGCCAGGACCAGGTTGGAGCGAAGCGCTTCCGAACCACCACGCAGCAGCACGGCATTACCCGACTTTAGACAGAGGCTTGCGGCATCGATCGTGACATTGGGACGTGACTCATAAATGATACCGATAAGGCCGAGCGGCACGCGCATCTTGCCCACTTGTATACCGGATTCCATCGACCTCAAGCCCTCGATTCCACCGATGGGATCCGGTAACGCCTGAACAATCGCCAAAGACTCTAGCATGCCATCTACTCGCGTCTCGGTGAGTTCAAGGCGATCAATCAAGGCCGAATCAAGACCCGTGTCATGAGCTGCCGAGAGATCCATCGTGTTCGCATCGAGCAGCGATTGTCGCTGGCTTTGTATTGTGCCGGCGATGGCCTCCAATGCCGCGTTACGCACCGACACAGGCGAATTCGCCACAAGTTTTGAGGCGTTCTTCGCGGATATCGCTAGGTCTTTGACGTACTGCTGAACCGACAATGGTCTGACTCCCGATGGTAAGCGGCGGAGTATACGCTAAGACGCCGAAACATTGTTGACAATGGTTCTCATTAACATTACCGTTCTCATATGTATGTCTGTATTTGTAAAGGCGTCACCGACCGTGCCATTCGCGAGCAGGTAGCGGCCGGTGCGCGTTCACTTGCCGAGGTAAGCCGCGCAACAGGGTGCTCCACACAGTGTGGCAAGTGCTCCTGCTTTGCCGAGTCCCTGGTCAGCGAAGCGCTCAATCGCGGCGTGCAAATACAGGCAGCTCGCCGCGCCTAAATGCGATTGCGGTTGCGAATCGTTCCCATTATCTTTTCCTTTAAAAACAATAAGTTACGCTTTTTTTAGTCCGCATTTCGCGCTATCCTATGGCTTAATATCAACGCGCTAGGACTATCCGTGATGAAAGGCAACGCAGACGTTATTCGCCACCTCAACAAAATTCTTTACAACGAACTTGTCGCTATCAACCAGTACTTTTTGCACGCCAAGATGTACAAAGATATGGGACTGACCGAACTCGCCGAGCACGAGTATCACGAGTCCATCGATGAGATGAAGCATGCCGACGAATTGGTGGAGCGCATCCTGTTTTTAGAGGGCATCCCCAACCTTCAGGACCTGGGAAAACTGAGAATTGGTGAAACACCCCGCGAGATGCTCGAGTGTGACCTCCAGCTAGAGCACGTGGCCCACGAGGACTTGAAGGCAACCGTCAAATGCTGCGAAGAGGTGGGCGACTACGTGTCACGCGACCTGGCAAAGCGGATTCTCGATGCTGAGGAAGAGCATATTGACTGGCTCGAGACCCAGCTATCGCTGATGGATCGCGTGGGAGAACAGAACTACCTTCAAACCGCGATGCAAACCGTTAAGCCAAGTGAGGGAGGCTAAAAAAGCTGGCTACAGCCGGTCAATAAGCCAGTCGTTTAGAGAGGGTCGACCGTGCTCCGAGCTCAAGACTCGGAGTCACCCTCACCGACAATGAGTTCGCGTAATTCGCCGGTCTCGTCCATGTCGCAAACAATGTCACAACCACCGATAAGCTCTCCATCAACCCAAAGCTGCGGGAAGGTAGGCCAGTTACCGTAAGCCGGTAAGTTCGCCCGGATCTCAGGGTTGCTGAGCACATCGACGTAGGCAAATTTCTGACCGCAGCCCATAAGCGCCTGCACCGTCCGAGCTGAAAAACCGCACTGTGGCTGATTTGGGGAGCCTTTCATGTAAAGGATCACACGATTGTTCTCGATCTGATCCTTAATGGTCTCCATAATATCCATTGCTAGTCTCCGCGCCGTAGTTAGCTTTAATTCCATTACTCGCGAACGAGAGTCTATCAGAAGCCATGCTCGGTAAGTCGTAAAATCGACAATTAAAGGTAGTAATAGTCATGTCAGCCATCATGCCCACATACGGTCGATTACCCGTGACATTTGCGTCGGGAGCAGGCGCCTACCTCACCGACCAAAAGGGCGAGCACTATCTTGATGCGCTGTCTGGCATTGCCGTCACCAATCTCGGCCACTCTCACCCAAGCGTCACACGTGCTATCACCGAGCAAGCAGAAAGCCTGTTACACACCTCCAATCTTTACGGTATTGCGCAGCAAGAGCGGCTGGCTGCAGAACTCAATCAACTCACCGGAATGGAACACATCTTCTTTTGCAACTCGGGAGCAGAGGCGAACGAGACGGCCATCAAGATGGCAAGGCGCCACGGCCACAATAAAGGTATTGCCAATCCTCAGATTGTGGTCTTGGAGGGCGCCTTTCATGGACGCACCATGGGTGCCCTATCAGCGACGGGCAGTGCTGCGATTCAAGCTGCCTTCAAACCCCTACTGCCGGGCTTTATTCGGATTGCGAGAAATGACACCGAAGCCCTGGAGGCTCTCGCAAAAACACGAGATGACATCGTCGCGATCCACCTAGAGCCCGTGCAGGGTGAGAGTGGAATATACCCTCTGGACCGTGGGTTTCTGGCGCGCGCGCGCGAACTCTGCGATCAAAAGGACTGGTTGCTCAGTTTCGACGAGGTACAGTCCGGTAACGGTCGATGCGGAGCACTGTATGTCTTTCAACGCCTCGGGATCCTCCCCGATGTCGTAGCCACAGCAAAGGGTCTGGGTAACGGCTTACCCATAGGCGCGTGTATGGCTCGCGGGCGCGCCAGCGATTTGCTAGTTGCAGGCGACCATGGAACCACCTACGGGGGCAATCCTATCTGCTGCGCTGCCGCAAGCGCCGTTATCAATACCTTAAGCGCAGACCAACTCTGGGATCGGGCCGATATCATCCGCGCAGCCATCTTTGAAGGCTTGGATTCTGAGATCGCCGATGGAGACTTGATTCGCGATCGTCGGGGTGTGGGGCTTATGATTGGTATTGAGCCCACGGTTCCCACAAAAAACCTGGTCCGAATGGCACTGGATAGACACCTGTTGATCAATGTTGCCGGCGGCAACACCATCCGACTACTACCACCGCTGGTCATGAGTACGGATGATGCACGACATGTTGGGGCTACAATCGCCGACATCGTGAATTCACTCAAAGACGTTTAAATCTCGGGATTGTAGGACAGACGTATGAAAACGCCCCGCCACTTTCTGACACTGAATGACCTGTCCTCGGACGAGCTGCTTGCGGTTTTAAGGCGGGCATCAGAGCTCAAGCAGATGCAACGCAATGGGACACCTCACGCGTCGCTCACCGGGAAAGTGATGGCCATGATTTTCGCCAAAGCATCAACACGAACGCGCGTTTCTTTTGAAGCCGGGATGACACAGCTTGGTGGCAGCGCCATGTTCCTCTCATCTAGCGCCACACAGATGGGCCGCGGCGAACCCGTGGAGGATACGGCAAGAGTGATATCGTCGATGGTCGATATTGTGATGATACGAACATTCGATCATCAAGAGGTCGAAA
>DPGN01000033.1:0-14273 GCA_003523185.1 Halieaceae bacterium
GAAATAGGGCCACGACTAATGACAAAGCCGCCGACATGCTGAGATAAATGTCGTGGAAATCCGAGGATTTGCTGCGTCATTTTTAAGAAGAGATCGGCCTGTTGACTGCTCGCCTGAATGCCTTGTTCCTTGAATTTGGCCGTGAGCTCTCGTTCTCGATTCCACCACGCGAGTGATTTAGCCAGGTCTTCTACGAAGACAGCGTCCATTCCGAGAGCCTTGCCGACATCTCTTACGGCGCTGCGCGAACGGTAGGTGATAACTGTTGCTGCGAGGGCAGCGCGCCGGCGGGTATATTTTTCGTAAATGTACTGAATGACTTCTTCGCGTCGCTCATGCTCAAAGTCGACATCGATATCAGGTGGTTCATCACGCTCCCGCGATATGAAGCGTTCGAATAGCAGTGATACGTGTTCGGGCGACACTTCGGTAATGTGCAGGCAGTAACAGACAACAGAGTTAGCTGCCGAGCCTCGACCCTGGCACAAGATGCCCCTGCGGCGTGCGAAATTGACAACGTCATAAACGGTGAGGAAGTAATACTCGTAGTTGAGTTCTGTGATGAGTTCGAGCTCGTGCTCGATGCGTTTGTGTATGTCACTTGGGACGCCGTTGGGCCAGCGTTTATTCGCACCTTCTGAAACACACTCGCGCAAATAACTATTGGCCGAGTGGTCGTTTGGAACCACTTCTTCTGGGTATTCGTACCGAAGCTCATCTAGGCTGAAACGGCATTGCTGTGCCAGTCGCAAGGTCTCGCCAATCAGTTCAGAGGGGTAGAGTGGCAGCAGCTTGTCGAGCCGTCTGAGGTGTTGCTGGCTATTACTCGAGCGCCGTTTCCCAAGTTCCTGTACTGAACTGTTGTGTCGTATGGCCGTTACAACATCGTGCAACATCTTTCGGCTCGCAGAGTGCATCTCCACACTGCCACAGGCGATGAGCGGTGCCTTTAGTTCGGAGGCAATCTGCTGTAACTCGGCTAGGCGTGTGGTGTCGTCGTGGTGTAGGAGTTGCGTAACCCCAATCCAGAACCGGTCAGCGAATCGGCGTGACAGTATGTCAGCGTGGTTTTTCTCCTCGTCAATGTGTGTTGGCAGCCAAATGATGAAGCAGCGCTTGAGGTGAAAATAAATATCGCGCAGGTGGGTCAGGTACTGCCCTTTCTCGCTACGTCGCCGCGAGCGACTGATCAGATTCGATAATTCACCGTAGGCCGCCCGTGATGGTGCAATAGCGACGAGTTTTAATCCTTCACTGACATTAAATTCACTGCCAATGATGAGTTTGAAATCGAGCTCTTTTGCGACGACATGTGCTTTGACAACACCTGCAAGAGAGCATTCGTCCGTGATCGCCAAGGCGGAATAACCCAGATGTACCGCTTGCTCCACCAGTTCGGACGGATGCGATGCGCCTCTGAGGAAGCTGTAGTTACTGAGGCAGTGGAGCTCGGCGTAGGACATATCAAAATACTGTATTTTTATACAGTATAATGACTTTGGCAATAAACCCCACATCGATTCAGTTGTCAGTCATACTGACGACTGAATCTTCAAGTGAAGGAAGTTCACGCCATGTTTAAACGGATAGTTACTGCCTGTATTGCTGTATTGATCGTGGGTTGTACTGGTCTGCCCGATGATGTCGAGCCTGTCGTTGGTTTTGATTCTGAGCGCTACCTCGGCACATGGCATGAAATAGCCCGTCTCGATCACAGCTTTGAGCGTAACCTGGAGCGTGTTACGGCAACCTACGGTCTCAATGAAGACGGTTCAATTTCTGTGTTGAATAAGGGTTTTAACACGCAGAAAGGGGAGTGGCGCCAAGCTGAAGGTGTGGCTAAGCCGATGGGATCCCGGGACGTGGGGCACCTCAAGGTTTCTTTTTTTGGCCCTTTTTACGGTACCTATGCTGTATTCGAGCTGGCGGACGACTACAGCTATGCATTTGTCTCGGGATACAACACGGACTACTTATGGCTTCTAGCGCGTGAACCCGAAGTAAGCCCGGAGGTACGTGAGCGATTTATTGCGCAAAGCCAGTCGCTTGGTTTCGAAACAGACGATTTGATATGGATGGTGACCGAGTAAACCTGTCAGGGGAGTCGGAATATCGCCCCAAACTAGGTCATATCAATCGAATAAACCATGTAAAAACCAACAGCGGCTGTGACGATCTTGAAAGATCCAAACAGGCTGCCCACAGCCTGTTTTGGCGATGTAATAGTCCCGACTGGTGGGCTGACTCCACCAGTAATCCTCGAGCCGCTCAGGTCCTTTGACAATATCCAAGGCATCCATCCAATAAAGTTGATTGCCTCGTTGGCTGATGGGCTGAGGTGCGGTTAGCAACCAAAATGGACGGTTGGGTGTTGAAGCATCGTCGGCTTCTGTTGTCAGTTGGTTGGGGTCGGCATAAGAGCAAAATTCTGGCAAATGTTCAGCGCGCTCGTAGATATGAGTGACCGACTGAAAGCCCAGGCGGCTACGTAGACGATCAATCAATTGCGATAGGGGCTCCTGGTGTTTGGATTCTAAAAAGAGGTCCTGGGTCCGGTGTCGTGCTGGAGCCAGCTCACAGGCCTCGAGTTGTATGCCTTCAATCAAATCTTCGAAGGTCATCTGATCGAGCTTAAGCTGCGACTGCTCCAGCCAGCGTTTAGGATTGTTATGGCATTCACTACTTCGGATGTCTAAGGCTGTGTGTTGCCCTTGTGTGGGTATAAATACCCATCGCAGTTGCGGCGTTTCAAGTTGTGTATGCCGAAGGAATAAAGAGAGCTTTTCCAGTAGAGCCTCCATTGCCGGAATCAGCTCCTGATTATTTTTTGATCCGTAACCGAGCCAAGCAATATCGTTGTATTCCGGGTCGGGTTGAAAATCCTCCAGAGCGACTTCAACTCGGCATAGGAGCCGGTCAATCCACGAGGAAAATTCATGACTGCAGCGTTGCTTAACGGAAGTGCTGGGTAGTGTCAGTAGTTCCTTGAAGGTGCGAATGCCGGCTTTAGCCAGCGCCGCTGTGTCTTTGGGGAATTCATCAAGATAAGACAAAGGTATGGGGGATAACTGAGATTCTAAGGGCAGGCCCTGGTCAGCAATCGATGCGACAGAAGCGCGATTAAATTGGCTCAGTAGCCACGCTGATTCGCGGCTGGGTCCAACACCTGCGAATACACTGAATCCGCGTTGGTCGAATTCAATAGCAATTTTTTTCAGCAGAGCTTCGAGCCCACCATGAACCAAGAGGCAGCGACTGATTTCCAGCTGCAAGCAGTCATCTCGCCACAAGCTCAATGTTGGTGTAATGGAATACGCCCATTGCCTTAGACGTTTGAGCGCCTGATGTTCCTTTTCACGATCTCGGCTGAGTAATTGCAGGGGATGTCCGCTGAGTAAACCACTGACGGTCGATTGCTTTAGGCCTGTCGTCACGCCTAATGCCTCGACCTCGTCATCGCAGGTTACAACTCGGCTTGCCTCAATAACGACGCGCAGGTTGGCATCACCAAAACTCGGTTTTAGTATCAGTGCCTCGAGAGGTAATTTAGGAAAATGTAGGCAAAGCCAGAGCACAGATTCAACCCATATACTGTTTATTTATACAGTATATGGATGATGGGCTAGTTCACAAGCGATAACCTTGCGATCCAGTAGCTTGCACAATCTATGACCGTATTAACCCTGCCTGATGCCCCGCAGGATGACTTTTCGACTTTCCGCGGGATCAATCACCATGTCGATTTCCAGGTAGGCTGCGGCTTCGGTCGCACGACCTTTCTCGTACATGTCTGCCACCAATTTCTCGTAGAGCGCATCACGCGCATCGCCTTCGGGTACCGCTTCCAGCTCTTTTTTGAAACCTAGCCTGACGGCGCCTTCAAGTCCCATACCGCCAAACTCGCCCTGCGGCCAACTAGCAGTGATGGTCGGAAACTCAAATGAGCCACCTACCAGCGCCATGGCACCCAATCCGTACCCGCGTCTGAGGAACAAACCCACCCACGGCGTATCGATACTGGCCGCCGTATTGAAGAGCTCGGGCATCACTTTCGCTGCACCCATTGCTTCGCTATCGGGTCCCACCATAAATCCGGGTGTATCGACCAGAGATACGATGGGTAATCGCCATCGCTTGGCCAGCTCCATCATTTCACCGGCTTTTCTAGCAGCGTCGACATCCACCGCGCCACCCAAATGGCGACAGTCGCTCGCGATGACCGCAACGGGATGGCCTTCAATGCGGGCTAAGGCTGTAACCACGGCACGTCCATAGACTGGACGCAGTTCGAGTACCGACTGCTGATCGAATAACACGTCCATGACCCGTCTAACGTCATAGGCCATACGCCGATTCTCGGGCAGGATGGTTCTTAGCGCCATCTGATCAGCAACAGCGCCTGACTGAACGGTACCTTGGCCGTAACTCAAAGCCCATTTCGCCAGTGCCGTGGCATGGGCTTCGTCCTCAGCTAACAGATCGATTGCACCTGCGTTGCACAATGTATTGACTGGTCCGATTTCATTGGGATGAAAACTACCGAGACCACCGCCTTCGATCATGGCAGGGCCCGCCATGCCGATCGATGATGATTTGGTTGCAATACGAATATCGCCCGCGCCAAAAAGAGCGGCATTGCCCGCGAAGCAGTACCCATTATTCACGGTGACACGTGGCACTTTGCCGGTCAGTCCCGCCCAGCGGCTGAAAGAGGTACTGTTCAACCCCGCAATATTCACCTTAACGTCGGTATCCCCCGGACGACCGCCACCACCCTCGGTGTACATTACAAAGGGTAGGCGCTCTCGCTCTGCAACCTCGAAAATTCGGTCGAGTTTTTGGTGATGGAAGAACCCTTGTGTACCGGCTAGCACACTGTAGTCATAGATTGCGACGGCGACATCGCTTCCCCCGCCTGCAATGAGGTCTTTATTGATCGTTGCTGTACCTGTGATTACACCGTCGGCCGCAGTATCAATGCGCATCGACTCGGGATCTCTTCGTCCGCGCTGGGCTGCTACCGCCAATTGCCCGTATTCAACGAAGCTGTCGCCATCGACCAGATCTGCCAAATTTTCACGTGCAGTTCGAAAACCTTTTGCGTGACGCTTCTCCCGCGCCGATTTCCGCACCGCATCTGAGGTATCGGCGGTTACCTGATCTAAATGCGCTTGGGCATCGATTTGAGTCGGTCCTTTTGACACAGTTCGCTCCTGCGATCGAATTGCTAGACCATAAGGTTCATATCCTGCTCAGGCAAGTTTTCCCAAAGCTGAGGCTCGGTGTTCATTGCTGGGTTACCATGGGCGTTTAACCGGTTGTTATCAGAGAAACACTATGCAAATTCTACGTACCTTCCTCGCCGCGACCTGCGCCGTCACACTCTTGCTAGCTGGATGTGGCGACTCACAGATTCAGTCCAGTGATACCCCGGTGGTTAACGACGTGCCAGCTGCACAGTCTGAGCATGAACATTTGAACGCGTATTTGGCGCAAGTGTTCGCCGATAACCTCGCTAGGCAGCCCTTTACGGCAAGCTATCTTGGCATTAAAGACCGCCAAGATGAGTGGAACCCGCAATCAGAAGCGTTTCAGAATGAGGAACGGGCTCGGATGGAAGCGGGATTGGTTGAGCTCGACGGGTTCGATCGCTCAGCGCTACCCGAGGCGGGGCAATTATCGCTTGATCTCTATCGCATGTCGCTTGAGCGGTCGCTCATGCTCGATGACTTCCGTCACCACGCTTACGCGCTACACCAATTTCGTGGTGCTCATACCAGTATCCCCAGCTCGCTCATCAATATTCACCGGGTGACCTCAGTCGAAGATGCTGAGGCTTATGTAGGACGGTTGAAGAACGTTGAGACCTATTTGGGGGAGGTTGAGGAGCAGCTCATACTGCGAGCTGATAAAGGGTTTTATCTTGTCGACTGGATGTACCCAGCTATTTTGGAGTCCTCTAGTAATGTCATTAGCGGTCAGCCCTTTGACGATTCAGAGAACCTCTCGCCTGTGTGGTCTGACTTTCAGGCGAAAGTCGCCAAGCTCGAGCTTCTAGAAGACGAAGAGGCGCGCCTGCTCAATGCTGGGCGCGATGCCTTGGTGTCCCAGTTTAAGCCTGCGTACACGCGTTTTATGGCGACTGTCGAGCGCCTAGCGCAATCGGCAACGGGCGATGATGGGGTTTGGCGATTTCCCGATGGTGAGGAGTACTACCAGCGCCTGCTGAAGTGGTTCACGACAACCGAGTTAACGGCCGATGAGGTTCACCAGCTAGGCCTGACCAACATAGATCGTATTCATGACGAGATGCGATCGATCATGCGGCAGGTCGGTTTTTCGGGAACGCTCCAAGAGTTTTTTGTGTTTGTTCGGGAAAATCAGGAACTGCGTTACCCCAACACCGATGAAGGTAGGGAGCAGTACCTTGAGGACGCGCGATCGGCTATTGCACGCATGGAGGAAAAGTTACCCGAGTATTTCGGTGTGCTTCCGAAAGCGGAATTAATCGTTAAGCGTGTCGAGCCTTTTCGTGAGCAAAGCGCGGGTAAAGCTTTCTATCAGAGCCCACCGCCTGACGGATCGCGTCCTGGTATTTTTTACGCGAACCTGTTTGATATGTCGGCGATGCCAAAGACCGATTTGGAAGCCCTGGCCTTCCATGAGGGATTACCCGGACACCATCTTCAGCGCGCCATTACAGCCGAGTTGGAGGGTGTTCCCGATTTACAGCGCTACCTCAGCTTTACCGCATTCTCCGAGGGTTGGGGCTTGTATACCGAGCAACTGGCTTACGAAATGGGATTTTACGAGGATCCGTATTCGCGATTTGGTCAGTTGGCAATGGAACTCTGGCGAGCCGCGCGATTGGTCGTGGATACCGGCATCCACAGCAAACGCTGGAGTCGTGAGGAGGCAATTGCCTATTTGGTCAACAATACACCCAATGCAGAGTATGACTGCATCAAAGCCATTGAGCGCTACATCGCCATGCCCGGGCAGGCGACTGCCTACATGATTGGGAAACTGCGTATTGTTGAACTTCGCGAGCAAGCGCGCGAAGCCTTGGGAGATAAGTTCGATATCCGGTTGTTCCACGATACGGTGCTTGGCAGCGGCCCGGTTCCGCTTAACAAGTTGGCAGAGAACATCGATGCTATGGTTCGAGTGCAAAATTCAGAAGGGTAAGAGCAGCGAAGCCTGGTCACATGACTCTGATGATCATCAGAATGGCGAGTGTGGTGAGTAGCAGTTTGAGCAGTGTCTGAAATAATTTCTCAGGCAAGCGCCCTAGCAATTGAAGGCCAATGAGTGTCCCGCCAAAGCCAGCTGCGATCATGGCCGCGAGCGGGACAAGCCACTCGTACCACACGAAGCCAAGCCCGCTAAACAGCACGATGCGAAGAAAGTTCATTGTCGAGACGCTGGCGGCCATGGTGGCGACCAGCTCTTTTCTGTTCGCCGCTTGGTGTCTGAGGTAGGCCGCAATCAAAGGACCGGTTGCGCTGACAAATACCCCAATGAAGCTGATGCCAATGCTAAAGAGCAGATTGTGACTGCTTCGATGGGTTTTTATGGCTGGGATGGGTACCCAGGTGACCAGCAGTGTAAAACCCGCGAGTAGCAGGGTGAGCTGTATCTCATTTAGCCAAAAAGCGCTAAAGGGAGCAGCTGCTAGGGTGCCAATGACAGCGCCGATGACCAATGGCCAGAATAAGCGCATCGAGACATGGGGGCGCGTCATGATGGCCCGTCCGGTATTGGAGCCAAGCTGAACGACGCTGTGCAGTGGTACGACAGCGGCGATAGGGACGGTGACAACGAGAACGGCGAGTACCAGTGTTCCGCCACCAATACCGACTGATGCAGTGAGCATTGAGGCGATGAAGCTGGTTGTGACCAGTAACAAAAAGATATCGCTTGTGATGGGTAGTTCAGGCATCTCGTATCGAGCTAGGCAGCACGTCGAGAGGGTAACGCAGTCCAGTCAAAGATTGGAGCATCTTAAACAGCGCTCGGGTGGGTGTGAGACCCCGAAACTCGGAGGGGAGCCCGAGTCCCGGGGTAGTGGGGAAGCGTAGGGAGAGTAGGCGCTATGCGACAGGCGTTAAGAACGTACCTGTCTTAGTAGCAAGCGCCTTACCGCGGTGTGCAATGTCATGAGTTTCCAGAATAGGGTTCGTGGGTAACCGCACATCGACTTCGCGTTTACCGCCACGCTGTTTGACTACGGTGACTTCACGGTAGGCATTAATGTGCAGACGTAGCGATACCGGTGTTGAGTCAGATAGCGCATCGCTCGATCTGAACAAGAAGAGTAGTGTGTCCGTACTGGCGGCGGCTAACTGCAGTTTGCGAATCTCTGCATAACGGAAGTGAGTGCTCCTTAACCAGGCAAATACTGTGCTGCAGGTTGTGCTACGAACTGCTTGCTCGGTAGCCCATAACGTTTCATCACGGTGTTTTGGATGAACCATAAGTACTTGCTCAGTGGGGATATGATGAGCGCGTAATAATGGGGCATAGGGTGTGTGTGGTGCGTTAATGAAAGCTTGCCAGCGCTTCTCGCTTGCCAGTTTTTGCATTGTGGGTAGAAAGAGTCCCATGCACTCAGCACCATCCTGATCGCTCAGGACTTCGACTGCGCCGTGGGTTGGCCAACCATTGAGGTGAAGCTCTTTATCGAGGCTATCAAAGCCAGTGGGGATACTTTGTCTGTTATGCCAGTCCGCATTGGCTGACTTAGTGGTTAGAATGACGCGTGAATTACAGCGTCCTTCACTGCCCTGCCAGGTGTCTGGACGATTGATGATTTGCTCTATGGAGTAGCTCATGATGTGCTCCGAAAATAAGACTAATGCGTGTTGAAATGGCATCAGTAAAAATACTGTATAAATAAACAGTAGTTCCATTGTGATTGAAAAGCAAGAGAGGCGATATTTGTGTGTCGTGAAAAGCGACAGGTTGCTCATTCCGCATTAAGAGAGCCTCGATTTCGGCGTTATTACCCGGCGAGTTGGTTCTCTGGTCTTGGGAGCTGGATGTTGCGCTTCATCCTGGGCTGGAGTGCCTGGGAGCTGACAGCATCACCCCTATGGGTCGGCATTGTGGGCGCGTTGATGTTGGCTCCGGCACTTGTTTTGTCACCTTATTTTGGCGTGCAGTCAGATCGGGTTAACCCTCGGCACGGCCTAATTTTTTCCATGGTGTTCCACTCATCCATCGGTCTTACTGGCGCCATTACGACCTTTCTTGGTGCCTTCGATGAGCTGACGCTACTGTTGCTCGCGGCAGCGCTGGGGTCTGCATCGGCCTTGCATAATCCCATGCGCTTGGCGCTCGTTCCGCTTCTGGTCCCTCGAAGTGCGCTGCCGAGTGCTATTGGGCTTGTCGCCATGTCCTTCAATATTGCCCGCATCTTCGGCCCCGCAATGTGCGCCGCAATCATTGCCCAATGGGGTGTTGGCTGGGCTTGGCTCGTTGCTGTCTGCATTTTCGGAACCTCAGGCGTGATTTTGACAACGCTTCGCGGGGTCGGTGCACGGGGAAGCCGCTCTGATAAAAGCGTCAACAGCGAATTTATTGAGGGGTTGAACTACGTGCGCAACAACCCGGTGGTCATTCTGATTCTGTTGTCGACCTTAGTTAACGGTCTCCTGGGCCGCAGCTTTATTGAATTACTGCCCGCCGTATCAGGTCGGCTGCTGATGGGTGGGGCGAGCGAATTGGCTTGGCTGACCGCTGCCGCAGGCACCGGTGCAGTTCTCGGTGGCTTGTTAATGAGCCGGCAGTCCGCTCATGTCATCGGTCTGTATCGTCTGATTTTAGTGGCGCTTTTGGGGGCAACGTTACTGCTTGCCACTCTGAACTGGTTGGATGCGCTGATAAGCCTCGCTGCTGTGGTGGGCCTTATTACCTTTACGACGACGATCGCAGGTACCGGATGTCAGGCACTGACCCAGCTAGTCATCGACCCGAATTACCACGGACGCGTCATGAGTCTGTGGTCGATGACAATGATGGCATCTCCTGCACTGGGGGCCGCCACCAATGGTGCCCTTGCAGAGTGGGCAGGGTTCGTAACGACCTTCGCTGTAGCGTCAGCGCTGGGGGTGTTAGCGGTACTGGCGCTTTACGCGCGCCGACGTGTTGTTTCAGATTTCGCGCCCGAGGCGATCGCGACAACAAGTGACTCGAGATAGTCCCAGCAGTCTCCGGGCATGAAGCCTTTGGCACTTCCATCCGCGGCAAAGTTGAGGTGCAGACAGTGATCAAGACTCTCCGGCGTGTGTCTACCCAGTGCCTGCTGCATCAAATTCAGTCGACTGCGCCAAACACCTAATCGATCGAGTGCAGCGCCTGCCGGTGTACCTTTCTTTACAGCAGATGAGGCGTCGATTAGGAGTCTGAGCTCTTTTGATATTGGCCAGAGAATGGCGGGTGCCGCGCTGCCCTCGGCTTTGAGTCCCCGCAGCGCGCGCAGAGCACCACGAGCATCGCCGGCAAGTGCGGTATCCACCATATTAAAGGCATTGTAGCGGGCGCTGTTACCAACCGACTGGGACACGACCTCAGTTGTGATATGTGTGTCTTTGGCCAGCAGGGAGAGTTTCTCAATCTCCTGTGCGGCAGCGAGGAGGTTGCCCTCCACGCGCTCGGCGAGCATCGAAATCGCCTCGCGATCACACTTCATGCCTCGCTGGTTTACTCGCTGCTGAATCCAGGAGGGGAGGTCACGTGGATGAATCGGCCAGACGGTCACAACGGTCCCGCTCTGATCCAGCGCTGTGTACCACTTGGCGCGCTGCGACTGCTTGTCAATCTTGCCCGCCACAATCAGCAGTATGTCCTCACTGTCTATCGACAGGTACTCCTGAAGTGCCTTGCTGCCTTCTGCGCCCGGCTTACCGTTCTCAACCTGTATCTCGATCAATTTCCTGTCGGCAAAAAGCGACATGGCGCTGGCACTTTGAACGAGGTTCTGCCAACTCTCTTTGTCCGACGAATCAAAGCGCTCTCGATCAATACAACCGGCAGCACGAGCAGCGCGCCGGATCGCATCGGCACATTCCTGAACAATCAGCGGTTCGGCACCGGTGACCAGGTAGCAGGGCCGCACGCCCTGTTTTAGATGTTGCTCTAGCTGCTCAGGTTTGACTTGCATGGTAGGCGGCAATGCCGTAATCCAGTCGGCGGGTGAGCGCTTCCACAAGGGCAGTGCGTAACTCCTCTTGCAGCAGTCGCATTTCTTCCGTTTTGCCGACAACGTTTAATGGGTCATTGAGCATTTGATCGACAACAGCAATGCGTTCGCTGTCGATGAGCCATTCCCCGTTGAGCTTTACCGAGAAGTTCACACTGGCCTGCAGCTCGAGTTCAGCTGCGCGCGCACGTGCGGTTAGGGAAAGGCTGCGCTGCTCAAACGCTTCAATATCGACGTAGAGGACTAATTCAGCCTCGGTCAGGGGGAGTAAGGCTGCCCCTTGGCGCTGGAGTTCACCGCGCAATTGAGCCGCGAACTCACTGCTGGGAGCCTGACTGACAACAGCGATTGGATAACGCCCCAGCGTGGCCGCCCGGTCACTCTGACCTCTCAGCTCAAACCCACAACTGACAAGCGTGCTAGCCAGCAACACCAGTGCGGCGCGGCGTAGCAATCGCTGCCATTGATTAATTGGCGACCACATTGACTAATTTTCCGGGAACGACGATGACCTTGCGCACCGTCACGCCGTCCGTGAAGCGTCGGACGTTATCGTGTGAGAGAGCCGTTTGCTCTATCGCTTCCTTCGAGGCATCGGCGGCCACCGAGATTTTGGCTCGCACCTTCCCATTCACCTGAACGACTATGTCGATTTCGTCACGGGCGAGCGCGCCTTCGTCGAGCTTAGGCCATGGAGCCTCAAGGATGTCGCCACCTGTAAGCTGACCGAACAGTGTTTCGCTGATGTGAGGGACAATGGGGTTTAGTAGCGATACGGCTGTTGTTAACGCCTCATCAACCACGGCAGCATCCTCAGCCGATTCGACGCTGTGACGGCTTACGTCATTGCAAAGCTCCATAACCGCTGCAACTGCCGTGTTGAACGTCTGCCGTCGACCGTAGTCATCACTGACTTTGGCAATGGTCTCATGCGTTTTTCGGCGAAGGTCTTTTTGGGGTTTACTGAGGTTCGCTGTTTTCACATCAACAGAGTCTTGGTGTACGGCACGATCTTGAACCAGTCGCCACAGGCGCTTCAAAAATCGGTGCGATCCCTCTACCCCCGCATCTGACCACTCCAATGATTGCTCTGGGGGCGCGGCAAACATGCTGAACAAACGCACGGTGTCCGCGCCATAGCGGTCAATCAGCTCCTGAGGATCTACTGTATTGCCTTTGGACTTTGACATTTTGGCGCCATCTTTGAGCACCATGCCCTGCGTTAGTAGGCGTTTGAACGGTTCGCTCGACTTAATGAGCCCCTCGTCGCGCATCAGTTTGTGGAAGAAGCGGGCATACAACAGATGCAAGATGGCGTGCTCAATGCCTCCAACGTATTGATCGACCTCAAGCCAGTAATCGGCCTCATCGCCCAACATAGCCGAGTCATCATGGGTGCTGGTGTAGCGCGCGTAATACCAGGAAGATTCCATGAACGTGTCGAAGGTGTCGGTCTCGCGCTCCGATGCTTTGCCGCAGCGTGGGCAGTCCGCTTCCATGAAATCAGCGATCGATTTTATGGGTGATGCCACACCATCAAAGGCAACATCTGTTGGTAGGACTACCGGAAGGTCATCATCCTTTACTGGGACGGGTCCGCAGTCTGAGCAGTTAATAACCGGGATTGGCGCTCCCCAATAGCGTTGCCGCGAAACGCCCCAGTCCCGCAATCTGAAATTGACCGTCTTCTCGCCCAACCCTTTACCTTCAAGGGCTTCCACAATGCTATTGAAACCCTGTTCAAAGCTTTGTCCGGTAAATGGCCCTGAATTAACAAGCGGACCCTTCTCCGTAAATGCCGCCTCACTCAAGTCAACAGCGTCTCCTGAGGCGCTGGTAACGACCTGAATGATGGGTAACTGGTATTTGGTGGCAAACTCCCAGTCGCGTTGATCGTGGCCGGGTACCGACATGACAGCCCCTGAGCCGTAGCTCATGAGCACGAAATTCGCCACCCAAATGGGAATGTCTTCACCCGTTAGCGGGTGTTGTGCACGCAAACCCGTATCGATGCCACGTTTTTCCATGGTCGCTACGTCGGCTTCGGCTACCTTTGTCTGCGTAAGGTCCTGAATGAAGCTGGCGAGTTCCGGTGACGATTCAGCTGCACGATGGGCAAGCGGATGTTGAGGTGCGACCGCGAGATAGCTGACGCCCATAAGTGTGTCAGGTCGCGTGGTGTACACCTCAATATGGGTGTCCTCAAATGGGAAGCGGACATTCGCACCTTCGGAACGACCGATCCAGTTTCGCTGCATTGCGACAACCTGTTCCGGCCAATCGTCTAGGTCGTCTAGGTCGTCCAGGAGTTCCTGCGCATAATCGGTGATCTTGATGAACCATTGATTGATTGCGCGACGCTCTACCGGTGTGTCACATCGCCAGCACTTACCGTCAACCACCTGCTCATTTGCCAGGACGGTTTGATCGTTTTCACACCAGTTAACTTCACTTTCTTTCTTGTAAGCGAGACCACGCTCCATCAGACGGGTGAAGAACCATTGTTCCCAGCGATAGTATTCCGGCGTGCAGGTACTTAGCTCCCTGTCCCAGTCATAGGCGAAACCCAGGCGCGACAGCTGACGTTTCATCTCGGCGATGTTATCTAGCGTCCATGCCGCAGGCGCAACATTGTTTTGTATTGCGGCATTTTCAGCGGGTAAACCAAAGGCGTCCCAACCCATAGGTTGCAATACGTTCTTACCCATCATGCGATGGTAACGAGCGATCACATCAGCGATTGTGTAGTTCCGGACATGGCCCATGTGTAGCTTGCCGCTGGGGTAGGGGAACATTGCCAAGCAGTAGAACTTCTCTCGCGTCTCATCAGCGACAGCGGCAAAGGCATTTTTGGC
This sequence comes from Halieaceae bacterium, assembly GCA_003523185.1. GTDB lineage: Bacteria > Pseudomonadota > Gammaproteobacteria > Pseudomonadales > Halieaceae > Luminiphilus. The sequence goes on from DPGN01000033.1 coordinate 14,059, forward strand.
CTGCCACGACGACTGGATCTCCGTTTCGAGGGTCTCTGGATGGTATTCGGCTGAGCTCATTGTTTACGACGTCTAGGTTGTGAAATAAAACGTCGAACAGTTTATCAGTATCAGCCCTGCTGGTGCCTTGCTTTTATGCCGATAAATACAGGAAAAATTAGACTGATCAATAAAATGGGTGCGCTTCCGAACCGAGCAAAGGGTGTGAGTCCCTC
>DPGN01000033.1:14526-17045 GCA_003523185.1 Halieaceae bacterium
CGATAGCGAGCCATTTGAAAGTGCTGGTGTGGTCCGTGACTAGAGCCGAACCATGCATCGTTCGAAATGGTGATTAACAGGTTGGATGAACGCGAGCCCTTGGCAACGAAGTCAGGGTAAACAATCTCGTAGCAAATAAACGGTGCTAGCGATCCCATACTGCTGGAAAGTGGGAGTTGTGACGCGTCACCTTTTGAGAAATTGGACATGGGTAGATCGAAGAAGTCGATGACACCTCTAAGACTCTCTTCAAGTGGCACAAACTCGCCGAAGGGCACCAATTTCTGTTTATTGTACGTCTGGGAAGACTGGCCAACCGAAACAATACTGTTAAAGCGCCGATTACCTGCGCGAGTGGGCATGCCGGTAACGATGGTACCCTCATTGGAACTCGCAATGCGTCGCAGTTCAGACATGTAACCAGGGGCCTGATCGAAGTAAAAAGGCAGCGCGCCCTCTGGCCAGACCACAAGATCAGACGAGGGCGAATAAGCCTTAGCATGTTCAAGGAAATCATTGAGGAGAATCGGGGCATTGTTCCTATCCCACGTATCCTCTAGCGCAATATTGGGCTGATAGATCGCGACCTTGCGAGCTTCACCTCTTGGCTCTGTCCACTGAACGGAACTGAGCATGTAGCCCGCTCCGGCGATCGACACAATCCACGACGCCAGCGCGATACCGTGTGAGGCACGCCGATCAATCACGATTTCTGCCACTCCTGACGCCGTGACCGCAATAAGCCAAGACACACCAAGCACACCGATCACCGGCGCCCATCCAGCCACTACGGTATCCAGCGCTATATATCCGGCGAATAGCCAGGGGAAGCCTGTGAGCAGCCAGGTTCGAAGCCATTCGAAAGCCACCCAGAGACTAGCAAACAAGAAGATGCGTAACCCTGGTTGAGCGGGTCTAAGCAGCGCGACGACAGCCGCTTGGATGGCGAATAGAAGCGCCAGTCCGGCGCAAAATACCGTCGTTAAAGTGAGCGCTAAGGCCAGTGGTGCGTGGCCGTAGACGTTGATGCTGACATATACCCACGAGACGCCAGCCCCGAAGAAACCAAGACCGAAGCACCATCCAAGCAGCAGGCTAGGACGCCAAGGTTGACCTGTCAGCGCAAGGGCGAAGAGGGTCATGCTGACGACCGATAAGAGCTTCAGATCGAACGGCGCCAGTCCCAGAGTGAAGATCGAACCCGTCAGAAGACAGAGTAGTGCGCGACCAGCAAGACTCTGCATGATCATGACTTAGCCTTTTGGCAGGACCGTGACACGCAGACTGTTGAGTTTGCGTTGATCCGAATTAATCACTCGGAACTCGAATCCATCGAAGTCGATCGTTTCATTGCGTGTGGGTAGTCGTCCAAAGGCCTGCAAGACTAAGCCGCCAATGGTGTCGAACTCCTCGTCACTGAAATCGACGTCGAATGCTTCATTGAAGTCCTCGACCGGCGTCAGTGCTTGGACAAAGTAGCTGTCCTCGGTCAACTTGCGGATGTGGATTTCTTCGTCGGTATCGGTCTCGTCTTCGATTTCACCGACGATTTCTTCAAGAACATCTTCAATCGTGACCAGGCCTGCAACACCACCGTACTCATCAATGACAATGGCCATGTGATTGCGTGCCTGCCTGAACTCTCTCAAAAGCACATTGAGACGTTTGCTCTCCGGGACGATAACCGCAGAGCGCAGAAGCGCTGAGATATCGAAGTTTGCATCCGGATTGAGGACGAAGGGCAGCAGGTCTTTGGCCAGTAGGATACCGAGTACGTCATCGGTACTCTCGCCAACCACTGGATACCGCGAGTGTCCCGTGTGAATAATTTGGGGCAGTACTTCTTCTAGCGTTGCACCGGCGCGAATGACGACCATTTGAGCGCGAGGGATCATCACATCTCGGGCTTGCATTTCTCCAACGGTCAGTGCGCCTTCCATGATGGTTTTGGCGTCTTCATCGATGACCTCGTTCTCGGCTGCGAGCTCGAGGAGGCCCTCAAGATCAGCACGGGTGTAAGGTGTGCCGGTCACCATCTGAGTGAGACGGTCAAGCCAAGAGCGGTCGTCGGTATCGTTACTTCTTGAGTCGTGAGTGTTCATTTGATGTTGAGTGTCTCAAGCGTTGTAGGGATTGGGAATGGCTAAACCATCCAGTTTTTGTATTTCGAGTGCTTCCATGATCTCGGCATCGCTCTCATCAATGTGGTCGTAACCCAATAAATGAAGCACGCCATGAATCGTAATGTGCGCCCAGTGATGTTCTCTCGGCTTTGCTTGCTCCGCCGCCTCACGGTTGATGACCTCATCACAGAGAATGAGATCGCCTAAAAGACCCGTGCGATGTTGCAGATCAGCATCAACTGGGAATGAGAGCACGTTGGTATCGGCGTATTTATCGCGATAACGCGTATTGAAGTCGGTCATTTGGTTACTGTTGACCAGCTGAATACTCAGCTCCGCGCTGTCACCGATAGGCCTGTTTGATTGATCCCCGCTGAGCGCAGACATCACCCAGAT
>DPGN01000033.1:17181-40384 GCA_003523185.1 Halieaceae bacterium
TGGTTGCGATCGACATGAACGGTGACATCCATTACCGCCGCTCCTCCGAGTTTGCCATGATCGCGTCATGCTCCTCGTACGCATTAACCACGCGTTGGACTAACGGGTGGCGAACCACATCTTTCTTTCCGAACCAGGTGAAAGACACGCCGTCGACACCATCAAGTACCTGCGTCGCGTGCACAAGTCCTGAGGGCTGGCCCCGCGGGAGGTCAATTTGAGTGGCATCACCGGTGATGACGGCAGTCGATCCAAAGCCCAAGCGAGTGAGGAACATCTTCATCTGCTCGCGGGTCGTGTTCTGTGCTTCATCTAGGATAATGAAGGCATTGTTTAGCGTACGACCCCGCATGAATGCTAGCGGTGCCACCTCAATGATATTGCGCTCAATGTATTTGGCGACCGTTTCGAATCCCAGCATCTCGTACAGTGCGTCATACAGGGGCCGCAAATAGGGATCCACTTTTTGGGTCAAATCCCCCGGTAGGAAGCCCAGTCGCTCACCGGCCTCGACGGCGGGGCGGACCAGTAGGATGCGCTTAACGTCTTCTTCTAGAAGCGCTTGAACGGCACACGCTACGGCTAGGTAGGTTTTTCCTGTACCTGCGGGACCTATTCCGAAGTTGAGATCGTGCCGTTGTATGTCCTTAACGTAATTGATCTGACTGTGACCGCGAGGCTTGACCGTGCCACGCTTTGTCTTGATGCCTTTCACGATGGCAGCGTCCGAGGTGGTCGGCGATGACTTCAGAAGCTCAAGGTCCGCTTGCTGTAGTTGCAGGTGGATGGTCTCGGGACTCAATCGGGTTCCCTGGGTTACGTCGCGGTAAAGTTTCTTGAGCAGTCGCTCACTCGACTCTCGCGCCGCATCAGGGCCGGATATTCGAATTTTGTTGCCTCGATTGCTGATGGATACCCGTAATCGGTCCTCAATCAGCTTGAAATGGGCGTTCAGATGCCCGCAAAGCAGTGCAACATGCTTCGCGTCTTCAGGTTCTAGGGAAAATGAAGAGGATGTGATGTCCTCCCGACTGTCGGGCTCGGGAGGTGTCGGGTCAATGTCCAAGGACTGTTTGGCCGCTCATATAGTTGTGGGCAGGTGAAGATACTTATCTTTCCGGCCATGTCAACTCAGAAGCACACCTCTAAGCGAGTTTGGGAGTGCCTCGAAGATCTCGACCCTCGCGAACTCGCCGATGAGGTCATGATCTAAGCACGAGAAATTGACCACTCGATTATTCTCTGTCCGACCCGCCAATTGCCCAGGATCTTTCTTGGATACGCCTGTTACCAGGATTTGCTGTGTCGTGCCTACCATACGGCGACTGATCGCCATGGCTTGCTGGTTGATGCGTGTTTGGAGCAACTGTAAGCGCTTTTTCTTCACTTCCTCAGGTGTTTCATCGACAAGATCGGATGCGGGTGTCCCCGGCCGAGCCGAGTAAATAAAGCTAAAGGACGTATCGAAACCAACATCTTCGATCAGCTTCATGGTCGCAAGGAAGTCCTGTTCGCTCTCACCGGGGAATCCAATAATGAAGTCAGAAGAAAGCGATATGTTTGGACGAATGGCTCTCAAGGCTCGAATCTTCGCTTTGTATTCAATCGCTGTGTGGCCGCGCTTCATGGCCATCAAGATTCGGTCAGAGCCACTCTGCACCGGCAGGTGAAGGTGGTCGACTAACGCGGGGATGTCTCGATAGCACTCAATAAGTGCATCACTAAACTCGACAGGATGCGATGTGGTGTATCGAATGCGCTCGATGCCGGGGACTAAATTGACCAAACCCAATAGCTCGGCGAAATCGACAATATCGCCCAAATGGTTCTCGCCTCGGTAGGCATTCACGTTCTGGCCAAGTAGGTTGACCTCTTTGACGCCCTCGTTTGCTAAGTGAGCGATCTCGGCAATGACATCATCGACAGGCCGTGAGACCTCTTCACCGCGAGTGTAGGGAACCACGCAAAAGGTGCAGTACTTGCTGCAGCCTTCCATGATGGAGACGAAGGCTGTCGCGCTGTCACTGGTCGGTTGCGGCAGACGATCGAACTTCTCAATCTCGGGAAACGAGATATCAACGACTGCGCTGTCGCACTCGCTTCGCGTTTCGAGCATCTCAGGCAATCGATGGAGTGTTTGCGGGCCAAAAATAAGGTCTACGTAGGGTGCGCGGTCGCTAATGGCCTCGCCCTCTTGGCTGGCAACGCAGCCACCCACGCCGATCACCACCTCTGGGCGCTCAGCTTTTATCGCTTTCCAACGTCCCAACTGATGAAAGACTTTTTCTTGCGCTTTCTCTCGAATAGAGCAGGTGTTCAGGAGAAGCACGTCGGCTTCCTCGGCGTTGTCGGTTCGCTCCATACCATGGCTTTCCTTGAGAAGGTCGCCCATGCGCGCAGAGTCGTACTCATTCATCTGGCAGCCATGTGTTTGGATAAAGACTTTAGACGGCGTTTTTGTGCTCAATTGCGTGTGCTCGAAAGATTAGTAACGCGCTATTATACCGACGTACACAGGGATTTGGCCTCCCCAAAAACCTTTCGAATTTTGGCAAAAGTGGTAGCATCGCCCGCCCGCATCGGAACAACATGAGCACTATGTCGAACCAACCGGTCTACAAAATCATTTTTCACAACGGTAAACAGATCTTCGAGGTCTACGCCAAACACATCTATCAGAGCGATATGTGGGGTTTTGTGGAAATTGAGGAGATGCTATTTGGCGAACGCTCGGCGATTTTGGTTGATCCGGGCGAAGAGAAGCTCAAGTCCGAGTTTTCAGGGGTGAAGCGAAGTTACATCCCAATGCAATCGATCATCCGCATTGATGAAGTAGAAAAGCAGGGTGCTGCCAAGGTCAGTGAAGGCGGGGACTCGGGCAAAATTGCGAACTTCCCACTGACGCCCAATATGTCGTCAAGCGTATCATCAGAGGAATAAGGCTACGGTAAGCGTGCGGTGACAATGGCACGCATGGGCGCCGGATGGCCTTCGACCGTCCTGTTGTTATCAGCGCTGTCGAGAAAGTTTGACAGAGAATAAAACGTCATCCAGTCGGTCGAGCGCTGTTCGGCTACTGTGGTCTGATTTACGTCAATCAGCGTCACATCAACAAATCCTGTCTTGCTCATCCACTTCATGAGCGCCGCCGGGCTCGGCAAAAACCATACGTTACCCATGCGAGCGTAGCGATCCGGAGGGACAAAAACGGTGTCCTCGCCACCCTCTATGACCAATGTCTCTAAAACCAGCTGACCGCCCGAGACCAAGGTGTCGCGCAGATCCGTCAGGTGGTCAATCGGCGACCGGCGATGGTAAAGCACGCCCATGGAGAAGGTGGTATCAAAGGCTTTTAGTTTCGGCGGTAATTGTTCTAACGCTAGCGGCAGCACATGAACGGTATCGATATTCAGGTAACGCTGGATAGCTTTGAATTGCAGTACGAACAATGGTGTTGGATCAATGCCAATAACCTCCGCAGCTCCGGCACCTTTCATCCTCCAGCAGTGATAACCGCTCCCACAACCGACGTCCAATACGCGCCGGCCCTTCAGGGAATCTATAGCGTGTGCCAGTCGATCCCATTTGAAGTCTGATCGCCATTCGGTATCGATGTTTACACCAAAGAGTGAATAAGGCCCTTTGCGCCAGGGGTGCAAGCCGCGCAGCGCAGTTTCGAGTTCCATGAGCGTCTCTGCATTCACCGTGCCGGACGCAGTGATGGCATTGGTATCGAGGTCGATCACCTCCGCTTCAAGTGACGGCAGAGCGGCGACAGCGGCTCGCCAGCGCGGTAGGTCACCGAACCGTTTTTCTGACATGCCTTGAGAGAACTGATCGGGCATATCCCGTAGCCAGTCACGAAGGCTCATCTTTTCCCATCGACGGTCGAAGGCTTCGATATCAGCAATGAGTTCTGGCGGTGTCTCAAACATTTCAGGCAGTGCCGTTTAGGCGATGGCGATAAAAGAGGCGAAATTCAGGCACTGGAACCAAATGCTAGAGCGTGAGAAGCCGGCCTCAGTTAGCCGCTGCGTGTGTGTCTCAGCCGTTTCCGGAATCAGTACGTTTTCAATGGCATCGCGCTTCTGAGCAATCTCCAGATCGGAATAGCCCTGAGATCGCTTGAAGTCGTGATGCAGATCGATCATCAGCGTATCCATGTCAGGGTCGGGTAGCGTCAACTTTTCGGACAGTATGAGGAGTCCACCCGGCACCATCGCCTTGCGTATTTTTGTGAGTAACGACAATCGCTGTTCTATGGGGATGAACTGAAGTGTGAAGTTCATGATAACCACGCTACTCCGCTCGAGCGGGAGCGTCGTCACATCCGCGAGATGCCATGTAATGTCCGAGTCAATCTCTTGCGCTTTGTTGATCATTGCCGGCGAGTTATCGACACCGACAAGACGACAGTCGCGGCCATTGAGCGCACCCTCAACAGAGCGAATGGACTCGCCCAGGGAGCACCCTAAGTCATAAATATGAGTCCCTTCCTGAGCGTATTGTTCACTCAGGATCCCACTCATTCGAACCACGGTACCGTAGCCCGGTACGGATCGCTGAATCATATCCGGAAAGACATCGACAACCGCGTCATTGAAGCTAAAGGTGGATGGCTCCGCCACCAGTTCAGCGAACAGCGTATCTCGATGATTGGGGGTTGCGTTGTCTGTCATAAGTGATCGGTCATTGAGCTTAAGACGAATAATATCAGGCATTTAAGGGAGTTCGGCCTTGCCGTATACTCCGCCCTCATTTTTTTACTGAAAGAGTCACCGATGTTAGAGCAGCTCTCCGTACTTCCTCCCGATCCGATTCTTGGACTTGCCGCTGCCTGCCGTGCGGACCCAAATCCAGACAAAATCGATTTAACGGTCGGTGTGTACATGGACGAGGACGGTATTTGCCCGGTGTTTGAGGCAGTAAAACAAGCGCAAGCTGCGCTCGTGGCGGAGGAGGTCACCAAGGCCTATCTGCCCGCCGCTGGCGATGTGGCTTATCTGACAGGAATGAAGACGCTGGTCTTTGGTGATGACCTTGCGGGTGACGGGTCGCATATCACGACAGTCCAGACGCCTGGCGGTTGCGGTGCGCTCAGAATTGCATCCGAGGTGCTGGCTGCGGCATCGCCCGATGCCACTGTTTGGATCAGCAATCCCACATGGCCCGTCCACATTCCGCTTATGGGGTCGGTGGGCTTGAAGTTCGCCACATACAGCTATTACGACCCGGCCTCGCACGGTGTCGATTTCTCGGGCATGGTTGATGATCTGAAAGGCGCCAAAGCGGGCGACGTGGTTCTCTTACACGGATGCTGTCACAACCCGTCTGGCGCTGATCTGACGCTCGAGCAGTGGTCGGTGATTGCTGATATGGCGATCGCTCAGGGCTTCACTGTACTCGTGGATTTGGCTTATCAGGGTATGGGGCAAGGCCTTGCCGAAGATGTGGCAGGCTTGCGATTGCTAGCGACTCGGTTAGGAGAGTTGATTGTTGCTGCCTCCTGTTCGAAGAACCTGGGGCTCTATCGTGAGAGAACAGGGGTTGCCCTGTTTTATGGTAAAGATACCCAAACAGCAGCGGCGACCCAGAGCCATGGTCTGGGTGCGGCTCGCCGTGTCTACTCCATGCCACCTGCGCACGGCGCTTTGCTCGCTGGGCGCGTATTAAGCACGCCCGAACTGCGCGCGTCGTGGGAAGCGGAGCTCAGTCAAATCTGCCGCCGTATGATCTCACTCCGGACACAGTTGTCCGACAAACTGTCGGCGAAGACCGATCGGGATTTCTCCTTCATTGCCAAGGAAAACGGCATGTTCTCGTTCCTCGGCTTATCGGTTGAGCAGGCTCAGGGTCTGCGTAAAGAGCGTGGTCTCTACATGCTGGATTCTTCGCGTATTAACGTTGCGGCGTTGAATGATCACAATATGGATATCGTCGTGGATGCCGTGGCGTCCATTCTATGACGTCAGCCCTCGAGTTCGATTAACCGCTCCAGTGCGTTATCAAGCGACTCGCCGACTTGCGTGAGTTGCTCGAGGGTTTTGCCGACCTCGGTGGGGTCGCCATTAAAAAAGTTGGCGCTACCGGTTTTGCTCTCGAGCTCAGCTTGCTGCTCTTCCAACGACGCAATCAGTTCAGGAAGCTCATCGAGTTCGCGCTGTTCTTTGTAACTGAGCTTGCGTTTTTGTGGTGCTGACTTTGCTGCGTGCTGCTCTTTTGACTGATGACCGTTATTGTCGATCTGATGGGTCTTAGTTTGGAGCTGATGGCTCTGTTTCGCAGCTTTCGTGACGCTTCGGGCCTCATCAACAGTACTGAGTAGGGTGCCGCCCCGTGCCTCCCAGTCAGAAAAATTGCCTGCTTGCTCCTCTACGTTGCCATACTCGTCAATGACTAGGAGGCTTGTCACAACGCGATCCATAAAGTCCCGGTCGTGACTTACGAGAACGACCGTTCCCGAAAACTCGAGGAGTACCTCCTCTAATAGCTCAAGTGTCTCAATATCGAGATCGTTCGTGGGCTCATCCAGCACCAATAAGTTGGCGGGTTGAGTAAAGAGTTTGGCCAAAATAGCCCTGTTTCGCTCTCCACCGGAGAGTACTTTTGTTGGCGCTCTCACGCGGTCTGGTGAAAATAGGAAGTCGCCTAGATAGCCAATTGCGTGACGCTTCTTGCCGTCAATTTCGATAAACTCCTGACCGCCACAAATGTTGTCGATCAGCGTTCCATTGGGATCCAAGTGGCCCCTTAACTGATCAGAATAAGCGACCTGCAGTTTTGTGCCTGTCTTCACCTGCCCTGTGGATGGCTCAATGTCACCGAGTAACATCTTGATGAGCGTTGTTTTCCCCGCGCCGTTTCGACCGACAATGCCAACGCGATCGCCGCGTTGGATGATGGTATTAACCCCCGTAATGATGGGTCGCTCATCGTAGGCGACAGAGGCGTCTTTGACGTCAGCGACTAATTTGCCCGAGAGTGTTGCGTTCTCCAGTGAAATGCTTGCTTTGCCAACTTGGCTTCGGCGAGCCGCTCTATCCTCGCGCAAGGCTTTGAGGCGGCGAACACGCCCCTCATTGCGCGTTCTTCGTGCTTTGATGCCTTGACGGATCCACGCTTCCTCTTGAGCGAGTTTTTTATCGAACAGTGCGTTCGCCGTTGCCTCCGCCGCCAGCTGCTCTGCTCGATGCTTCAAAAAGTCCCGGTAGCTACCTTCCCACAGCGTCAGCAGGCCTCTATCCAACTCTCCGATCCTATTGGCGATCGCCTGAAGGAATCGCCGGTCGTGCGTGATAAGCACGATGGCCCCACTGAAAGTTTGAAGCTGCTGCTCCAGCCAGATGATGGTCGGGATGTCCAGGTGGTTTGTCGGCTCATCCAGGAGTAAGACGTCAGGTTCCGAAACCAGCGCACGAGCCAGCGCAACGCGTCGACGCCACCCGCCTGATAGGTCCTGCAGTTTGGCCTGGCCGTCGAGACCCAGTTGAGACAATGTCGTCTCTACCCTGTTTTGAAGCGACCAGCCGTCATGCGTATCCAGCGCCTGCTGAATGCTCGCCATCCGAGCTAAGTCGGCGTCCGTCTCCGCGCCTAGCAGCTCCGCATAAGCCACGAGTAGCTCACCGACCTCATCGAGGCCGCCAGCCACCCAATCAAAAACCGTCGCATCGCCCTCTATAGGAAGCTCTTGCTCTAAACGGGCTAGCTTCACCGTAGGATCCAGCCATCGCTCTCCGCCATCAAGTTGCTGTTCGCCCGTCAGCGCCCGAAACAAGGTTGTTTTTCCAACCCCATTACGGCCCAACAATCCCAGACGCTCTCCCTTTGCGATAGTGAGATCAAGGTTGTCGAGAATGACTTGCGTACCGAAATGCAGTTCGGCATGACTCAAACGCAAGAGCGTCATATTGGGTACTCCTTCACAGAAATGAGAGTGTACTTCAGTACCCGATTTGCCTGTCGATTTTGTTAAACTAGTGCCGTCGTTTAGGGGGGCAAAATGACAACAGCAGTTTACAACCAGGATGATAAACTGATCGGCCGCTGGCTGACGGTTTGTGCCGTGACCATTTTCGGGATGATTTTACTCGGGGGTGTTACCCGCCTTACGGAGTCGGGTCTCTCCATGGTCGATTGGCGTCCCATTATGGGGGTGATGCCGCCCTTATCGACTGAGGACTGGGTCTACCTCTTTGATCAGTACAAACTGTATCCCGAATATCAGCTAGTCAATCAGGGCATGACGCTGCCGGAGTTCAAGCAGATCTTTTGGTTCGAATATCTGCATCGCATGCTAGGTCGATTGATCGGTCTAATGTTCTTCGTTCCCCTTATGGTGTTTCTGTGGATGGGCAAGGTGCGAGCGTCACTAAAGCCCCACTTGTTCGCACTGCTTTTCCTCGGCGGATGTCAGGGGTTGATGGGTTGGTACATGGTCCAAAGTGGTTTAGTAGATCGTCCTGATGTGTCTCAGTATCGGCTAACAGCCCATTTAGGTCTTGCGATCGCTATTTACGCCTACATTGTCTGGTTGATCATTGGTTTGTTCTCTCCCGAGAGACGACAGCGAGATGGGGCGCTCAACAGTGTCTTTGGCATCATTGGGCTCGTTTATCTGATGATTCTCAGTGGCGGCTTCGTCGCTGGAACCAATGCCGGACTGTCGTTTCCGACCTGGCCATTGATGGGCGACAGTTTTGTACCGCCGGCGCTTTACCGAGACGGAGTAAGTTCGGCTTTCGAGCAGGTGACAACTATTCACTTTAACCATCGAATGTTGGCCTATCTCACCGGAGTTGTGCTGATCACCGCGGCAGTGCGCGGCTTGCTGACAACGACAGACCGGCGGCTCAAGCTAGCGAGTATTCTGATGCTCATCGCGGTGTGCTTTCAGATCGTACTTGGCATATCCACGGTATTGTCGCAAGTCGATATCGCGATTGCGGCGGGTCATCAGAGCGGCGCAGTGGTGCTCCTGACCGCGGTTCTTTTTTGGGTGCATGTGTACGTAACACAGAGCGCCTATTAAGATCACTTTATTTGCTCAATCCTGAGCTAAAAATTCTGTTTTGTTGATCGCCTGAGTTAACATGTTCGAAGGAAAATGTGACGTGGTCGCAATGGCGGAAGAAGAATTGGATAAACAGGACCAAAAAGAGTCTCAATCAGAAGTGATTCGCGCTATCAGAGACGTGGATATTGCTATTGATCAGATTCGAGAAAGCTTTTCCTTGATTTTTGGAATGCTGGAAGATCGAGGACATGAATGGATAGATAATTATGAGGCGGTCCAGCCAAGCAGTTCTGAAAACCACGATGAGGGGAAAATCGAGAAACTGACAAGTCGACATCGCTCGAAGGTAAAGCCTCTCTGGCTAGTGGAGCGTGAAGCAATACAGTCCGCAATCGCTGCAAGTGGAGGCAGTATCACAAGGGCCGCTGTGTTGCTAGAGGTTGCGCCGTCAACGTTATACCGCAAGCTTCGGTCTTGGGAAGATGCTTAGTTCCCTCGTCATCGAGACTTGTTGCTGCTCCCGCATGAATTGTATATCCAGTGCTTAACTCATGAAAGCACTAGTCTGCTCCTCGCTAACTGATGATTTTGCCGATATCCGTGTAGAGGATGTGGATTTACCAGAGCCAGGCTTTGGCGAGGTTCGCATTCGAATTCGAGCCACTAGCCTTAACTTCCCCGATATTTTGCTATGCCAAGGTAAATATCAGCTCAAACTCGAACCGCCGTTCACGCCGGGTATGGACATCGCCGGTGAGATTGATGCGATAGGCGAGGGCGTTGAAGATTTTGTGGTTGGGGAGGCAGTCGTTGGAGGCATGCGCTTTGGCGGCTTCGCAGAGTTTGCGGTTGTTAGCACGGAAGGTCTTCATAAAAAGCCAAGTCACCTGAGTTTTGCAGAGGCCGCCGCCTATCAAGTGGCTTATTTGACGGCCTATGTGGCGTTAGTGCGACGGGCTAATCTGCAGGCGGGAGAGACCCTACTGGTTCATGGCGCGAGTGGTGGTGTTGGCATGGCCGCCGTCGATATTGGCAAGTTATTGGGTGCCACGGTCATTGCGACGGGTGGAAGTGACGCCAAGCTTCAGCGGGTTCTCGCTTACGGCGCTGATCACGTTATCAACACTGAAAACGGATTTCGCGAACAGGTCAAAGCGCTGACGGGTGGGCTGGGCGCCGATGTGATCTATGATCCGGTGGGCGGGGATATCTTTGATGAAAGCACCCGCTGCATCAACTTCGATGGCCGACTATTGATCATCGGATTTACCAGCGGGCGCATTGCTTCGGTACCGACCAACATTCCGTTGATCAAGGGCTTTTCCGTGATGGGCGTGAGGGCAGGTGAATATGGTCGCCAGTTCCCTGAGAAGGGTGCCGAAAATCTCGAAATTATTTGGGACTGGGTGCGTGAACGAAAAACGAGGCCCCACGTCCACGCCGAATTGCCACTTGCCCAATCGGTCGAAGGGTTTCGGATGCTTCAACAGCGAGAGGTTATTGGGAAGCTGGTTATTTGCCCTGACCGCTAGCATTGCTACCTGGGCCTTTAGATTTGCTTCGCCGAATGTTTAGTATCTTCAGTCGGGCCATACGTACTTCCGCATATCGACCTTGCGATGGTTAACAGCAATACCTTCTTTGGTGAGGCGATCACTGGCGATATCGTTGCGCGGACAGGTGATCTCGCCATTGTGTCCCAGCACACGATGCCACGGTATGGATGTATCGGCAGGTAGTTGTGAGAGCACTCGCCCCACCCAGCGAGCCCTTCTAGGGAAGCCCGCGGCCTCAGCAATTCTCCCAAACGATGAGACGCGTCCTCGCGGAATACTGTTGACCGTGAGTAGCAGTCGCTCGCGGGCCTGCTGATCAGAATCAGTCGGCAATGCGAACTCTTCCAACCCGATTCGAGCTGCTCTGGTGTATCAAGAGGTCGCCGTCTTGTGTCTCCCACGTGTGTCTAATGATGCCGATACCGGAGGGCACTGCCCAGCTTTGAAATTGTTCTGTCACAGGATCGAAACGCACCAAGGCGTCGGGCCGCATACCACTCTCGTTGTACCAGACAATGTCGTTGATGACGGTCATTGAATAGGGATGAGAGGTTGGTCCACTGGGCGAATTCCACTGAGTGACCGTTCCCGTATCCACTTCTAGCTTTCCAACTTTCCCCAGACTTGAGTTGACGAACCACACGTTCTGATCACTATCGATGTCGAGGCGTCGAATCCGCGTGGCTGTGTCTGGGATATCGTAATAACGAACCAACAAGGTGTCCGGATGCATTCGGCCAATAGCGTTGGTGCCGTTGTAGGCGATGAAGAGATCACCCGATTTGCCTACCTTGATGCCATAAGGCTTTTTGCGCGTCTCGATTTCTTTAAGCTCGCCAGTCTTGGGATTGAGCCTACCCAACATATTGGAATGTTGGCTTGTGAAATACAGATTTCCATTGGGATGAAATACTGCGGTGTGAGGGTCACGGGCGCGGGTTGGGAATTCCTTTATGGACCCGTCGGCGGGATTGAGTCTGCCTATCGTCCCGTTACTGTTTCCCGTGTACCAGATGAAACCCTCTGCGTCGGGAACAATAGAATGCGGGCGTGCCGAGCTAGGTAGTTGATACTCCTGCATGGCGCCCGTATTCGGGTCGAGTCGCCCAACGAGAGAGGCCCACATCCCCGTCCACCAGATAGCGCCGTCGGGTGACTCCACCGGATCTCGCGTGCGCTGACCCAAGGTGGGTGTAACCCACTCCTCGATAGTGATATCCGTGTCGCCTTGTACCAGCACCGGTGCTTTTTCAGGCTTATGCCGATAGTTTTCGGCGAGGTATTGGCTGATGGCCCGGTCGCGCTCTGGCGGAAGCTTGACCATACTGGCGATCAAATGAGACCACTCCGCTGGCGTGTCATAGCCCTGAGCTAAGTCGAGATAACGCAGGCCATGACAAGCAGCACAGGTCTCTGCCACATCTGCTTTTACGTCATAATTTGGGCCAAGCGAAGTGGGTTCAGCATGTGCCAGACCCACCCAAAGCAAAAGAAGTGCAGCCAGTAGCCGCATGATCAGACTCTAAGTAACGTGCAGATCTTGTTACCAGAGGGGTCCCGGAGATAAGCAAGGTGGATCGGTCCCATGTCGCCATCGCGAACACCGGGTGGGTCTTCGCAATCCGTTCCACCATTCGCCAAGCCAGCTTCATGCCAGGCCTCTGAGGCTTCAACACTCGGCGATGCGAATCCAATGGTGCCACCGTTGGCTGCGGTTGCAGGGTTGCCATCGATGGGCGTTGAGATCGCAAAAATACCGGTATCCGTGATGTAGAACACACGGCCTTTGGGGTCCATGACGCCAGGCCCGTAGCCCAATGCACCCAAGGTTGCGTCATAGAATTTTCGCGATGCTTCGATATCTGAAGCGCCTAACATGATGTGGCTGAACATGAGGTGAAATCCTTATTTTGATAATTGGCTGAAGGCTACTTAAGGTCGCCTAGCCTTGTCGAGTGCTCATTGATTCTTCGAGCTAACCACTACGCTTTTGCAGGGGTGTCATTTGAGCAGTACCCCATCTAACAACTGACTCGTGGTCCGGCTCAGGTGTTCAGGCGCTTAACTGAACCGGAACACCATTCACTGCAGCATTACCCGATAGCTGATCGAGGAACTGCTCATCGGTCACGTCATTACAGCTGACCCCAGCGTGCGAATTGGCCACTTTTGACCGGGTGCCGTCTAATCCATGACCATAACCGTGCGGCAGGCTGATTACCCCTGGCATGACTTCGGTTGAGGGCATTAATTCAGCTGAAATGCTCCCTACGCGACTGGTGATGGTCACGTGCATCCCCTCGGTCCAGCCCTCTTTTGCAACGTCATCTGGGTGCATGAGCAGCTGGCAGCGATCCTTTCCCTTTACCAGGCGACGGTGATTGTGCATCCACGAATTGTTGTCTCGTACATTGCGACGCCCGATGAGGCGATACCCGGCTATATCCTCGTTCATGTCAGAGTGCAGACGGCCGATATCTGTCAGCACTTCAGGAACTGCCAGCGAAATGCGTTTGTCATGAGTTTGTAAGCGTTCGGGGCACGAGGGCTTTAGTGGGCCAAAGTCGATGCCAGATGGATGTGATTTGAGTTTATCGATGCTGAGGTTCCACTCTGACTCCTTGCCGTAGGGACCAGCTTTAAGCGCAGCATCCACCACTTTATGGGGTGGTACTCGAGGCATCGACTCAACTCCGAGTCGCTCGGCCAATCGGTCCCCAAGCTCGGCAAAGATTTCCCAGTCATGGAGTGTGCCCTCTGGCTTTTCAAAAACAGCGGGCGTGTAGCGCGCCGTGTTTCGTATGGCGAGATTATGAAAAGCAAAATCGTAATTGTCGTGTTCGAGCGGAGAGGTGGGTGGCAAGATCACATCGGCGTGACGGGTGGTTTCGTTGAGCGCCGGATCGAGGGAGATCATAAACTCGAGTTCCTCGAACGCGTCATCGACTGCGCGGCCATTTGGTGTTGAAAGCACGGGATTACCTGCGCCGGTGAACATGAGTTTGATTTGACCTTTGCCGGGTGTGCGGATCTCATCAGCCAGTGCCGCGGCTGGCAGTTCGTAGTTGAACTCCGGTAGTCCGCGTCCTCGACTGGTGAAGCGAGCGAAGCCGCCGCGACTGCTGTTCAGTACTTGATCCATGGCGGGGCGGGTGAACAAACTGCCTCCCGGCTTGTCGAGGTTGCCTGTGACCACGTTTATGACCTGTATTGCCCACTGGCAGAGCGTTCCGTAAGCCTGAGTACTGACGCCCATTCGGCCATAACAAATAGCCGCTTTGGCTGTCGCCATGTCTCGCGCAATGCTTTCAATGTCGGAAGCTTTAATACCGGTGATGCTGGCTGCCCACTCAGGGGTCAGAGAGGCGACCGCACTTTGAACCTCTTCGAGGCCATCCGTGAACTCCGCTAAGGCGCCCAGCGCCGTTAGCTTGTCTCGCAATATGACGTTTAACAGCGCGAGGAGTAGCGCCGCATCTGTTCCGGGTCGTATGAAGTGATGTTCGCTAGCAAGCTCTGCTGTCTCTGTTCTGCGTGGATCAATGACGACGAGCTTCCCGCCACGCGCTGTTAGATCTTTTATCCGTTTTCGGACATCGGGTACGGTCCAGATACTGCCGTTTGACGCGAGCGGGTTGGCGCCGAGCATCAGAAAATAATCGGTGCGATCGATATCAGGAATCGGCATGAGCAGCATGTGGCCGTACAGCCACATAGAGACCAGGTGGTGCGGTAATTGATCCACTGACGTTGCAGAGAAGCGGTTGCGTGTCCGTATGTGGCGGAAGAGATTACGCTGATGCGTCATCATGCCGTAATTGTGCGCTGACGGGTTTCCAAAGTAGGCACCAACCGCGTCAACACCATGCTTTTGAATGGTTGAGGCCAAAGCATCGGCCGCAAGATTAAGGGCTTCCTCCCACTCAATCTCCACGTGTTCGTAGACGCCAGCTTCCGACCGGATACGCTTGAGCGGTTTTCTCAATCGGTCTGGATCTTCGTGAATATCCTGCAGTGCGACCGCTTTGGGGCAGACATGTCCTCGACTCAACGAATCGTCTTTGTCACCCCGTATATCGATGACCTTATCGGCTTCAGTTTTTATTATTAAGCCACACATGGCCTCACACAGATGGCAGACACGATGGTGAGTTTGAGTCGATGCAATAGTCACGGTGATGTACCCTCGAGATATGACTGTCGCGACGCCGCTTGGCGAGCCTTAATTATTTTGTTGCTTCGTTAGAGTACATGAGTTGGGCGCGTTTTGTTGATGTCTGCTGTCTTTACGGGGGTGTCAGTGTTATACGGGGTATTTAGAAGCCGACGTAAAAACCTATAGGGGCCACTCTTGAAAAAGATTCTGTTAATCGATGGGCACCCGGATGAGACGAGACTCACAAGCGTATTGATGTCGGCTTACAGGAGCGGTGCTGAGGAGGCCGGTTATCAGGTCTCACAAATCGTCATTCGTGACCTCGCTTTCGAGCCCAATCTGAGGTTTGGTTATAAGCAGCGCCTTGAGCTCGAACCCGATTTGCTTGCAGCCATTGATGCAATGAAGGCGTGTGATCACATGGTCTGGGTTCACCCCGTATGGTGGGGGGGCTTACCTGCCTTACTGAAAGGTTTTATCGACAGAACATTCCTTCCGTCGACCATGTTCGATTATAACGAGGCAAAACTGGGTGGCATGGGCTGGGATGGCTATCTCGAGGGTAAGACGGCCCGCATTATTGCGACGATGGATACGCCTAAAATCCTGTATCGGCTGCTTTATACTGCGCCCAGTGTCAATCAGCTTAAGAAAACAACGCTTGAGTTTTGTGGCGTAAAACCTGTGAAGGTGACGCAGTTCGCACCCGTAAAAGGCTCGACGCAAGCAAAGCGAGAGCACTGGGTCAAAACGGTTCATGAGTTGGGAACGAAAGGCGCTTAGCTGCACCGAGCGTTGCTCTGCTCCAACAATGGGGACAGCACTTAGCTGAACGGCTGGTAGAGGCTTTGTTGGGGATCTGTGAACCACTTAGGCCCCTGATCGGTCATGTAAAAGTGGTCTTCCAGTCGAATGCCAAACTGACCGGGAATCACAATCATGGGTTCATTCGAGAAACACATGCCCTCGGCGAGCGGCGTGTCGTCGCCTCGAACAAGGTAGGGCCCCTCATGAATATCTAGGCCAATCCCGTGTCCTGTTCTGTGGGGTAAGCCCGGCAGTTGATAGTCGGGGCCCAAACCGTGACGCTCGAGTACTGACCGCGCAGCCGAGTCGACCGCGCCGCAAGGGCTCCCCAGTTGCGCTGCATCTAAGGCCGCTGCCTGCGCTTCTTTTTCCAGATCCCATAGCGCCTCAACCTTTGAATCTTGCTTATCCAACGCATAGGTCCGGGTAATGTCCGAGTGGTATCCACCCACGGTACACCCGGTATCGATCAATATGAGTTCGCCTTTTTGCAGGACCGGATCGCCCGGGACACCGTGCGGGTGTGACGTACCCTCGCCAAATTGCACAGCACAGAAAAAGCTACCGTTATCGGCGCCTCCCGCTCGATGAAGATGGTCGATTTTAGCGATGACCTCACTCATCCGGAGCCCAGGGCGTATCCATTCGAAGGTCTGCTGATGTACCTGCAAGGTGAGGGACTTAGCGGCCTGGAGTAGCGCAAGTTCTGTCGCTGACTTCTGGCCTCTTAGCGATTGGAGTAGGTCGCCGGCCGACGTCAGTACCGACTGTGTTGCCTTCGAAAGCGCATGGACCTGCCCGAACGAGCAGTTTGGATCGATACCGACTCTCGAGAGTGAGCCCTCGGCTAAAACGTTTGCAACGGCCAAACTCGGGTCCTCATGTTCTTCCCACCAGACACAGTCAACGGGTGAGGAGAGGGCTGCTAGCAATGCCGTGTCCTCAAACTTAGGACAAACAAATACAACGGCACTTTCTGATATGACAGCACAGACCAAGCGCTCGGTTTCGCGCCATGTCAGCCCGAAGAAATAACGCATGTTGGCGCCCGGCGTGACGATAACTGCGTCAAGCTCATGTGAGGCCATGCTCGCTTGCAATCGTCCCAAACGGCCTTGTCGCTCGTCTGCAGTGATGGGTTTTAATTCAGTGGTCAGTGACACTTCGCGCCTCGTTTGTTTTTGGTCTACCGCTAGCCATTGGCCCAAAGATTAAACTCAACTGAGGGCGATAAACAGTTTCACAGTAGAGCAAAGTAATGGAGCGTTTTGCCACAATAATTATTGGAGAAAACTTGGAGATCAAAAGTAGGGACTTGCCCGCACTTTTTGTTATTTGAGTAAAAAAGCAGGGGCACAGCCACTGCAATTGCAGAGATGTGGTAGCTACGGGTGGACTTGAACCACCGACCCCAGCATTATGAATACACTTCTCTGTGACCTGAGTGATATATTTTATTATTAATATCAATAGGTTAGTATGAAATAATTTCAGAATACCTTCCGAAATATCGTTCCCAGATTGTTCCCAGTTTTCCTGATTTTCGTGCCCAGTATTAGCTCGATCCGCAGGTAAGACTTATGTTCATGTGAACAAAAGTCGCGCTTCATATTCTTGTCTGACTGAATTGTTGAAAACTTTTCGTGAAAACGAAATGCGTTTTGACGATTAGTTGGTAAATAGACCCCGTGGAGATCACGCTTGATCCGACGTCGCTAATCAACAGTGTGGGGAGCGGTAAGAGGTGTAAGTTACTGGCCCTGATTGTTTGCAGTTTTCGGGGAATCGTTGTGGTTAGACATTTCTACTTTTGTTCCGCGGAACATAAGTTGTGGTGCTTTTTAATCGTGTACACCGTTGCTTGTATTCATTAACCGAGAATGGCCTACTCAACCCTCGGTACATAACAGCTGCAAGGTCAATTAGAGGAGTCAGATGTTTACACAAGTGAGAACCCTTCCAATCATTGGTTTAGCGTGGTTCGTGGCAACTCTAGTATTCTTTATCACGCAAACTGGTTTATCTGCGGTACCACCGATAGCAGTGGATGCTCTGTCGAGTCTTTTTTTAACTTACTTTCCAGTACTCGCTCTGTGCGTGTTTTTGCTGTTGTATTTGACACGCGGTAGAGACGCATTTGATTGGGAAACCCTGTATGCGCTGAATAGAGAAAAAGCAGGGGTCGAGGTGCTCGCCGCATTTATTTATCTGTTGGCGACGCAATTAGTCCTTGGATTTTTCTTCGATGTTGGACTTCATTTCCCCGGACCTCATGTGTATGAGTCAGGGAGTTTTGCTTATCAACATGTGGTGGTTTGGACACTGGTTAATACCGTAGTTTACGTGCTAGTCCCTCTGCTTTGGCTTCGTGGGCAGGGACTAAATCTTGTGGAGTTCATGCGAGCCCTTCAGTGGCGAAGGAATATTTGGATTTTGATCGCATTTTGGGCTCTCGACTTTTTTGGACCCATTATTGGGGGTGTCCCTTTTTTCTCCCACACTGCCGAGCAATACCTGGTAGGTATCCCGACCAGTATTCTGGTCAACACCTTTGGTGCAGGACTACCAGTGGTCATTTTGATGCACGTCGTTGTCATCCCCCGGTTAATGCTGATTTACGAGAGCAAACTTGTGGTCATCTCAATCGCAGGATTGTTTTATGCGATCTTCAGTTTGTTCGATCCAGGCGTGGACTACAGTACCTTAAATATGGCGACTCTTAGTGTGACTTACATTGTGATGACGCAAATGCTGGTTGGTATGGGAAAGGCGACGTTCACGGTAGTTACGGCTAACCCATTTATTCACTTTGTAACGCTACATGTGCTCAGTGCGAGGGTGCCCTTCGATACGGCCATGTATGCAGAGATATTTAAAAGCCTTGCGTGACGTAGATTTTTATTTGCTCTCTGTGTGTCCCAGATTGTTCCCAGATACTTTTATCGTTCCCAGAAACGAAAAAATCAGCAACCTAAGTCACTGATTCTTTGTAAGAAAATGGTAGCTACGGGTGGACTTGAACCACCGACCCCAGCATTATGAATGCTGTGCTCTAACCAGCTGAGCTACGTAGCCACAAGGGCGCGTAGTTTGGCGAGAAATACGTCACAGGTCAATTAGCATTCGCTTGAATTTCCCAAATTTATGGTCATAACTGTTAGTGAATACGAACAACAGAGCGGCTATAAATGCTTGGCGCCATCAAACGCTTTTTTCGAAGAAATGATGACAGTCTGAGGCAGTCATCTCTTCTCGGCCTGGTTAGCGGTGAACTTTGCCCAGGTGGTGATTTAGTCGAGACCGATTGGATAGAGGCTCGGTATGAGATAGCTGAGGGAGATCTTGATTTCTCTGGTGTTTCGTCCCTCGCGAGCAAATTCGCTACCCGTATCGCCAGAGATGTTTCGGAAGAGAGACTTGTACTGCCTACAATCCCCGAGGTGGGTCTGGCCGTTAGGCGAAAGGTACAAGACCCCTTGTCGTCTACCGCCGATTTAACTCGGCTTTTACAAATTGATCTCACAATCTCATCAAAGCTTATACAGGTTGCAAACTCCCCCGCTTATGCGGGTTACGAGCCTGTTAATACACTCAATCATGCGATTACGCGAATGGGCACGACTGCCGTAAAAGATATTCTGACCGGACTTACACTCAAACAGTTTTTTGTCACGAAACAGCCCCGATTACGAAGACGCCTCCGACATCTATGGGAGCATAGTGTGACCGTGGCGGCGAACTGCGCGGTCCTAGCAAGACACCAAACAAACCTTGATCCTGAGAAGGCCTTGTTAGCTGGCCTCATCCATGACGTTGGCGAGTTAGCGATTATCCAGTACGCAAATTTGAATGGGCTTGACGATGTGAGTGATCTCGAATTAGAAGATGCGATCACCGAATTAAAACCGAGACTGGGTGCGATCTTAATCCGAAGCTGGAGTCTAGGGGAGGAGTTCGTAGCCGCCGCATTACATGCGGATGACTTACAGACGGTGACTAGCGGTGAGGTTCAGCTCCTTGACCTCATTCACGTTGCTCAATTACACAGTCAAGCGGGCATTGAGGGAGCAAAGATCCCCAATCTCGAGGGCGTGCCAGCTATTCGTAAGCTAGGTTTGGCGATCGATGGCGCGGAGAAAAGTATAGTCTTACTTAGGGAAGCCAGAGAGGAAATAGAGAGAGTTAGATTAGCCCTAGCAGCCTAAATATGGTTAGACATTGAATCGGAAGTGAATTACGTCGCCATCTGCGACCGTGTATTCCTTGCCTTCGAGGCGCCATTTACCGGCCTCTTTAGCGCCGGACTCACCCTGGTAGGTAATGAAATCGTCGTAAGCGACTACCTCGGCACGAATGAACCCTTTTTGAAAGTCTGTATGGATAACGCCTGCGGCTTCTGGCGCTGTCGCTCCTACTTTGATCGTCCAAGCACGCACTTCCTTTGGACCTGCCGTAAAGTAGGTCTGAAGATTCAGCAATGAATAGCCTGCACGAATCGTCCGATCGAGACCAGACTCTTCCATCCCCATGTCAGCTAGGAACTCGAGTTTCTCATCATCCTCGAGCTCAGAAATCTCTGACTCCAGCTTGTTGCAGATAGCGACTACCCAAGCTCCTTCACTCGCTGCATAGTCGCTGACAGCATCGAGGTGGGGGTTATCTTCAAATCCATCCTCCGCCACGTTGGCGATGTACATCGTCGGTTTCGTGGTCAAAAGATGCATGGTTTTTACGAGGGCCTGTTCATTGTCATCGAGCTCTAAAGCTCGCACCGGTAGCGCCTCGTTGAGGTGTGGCAGCAATTTGTCTTCCAGTAGTGATTTGGTTGCCACAGCGACTTTGTCGCCACTTTTGGCTGTCCGCACAACGCGCTGAAGTTGCTTTTCACAGCTTTCGAGATCAGCGAGCGCAAGTTCGGTGTTAATCGTTTCAATATCGGCCAGCGGATCGATCTGGTTAGCGACATGGATGACGTTCGGATCCTCGAAGCAACGAACAACATGTGCGATCGCGTCAGTCTCTCGAATATTGGCGAGAAACTGATTGCCTAGTCCTTCACCTTTTGAGGCGCCGGCAACCAGTCCAGCGATATCAACGAATTCCATCGTTGCCGGAATAGAGCGCTCAGGTTTAACGAGTCCCTCAATAGCGTCCTGCCGAGGATCGGGCACCGACACAACGCCTGCGTTCGGTTCGATGGTGCAGAACGGGAAGTTCTCCGCATCGATACCTGCCTTTGTCAGCGCATTAAATAGCGTCGATTTCCCAACATTAGGTAAACCGACAATGCCGCATTTGATGCCCATACTGAGGCTCCTTACAAATCTTCTTTCGTCTTGTCACTGCTGTGCAGACGCGTCATCGCTTTAACGTCATCTCCGTCGAGAAGCAGTGGTAAAGCGCTTAAAGACTCATCGATCGAAAGATCAATCAGTGCTTGTTCAATTTTGGATGCTTTACTCAATACCCAGCCTGATACCTTGCTTGCCTGCCCTGGGTGACCGATACCCACTCTGAGTCGCCAGAAGGCCGTAGAGCCTCCAATGGCTGGAATGACGTCCCGAAGACCGTTATGGCCCCCGTGACCACCGTCGAACTTGAAACGGCTAGCACCGGGTGGCATGTCGAGCTCGTCATGCGCAATCAGGATCTGCTCAGGTGCTATCTGGAAATACTTGGCCGCCAAGCCCACAGCCTTGCCGCTAAGATTCATGTACGTGTCAGGAATCATCAGACGCAGATCGTGTCCCGCCACAGTACCTCTGCCCAGTCGTCCAGCTAGTTTTTTCTCGGACTTGAGATCGATACCGGTCTGTTTTGCGAGTGCTGAAATGAAATCGGCACCCGCGTTGTGGCGGGTGCCGATATATTTCTCGCCAGGATTACCCAGACCGACAATGAGTCGAATACTGGGCATGGCAATTAACTCTCGTCGCCGGCGTCTTCGCTTGCTGCGTCGTCAGCTGAGTCTCCCTCAGCGTCGTCATCAGCTGCACCGCCAGCACCTGCACCACCGCGTGGTGCAAGTACGCTAGCTACACCCATATCGCGATCATCACCCAGTGCAAGCGCAGTTGACGTAACGCCTTCGGGCAACTTTAGATCGGACAGGTGAACAATATCGCCCACCTGGAGGTCTGCCATGTCGACTTCGATGTATTCGGGAAGATCAGCGGGGAGAGCCAGTACTTCAACCTCGTTGACTGTGTGCTGGATTCGACCACCACCCAACTTCACACCCACGCAGGTCTCTTCGTTAATGAAGTGCAGTGGCACAGAGACTTTAATGGCCTTGTTCGCTTCAACTCGGAAGAAGTCAGCGTGCATAGGAAAATCCTTTGCAGGGTGACGCTGAAGTGCCTTCAGAATTGCTTTCTCTTTTTTGCCATCGTAAGCCACTTCGATAATGGCGGAATAAAACGCCTCTTTCTCGAGGTGCTTTTCGAAGTCCTTTCGGATCAACGATAGGCTCACTGGGGCACTCTCGCCTCCATAAATGATGGCGGGTACTTTTGCTTCGAGTCGGCGAAGGCGGCGGCTCGCACCTTTCCCTTCATCACTGCGAAGCTCGGCTTCTACTACAAAAGTGTCAGACATGGTCTGTCTCCTTTGAAAAACACCTGTGAACTTGCGACCGGTTCAAAGGTGGGTGGGTTTACGCTGCCTACGAATCGAACAGCGCGCTAATGGATTCTTCGTTACTGACGCGCCGGATAGATTCCGCGAGTAGGTCAGCAATCGTTAACTGGCGAATTTTCTTTACGCTTTTGGCCTCGTCGCTCAACGGGATGGTGTCTGTTACGACTAGTTCGTCCAGCTCGGAATTGCGTACATTGTCGAGCGCCTTGCCAGATAATACGGCGTGTGTGCAGTAAGCGACGACTTTTGTCGCGCCACGCTCTTTGAGGGCGTTGGCTGCGGAGCAAAGTGTCCCTGCTGTATCGACCATGTCATCAACCATAATCGCGGTGCGACCGTCGACATCACCGATGAGGTTCATGACTTCAGACTCGTTCGCTCTCGGACGGCGTTTATCGATGATGGCCAGATCGGCATCATCCAGTTGTTTTGCGATTGCTCGCGCACGAACAACACCACCGATGTCGGGTGACACCACAACCACGTCCTTGAAGTTACTGGCGACGATGTCGTCATTCAAAATTGGCGAGCCATAAACGTTATCCACCGGGCAAGTAAAGAAGCCCTGAATCTGCTCGGCGTGCAGGTCGACCGTGAGGACACGATCAACGCCCACACTGACCATCATGTCAGCGACAACTTTTGATGAAATAGGTACTCGGGCAGAGCGCACGCGACGATCCTGGCGTGCATACCCGAAATAGGGTAAAACCGCAGTAATTCGACTTGCCGATGCGCGTCGTAGCGCGTCGATGATGAGCAGTAGCTCCATCAAATTATCATTTGTCGGCTCACAGGTGCTTTGCAGCACAAATACATCTTTACCACGAACGTTCTCATTAAGCTCAACAGTCACTTCGCCATCGGAAAACTTATCGACTTTTGCACTACCTAATTCAAGGTACAGCCGACTCGCGACCTTCTTAGCGAGATCACGGTTCGAGTTGCCGGTAAAAACCATCATTTTCGAAGACATGCGTGGCGTCCTGCGAGTAGAAAATGGCTGGGGCGGGAGGATTCGAACCTCCG
>DPGN01000033.1:40549-40800 GCA_003523185.1 Halieaceae bacterium
AATTGTTTGTGCTACACCACGGTGAAGCGATTAATTCCCCTGGCAACGAAAACACTAAACTCGCAATTTGCAGCCTCAGCTACGCGCTGAGCTTCTGCTTGCGATTGGAAGCTGGCAAATACACACGCGCCGCTCCCCGTCATCATTGCCGAACCGTGGTTAGACAACCAGCTAATGGCTGTACTCACCTGCTCGTATCTGCCTTCCACTACAGGCTGCAGATCGTTGCGGACCGGCCCTTCAAAAAAGGC
>DPGN01000034.1 GCA_003523185.1 Halieaceae bacterium
ATTCCAAGACTGGCTAAGGAGGAGATATCCGTCGTGGCTGCAGGTGGCATCTTATTGCTTTTATTCAGCGCTTTTCCCGACGCATTGCCCTTGGGTGTCATCGGTCGATCGACGATCCTGCTTGGTACTGTGCTCTAGCGTAAAGTCAGAAGTGGTCGAAGAAGTGGATGCTATGCGCCCGCTTGGATCAAATCCGAGGGAAATGCGACGGTCATGACATTAATTATGTTTTAGCTGACGAGAAGTGCTACTGTGAAGGTTCAGTCTTAACCAAGTGGTGCGGTAAAACAATGATGCACTCAGAGCTTGGGTACAGATTGCTCAGGGCCGAACAGGTCAGCCTCGAAAAGCAAATTATTTGGTCATTGTCCCGATGGCGCGTTTACGGTGATAGGGATGATTTCAAAAGAGGCATGAGCGGTTTAGATCAATTGGCACTGCTGAAGTCACTTGACGCCATGCGTGACGACCGTTCATATTTTTGATTCCACCGCTGCGAGCCAATGAGCGCAAGCGCCTGATATTGGGAACAGCAGGCGCGCAGCTGGAATAGTCCTCTTGCCGTTCATGGCTCGACACTAACGATCGCAACGAGGGTTTTCGATAGGTTTTGAGTTTGGTGCCCAGGAGAGGACTTGAACCTCCACGCCCTTGCGAGCACTAGCACCTGAAGCTAGCGTGTCTACCAATTTCACCACCTGGGCAGGTAAGGTAAAACGAAGGATCGCGAGGCTAAGGGTTGGACATTTATTTGTCAATCGCATCACCGTACACTTCGCGTATATCTCATAGCAATCAGCTATTCACTACCTCCATTGGCGGAATTTTGAAAAAACCCTCTAAGGCGACTACGCCGACTGACCCTCAAGCAGAGCGTGAGGCACAAAAATACGATCAGCCCATTGCAAGTCGTGAGCTCATTCTCAGTGTCATGGCAGAGCGTGATGTGCCGATGCGCTTCACTGAGCTTGCCGATGCGCTTCGCATTCATAACGATAGCGATCTGTTCTCGCTCCAGAAGCGCGTTAAGGCGATGCAGCGTGATGGGCAGTTGATCTCGGGTCGGCGGGGTGCGCTGGGTCTTCCTAAGAAAATGGACCTGGTGAAATGTAAAATTATTGGCCACCGAGATGGTTATGGCTTTGCCTCACCCACCGAAGGGGGTGATGACTTCTTCCTCTCCAGTCGACAGATGTACAGCGTGTTCGATGGTGATGAGGTGCTGATAGCTCAATCGGGTCAGGATGACAAAGGTCGACCTGAAGGTCAGATAGTCGAAGTGCTGACTCGTGCTCACACCCATATTGTGGGTCGCTACATCGAAGAGGGCGGGATTGGCTACCTCTTGCCTCATAACCGACGAATCAGTAATCACGTATTGATACCGCCTAAATCGAAGCACGGTGCCAAGACTGGCCAGCTTGTCTCGGTCAAACTCACCGACTACCCAACGGACGTGCTTGGCGCCAAAGGCGAGGTCGAGGAGATTTTAGGGGATCACCTCGATCCGGGGCTCGAGATTGATGTCGCAATTCGTGCGCACGATATTCCTCACGAATGGCCTGATGCCGTTCTTTCCGAGGCGGGTGCGCTGCGCGATGAACCCTCCGAGTCTGACAAGCAACATCGCGTTGATCTGAGGCATCTGGGCCTTGTCACCATTGATGGTGAGGATGCCCGAGACTTTGATGATGCGGTCTATTGTGAAACCGAAGGGTCAGGTTTTCGCGTCTGGGTGGCGATAGCAGACGTCAGTCACTACGTCCAAATTGGCTGTGCGCTTGATGAGGAAGCGTTTAATCGAGGTAACTCTGTGTACTTCCCCGAGCGGGTGGTGCCCATGTTCCCCGAGGTTCTCTCTAATGGACTCTGCTCGCTAAAGCCTGAGGTTGATCGCCTCGCTATGGTCTGCGAGATGGTCATCGACGCCCAGGGCCAGGTGACGGATTCTTCATTCTATGAGGCAGTGATTCACTCGCATGCGAGATTAACCTACACGCAGGTGGGTGAGGTTCTCGAAAACGGATGGCACGAGGATGTTCACACTGATCGGCTGGAGTGTCTGTTCCGTTTGCACGCGCTGTATAAAGTGCTCAGAGAGGCACGATCAAAGCGAGGTGCCATCGACTTCGAGACCGTGGAGACCCGGATTCTATTTGATGACAACCGCAAGATTGACGCGATTGTGCCGGTGAATCGCAATGACGCTCACAAGCTTATTGAAGAGTGCATGTTAGCGGCCAATGTTGCGACCGCAGCATACTTGGAAGCGTCCGAGTTGGCTGCACTGTTTCGCGTGCATGAAGGTCCCTCCGCTGAACGGTTGGAAGCGCTTCGCACCTTTCTTGGCGAGCTGGCGCTCGATTTACCGGGAGGGATGGACCCTACGCCCTTGGATTATCAAAGTGTGTTGTCCAGATTGGCTGAACGCGATGATGCTCAGGTCATTCAAACCATGTTGCTTCGCTCGCTCAGTCAGGCTGTATACAAGCCCGACAATGGTGGTCACTTCGGGCTCAATTACGAGGCCTATGCGCATTTCACCTCGCCCATTAGGCGCTATCCAGATTTGTTAGTTCACCGAGCAATCAAGCGCCTTGCAACTGCCTCGGGTTCCACGCCACGAAAGCGCTCAAAAGATGAAACCCGAGCACTCTATCCCTACACGATGACCGATCTTGTGACGGCGGGAGAGCATTGCTCGATGACCGAGCGACGTGCCGATGATGCAACCCGCGACGTTCAGCTGTGGCTGAAGTGTGAGTACTTGCGCCACCACATTGGAGACGAATTCGCTGGTGTCGTTGCATCGGTGACTCGATTTGGTATGTTTGTCGAATTGACCGACATCTACATGGAAGGTCTGGTTCATATCAGTGCGCTGCCGTCGGACTATTATCATTTCGATCACGCATCGCAACGCCTGGTCGGTGAGCATACACGGCAAACCTATCAACTGGGGGATGCGGTGCGCGTGCAGGTTGCGCGCGTCGATCTCGATGATCGCAAAATTGATCTAGAGCTGGTCGGTGCTGTGACGCCCAGCGCTGGGCGGCGGGGCAACAAGTCATCGATAAGGTCGCGGAAAGCGCGGCATGATTCAGGCGATACTAAACGAGGAAAGGCGGCCTCTCGCTCAGAGCGACGATCCGACGCGTCAGACAGAAAGTCAGATAGAAAGTCAGAAAAAAAGCCGCGTAAATCAGCGAGTACGTCCAAGAAGAAATCAACGAGGAGCAAGGTGTCCAAGAACAAGGGCGCACCCAAGCGCAGAGGTCGAGGCTCATGAGCGATATCGCTTTCGGCATCCACGCGGTCGACAGTTTGCTGCGTCGGGCCCCACAACGGGTTCTGTCACTCTTTGTTCAGACCGATCGCAACGATAAACGCATACAGTCGCTTCTCACGCTAGCCAACAACCAGGGCGTATCCGTTACCCGGGTCCCCAAGTCAGATTTGGACACCAAGGTTGCTGAGCGTCATCAGGGCGTTGTCGCTGTCATTGAGCCCGCATCATCAGAGGCTAACTTGAGCGAGCGGGATCTCGTTTCTTACGTGTCGGGTGTCGAGCGACCACTGGTGCTTGTTCTCGACGGCGTCACTGACCCCCATAACTTGGGAGCCTGCCTCCGAAGTGCCGATGCAGCAGGCGTTCACGCGGTAATCGTCCCAAAAGATAACAGTGCCGAGCTAAACGCCACGGCAAGGAAAGTGGCCAGTGGTGCGGCAGAGGCCATCCCGCTTGTTCGTGTGACCAATCTAGCGCGAACCTTGAAGGCGCTGAAAGACGCCGGACTCTGGGTCGTCGGGACGACGGGCGAGGCGGATACGGTGATTTATGATCAAGATCTAACGCTTCCTGTAGTCATTGTCATGGGTGCTGAAGGTCCTGGTATGCGACGACTGACGACTGATGCTTGTGACTTCTTGGTGAAGCTCCCCATGGCCGGAGACGTCTCGAGTCTCAATGTCTCGGTGGCAACCGGTGTGTGTCTCTTTGAGGCCGTAAGGCAGCGCACCGCCGGGTGATTGCATTCCACAACGGGTCTCTGTAGACTCCCCGCCTCACAATTAGCCGGGCTCTCTGAGCCTTAACTCCTTGCTGCACTGATTGTCAGGCAGCTACAACCGAAGGGAGAGATCGTTAGTGCGACACTACGAAATCGTCTTTATGGTCCACCCGGACCAGTCGGAACAAGTACCGGGCATGATTGAACGGTATACCAATGTGATCACCAAGGATGGCGGCCAAGTGCATCGCCTCGAGGATTGGGGTCGACGTCAACTCGCTTACCACATCAACAAGATTCACAAGGCGCACTATGTCTTGATGAACGTTGAAGCTAGTAACGAGGCAATGGAAGAGCTTACGACAACGTTCCGCTACAACGACGCTGTCATCCGCAACCTCGTGATTCGTCGAGACGATGCTGTGACTGAAGAGTCACTGATCATGAAGTCTGAGAAGGAAGATCGGGAGCGTAAGTCACGTTACCAAGAACGCCAAGCCGCTGAAGCGAAGGCCGAAGAGGAAGCTGCAGCAGCTGAGGCAGATGATTCGGGTGACGCAGATGCTGCTGAAGAAGTAGCCGAGGAGGCGGTTGAAGAAACCGCTGAGGCAGCAGAGGCAGAAGATGCGCCAGCTGCAGACGAAGACGCAGAGGAGGCTTAATCCATGTCACGTTTTTTCCGACGTAGAAAGTTCTGTCGTTTTACTGCCGAAGGTGTGCAGGAAATCGACTACAAAGATTTAGAAGTTTTAAAGCAGTACATCACTGAAACTGGAAAGATCGTACCTAGCCGTATCACAGGTACCAAGGCGAAGTATCAGCGTCAGTTGGCGACAGCCATCAAGCGCGCTCGTTACTTGGCACTGCTGCCTTACACGGATTCGCACCAGTAAAAAATGATGCGCGACCTCGCTGAATTCATCATGCGCGGTCGTTGGCAAGCGCTGGCGGTAGCTGTTATTGGTTCCGTGCTTGTCATTGCCGCACCTGTGAGTGCGGCAGCCATTGCACTTGTGACATTGGGTCGCAGTGTGCGCGATGGTACTTGGGTTGTACTGTGGTCGATGCTTCCCGCTCTGTTACTGGGCTGGGTAAGCGGAGATTACGGAACAGGGCTCTTGTTGCTCTCTGTGTTTGTGGGCGCCGCAGTGTTAGCGCAGACCTACAGTTTGTCGTTAGCGCTGCTTGCTGTGGTACCGGTATCAGCCCTGGGTGGACTGGCGCTGTTGGCGTTCAACTCCGCGTTTTTGGATGCGTTGTTGACGGTGTTCGATACGTGGATTGAGGCACTGGAGTCGGGCGCTGACGACACTGCCGTGATGGGTTTGCTAAGGCCATCGGTGCCGCAAGTAGCCGGGCTCATGGCAGTTGGTAATTCGCTACTTGCTTGCCTCAGCTTGTTACTAGGGCGGTATTGGCAAGCGGCGCTGTACAAGCCCGGTGGGTTTGGCGATGAGTTCAGGGCGCTGCGATTGCCTTCACTCTGGGCGGCTGCCTTGGTTCTGGTGACCGTTGCGGGCGCCCTAGGCGGTAGAGAGTTGGCAGCGTGGACTGCCTTGGCAGGAGTACCTGTCACGATTTGTGGTTTTGCGCTCTTGCACCATGTTGCGCGAGACCGACAGCTTGGATTTGGATTTCTGGCTGTCAGTTACATGCTGTGGGCATTTGTTGATCTGCTGAAAGTGGGTGTGCTCGTGGCGGTGTTGCTGGATGCTTTTTTAGACTTCGGCCGCAGGGCAAAGGCGAGCTGATAGTCGAGTAGAGAGTTAGTTAACGGTACTGGCTGTGAGGCCCTTACCGTCGGATGCCACGGTCTGTCTGAG
Organism: Halieaceae bacterium; assembly: GCA_003523185.1. Lineage (GTDB taxonomy): Bacteria > Pseudomonadota > Gammaproteobacteria > Pseudomonadales > Halieaceae > Luminiphilus. The sequence continues at coordinate 5,834 of DPGN01000034.1, forward strand.
TCGGTGGCCGGTTGAGAAGATTGATATTGATAAGTGTGGCGCAATGCGCCAATGCGAGAGGGAAATAAGGATGGAAGTAATTCTGCTCGATAACGTAGGTAGCCTTGGTCTGCTGGGTGACCGTGTTGAT
>DPGN01000035.1 GCA_003523185.1 Halieaceae bacterium
TCAAAGCCGGCGACTACTGTCATCGATAACTCCAGATCTAGGACTTGTCCGCTGAAACAACAGGACTGGCTGATGAAATCTGTTCCACCTTGGCCGACGCCGTTGAGTGCTTCAAGTTACCGTCAATTTTACTACCCATCGACATCTCAATCAGGTTGTAGAAAACGTCACCGGTGACAACAGCACCCTTCGTCAACTCCAGGTTGTCGGCACTGTAAATGTTGCCTTTAACTGAGCCACTAATCGACGCCGACGGTACGCGAATTTCACCTTCAACCGAGCCACCCGCTACCACCCGCAACAACGCCGAAGCGCCAGGCTCAGCACTGATCGATCCGATAACGCGGCCTTCAACATCTAAGTTACCTGAAAACGTAATATCGCCTGACACAGTAGTGCCCGCTGAGATGAGCGTTGTTGCACCATTTGCCGTTGTCGGCATTTGTGATTGTTTGTTTCTCATAACCCTAATCCTACTTTACTGGGTGCTGTAGACAATCGATGTACTCCAGTCGAAGGTCTGCTCATAGGTCCGCTTTCGCGGGGCTGACAATTCTATGTCAAACCGCACTGAAGCGGGAATAACTGTTTCTGCGAGCTCTATGGTGCCTGAAATTCGCTGAAAATACTTAAACGATAGGTCGTGGCTATTCTCGGAGGACACGGCTGCAATTGCCTTGCCGTCAGAATCGAGGATCTGAACTGTCAATCTACCCCGGTAAAATTGAGTACCGGGTGCCAGTCGTTGAACGACGCCACGATACTCAAGACTGCGCTGCTCGGGGTCCCAACTGAGATCAGGTGGCCGAAGTTTTACGGCGCTCACATCCTCGGACGAGGACATAATATCTCGGTAGAACACGAGCTCTTTTTCCAGCTCATCCACTTGCTTTTCGGAGTCAGCTAGCTCGGTGCGGAATCGATTGAGCGTCTCTGAATCTACGGCAAGTCGAGTTTCAAGCTTTGAAATTGTGTCTTTTAAACCGGCTTCATCCAGAACTAAAGGTACTCGATCATCGAATCCCTGCTGATAGCCCAGCGCGTAAATACCCACCCCAAAGACGGCAAGCAGCACCGCCAAACCCACACGAAGCCGTCGCTGCCTTACAACGTTGACGCGCCTCACGACTGTCTTGAAATCTTCGGAGGCCATCGTCGGTCAGGGATTAACTGCCGGTGCCAACAGACCTATTGTTTCATCCCAGCCCTGCATGAGATTCATAGCCTGCACTGCCTGACCCGATGCACCTTTAATGAGGTTATCGATAGCAACCGTGATCACGACGGCATCTCCCGGGGGTTGCGTGACGTCGATTTCACACACGTTGGTCCCTCTCACATGGCGTGTTTCGGGCTCGTAATGACCATCGGTAAGTCGAACAAACGGCTCATCGGCGAACCGCGACTCGAAAAGATCTCGAACATTGGTCGAGGGCTCGGTCAAGGTAGCGAACAAGGTCGCATGAATACCCCGCGTCATGGGCGCTAGATGGGGCACAAAGGTCAAGGCTACATCGCCGCCTGCTGCTCGAGAGAGTCCCTGTTCCATCTCAGGTAAATGGCGGTGGCCCTGCACGCCGTAAGACTTCATTGTCTGGGTCGACTCTGCGAGCAAGAGATTCACTTTCGCGCTGCGGCCCGCCCCGCTCGTACCGGATGCGCAGGAGGCAATTAATCGACCGGTATCGATGACATCTGCTTCCAAGAGCGGTAGAAAGCCCAACTGGACAGCCGTTGGATAACAGCCGGGGCAAGCGACCAAGCTCGCGTCGCGCAAGGCAGCACGGTTCACTTCAGGCAACCCATAGACTGCGGTCGAGACAAGATCTGGTGCCGCATGCGTTGCACCGTACCAGGACTCCCATACGCCGACGTCGCTCAAGCGAAAATCCGCAGAGAGGTCGATAATTTTAATCCCCCGATCCAACAGTGCAGGCACTGTATTCATCGATACTGCATGTGGCGTTGCGAAAAACACGAGATCGCAGTCTGCAAAATCTACCGCGCCGGGATCCTCGAACGCCAAGTCGATGTGACCTCGAAGGCTGGGGAATAAGCGGTCTACCCGCACACCTGCCTCGGCCCGCGACGTCAGGCGCTGTATAGCGACACGAGGATGCCCCAATAGCAATCGAATAAGTTCCACGCCGGCGTAACCGGTAGCGCCAACAATCCCAACTTTAATCATTTCAGGCCTAAGATCTGATATTGTGCGGCTAGTTTACTTGCTGTTCAGTTTGAAACCAGCGTGGAGTTGTGAATGCTTTGGATTCAGGGCCTTCATGTCATCTTTGTCGTGACATGGTTTGCCGGTCTTTTTTACCTGCCGAGAATATTTGTTTACTACGCGCAGGCAGAAGACGACACAACGCGGACGACGCTGGCGATTATGGCGCGCAAGCTCTATAAATTTGTCACACCACTAATGATGCTGGCGGTCATCCTAGGGCTGTGGCGCCTGAGCTACGCATTGGATTACTACCTGAGTAGTTTGTGGATGCAGCTTAAGCTGCTCGGGGTTGTTTGCCTTCTCGCCTACCACGTCCAATGCGGCCGCTACGTTGCTCGCATTAACGGCGGCGATGACAGCAAAAGCCATGTGTTTTATCGATTTTTTAACGAGGTACCCGTGTTATTTTTGTTCGCGATCGTACTATTAGTCTATGTACGACCGGCCTAGCAACGCGGCAACAACACTATAAAAACGACGATAAGTCGGGGGAACATGGTCAATGACCAAATCTGAAGCGTTATTTGAGCGCGCACAAACTCGTATTCCGGGCGGCGTCAATTCGCCAGTCCGAGCCTTCAAAGCTGTTGGCGGAACACCACGATTCATGGAGCGATCCGACGGCGCCTACATCTTCGATGCCGATGGCAACAAGTACATCGACTATGTGCTTTCGTGGGGTCCTATGATCATGGGCCATAACCATCCTCAGGTTCGCGATGCCGTCGTTCAGACAGCGCAGGACGGCTTGAGCTTCGGTTGCCCGACCGAAATCGAAATTGAACTGGCCGAGCGGCTGTGCGACCTGGTACCCAGTCTTGAGCAAGTTCGAATGACAAGCTCGGGCACCGAGGCAACTATGAGCGCCATCCGCCTCGCGCGGGGCGCGACCGGACGGGACAAAATTATCAAGTTTGAGGGGTGCTATCACGGCCACTCCGACTCCCTTTTGATCAAAGCGGGGTCAGGTGCGCTCACCTTTGGTGTACCCAGCTCACCAGGCGTCCCCGATGTGCTTGCTCAGCACACCGTGACACTGCCGTTTAACGATCTGAACGCACTCAAAGAAGCTTTCACTGAGCTCGGCGACGAGATTGCTTGCGTTATCACCGAACCCGTCACAGGGAATATGAACTGCATCTTGCCTGAACCCGGCTACCTCGAGGGTATGCGTGAACTCTGCACCGAGCACGGCGCTATTCTGATTTTCGATGAAGTCATGACCGGATTCCGGTTTGGCACGCATTGCGCGCAGGGGCACCTCGGCATCGACCCAGATCTCACCTGCCTAGGCAAAGTGATCGGCGGTGGTATGCCAGTCGGTGCTTTTGGTGGCAAAAAAGACATCATGGCACACATATCGCCCTTAGGACCGGTCTATCAAGCCGGTACCCTGTCCGGTAACCCCGTGGCTATGGCCTCTGGCCTCGCAACACTTGATATTATCTCGCAGCCCAACTTCTACGATGATCTGTTCCGTCACACCACAGAACTGTGCGAGGGGATGCAGCAGGTCGCGGACGAAGCGGGCATTCCCTTTACCACCAATCATATGGGTAGCATGTTCGGCTTCTTTTTCACGGAAGATGAAAAAGTTACCCAGTATCCGCAGGTCATTGGGGCGAACGTCGAGCGGTTTAACAAGTTCTTCCACTTGATGCTCAACGAGGGTGTTTACTTAGCGCCCGCCTCTTTTGAAGCGGGCTTTATGTCATCGGCGCACACCGATGGCGACATTGCCGATACCATTAATGCTGCTCGACGTGCATTCAAAGCGCTGTAGAGCGCAATAGACAACAGCAATTTGGATATCGCCGGCATCTAATAAAAACAGGAATACACTGTCAGGGACACACGAGGGAAGTCGAATGAATACAGCCAGAGGCCCTTTCCCACACACCCGAATGCGACGCTTACGGGCATCGGAGTTTGCACGCGCACTGACGGCAGAGAATGCGCTCAGCCCCAGTGATTTTATCTACCCCATGTTCGTCCTTGAGGGTGAAAATCAGCGTGAAGCCGTACCGTCAATGCCGGGAGTCGAGCGCCTTAGCATCGATCTGCTAATAGAAAGAGCAAGCGAGGCGCATGAACTGGGGATACCCGCCATCGCTTTGTTTCCCGTCGTTGGCGAGTCAAAGAAGTCACTCGATGCGAGCGAAGCATACTCACCTGATGGTCTCGTACAGCGAACAGTCAAAGCGCTGAAGACCGCGCTTCCAGACCTAGGCGTTATTACGGACGTCGCCCTAGACCCCTATACGACACATGGGCAGGACGGCATCATCGATGATGATGGTTACGTATTGAATGACATCACCAAAGACACCCTCGTCAAGCAGGCGGTCAGTCACGCGCGGGCGGGTGCCGATGTGGTGGCGCCCTCTGACATGATGGACGGACGCATTGGCGCCATACGAGAAGCGCTTGAGGCTGATGGTCACGTCAATACGCTGATTCTGTCCTATGCTGCCAAATACGCCTCCGTCTACTACGGGCCCTTCCGCGATGCCGTGGGCTCTGCAGGGAATCTCAAAGGCGGCGATAAAAAGACCTATCAAATGGATCCCGCTAATAGCGATGAAGCGATTCACGAGGTGGCGCTCGACCTCGGCGAAGGCGCGGATATGGTGATGATTAAGCCGGGGATGCCTTATCTCGATATCGTTCGTCGCGTAAAGACCGAGCTGCAAGTACCGACCTTCGCTTACCAGGTGTCTGGGGAATATGCGATGCATCAGGCCGCCTTCGACAAGGGCTGGCTATCGCGCGATGCCGTCATTCTGGAGAGCCTTCTGTCATTCAAACGCGCAGGCGCCGATGGCATTCTCACCTACTTCGCCATCGATGCTGCGAGGCTACTGACGAAGTAATGGCGGTCGCTGGACTGCCAATGGCAGGTCATCACGTTGCAGGGCTGCTTGTCGCTGCCATCATTGGACTTTACGCACCTGCGAGCTCAGCCTGCGAGTGTTTGTGGGAAGGAAGCTTTGCCGAAGTGGCGCCCGAGTCAGATCTCGTCGTACTCGGCACCGTCAGCGGCAAAAAAGGCAATGCGATTGATGTCGAGGTCGACGTCACTCTGGCGGGACCAGACTGGGAATCCTTCCCTAGGGTCTGGCTTAAGACCGGCGACTACTGTCGACCCGACGCCGACCAGTTCAGCGAGGGTCAACGACTAGTTTTGGCGCTCAAAAAACTAACCGAACTGCCCGACGACGGTTTCAACCCGTCTACGCCCAATCTTAGCTACGGACGAGTCGGCGACTACGAGCTCTCGAGTTGCGGTGGCTATTGGTTGACGGTTGAGGGGCTGCGAGCCTCAGGCAATCTTGTCCCTGGTATGCCGCGGTACTCACATGAGCCCAAAATGGCGCCCGTGTTAGTGGGTCACGTAATTGCTTATCTCAAAGGTGTGGCGAGCTTGGCGTCGCTGATAAAGGCGAGCGAGGAAGATCCAGAATTGGAAGCGCTGCGCCGAGACTCACGAGGGTTTTTAAGGGGCTTACCGCCCATTGAAGCGGAACCTGAAGTCGACGCTACGCCCGAGTAACACGGGCCGCTGTACTGTCGCTAACAGCCGCCCTTCCCCCAATGATCTCCAGTAGCTCATCAATCATCATCAGCGAGAGACCCCAAATCAGGCGCCCATCATAGGTAAAGGCATCGGATTCAAGCACTTCGCCTCGCCAATCCCACTGGTGGCGACCACGGTTCGCATCGTCGAGCAAAAAACTCAATGGAACCCACAAGGTATCGTCGACCTCATGGTTAAGCTCGAAGGGCGGCGTACTGTCCACTTTAAAAATAAAAGGCGCTACCAACATCTCTGGGCGATCTGCACGCCAGCCCGTATTCACATCAGATAATTGACATACAAGCTCACCATGGGTGTCGAGGTCAAAGCTTATCTCCTCCCGCGTTTCCCGTTTAGCGCAGGCCACATCGGTAACATCGGAGGCGTCCTTGCGTCCCCCCGGGAAACCCATGTGACCGGACCAGGGGTCGCCTTCCCTGACGGCACGCTGAATCATGAGAATCTCAGGACCCGAGACACCCGATCGCAAACTAATCGCAACCGCTGCACGCTTGGACGGCAAGGGCTCCGCGGGCCCCTCCACGACGGATAAACGATCAATAACTTCTTGAAAACTTAGATACACGGGTCACCTCTCTGATGCCGCCAGTCTATCGAAAACTTATCGCTCAAGCTTGATTACAACTAAGACAAGTGATGATCCTGATCACCCAGCGTGCGATAATCGATATCTGTTCTAACTTACTCCCTTGGGAATGACTGTGTCTGAATACTTCGTCTATGCGATTGGCGCTGCTTTGGTCGATACTGAAATCGATGTATCTGATAATGACCTTGATCAGCTCTCGATTGAAAAAGGCATGATGACGCTGGTTGATGAAGCCCGTCAGGCCGAAATTAAAGATCATCTTTCCGATAAGCTCTCGTCGGCTAATCACGCCTGCGGTGGCAGCGCAGGCAATAGCGTGATTGCCGCTTCACAGTTTGGTGCACCGACCTACATGAGCTGTTTGGTCGCAAATGATGAGGATGGCGACATCTACATCACCGATCTCGAGGCCTGTGGTGTAGACCACGGTTTCAAAAGTGAGCGTCGCGCAGGTACAACGGGAAAGTGTTTGGTTCTCATTACGCCCGATGCCGAGCGGAGTATGAACACCTTCCTCGGTGTATCCGAAACGCTCTCGGTAACCGAGGTAAACGAGGCTGCTATTAGTGCATCAACATGGGTTTACCTAGAAGGGTACTTGGTCACCTCCCCGACCGGTCAGGCAGCGGCGCTCAAAACCAAGCAAGTTGCCGAGGCAAACAACACCAAGATCGCGGTCAGCTTCTCTGATCCCGGCATGGTCACGTTTTTCCGCGACAACATGAATGCCATGCTCGAGGGCGGCGTGGATTTTGTGTTCTGTAACGAGATCGAAGCCCTGGAGTGGGCAGAGACCGATAATTTGGACGAGGCGGCTGAGCGGCTGAAAGCGATCTGTCAAAGCTTTGTGATCACACGCGGCGCCGATGGTGCCATTCTTTATGATGGAACGAGCACGCATCAGGTGGCATCGGAGAAGGTAACGGCGGTGAATACCAATGGCGCGGGCGATATGTTCGCTGGCGCCTTTTTTTACGCACTCTGGCGAGGCGCAGCTATGCTGAATGCCTGCGAATTTGCGGCCAAAGCCGCAGGTGCCGTTGTCTGCCAAGCGGGTCCGCGACTCAGCTTGGACGCGACCAGTGCCCTTCGCGATGCGTATTTTAGTCATTAGCACCGATAGTTAAGCGCCAAGCTCTTTAAAAAGTAGCAAGGCATGCCGAGGAGAAGTCGATGAGCGACAGAGAAATCAAACCCGAGATCAAAGACGATCCGTTGTTTCAGATGCTGCGACACGAGGATGTCGACAGCTTCAACAAGCATCGCGATACCATGGACTGTGGTCAGCTGACAGGCGGCGATTACCGAGGGCGTGACCTGCGTAAAATGAATGCAAGAGGTCTGGATTTCTCAAGCGCTTACTTTAGAAATTGCGACTTATCAGGTATCGATTTTCGCGAGACCAACCTTGAGGGCGCGAGCCTACTTGATGCGAAAGTATCAGGAGTCTACTTCCCTGACGAACTGACTCCTGAAGAGATTCGTCTCTCTCTCGATCACGGCACACGTCTGCGCTATAACAAGTAGGAATACCTCATGAGTCTGGCGATTCGCCGAACACTAAAGCTCTGCCTCCTGCTATTACTGTGGTTGCCAGTCAGTGCACTGGCGCAGAATGCGCTATCCGCGTACACGCAACAACAAACCCAGTTCTTGCCCGT
>DPGN01000024.1 GCA_003523185.1 Halieaceae bacterium
GTATTCATCCGGTCTTGCAGGTCTAGCATGGTACGCACAGCATTTAACATTGAGGGAGGTCCTATTAGATTTGTTCCGGAAACGTTACCATGGCGCGCCACGATTTAGGCAGTAATTTAAGGATTGAAAAATGACTAGCAATGATCAGATTGCACGGCTGAATGAGCACAAACCGCCATTCATCGAGCTGCTTGACGGGAAGATCATTGCAGCCGATAGTGAGGCTCAGAGCTGCACGTTTGAGTTTCGACCCACCACGGATCACTGCCACTCCATTGATGTGGTGCAAGGCGGCTTCATCACCGTAATGCTTGATGCGGCTATGTCACACGCCGTCTTCGCGCATTTGGGCCCTGAGGGCGTTGTTGCACTCTCAAGCCTCGAGGTCACAACGCGATACCACGCGGTCACGCGTGGTGGAAAAGGTCCCGTCTACGCCAAGGGCTGGATTCGCCAAGCGACCTATAAAACCGCCTTCATGGAATCAGAGCTTCTCGATAAAGATGGGAAGCTACTCGCGACCGCCCAGAGCGTTGCCAAAATTAGCAGGCAATCATCGTAAAGGCAGAAGCAGTACCATCACTGGCTACTGACTCACTTCCACCGTTCCACTAGCCGACACATTAGACGAATCAACAACAACTGACTCTCCGGTGCTTGTTTGAGAAACGTCTATTTCCGACACAGTCACCGTAAAGCTCTTGGTAACGGTCGTTGGCTGAGGCGTAGTCGTGCCACCGCCTGAAGGCGGTGCAGAGCCACCGCCGCCACCTCCACCACAGGCAGCAAGAGCCGAACTAAGGAACAGAGCGCCACAGATTTGCTTCATTTGATTCATCAGTAACATCAATATTTCCTCAGAGTTCGTAAGTGATTAAGACCTGACTCGCCCCGGTCGTAATCGGTAAAGCTTCGTTAAAGGTAAACGTGACGTTGCCATTGTCATTGGTGTACGTGCCCTCAGCTACCAGCTCTGAGGCGTCAGCAACGCCATCGCCATTGGCATCGACGAATACCTTCACTGCACCCACTTCATTCGCGTCATTGAGATCGCCCGTTGCAGAGAGTGTCAGACCATTAATCTGAGCATCAGCAACATCAGCCTGGACAGTAAATGCGAGGACCACCGTATCTCCATCGCCCTCTTCAAAAGCGGTCGACGAAAGCTCGGTCACTGCAAAGGTAATATTCAAGCTTGAACCGGTATCGTTCGCTGAACCGCTAATGTCAGCACTCCCGCCCTCGTAACCCGAGCGCGAGGTGCCCACAGTGACCACACTGCTCTGCCCCGACGTTAGGCCCGCTACCGTTATCAATCCTGAAGAACTGATCGAGGCAGTCCCTGCAGTCGGAGTGACGTCCCAGATAAAGGCGGAATCATAGTTGCTCACCTGAACGCTAAAGCCATCCGCAGTCGAGAGAACGCCGCCAAACTCGGGCGTCAAGGCTGCTCCCTCATTCGCTGAGCCACTAATCTCAGCCGCACCACTTTCGTATCCTGTTCGGGAAACAATCACGCTCACAGTCGCACTTTGGCTCGCGCTAAGATCACTCACTGTGATCAAGCCCGCTCCATCGATGGCCGCACTCCCGGTCGAGGCAGACACCTCCCAAACGTAGGCCGCATCGTAGTTGCTAACCTGCACCATAAATCCGTCAGCAGTCGAACTCACTACCCCGAACTCGGGTATCAGGGCAACACCCATATTGGCGCTGCCGGTCACCTCAGACTCTCCATCATTGAAACCTGCACGCGAGGCGGTAACCGTCACCGTGGCACTCTGACCTGCGCCCAGTCCTATGACGGTAATGAGACCAGTGCTACTAATGCTGGCAGAGCCTGCCGTTGTAGCGACATTCCACGTAAATTCTGCGTCGTAGTTACTGATTTGAACGGTGAAGCCATCCGCAGTGCTCGTCAGCGCCGCAAAGGTAGGCCTCAGCGAATTACCATCTGCTCCCACAGGGATCGCCGGTGGGAAGCTCAGACTATCGCCAGGCCAGCCCTCTGCGAATGGAGTTACCCGGCAATCATAGGTCTCGCCATTGGTAAGCCCACCCACAACCAACGGTGAGACGGCACTCGATGCAGTCCCCTCAGACTCCCGCCCGCCGTTAATAATGGTGAGGCGCCAATCGAGTAGCTCACCGCTGTCTTGGTCCTGCCCGTCCGCAACTTCAAGCAACCATGTACCCAAGGTCGACTCTCCGGAGAAAGTCGATAGGGACTCTGCTGGTAGCGCTGTCACAGGATATGTCTCAATTACACCCTCACCTGGTGGGGTCGGTCCATCATCAGCAGAGAGTTCTTTAAGTCGCACAATAGTGCCAGCAGGTGAGGAAAGGTCGACCGTCACGTCGCCTCGCCAAGAGTGTGTAATGTTCAAACCAACCTGAAGTGCGTCATCCTCCACGGTAAAGTCGTCTAACACTTCCAACTCGCTCGAAACAGGTGTGTTTTCGTCAAACGGCAAACCCACAATGACTGGATAATTGATCTCTGTAGAGGCCGATTCCGCGAAACAATAAGCCTCATACGTATCCGCGATCACTCCATTAGGCTCACCTTCGGAAAATCTGAGTTCTAGCTGCGTATCGCCGGGTTCAACTCGATCCAAGACGGGGGCTGGCGGAACTAAGCGATCTGAGTCAATCTCAAATGCGGCATCTGATACGTCATAAAATACATTGCCCACAGCCTTAATCATCAATCGGGCGGATTGAGACTGAATACCGGCAGGAAACGTAATATTCGCTGAGCCAAGGTTATCGACTGTGTCAATCAATTGGTCAAAATTGGCACCGCTGTCAGTCGACAGATAAATGTCAACCAGCGCTGTGTTTACGGGCGCCTGCTCGGTGAACCCAGTGTCCCACCTGATTGTTTTTATCTGGCCAACGCGCTCTCCCCCGTTGGGAGAAGTAACTCGGAAGGGCCCTGAATCAGCATCAACCGTCAGGACAATATCGTCAGACTGAACTCCCCCAGCGCTATCCTTGACTGTAAGTCGCATGGCCATTTCGCGACCAACTTGCGGAAGTCTCTCTTTTTGATCCTGGATGCCCGATAAGACCGTTGCAAAGGCAGGTAGGTACCTAATGGGGTTGTCAGCGGCGTCCAACATCCTAAATAAAGGGACCTGTCCATCATCAGGGTCGGATAGCGCTGCTTGCGGGCCCAAGTCCCGCTGTTCCCAGCTGTAGAGTAAGGTCTGTTGCTCGGAATCCGTTGCAAAACCTTCAATGACCAACGGTGTCTGCTTAGGGACAATGTAGTCACTCCCCGCATTAACTACTGGAGCGGTATTGCCAGTTGCCTCAATGGTTCCGCAGCTAGCGCCCACTCCGTCGCGCGTGTAGGTGATGATCTGCTCAAACGAATGGTGGTGAAAAAGTGCATCAACCATGTCCGCAATATTGTCTTCACCGCATAATCCAGCATAGCTCATAATTGAGGAGCCACTGCCGGGCTCATAAGCACTGGTCGCGCTGCGTTGCTGAGGACCACAACCACTACCTTTACGGCCATTCCATGTATGGTCCGCGGCAAATTGATGGCCTAGCTCGTGCGCCACATAATCGACGTCGAAAAAGTCTCCCTCGGGCCGACCGGCTCCGGTCACACCACCCGCTTTGCCAAACCGATTATTGGCATTGGGCTCTCTACATACAACACCAAGCCCTGCTAGCCCGCCGGCGCCCGTACTCAACGTATGGCCCACGTCGTAGTTATCCGTCCCCACTAGTAAATCAATTTGCTCCTGCGACTCAACGATTAAGGTATTGGCGTCATCATTACCCTCAAATGGATCTGTCAAAGGGTCAGCAAAGACGACCTGATCATTCTGTTCGACAAGTTCCAACCCAATCGCTAGCTCTGCCTGAAAAATACCATCGACACGGTTGATTGTGGCGACAACGGCGGACAGCGCACCTGCCGTGGTACCACCGTGAAACTGACCGTATTCACCGGTGGTGGCCACGGCAATTCGGTATTTCCTCAACGATTCACCGGTACTTTTTGCTCTCTGATTGCTCAGCTTCAAAACATCATTGATCTCTACACTGCGGCCCAACACACCGGGCGACTCAAGCTGGCAAAAGGACTCTCCCTTTCTGTGGTGCGACTTTGTGTAACGATAGCTTCGAGCATACTCCTGACCTAGCTCTGGTAAAGGATCGATAAGCCACCGACCACCGACACCCATAACCTGAGCACTGAGTCCTTTGTCTGTGAGTTCAAGTCGTATAGTCGTCGCAGAATCGTTTAGCGCCGTGCCCTGAAAGGCACGAATACTCGGGTAACGTTCAGCTAGCTGACGAGGCATGACCGAAGAGGGCCTGATGACAAACTCGACCTCACCGCCATAGGGATCGGGCAATAAAATATTCGCGGTTGAACCAGCAGCGAGCTCTTCGCCCAGTTGCAACAAATCAAGTCTCAAGAGACGACTGTCAGCACTCTTGAGTTGAGCTTTCGACAATGCGTGTGCAATCGCGTTCTTTTGATCCCCGTCAATCTCAACCCAAAAGCCTGATATCACTGGACCCGCTTGAGCCGCCTGAGCCATCAAACACAGCAGCCAGATCCAGCAAAATTTCAACATGCACCTTGTCAATGTGTTCATGCAGGTACTCACCATTTACTTTACTCATCACAACACCAGTATTGCAGAATTTTGAATGGATTTATCTTCTACTCCGAAGCCGCTGGTGAAAAAACGACTCAGTTCATAGACGGGGATGGTCATCTCCCCCGTATAATTAGGAGAAATTTGCGTATGAGAGATAGATATGCGGGTTGTTCTAACACTGATTTTGAGCGTTTGGATCGCGGGATGCGCGGGTAGCCGCCCCTTCGTCGATGAACCTATTATCGATCGTAAAGGTGTCGATATGAGCCGTTACTACGCCGACAAGGCAGAGTGCGAGGCTTATGCCGATGAGGTTCGTACGGGACAGAAAGTCGCACGCGGTGCGGTTGGTGGTGCGGTTGTTGGTGGTGCCATTGGCGCCATTATTGACCGGGAACCGAACTCTGCAGAGCGAGGGGCGGGCGTAGGTGCCGTCACTGGCGGCGTCCGCGGCGCGCAAGAAGGCGTTCGCGAGACGGAGCGCGTCGTAAAGCAATGCCTCCGCGGTAGAGGCTACCGGGTGCTTAACTAGGTGCTTAGCAGCGGCGCTCCGGTTTGGGAGGCCGCGCTATCCAGCTAAGTTACTTTTCGTAGGTTTCCGACAGCGCCTGATATACCGCCACCTTGACGTCTGAGCGCAAAGGCCAAGGACTCTGCATAAGCTGGATCATGCTGATGGCGACTACCTCCTCGACGGGGTCAATCCAAAAAACGGTCCCTGCTGCCCCACCCCAGTTGTACTCCCCGTCACTACCCATGATGCTAATGGCGGTTGAATCGGTAACTACGCCAAACCCCAAGCCAAAACCAAAACCGGGACGTCCGATGTCATCGGTTGGCTTTTCACCCCATGAGTCCAGCATTGAGTCTTCGGCGAGATGATTTTTGGTCATGAACGCGACCGTTTTGGGTCCCAGGATGCGAGCACCATTAAAAGATCCACCGCGACGCATCATCTCTGAGAATTTCGCGTAGTCCATAGCTGTCGAGACTAAGCCGCCACCACCCGAGAAAAGCGACACGTCAAAGTAATCGATCATTGCAACGCCGTCTCGGTAGGAAAATGGTGGTGGTGCATATTGGGTGTCGGTCAGAGCTCCCGTTTCAGGGTTGATAAAGTGATTTGGAACGAAACGCTCGCGCTCTGACTCAGGAACCTCGAAGAAGGTATCGGTCATGCCCAGAGGCGCAAAAATATGCTCTTCCAGATACTCATCAAACGGTTGCCCCGACAGCCGCTGAACCACAATCCCTGTGATATCAACCGCTACCGAGTAGTGCCACCGATCTCCCGGATGAAACTTCAGCGGAAGCTGGCCAATGCGCACCGCTAATTCATCAAGGTCTTTGGCTGCCCAAAGATCGGCCATTGCGTAGCGCTGATCAACCGCATCGGTAGCAGCAGCAAAGCCATAGGACATGCCTGTTGTGTGCATCAAGAGCTGATGCATCGTCATCTCACGTGCTACGGGCTCGAACTGCCCAGAGGCGTTCAACACCTTGAGGCCTTTGAGCTCCGGCACAAATTTCGTAACGGGGTCAGACAGCTGAAACTTACCTTGCTCATACAGCTGCATCGCCGCGACCGCCGTAATCGGTTTGGTCATCGAGTAAATTCGAAAAAGGTCGTCCACCTGCATCGGTGACGGATCGTCAGCGCCCCGGTTGCCAGTTGCCTCGTAATGAATCACCTCTCCATTTCGAAGCACAAGGTTAACGATGCCGGTAACACGTCCCTCATCAACGTACTGCTTCGACAGCTCAGAAAGACGCGTTAATTTTTCGCTCGATACGCCCTGCTTCTCTGGTTTACTCATCTCCAAAGATGCCGAACCCGTCACTGGGATCAACAGCATTAGCGAAGCGAGGAACAACGAAGTCGTGGGTTTTAAAGCGCGTGAAATGTATGGTGTGAACATAATTTACGACTCATTTCATTTTAGTTATTGCGCATCAGTCTACACCAAGTGATCTACCCAGCGGTGCTTACCGTTGTGTCGTCGAGTTGAATAACATTTGACAAAAACAGGGTCGCATCAACGTGGTGCGTAAAACTCGTTAGCCACGTTGAATCTTGCGTTTTCGAGAGTTGCGATTTTTAAAGTACGCTGGATTGTGCTTCGTTGACGAACTTAAGTGGAAGAAACAGGGTCCTTAGAACGACGCTTGCAAGCGAGAAGATGGTACGTCTGAGTTACCGAAGGAGAAATGATTCAACATGCAAATGCATCAGCAACTTACAAAAACTCTTGCACGCCCTCTCCTAGTAATCGGTCTTACATGGACTGGCATAGGCGAGACGCTGGCAGAGGCAGACAGCGCAAGGACCATAACCACTGCTCGCTGTGGCAGCGTCATCGATGGCATATCAGACCAAATACTGGGCTCACAAACGCTTGGGATTCAAAGCGGGCGAATCGTTTCTATTACTGAGACACCACCAGAAATGGCCATTGATTTGGACCTTAGCGATTACACCTGCCTTCCCGGACTTGTAAACACCCACGTTCACTTAGATGCGAACCCAGAGGATGCGGCGGACTACGGCGTTTATGCCCGTCGGACGCAAGCCGACAACCTGGAATTGATACTCAAAAACGCCTCGACTACGGTGCGTACGGGCTTTACGACGGTTCGGCATGCAGGAGCGTGGTTCCCCGATACGCTCGCTATGGCAAAAGCGAAGATTGATGGGGGCCATGCCATTGGCCCGAGGATTCAATCAGCAGGGCCTTATCTCACCATACCGGGTGGCGGTGGATACTTGACCTTCCCCGAGATACCAACGAACAAGATACCGACTGAGTCACAACAGGGTATCGCCTCAACGCCCGAGGAATTCGCTGAAAGAGCCAAAAAAGCAATTGATAACGGTGCTGACTTCCTGAAGGTCATTGCATCGGGTGCTGTTTTCTCAACAGGCACTGAACCCCGCGCTCCAGAGATGCATCAGGATGACATTGAAGCTGTTGTGGCAGTGGCAAAAAAACGTGGCGTAAAAGTCACAGCCCATGTGCACAGCGATCAGTCGGGGCAAGACGCTATCCTCGCAGGAGTGAACTCGTTGGAGCACGCGTCCCTGCTCTCCGATGAGACCATTGCACTGGCAGTGGAGAACGATGTCGCGCTGTCCATGGATGTTTATTTTGCCGGGGTAGTGAACTACGTCATTAGCACACCCCCCGTAAGTGAAGGCGAGCCGGTAGCGATGATCAGCAAGGTCGCTGAGCGTCAACAGCAAGTCGCATCTCTTCCAATTCGTTTTTGCAGTTACCGTCGTAATTCCAACATTAACTGAATTTGGTTTTATTCAAAATTTTTTGGTCCCCGGGGCCGGACTTGAACCGGCACGCTCGCAATGAGCGGGGAATTTTAAGTCTGTGGCTACCCTTCCCCATCACATCTCAACGCGTTCAAACGCAGGAAACATCTCAAAATTTGCTCGATTTGGATGCTCTGGGATGTACTGAAATGCGATGGTTGTGTCACCTATTTGTCACCCCGCTCTACCCCCGGGGGGGGCTACCGCCTTAATCCGATAGCAGTAGTTACCTGCCAGATACATTAGAAGCCAATTTATAAGTTGGAAGCCTTGCGACAAGTTTAATGACTTGCGCAGCCGGAAGTTTTAACAAACGGTTGATTTGAAGACATAAAAAGTTTTGAAAACTACTACGTTATGTCTATTCTTTGCCAGAACCTGCAGAAAACGGTCGAGAGATATGGACACTGATATTTTCAGTCAAGAAACCAAAGTGCTTGCGGATTTCAAAAAAATCAAAGAGGACGGCACTTCCTCGCAATCTGATTTTGATAGGTTAGTCGATCAATATGGAAAGCTATTAAGAACAACCAAAAAAATAATTAAGCTTAGCGATAAGAACGAGCAGCGGTTAAATGAATTAAAGACGGAAGCGCAAGAGACCAATGAGCAACTGGAGGGTATGTCTGCTCAGTTATCGAAGTTTCTAAGTCCGCAGTTATATAACTCAATTTTTTCTGGTTCACGGCACGGCACTAGGGTTAGCCGCAGGAAGAAGTTGACCGTTTTCTTCTCCGACCTGTGCGGTTTCACTAATTATGTCGAGAGCATGGAATCTGAAGACGTCACCGATCTGCTCAATTTATACCTTGAGACTATGACTAATATCGCACTGGATCACGGTGCGACTATCGATAAATACATTGGCGATGGAATTATGCTTTTTTTTGGCGATCCCGAGACCAATGGGGTAAAAGAAGACGCCATCCAATGCGTTAACATGGCTATTGAGATGCTGCGCGCTTTAGATAATTTGTCAGATGAGTGGGCGAAATACGGGCTAAGAGATCATTTGCAAATGAGAATTGGGATCGACACCGGATTTGCTACCGTGGGGAATTTTGGCTGTGAGTCCAGACTAGACTACACCGCAATCGGTGCTGCGGTTAATCGCGCCTCTAGGTTAGAAACCGCCGCAGATAATGGCTCAATATACATATCCGAGGACACTTACAACCTTGTCAAGGACAGCATCGAAGCCGAGGCATTACCGCCTATACACCTAAAGGGTATCGGAGAATTTCAGGCTCGAAAAGTCATAGAGTCCAAGGACGCTACGTCGGTGTCTATGGCACTGGGTGAACGGAATATATCCTTCGTATTGGACAACTTGACCCCCGCAGAGCTCGAATCTGCAAGGCAAAGCCTTGCCAAAGCACTCGGTGAGATTAACTCATTTTGCGGCCAGAATAGCTGAGGTCGCCGAAAGGCTACTCGATTAAGATCGACTAGCCAAAACCACTAGAATAGAACTTGGTCCGGGCAAAAGATTAGCTCACCCATCCACGATAGACGAATAACGCGCCAAACTCATGAGCCTGGAAGTCAAACTCAAACTTCTTAACTCTTCGAGCCATCTCGATAAAACCAAGACCGGCGCCCGCAGAATCTTCTGGAGGTCCGTCTTTCAGTCTTTGACGGTAAAGCTTTCTCAACTCCTTTTGATCCCTTACCGACAGATCCACGAGCGTTGCCTCAAGCACATCTCGTTTAGACTCTGAGACGACATTAACAGCCTCAATGAGAAAACAGTCGTCATCAATTGAGATGGCGATGGTGCCTACGCTATCGCCAGTAGACTT
The DNA here is from genome assembly GCA_003523185.1 of Halieaceae bacterium. Classification (GTDB taxonomy): domain Bacteria; phylum Pseudomonadota; class Gammaproteobacteria; order Pseudomonadales; family Halieaceae; genus Luminiphilus. The sequence continues at coordinate 9,759 of DPGN01000024.1, forward strand.
GGTTTTCTGATGAGAGTACCTAATGATATTTTGAGCTTGCTCGATGAAAACACCAAAAACTCGATTTGCGACCGCTTCTTCCGTCTCTTTGTCAGACAATTGATGACGAACAGGATTCGCTATTGTAGTCAGTAAATCCTCAGTCATCGGTCCTGAGTAGCAGAATAGTGTTCTGCGATTTTGCATGAAGGTGTGTAACCCAACGGTGTCTTTACTTGGACTCATTAGCGGGCTCCCCTCTCATCTGCTCACGCACTCTGTTCAACGTCAATTGGAACGAGCTCATAACTACAGCTTTCTAAATCTTCTTGAAAGTCCTCACCTGCTTCCAACATCGTGTCGTCCTCGGTTCGATAACACCAGTGAATTACGATCTCGCGACCAGCTTCCGCTGTTTCTTCAAGGTACTCAAAGAAATCAAAAAGAAACTTAGCCGATGAGCTGTTGAAATAGTAAAGCTCAATCACAACCTTGTAGGCCTCACTCGCGAGGCTCATAGACTCCTCTAAAGCATCTAAAACAGGACCAGACCATTCCGCGATATTCTCGGGATAACACTCCCCCCTAATGGCACACGACTGCGCAGTTAGTTCTACGTAGGGAGTCCTTTGAGTTTGTTCAAAAATCATGCTTGCTCCTCACCAGCGAGAGGTTCGCCGTCTAAGCTGTCTGACTCGTTAAATGAAAACGCTAAAAGTGTTAAATCATCACGAAACGGTGCGCCGCCCCGATACAAGTCAACACTGTTCATTATTTTTTCTACTATGTACCGCGGTGATCTATTAGTAGCCTGCTGCAGAAGTTTCAAAACTCGACGTCTTCCGAAGGCTATTGGCCGCTCTTCGGGGCTCATTACATCCGTGATACCGTCAGTGAGCATTACCAAAGAGCCACTCGGATCATTGAACTCGTGTGTCGTATACTCGAATCCTTCTTTCATTCGGGTAGAACCAACGGATTTTCTATCACCAACCGTCTCTGTAGCGCCGTCGCTTTGAACCTGAAAGATAGAAGCCTTAGCACCCGCAAATTCAAGCTTGCGAATGTTGCGATAGTAGATACAAACACCACCGTCGAAACCCTCTTCACTTGTGTTTTTCTGATCAGTCTTACTCAGAGTATCTTTCAGAAGACTATTCACCAGGGACAGGTATTCTCCAGCGCTCTGATAATTATCAGGCGTGATAGCTTTATCTAGATGGCTGCGAGCAATGATCGACAAAAATGCTCCGGGAACACCATGTCCTGTGCAATCTACTACTGCTATGTAGACCTTGTCTGGTAAGTCCTTAATGAAATAAATATCACCACCAACCAGATCTCGAGGACGCCATTCAACATTTATGTCGATATCACCCGGGTATGTTTTAGGCAGCAACGCATTTTGAAGTTTCGCAGCGTATCGGATGGAGCTATTAATTTCGTCCTTAGCAACAACTAGCTCGTGAGTTCGGGCATCTATAAGCGTAGCAACTTCATCTGACATCTTAGAGAAGGCTTTAGACATTACCTCTATGGATGCCCTCTCTTTCTCCTCGTCAGTTCCCGACGACAACACTTTTCGCATGTCATCAATTTCGCCAAGAAGCATAGTGCGAGCCTCGCCCTCCAGTTGCTCCGACAGCGCTGACATTTTTTCGAACATTATCTCGTCCCGTTCGTCTCTCCGCTTCGCTCGCTCTTTCCGCTGCTCTTCCGCTTCTACACGATGTAAACGGTACTCGTTAATTGCTCTTTGCAACCGTCCCACCTCGTCATTTTTTGACGCGAACCAGCCACGATGCAACTTATGCTCACTTAGATCACCTTCCCCCATGCTCTCAAGCGCTGAAATAGCGCCAAGAATCCGATCAAAAGAAGTTGATGTCACGGCAAAAATCAGTAGAACAATAAGTAGCGCCATTCCGCCAAAAATTATTTGTGAATCACGCTCCGAAGCTTTTAGCGTTGCTAGAAGCTCGCTTTGATCGTCAAACAGCAAAATCCGGAGTTCGCTGGCACGTATACTTCTACTGAGGGGGATGGAGGAAATCCGTGCGCCTAAAACCTCGTTAATGTAGCTGTACTCATAACTCTCAGTCTCTTCGGAATAAGCCATACTGTCACGAATCAATAACCTTAAGTCCTCGGTGCGCTGCTCTCCGTAGTAATCGCCTACAGTGATAGCCTTATCTCCCACCACCAAAGCGGTCTGGACCTCAAAGTTTTCTCCAAATATTTCGAGACTCTCAGTAACATTTCGTCCAAGGACGATAACGCCCACAGCGGACTCAGATTCGTCAAGTAAAGCGAAAGATAATGTGTCATTGATCGATACAGGCTTATTTTCATCAATATCCGAAATTTGAACTACCCTTCTAGACGATCCGCTTTCGAGCGATCGGACAAAAGCACCAAAATTCAGAAAATAATCTGGCGATGCAGATTCAGAACACGGATCAGTACCGATAATTATCAGACTCGATTCACAATAGAGCTGAAGTCCGCGGTTGTCGTAAGCAACTGCAAAGGTAAGCTGCTCCGCCTCGATCGGAGCCAAAAAGACTGAGGACAGTAAATCGTATACCGCGTCACCATCCTTCGATTCGAATGCCGCAAATAAGGGATTTCCAATATCACCCGAAGAGAATGGGTCCTCTGAGCTGTAGTCCCAGTAGTCGATCTTGTCCTCTGCACCAAAGATCGGGTCGTATATGTAGAGTTTGTCAGTGAACTCTACATCCATATTACTGATCCAGGCACTGCTGTGCGCGATTATGCTCTCTTGTGCACTGTATTCACGGTTAGCTGAATTAAGCTCCTGTGACGAATAAAAACTAGCCCCGAACAAAGCCGCAATGCCAATCATAATGATACTGATGATTCTAGTTTTAATTTTCATACAGCGGCTCTTTGTGTCTTGTTTTATTCGGAAATGTCTGTTTGAACCGGAACCTCACTCTAGCCTAAAGGGCATTTTCATTACGATGTCAGACGCATAGACCACCTCACCATCAAGTTTAGGAAGTTCAAACTTCACTTTTTTAATGGCTTGGGTAGCGGCCTTGTCGAATACCAATGAAGGTTTGCTCTCTGTCACCCTTAGGTCGACCATGTCGCCTTGCTCATTTATATCGAAGGCAATAACCACATATCCCTGTACGCCCATTCTTGCAGCTCTTCGAGGGTATTTTGGTGAGGGCAACTTGTCGATATAAACGTTGATCGGCTCTCCGGAAGGCGATTTCCCCGTCACGAAATAAGTGCTCTGTGCAATCGCGACGCCCGAAAAAGACGTTGAAAATGCCAGAAAGATAAAGCTTATCGCTAACCTAAATAGAAACTTCATAGTTAAGGCTCACTTTTTTGTTTTAACGCCTCAACTCCCCTGCTGCTTTTTAGTGAGACGCCGACTACAACGAGTCGCTTTTTTTACCTACTCAACGCTATATGAGGTCTTGTTACTCGCAAACGCCATTGTTACCTTTGAATGACACTGTATCAAATTGGTTCAATTTTCAAATATATTTGCAAAATATATGTCAAAGCTTTATTACATCTACGTTACAAAGCGAAAAATGAGCAAATTTGTGGGGGGTACAATTTGCAACTCGCAATCCTAGAAGAGCAAAAGTCAGTTATCAGCAAAATCAAACGCGACCCCGTTATTGCTAGCGTAAATTCGTTGTTAGGATCCCAACTCGACCCGTCTCTGAAATACCATACGAAAGAGCACTCCGACGATGTGACGGATATGGCCATCGCTCTTGGAGCATCGGATAAACTGGATGAGCACAGCCTGCTTTTACTTGGAATCGCGGCTGCCTATCACGACGCGGGCTTCATTGAACACCGAAACGATCACGAAATGGTCAGTGCAAAACTTGCCGAGCGGGCAATGGAAGCAGATGGGCGATTCTCAAAAGAAGATATGAGACTAATTCGCCAAATGATTCTCGATACCAAACTTCAACCTGACGGCCCGTCACACAAAGTTAGATCTCGGTTGTCATCCTGGCTGATTGATGCCGATTTAGCGAATCTCGGTAGGGCTGACTTCCTCACTCAAACTCAACTTCTAGCAGATGAATTACAGGTACCAATGAATCTGATGCTAAAAGAATCGCTTACTCTGATGAACCGTCATGAATGGCAGAGTCCGGCTGGAACAACTAATTTAGGAATGCAAAAAGATCTGAATAAAAACAAATTGATTACTATGCTAGAAAACGCCTAGGCATCCTCAGGATAGCTGAGCTCAACGGTGAGGATCACTTGCCAATAAAGAAAATGGGGGTTTCGCAGCCTAGCCATCAAAGAAAAGGGGCAACGACAAGCGATGAAAATTTCTATAAGCACAATTTTTGGCTTTCTACTGGGCTTCGGTGCTTTCATCTTTGCCGTCTACGACGTTACGGAGTCAGTAGCTGGTGTTCTCATGTTTGGCAGTGCGGCTGCGATGGCGGTTGTATTAGGAGGAACAATCGCGGCCACCATGATTTCTTACGAAGGGAGGTACGTTCGAAAGGCGCTAGGCACGCTTGTTCAAGTATTCGTCCCAACAAACGTCAATGCAGGTTCATTGTTTGGAACAGTCGAACAAGTAATAAAATGGGGAAAGGTGGGAGCTCGCGATGGATTGCTGGCGTTGGAGTCTGAATTTAAGCAAATAGACACGAAGGAAGATCCGTTCCTAGCACACTGTATTCAACTTTTCCTCGCTGGATATGAAAAAGATAACTTGAAGCAAAAACTCAATACTTTCATCAATAAGTCTTATGAGCGAAATATGGTTCAGGCAAACATCTTAAATACAATGGCGAACATATCCCCTGGTTTCGGCATGATTGGTACGCTCGTAGGATTGGTTGCCATGCTTGCTACACTTGATCCTAGTGACCCAAGCGGGCTTGGCAGCTCACTGTCAATAGCGCTCTTGACGACTCTTTACGGGACTATGTTTGCTCAACTAATTTTCAAGCCAGCATCTCGGCGAGCCGAGCAAAAAGAACAGATTCAAAAATTTAAAAATCAACTGATTGCTGATGGTTTCCTTCTTCTTCTGTCTAGGGCCAACTCTGTAGAGATACAGGATCATCTCAACAGTTACTTAGATCCGGCGATCCACTTCGACATAGCACAAGCCTCGTAGGTCCGTAAATCTAATGAGTGACGAAGAAGCCCCACCAATTTACGACTCCGATCCCACCGAGGATACGAGCTGGCTGGTTACTTATGGAGACATGGTCACGCTCTTAATGGTTTTTTTCGTCCTGATGTTCTCTGCCTCAAAAATAAATGAGGAGAAGTATGACTTAGTAGCACAGAGTATTAACCAAGGCTTCGACTCTCCGGGCCCTGATGCTTCGATGAATCCAACTAGTGCTGCGTCGCAAACAGTCGAGTCTCCGCTAGAGGAGGCAAAAGCTAAATTTGACGAACTAGTCATTGAGAGGAACTTGCAGGGCGAAATGTCGGCGACTTTGAGTCCTTATGGACTGAAAATTGAGCTTTCCAGTAACTCGCTGTTTAATTCTGGCTCTGCCGATGTCAAAGGCTCTATGCAGTCATCTTTGACAGATCTTAGTGGGATAATCCAAGGTCTGGGCGAAGAGGACTACATCGTAGAGGTTGAGGGGCACACAGATAATGTACCTATTAATACTGCGAAATTCCCTTCAAATTGGGAATTATCATCTTTGAGAGCCGTCAACGTCGCAAAATTATTTGAGTCGATGGGCGTCAAGAAAAATCAACTCTCAGCAATCGCATATGCAGACACGAGACCCAAACAACCCAATGTGGATTCGAATGGGATTGCCGTGCCTGAAAACCAAGCCAGCAACCGCAGAGTAGTCGTTCACGTCAAGAGCCTAAAAGACCTGAATGAGGCAGATGCTGATTAGAGAAAATGGTCAAGGGTGCCTGAAAGGTCACCGGCCACAACACACCTGTCGATATTTCTAATCATCTGGAGTTTCAAAAGAATCACGTTCGAACTCGTCATACGACAAAGACAAAGCCAAGTCGTTTAGTCGACTGGATAATTCAAGATCACCCAAAAGTCGTTTTGCCACGTCCGCCCCCTCACGCAAGCTTCTAGCGTCAGGTTTATCGGCTAACAAGGTGGTTAGTAAATCATATGCCTGCTTTTTACCGTCTTCTATCTGAGAACAATACAACTCAGCTAAGTGTGGGATGAAGGGCAAATTGAGATGTCGATTACGATCATCGTCTCGCAGTGCCATTGAAGCGCGCCGTGCAAGCGCTTCAGCGATAAATTTTGGGCAATTTAGAAGCTCAGCAGCCCGAGCTAGATCAACATAGTCTCGCACCAAGCGCGCTTGCTCCGCCGCAACATCCAGTAGCCTCCTCGCCCTCTCAGTATCACCATGAGCTACCAGCAACACGTCCATGAGAGCAAAGCAACCGATAAAACTACAATTCTCCGTTAGGAATACTTGCTCTTCGCTCGCGCAAAGAACATGAGTCCCTAATGCTTTAGAAATAACGACGAGGTACGATTTCAGAGATTCGTTATAAAATTGTAGGTCATCAATTGGATAGGACTCGCCGTTAATGACGATGCCGGTTGCTAACTCCCCGGATGGCAGCCCGCCATCAACGAGACTGATATGCTCTGCATCGATCTGGGCGGTGACAAGTTCCTTCTCACTTCCTAAGTCCGTGTCACCAACCTCAAGTGTCGTGACCGCGCTGCCAGCGCGATGCTGAATTAAATACAAGCCAAACTCTAGCTCATCAGCGCCGAAAATCGAGATGCTGGCATCACTTGGTCTTTTTACCCAATCGGGGAACGGGTCAGGGACTCCCTCCAAAACCATGCCCTTAACAGAATTAATGAGTGGCGATGGAGTAGCGCCGATCAGATCAGAGATACTAGATGCATCTTTCGGAAGAGCATCTGCGACTGCAATGAGCAAGTCATGCGAGCTCTTGAGGACATTTATCAAAACACCGTCCGGACTTGATATGACACATCTGTCCTCATCTTGGACAAATTGTAGAGTCACGGGACCGCCTTTTTCCTCACTAGACAAGTATCTAACTCCTAATGCTTCGCATACACCGCTAATGACTCACGTTGCAGCTAGCAGTGCACAATTCGGCCCAATGAGGGATAAGACTCATGAGACACCATAAACCCAATTACAGTAAAACAACTCAACATTTGTTTCGCCAGTAAAAAAGAATTTCTGAGTAGATCTAATATAGAACTCCATTAACAGGTTCTATTGGTTCAGGAATTTTGTCTTCACCAATTGCTTGCTTCAAATCTATCTCTAAATTCCGACAGATAAAGTGCATCGGAACGTCAGTCTCAAGTCGATCAAACGGTCTCGCGAGCACTGATCCAAAAATATATAGCTGATTAAAGACCCAGCCCGTAATAACTGTAATCGGTATCACCATCACCCCGAAATTGGCGTCTATGAATTCGTCAGCGAACGCGAAGGGGAACAGGAAAAGAAAAACGATTAAAAACGCGTAAGTGTAGTATAGAAATTTAATGGTCCCCGGGGCCGGACTTGAACCGGCACGCTCGCAATGAGCGGGGGATTTTAAGTCCCCTGTGTCTACCAATTTCACCACCCGGGGTGGGCGAGAGCGCGCGATCATATCACGTCACAACACATACGCGACCCCGTTTGAGAGTGTTACAGTACAGTTTCGCAAAATAACGATTAAACAAGGGGCAGCAGCAGTGGCATCGCAACGCGGCGAGTTTGGTTCACGGTTTGGTTTCATCATGGCGGCGGCGGGATCCGCCGTCGGCTTAGGCAACATCTGGGGCTTCCCAACTCAGGCAGCCAGTAACGGCGGCGCCGCATTTGTGGTCGTTTACCTCCTGCTCGCTTTTCTTCTGGCCTACCCCGTTTTAATGGCAGAACTCACCTTAGGTCGCCACGCGCACGGAAACATGATCGCTGCGCTAGCCAAGGTCTCGCGTAACGGAACGCAGCGTGGCATTGGCACGCTGGTCGGCATTGTTGGGATCTTCACTGCGAGTCTGATTCTTAGCTTTTATGCCATCGTATCGGGCTGGATGATCGGGTTTGGCGCCGCCTATCCGCTAGATGCGCTCGGCGCGACCGAGACCGCCGCATGGCTTTCCGAGTTCGGTCTATCGCGGAATCTTATGTTGATGCTCATCTTCATGACACTGACCATGGCCGTGGTTGCCGGTGGTGTCGAAAAAGGGATCGAGCGTTGGTCAAAACGACTCATGCCGGCGCTCATCGTGACGCTAATTTTGTTATCACTTTATGTGATGACGCTTGAAGGTGCTGGCAAAGGTCTCGCTGTCTACCTCGTACCTGATCTCTCCAAGCTGTGGTCTACCGAGTTGGTGTTTAACGCCATGGGAGCAGCGTTCTTCTCACTCTCATTGGGCGTCGGCACCATGCTCATCTACGGCTCTTACATCTCAGATGAAGAGCATCTCCCCAGCCTTGGTGTTCAAGTGGCCTTGGTTGATGTTGGCATTGCCGTTTTAGCGGGCTTCCTCATTCTGCCGGCAATGTATGTCGCCGCCGAACGTGGCGTCATGATTTTTAATGAAGCGGGTGGCCTGTTGTCTGAAGACACGTTGATCTTTGTGGTGCTTCCCGCTCTCTTCGACTCCATGAATGAGACGGGGACAGTGCTTGCCCTAGCCTTCTTCGGACTCATGAGTATTGCAGCCCTCACCTCGTCTATCTCCATGTTGGAGGTACCTGTGTCGTTCTTGGTTGAGCGTTTTCAGTGGGGACGCCTGAGAGCTTCCTTCATTGCGACAGCCATTATCACGGCAATGAGTGCTGCCATCGTCATGAACTTCGATACGCTGTTCGGATTGGTCATTACCGTAAGCACACGCTACTCGCAGCCGCTCCTCGGTTTGGCGCTGTGCGTTTATGCGGGATGGGTGTGGCGACGGGATGTCCTATTGAAAGAACTCGCCAAGAACGAAGAAGCGACCGCCAGCACATTGTTTATGCGCTGGTGGCCTTGGTACGTCAGATTTGTGTGCCCTGCGATTATCGTGACGATTCTCGCAAGATCAATAGCTTAAAAGCCCCGAATTAGTTGGGGCTTCGCATGATCTTAGTGAGCTCCTCGCCTCTACCCTCTAGAGCCGCCTGAAGCGCTTTCTCCATGAGATAACGAGCTTGCGCCGTGTAGGCGTAGATGCAGGAGTGAACGGCTGCTTCGTGCCAGTTCTCAACGCTACAGGCAGTCGAGTAGGTCTCGAATTCGCTGAGCGTCTTTATCAGATCTGAGATGTGCTTTGGACACTCGCAATCGAGCAGGCTCTTGAGCTTCGCTGCTGCATTGAGCGTGCTGTCATCGTACATTCGTGGCTTGGCTTGAATCAGCTCGCCCAGATTTATCTCGCCCTGCTTCGCCTCATGGTCAATTGCCACCCGGCCAAGCTCGAACGCAAGGCGCGCTGACTCGGGCGGGTACTCCAGCGCTGTCATACCGCGGCGCTCAATCTCTTCAATCCAACGGCTATTGCACAGTTGATAGAGCACCAGCGTACGTTTTGCGCCGAGTCGATTTGCCAGCGTGTCCATGGCATTAATATTGGTCATCGACACCGAGGGGCAATGAACGACCAACATGTCGGCCGTCTCGTTCACGTCCAAAGCGTCAACGGCGTTTGCGAGTGGCATTCGCGACAAAAACGCGCTGATGCCCGACAAGCAGCCTTGATGACCGTCTAACCACTGACACAACTCCGCACCGATAAATACCACCCGTGATTTTGCCGCGGGAATAGCCTTGGCCATGCGGCTGCCTCGATTGCTCACCAGTAACTCGAGCGTTTTGCGGTCGGAGGAGGCAATCTCACCAATCCGGACACCGTCCTCAACCAACGCAGTAATCAGTTGCAGATGTTCTAGGTCAGACTGGGTAAAGAGCCTTCGCCCAGAGGCCGATTTATAGCTTGCACCGAGTCCGTAACGACGCTCCCAGACTCGAAGCGTGTCGGGCTTCAGCCCTGTCAGTCGTGCGACGGTTCCAATGCCATAAAGCGGTCTTGGTTCGAGGAGGTTTGCGGTGTTGGCTGGTGCGTTCATGTTTTACCCCGGATTTTGTTCATCAATTGTCGTGGTTTACGGGTGATTTCGGGGTCCAGATCAGTCTTTCGCATTTCTGTCCAAGACTTGTTCATGTAACAGCTGGACATTGTCCAGTTTTCTCTGGGCAGCCTTTGCGTTGAGTCGTATAGATATGGGATGCACACGGGGCAGCGCAGATGATCGACAACACGGACGAAAAAGACATCGAATTGATGTTTGCGGAAGCACGTCGTTACGACCTGTTGACCGCCGAGCAGGAGCAGTCGATAGATAGCACCAAATGGAGTTCCGTCAGGGAAATATACGCACTCATCGCTGAAAACGACGAGCCGAGCCAGTATCTTGCTCAGTTTTGCTCCGAATGTCTGGCGAATCCGCCACAGATTCAACGCTTTCCAAATCGAGACCTACATTTTGTCTTGCGCCGCGAGCTGGCGGCGCTATTCAGTGACGGGTCGCACGCCGATCAGTCACGAAACGTAGCTAATAAGCTGTCAGAGCTCAAAACGAGCGCTGCGCGACTTAAGCACGTTGAATCGCTAGAGCTACCAGCGAGTCTGACCATCGGCATTGCCGTCGCGATATTACGACGCGCAGGTGGCCAGTTTGCCGATACGGTCGCAGACGCCATTGGACACTGGCAGCGGCATTGGCAGACGCCGGTCCCATCATTTGCGCTGGACCATGCCTTACTGTCCGCCATCAAGAAGCAATTACGCACCTACACCGAGGCTCGTGACAGGCTGGTCATGCACAACCTTCGACTCGTCTATTCGATCGCGTCTCGCTATAAAGGCAGAGGAGTGGGTTATCTCGACCTTGTGCAGGAAGGAACGCTTGGACTCATCCGTGCTGCCGAGAAATTCGAGTACGAGAAAGGTTTCAGGTTCAGCACATACTGCTTCAATTGGATAACGCAAGCTGTCAGGCGTTACGTGGGCGATGCCGGTACGCTTATTCGTTTCCCTACTCATGTTCAGGAGCAAATTGGGCGCCTGTACAAGGAGCGCTACGCCGAGCAAGCACGGACGGGACAAGAGGCGGACGCGGAGACCCTCGCTGCCAATGCGGGCATGGATCCCGACAAGGCACGAGAATTATTGCAACTACGAAATCTTACTGTGTCACTAGACGCACCGAAGTTTGATGAGGATGACGAGACCTTGGTTGACGGACTCGTCGGTGAAACCTTTGGTGAAGCAGGCGATGACGCTGAACAGGCCTCGCTCGGCAATTTTCTTGGCAATGCTATCGGCCGGCTTGAAACCAATGAGCGACAAGTTGTCCTGGCCCGCTGGGGTCTTCAGAACGGACCGCCGCTAAGCCGGGCCGAAATCGCCGATAAGCTGGGTGTGAGTCGTGAGTGGGTGCGTCAACTGGAGCGTTCAGCGCTCAAGAAGCTCAAAGGCCAAATTGATGTGCAACACGCGTTCGATGACTACCGGCAGAGCGGTAATTGGTGACAGGCTACCCTGCTATCGAGCCTCTAGGTCGGCAACAGCGCCTTTTAAATCGCCAAATCGGAATTCGTAACCCGTAGACAGTAGTTTGTTCGGCATGACCCGCTGTCCCGTCAAAAGCAATTCATCTGCCATCTCTCCCACCATGAGCCGCATGACCCAGCGAGGCATTCCCATGCCCATCACCGTGGTTGTGACACTGCGAACCTCATCCGCAAATGATCGATGCGTCACCGGATTCGGTGCGGTCATGTTGACAGGCCCTGATACCGCCTCATTTTGGATGCAATGCATAACAGCGCCCACCATGTCCGCCAGATGGATCCAGCTAAGCCAGTGCCCCCCCTGTCCCATCCACGAGGCCAGACCAACCCGAAACGATTGTGTCATTTGGGGGTAAGCACCGAGGGCGTCATCCAATACGACACCCGTACGAAGCAGAACACAGCGCGGGCCCTCGCTTCCAATATCGCTGACACTCGCTTCCCAATCACGGCAGAGTTCTGCCGAAAAACCGCTACCCACTTGGTCGGTTTCGCTGAACTCACGCTCTTTGCTTTCACCATAGAAGCCAATGGCGCTGCCACTGATGAGCACATTCGGCATGCCAATGTCTCGCAGTCGCGACACCAATGCTTGCGTTAGATCAATACGGCTCGCACGTATCTCTTTTTTGTAGGCTGGCGACCACCGACGGTCCGCTAAACCCGCTCCAGCGAGGTTGACGACGATGTCCTGACGCGTATTTAAGTCGTCAATCGAATTGATGTAGGTGACGGCTTCTGAGCTGTCGAGGGTCTGCCGTGTAAGCACGGTTATATCGTGTCCATCCGTAAGGAGTCGCTTGACCAAAGCGCGTCCAATTAGGCCCGTTCCACCTGTAACAAATACCTTCATCGCCGACTTATCCTTAGGCCTTTAACGCCAACCAAAACACAGTAGCTAACGTATACGTCCAATGCATCAAACGGTTGAATCTTTGTCCACGTGGTTGCATCGCATCGAGCGATGGACGGTATTGACCGGTGCGGGCGTCAGCGCCAACTCGGGCATTCCCACTTACCGTGACCGCACCGGGCGGTGGCTGCGCGTTGACCCCATTCAGCACAAAGAATTTATCGAGTCCGAAGCCAAACGAAAACGTTATTGGGCGCGTTCAATGGTCGGTTGGGTTGGTATCGATGACGCACGTCCCAACGCTACGCACTATGCGCTCGCTGAATTGGAGCGCGCTGGCAAGATTGATCTGTTAATCACGCAGAACGTTGACCGATTGCACCAAAAAGCAGGGTCGCAACGCGTCGTCGATCTTCATGGTCGACTCGATCAGGTCATCTGCTTGAATTGCGGGCAGCAAGAGTCCCGACAGAGATTCCAAACTCGGCTTTTGCAAGCCAACCCCTTTGTTACGGATTACCAGCACATTGCGAGGCCTGATGGCGATGCCGATGTGCCCGATACCTACGTGGAGAAGACAACCATTCCCCAATGCAAGTACTGTGGCGACGTCGTCATGCCTGACGTTGTATTTTTTGGTGGCACCGTGCCAAGGTCTCGGGTTGAGACCTGCACCGCCTCACTAGCCAGTGCTGGTGGGCTTCTCGTGGTAGGAAGTTCACTACAAGTCTATTCAGGCTTCCGTTTTTGTCGTATCGCCGAAAAGCTGCGCATACCCATAGTCATCGTCAATGAGGGTGAAACCCGTGCTGATGACATAGCAACCCTCAAGGTCGAGCAGTCAGCGATGAACCGCCTGGTAGCCGCTGTCGATCAAATTATTCCTTCCCAAGAGAGCAAATTCGCGTGAGCACCACTATCTTACTGTTCAGACAAGATCTGAGAATCCATGACCACCCTGCACTCACGGCTGCAGCACAGCGCGGCGATGTCTTGCCCGTTTTTATTTACGACGAGCAGGTGGCGGGCGATTGGGGGTTTGGTGGCGCGAGTCAGTGGTGGCTGCACGAGAGTTTGACCTCACTATCGGCCTCCATCGCATCGCTGGGCGGCCAGCTCCTCTTACGACGAGGGAACACGTTAGATACGCTAATTGAGCTGCAAGCGTCTACACAGGCCGATGCCATCTATTTTTCTCGCCAGTATCTACCTTGGTCAGCGGGGCTCGAGGCGTCCATTAACGCGGAATTTACCAAGAGAAATGTTGAGGTGAAGCGTTATCCCGGAACACTACTGCATGAGCCGGGCTCGGTCCTGACAGGCGCAGGCACGTCCTTTAAAGTGTTCACCCCATTCTGGCGCGCGGCTAACAAATTAACGGTGGCGATGCCGGTCTCACTGCCTGACGTCAGTTGGGCGGTAACAGCGGCGCCTACGGACGCCCTGATCGACTGGCGACTTCAACCCAGTGCCCAAGACCATATGCCGGACTGGGCAGACGGGTGGTCGGCTTTATGGAAACCGGGCGAGGATGGGGCTAACGAGGCGTTAGATACATTCCTTGAAGCGCCGGTAGCCCACTATTCAAAGGGCCGCGATGTTCCTGCAAAACGTTATACCTCCAGACTCTCTCCGCATCTTAAATTTGGAGAGATATCGCCCCGTCAGGTCTGGGCAGCAGCACAACAGCGAAAGTTATCAGCGCCCCAATGGAGCTCGGCCATTGATAAATTTTTGGCTGAGATCGGCTGGCGCGAGTTCTGTTATCAACTCATCGATCTTTTCGATGAAATGCCCAATACGCCATTTAAGGACCAGTTCGCGTCCTTTCCTTGGGACAATAGCGAAGCGCAACTCAAAGCGTGGCAGCGAGGTCAGACCGGCTACCCCATTGTCGATGCGGGTATGCGCGAGCTTTGGCAGACAGGTTTTATGCACAACCGGGTCCGAATGATTGTCGCTTCATTTCTAACCAAGCATCTCTTAGTTCACTGGGTAGAAGGTGAACGATGGTTCTGGGACTGCCTTTTAGACGCTGACATCGCCTCCAACGCCTGCAGCTGGCAATGGGTGGCCGGCTCAGGAGCGGATGCCGCGCCCTACTTCCGGATTTTTAACCCCATTGCGCAGGGACAGAAGTTTGATCCCGAGGGAGATTACGTACGTCGGTGGTGTCCTGAACTCACAGAGCTACCCAAGAAATTTATTCACGCGCCCTGGGAAGCGCCCGCGCTAACGCTCGCCAGCGCAGGCGTTGAATTGGGTACTAACTATCCAACGCCTATTGTTGATCACAAAACAGCGCGACAAGGGGCACTTGATGCCTACGAGGTCATCAAAAAAGCGAGCTAGTCCTCGTCGATAATGGCAACCGCGCGGGTCCAACCGGCGGAGCCGCCGCGAACTTTGTGTGGGAAGCAGCTCACCGTGAAGCCAAAGTCCGGTAACGCTTCGAGGTTATGCATCTTTTCTAAATGGCAATAGCCAATATCGCGGCCGGCCTTGTGCCCTTCCCAGATAATGCTGGCGTCTTTGTCGGCCGCGTAGCGATCGGCGGTGTAGGAAAACGGTGCATCCCAACTCCAGGCATCTGTTCCGGTGACCCGAATGCCACGCTCTAGCAGGTACATCGTTGCCTCGTAACCCATACCAGCGCCTGCGTTGACATAATCCTCGCTACCATAGCGCTTGCCGGCTGAGGTATTGACTAAAACGATATTCAGCGGCTCTAGCGTCACACCAATCCGCGCTAACTCATCCTCTACGTCCTGTGCGGTAACAACGTAGCCATCGGGCTTATCCCGAAAATCCAGCTTTATTCCTGGCTGAAAACACCATTCAAGTGGCACCTCATCAATGGTGATTGCCCGCTCAGCACCGCCAAGCTTGTCGTTCATCGTGCTGTGGTAGTGGTAAGGGGCGTCCAAGTGAGTACCGTTGTGCGTGCACAGCTGTACCATTTCAATGGCCCAACCCTCGCTGTCGGGTAATTCGCTCTTATCAAGCCCTTCAAAGAAATCGGCCATTTGTTCAGCGCCGGTATCATGCCGGATATAGTAAATCTTGGGACGCATGGGCGGTGGATCGCTGATCACGTCGTTCTCCAAGAATATTGATAAATCAACAAACCGTCGCATATCGACATCTCCGTACTTGCTATTCCAACAGCCTCCACTCTAACCCGACATTGCCACCTGTCATACCGCCTTTGGTAGTTGGCAAATTCGCGTGGAGGATCTATTGTCTCGCGGTCGAAAACCTTAGGTAAATTCTATGACGCATTTGCACCAAGTCGGGCTCATTGCAGGCACCTTCATTGCGGCCTCCTTTGCCGCGTCTGTTAACGCTGCAGACACACCCTTCCCATCCACCTACAAAGCGTCCAGCCACGCGCCAACGCTCATCACAAACGCTACCGTCCTGACCGGGACGGGGGAAAGGCTTGAGGCGGCGAGTCTCTACTTTGTCGATGGCAAAATTGTTTCCGTGGGAGAGCCACCTGAAGAATTAACATCAGACACCCGCATCATCGATGCTGAAGGCAGTTGGGTAACCCCCGGTATCATTGATGTGCATTCACACTTGGGTGTTTACCCATCACCGGGCGTTGATGCGCACTCAGACGGCGACGAAGCGATTGAAGTCTGACGGAGTTTTTGTATTCGCGGCTAACCGCGCCGCTGATATCAAACAGGTCATTGGATTTTCTGATGAACACGACATTAACGCTGTGATTGTGGGCGCTCGGGAGGCATGGATGCTAGCCGACGAACTTGCAGACTCGGATATCGCCGTCATTGTTAATGGTTTGGACAACCTACCGGCTGATTTTGACTCACTAGGCTCACGACTGGATAACGCCGCGTTACTAAGTAACGCCGGGGTAACGGTCATGTTTACTAGCGACGAAACGCACAACGCACGAAAAATCCGTCAAGGAGCAGGTACTGCTGTCGCCTATGGCATGAATTACGATCTAGCGCTGCAGGCAATGACCACTACTCCAGCCGAAGTTTTCGGTAGCAGAAGTCGCGCCTTGGCTGTTGGCAATTCTGCCGATCTCGTCGTTTGGAGCGGCGATCCCCTGGAGGTAACGAGCTACGCGACTGCGGTCGTTATCGAGGGCGAACTCTCCTCGATGGAGAGTCGTCAAAGCAAGCTGCTAGAGCGTTACCTGCCTGAGGATGCGGGAATGGGGCGCGCGTATATTAATCGGTAAAGCGCACTAACCAGTAACTCGTAGCACTAGCTATCGGTGCTGATGCGTTTAATCGTAGCGGTGGTGGAGAAACCTTCGACAAACTCGAGGATGATCACTTCGCCACCGCTTTCCAGCACGTGCTTGTGTCCGGCTATCTCACTGATGGCGTAATCCCCACCCTTGACTAACACGTCAGGTGAAATCGCCTCGATCAAGCGCGCCGGGGTGTCTTCGGAAAAGGGTACGACGTAACTTACTGACCTTAGTCCGGCAAGCACCGACATACGAGAGTCGATGCCGTTAATAGGCCTGTCAGGGCCCTTTAAGCGCATCACCGACGCATCGTCGTTAACAGCCACAACCAACACATCTGCAAGCGCTGCAGCCTGGCTCAAATAGGTGACATGCCCCGGGTGCAATAAATCAAAACACCCGTTTGTCATCACGACACGTTGCCCTTCCACCTTGAGTCTCGCCACAGCCGCCAGCGCTTCTTGCTCTGTCACGACACCGAACGCTGGCAGTTCTTTATCGACATCATCGTCGGATTGCAGCAAGGCACCCTCAAGCTCTTCGCGGGTTACCGTTGCAGTGCCTACCTTGCCCACAACCAACCCTGCAGCCACGTTGGCTACGCGCGTCGAGTTCTCAAGGCTATCCTGACTGGCAAGACCCGCTGCCATGGCTGAAATAACCGTATCACCCGCTCCCGTGACATCGAACACCTCTCGCGCTAATGCTGGCAAATGTAGAGGTTTACCTTCCTTCGACTGCAATGTCATACCGCGCTCACTGCGAGTAACCAACACCGCATCAAAGCCGTGCTGATCGCAAAGATCATGCGCTCTAACGCTAATAATCCCATCATCCTGATGACAGGCACCAACGACCGCTTCAAATTCAGACAGGTTCGGTGTGATGAGGGTTGCACCGGCATACCGGGAGAAATCCGCACCCTTCGGATCGACCAAAACTGGCTTATTTAGGGCGCGACATGCACTGATAAGTGCCTCGATATTGATCAACGTACCTTTCGCGTAATCGCTCAGGAGCACCACATCGTGTTCGGCGATTAGATTACTCGCATACTGTAAAAACGACTCGTCCGCGTAATCGTCGAGTGGCGCCTCAAAGTCCATGCGAATGAGCTGCTGATTCCGGCTAAGCACACGTAGCTTGACGATGGTATCTGCCGGGCAAGGCATCACTGACCATCGGACGCCCTTTGCCTCAACAGCTGAGCGAAGTTGCTTCGCGTGCTCGTCGTCACCGACAAGACCTGAGAGCGTCGTTTCCACACCCAGCGCCGCAAGGTTAATCGCCACATTCCCAGC
>DPGN01000039.1:0-7528 GCA_003523185.1 Halieaceae bacterium
TCAAGGTGCACGACCGGTAGGCCTGCTCGGAGTTCGGTCAGGTCCCGAATGATGGCTTGCGTATCGGTTTCTTCCGTTGTCTTGCGGCGGCGCTTTTGCGCCACCCGCTGACCGAATAGCTGATCCTCGGAAACAAGTGCTGGCGCCTTGGGCGAAGTAAAGAGGGGCCGTGTTATATCAGTGACCGTGATGCCGAGAGGCGCGCCACTGGCTTGAAATCTTTCCCAGCTGTCAACAGGCTCTGCTTGCAGTCCTTTTTTCGCAAGCGACTCGAGGATGATCTCTCGTCTGCCGGCACTCTCAACGCTTAGTAGCACGGGTGATTCATGAGCTTTCAGCAGAGCAGTCAGCTTTCCCACGCCCGATACATTGCGGAAGTCGTCCTCGGAAGAGAAAGGCTCAGGCGTGTAGGCGTCCAGCGTGAAGTGCAGTGGGGCCTCAGCCGAGTCACGGAATTCCAGCACGCAATGCTTTCCAATTGAAGCGTAGAGTTCTTCTACCGGAATAAAGCCTCTGTGAGGCTCTACCAAGGGGCGTCTCGGATCGACACCGTACTCTTGAAAGCGACGATTTACCTCATCCCAAAAGCGGTTGGCTGAGCTGAAGTTGTTACCCACCATAACCACGGGTGTATCGACCGGTAGGTAGTCAAACATCGAGTGACATTCATCGAAGAACAACGGCAAGTAATATTCGGCGCCTTGTGGTGCTCTTCCCTGACTGACTTCATTGAAGACACTGCATCGCTCAGGGTCGCCATCAAAACTTCGGTACCACGCGATTTTGAAACGCTCGATAGCATCGGTGTGTAGCGGGAATTCTCTAGCGGGCAGCAGGTCAATTCGCTCGAGCCGCTCCGCAGTGCGCTGGGTTTCCGGGTCGAAACTGCGAAGCGACTCAATTTCACCATCAAATAGATCAATTCGGAGTGGCTCGTCGCTACCCATCGGAAATACGTCTAAGAGTGAACCTCGGGTTGCGAACTCTCCGTGTTCGTAAACGGTATCGACACTTCGATAGCCGTTTCGCGTCAAATTTCTCACGAACTTTTCGGCGTCCAGTGTTTCTCCCGTTTGTAGGCTAAGAACACCCGCATCGATGAAGTGTCTCGGTGCCAGCCGGTGCATCAAGGTAGTAACCGAGACAATGACAACACCAGACTTTAGGGTAGGGAGTCGAGACAGGGCTTTCAGTCGATCGGAGACAATGTCCTCATGCGGAGAGAAATTGTCGTAAGGCAGTGTTTCCCAGTCGGGCACCAACAGTATTTCCCGTTCATCGCTGAGAAAGAACGGAAGTTCAGAGGCTAGGTTGTGCGCTGCCGCAGTTGTTGCTGTGATAACGAGAATTAGCGGCGTTGTTTTTGCCAGCTCGCTAATGGCCTCTGACTCGGCGGCACCCACGAGTGGACCGACCGCAGTTCGCTTACCTATCGCATTCGGCCAGGGCAGTGTCGATGTGATGTCGAAGAATGAAGTCATTGGCTCTCCCTGAGAGGGGCGCGATTCTACTTGTCACAACAGTCGCATGCTAGGGCTGAACGGTTGCTGTTCACCTGCTCTCGGAGCGATAATCCGCGAACACTCACATACTGAGACTCCAAAGAGAGTCCGCAAGCAGGAAACGAGCATGGCGCCACAGAGAAAGCGCCAGCGTCCTGATGATTATTTCGTGGATTGGAAAGAGCGCGAAGCGCTTGCCGAATCCATGATTCCGATCGTCGGCACACTGGCGCGTGAAAAGAACGTTAAGTGTTACATCTACGGAAATTCGCTAGTTAATCTCAGCGTTCTAGACATCATGAAAACCCACCGTTGGGTTCGACAGGTGGAAGATAATGAGTTATCCGAGTTCGAAACCATCCGTGTCATTGAGTCGATGGCAAAGCTCGATTTGGGGCCCTCACATATCGACATCGGCCGTTTGTCAGTTGAGTACTTTGATAAGTATCAAGGGGACGATTTATCTCTCGATGATTTTGTTGCTGATCGCCTGTCGCATTTGGTCGACTCAACACATCGCCCCGCGGGGCCCGTTGATGTCGTCCTTTTTGGCTTCGGCCGCATTGGTCGCCTCATGGCGCGTATTTTGGTGGCTAAAACAGACGGTGGCGATAATCTACGGCTAAGGGCCATCGTGGTTCGAAAGGGCAGCGCTCCCGATGACTTGATGAAACGCGCAAGCCTCCTGCGAAGAGACTCGGTTCATGGTGTGTTTCAAGGCACTATTCGCGTTGATGAGGAACGCCAGTCATTTGTGGCAAATGGCAACGAGATTAAGGTTATTTATGCAAATGCACCCGAAGATGTGGATTACGAGGCCCACGGTATTAGCAACTGCCTAGTGGTCGATAACACGGGCGTCTGGCGGGACCGCGACGGACTGTCGCGGCACCTGAAGGCAAAGGGGGTCAGCAAGGTCATACTGACTGCACCGGGTAAGGGCGATATCAAAAACATTGTGGCGGGAATTAACCACAGTGAGATCGCCGAGGATGACACTGTCCTGTCCGCGGCTTCATGTACCACTAACGCGATCGTGCCGCCGTTAAAGGTTATTCAGGATACCTTTGGTATTGAATCTGGCCACGTTGAGACGGTACACGCATTTACCAATGACCAGAATCTTATCGATAACTACCACAAGGCAGATCGCAGAGGCCGAAGTGCGCCGCTAAATCTTGTATTGACCGAAACTGGCGCAGCAAAGGCTGTAGCCAAAGTATTGCCGGAGTTGACAGGCAAGTTAACGGGGAACGCTATTCGTGTGCCCACACCCAACGTGTCTATGGCTATTCTAAATGTGACCTTAGGAAGAGACACGTCTAAGGACGAACTGAACGAATTCATGCGTCAGGTCGCGCTTCACAGTCCGTACAGAAAACAAATCGATTTCTCTAATTCGCCCGAGGTGGTATCGACCGATTTTGTGGGCTCACGCGCTGCCTGTGTGTTTGATGCGCAGGCCACCATTGTGAATGGCCGGCACGCTGTTTTGTACCTTTGGTACGACAACGAATACGGCTACAGCTGCCAGGTTTATCGGGTTTTGGAGAAGATGGCAGGGATAAAATATCTCACCTATCCTCCTACAGATACCGGTGGTCTCTGATTTGCAGAGAATTGTGGTAACTCGGCGTCAGCTTCGCTAGAATTCGCGGCGCCGGATCGTTAGATAAATGAGCTGAAAATCAGCCACCGGCAAACCTGTAGTTCACTTCACTGGGGGGAGTGGCCACGCTCACATCAGACATAGTCTGAGAGACTTCAGTGCAAGCTGACTACACGACAGCTAGCACAGGCGCGTGCGCGCGTTTTGCGAACGTAGATAGGGACAGGCATGATTAAAATTCGCCGCGGATTGGATATTCCACTGGCAGGAGCTCCTGAGCAAACGATTGCTCGAGAATTCTCACCCCGCCATGTAGCGCTCGTAGGAGCGGACTACGTTGGCATGAAACCCACAATGGCGGTTACCGAGGGCGATACGGTTGCCAAAGGCCAGGTCATTTTTACTGATAAGAAATGTGAAGGCGTTGTATACACAGCACCCGCGTCAGGTCACGTGTCTGCGATCAATCGTGGCGCACGCCGTGTGTTTCAGTCTCTGGTTATCGAAATTGATGATGGCGTTGAGGCACGCAACTGGGGCGGTTCAAGCGTTGAAGAAGCGGCACAGCTGAGCGCTGACGACACTAAAGATCGCCTGATTGACTCAGGTGAGTGGACAGCGATTCGGGTAAGGCCCTTCAACAAGGTGGCTGATCCGGCAACAAGTCCAAGCGGCCTGTTTATTACAGCGATTGATACTCGTCCTCACGCGGTAAATCCCGAAATTGTGATTGCCGAGCAACGCGAGGCGTTTGAGTTGGGCCAGACGCTTCTGGCAAATATGGTTGACTGCACCGTCTACGTTTGTGTTGCACCGGGAAGCAGTGCACCCGTTTCTGCGCACGCTCAAGTGCAAAGCGCCGCGTTTGACGGACCTCATCCCGCAGGGCTGGCGGGTACACACGTTCACTTCCTTCAGGGAGCTTCCCTCAACAAGTTGGCGTGGACGGTTGATTATCAGGATGTGATTGCGATCGGACGACTCTTCCTTGATGGTGAGGTGTACAGTGATCGTGTGGTTTCTGTCTCAGGACCTGCAGCAGAGACACCACAGATTGTTCGCACCCGCCGTGGGGTCGATATCGAGGCGCTGGTCGCTGGTAACCAGGCAGCCGGAGAAAACCGACTCATCAGTGGCTCAGTACTTGGTGGTCGACGGGTTCAAGCGCACTCTGCCTACCTCGGTCGGTTTCATAATCAAGTGGCTGTCCTTGCAGAAGGCAGAGACAGGGTCTTCATGGGTTGGCTTGCTCCAGGCACTAAAAAACATTCAGCGATGGGCATATACCTCAGTAGTTTATTTGGTCGTAAGCCACTCGAAATGACGACCACAACAAACGGTTCAGAGCGCGCGATGGTGCCAGTGGGTGCCTACGAACGCGTCATGCCGTTGGATATTTTGCCCACACAGTTGCTACGAGCGCTGTTAGTGGGCGACACAGAGACTGCTCAGGCCCTAGGTTGTCTTGAATTAGATGAAGAAGATTTAGCGCTTTGTACTTATGTGTGCCCTGGCAAATATGAGTACGGACCGGTGTTGCGTGACAACTTGGCACGCATTGAGAAGGAGGGATAAGTCGTGGGATTACGCAGTACCTTAGATAATCTCGAACCCCATTTTAAGGCGGGTGGTAAGTACGAATCGTGGTATGCGCTTTACGAAGCGGTCGACACGATTTTTTACAGCCCCTCAAGCGTCACCAAGTCATCTGCGCACGTTCGCGACGGTATTGATCTAAAGCGCATCATGATCACGGTGTGGTTCTGCACTTTCCCAGCCATGTTCTATGGCATGTACAACATCGGTTACCAGGCCAATGAAGTGATTGCTGCCGGTGGTTATTCGCTTGAAGGCTGGCGCGGTGCAATCGTCGCGAGCCTGGGCGGTTTCGATCCAAATAGCTTGTGGGACAATTTCCTTTACGGAGCGGTCCACTTCCTTCCGCTGTATGCCATCACGTTCATTGTCGGTGGTTTTTGGGAAGTCTTGTTCGCGATGAAGCGCGGGCATGAGATCAATGAGGGTTTCTTCGTAACGTCCGTTCTCTTCACGCTGACGTTGCCACCCGACTTGCCGCTTTGGCAGGCGGCGATGGGTATTTCGTTTGGCATTGTTGTTGCGAAAGAGGTGTTCGGCGGCACGGGTAAAAACTTCCTTAACCCAGCATTGACGGGTCGTGCGTTTCTTTACTTCGCGTATCCAGCGCAGTTGTCTGGTGACACTGTGTGGACGGCAGTTGATGGTTATTCCGGTGCGACGGCGCTCAGCGTTGTAGCAACCGATGGTATGGCTGGCTTGACCACTGCTTACACCTGGTGGGATGCCTTCGTAGGCGCGATGCCAGGGTCTATTGGCGAGACCTCTACGCTGGCTATTATGGTCGGTGGCGGTGTCCTGCTAATTATGGGTATCGCGTCATGGCGCGTCGTCGCTGGCTGCTTCGCCGGTATGATTGCATTCTCACTGCTGCTCAATGCGATTGGCTCAGACAGCAATCCAATGTTTGCCATGCCATGGTACTGGCACATGGTCATTGGAAGCTTCGCATTCGGTGCGTTCTTCATGGCCACTGACCCTGTATCTGCTGCCATGACCAACAGCGGGCGATGGGCTTACGGCGCATTGATTGGCGTCATGTGTGTGTTGATCCGTGTTGTTAACCCTGCATTCCCTGAGGGCATGATGCTCGCCATCCTGTTCGCGAATCTGTTTGCTCCGCTGTTCGATAACTTCGCGGTGCAAGCCAATATTAAAAGGAGACTAGCTCGTGTCAGCTAATAACGAGACGTTGTCTCGCGTACTCACGGTCGCGCTTGGACTCTGTATTGTCTGCTCGGTCGTCGTTTCCACAGCGGCCGTTGCCCTGAAACCGGAACAGGAAGCGAACAAGGCGCGAGATCTAAAGCGCAATATTCTAATGGCAGGTGGTTTGTACGACCCCGAGCGATCGGTAGAAGAGCAGTTTGAAACAATCGAGGCTCGCGTAGTTGATCTGGATACCGGCTTGTTTGTCGACGATGTTGATCCAGCAACCTTTGATCAACGCAAGTCATCGAAAGATCCTTCACAGTCCCGTGCCTTAACTGGCGATGAGGACCCTGCGAAGATTATTCGTCGTGAGAATCGAGCCGTGGTTTACCTCGTGAACGACGGTAATGGTGGTCTTGATCGCATCATTTTACCGATTCACGGTTACGGTCTGTGGTCGACCTTATACGGCTTTGTTGCGCTTGAGTCTGACGCCAACACGATCGTTGGTCTTGGGTTCTACGAGCACGGAGAGACGCCGGGGCTCGGTGGCGAGGTCGATAATCCGAGCTGGAAATCAAAATGGTCCGGCAAGCTTGCTTACAAAGACGGTGACGTCGCTATTACCGTGCTTAAAGGGACGGTAAACCCTGCGTCTGCAGACGCGCAATGGCAGGTCGATGGTTTGTCCGGCGCAACGTTGACGACCAAGGGCGTCAGCAATCTAGTTCAATACTGGCTCGGGGAGGACGGTTTTGCGCCGCTCCTCGGCAACCTGCGTGGAGGTAATGTGTAATGAGTGTTCGCGAGACCTTATTTTCTCCTGTTATTCAGAACAACCCGATTGCACTGCAGATTCTTGGCATTTGCTCTGCCTTGGCGGTGACCTCATCGCTTCAGGTAAGCCTCGTCATGTCGGTCGCTCTGACGGCTGTGACAGCATTCTCATCGTTCTTTATTTCCTGTATTCGGAGCTACATTCCATCGAGCATTCGTATCATCGTCCAGATGACCATTATTGCTTCGCTGGTTATCGTGGTTGACCAAATCCTCAAGGCTGTTGCCTACGACATCTCCAAGCAACTGAGTGTATTCGTGGGGTTGATCATTACAAATTGCATTGTGATGGGTCGTGCCGAGGCGTTTGCGATGAAGAATCCGCCAGTACCAAGCTTCCTAGATGGTTTGGGCAACGGGCTGGGTTATTCGTTTGTTCTTATTGTTGTCGGCATTGTTCGTGAACTGTTCGGTGCTGGCTCCTTGATGGGTATCGAGATCCTTCCTGTCGTCACAGAAGGCGGTTGGTATAACCCCAACGGCCTGTTGTTACTTCCACCGAGTGCGTTCTTCCTAATTGGCTTCCTCATCTGGGCAATTCGAGCAGTGCAAACAGAGCAAGTCGAAGAGCCTGAGTTCAAGATTGCCAAGCACACAGCTGCAGAGGAGGGCGCGTAATGGAACACTATTTGAGCCTCTTTGTGCGGGCGGTCTTCATTGAGAACATGGCCCTGGCCTGGTTCTTGGGAATGTGTACGTTCCTCGCGGTTTCGAAGAAAATCTCCGCCGCATTTGGCTTGGGTATCGCTGTGGTGGTGGTGCTCACCATCACCGTCCCGGTAAATAACCTGATTTATCAAAATCTATTGGCGGACGGCGCGTTGGCGTGGGC
>DPGN01000039.1:7754-32215 GCA_003523185.1 Halieaceae bacterium
CTGCCGCTTATTACAGTGAACTGCGCAATCTTGGGTGCGTCACTCCTGATGGTTGAGCGAAGCCTCGATTTTGGCGAGAGCGCCGTGTTCGGATTCGGTGCAGGCGTTGGCTGGGCACTGGCAATTGTTGCGCTTGCAGGCATCCGTGAGAAGTTGAAGTACAGCGACATTCCCGATGGGTTGCAGGGGCTTGGCATAACCTTTATCACTGTAGGCCTGATGTCGCTCGGCTTCATGTCCTTCGGTGGTATCGATATTTAATTGGCTACATAAGCTCTAGGAGAGATCTGTGTATACAACTATTTTCTTTGGCGTGGCGATGTTTACTGCCGTGGTTGTTGCCTTGGTAATGGTGATTCTGGCGGCGCGTAGCAAGCTCGTTGCGAGCGGTAATATCAACATCGAAATTAATGGCGAAAAGACTATTCAGGTGCCTGCTGGCGGCAAGCTGTTGCAGACATTGGCTGACGCTGATCTGTTTCTAGCCAGTGCCTGTGGCGGCGGCGGTACTTGCGCACAGTGCAAGTGTGTGGTCTCGGAAGGCGGCGGCTCTCTACTGCCGACAGAGGAAAGCCACTTCACACGTCGTGAGGCGAACGAAGGCTGGAGATTGTCCTGCCAGACCCCTGTTAAGCAGGATCTCAAGATTGAGATTCCGGAAGAGGTGTTTGGTGTTAAACAATGGGAGTGCACCGTAGAGTCCAACGACAACGTCGCCACGTTCATCAAAGAGTTGGTCCTGAAGCTACCGGAAGGTGAGACTTGTGACTTCCGCGCTGGTGGCTACGTACAGCTGGAGTGCCCGCCGCACGCGGTGAAGTTCTCAGACTTCGATATCGGCGAAGAATACCGAGGCGACTGGGAGCATTTTGGCTTCTTCAAGCTCGAATCGTCTTGCCCGGACACAACGATCCGAGCCTATTCAATGGCAAACTACCCAGAAGAGAAGGGTGTCGTTAAGTTCAATATTCGTGTGGCGACGCCGCCGCCTCGTACCGAAGGACTACCCCCCGGCATCATGTCGAGCTGGGTATTCAATCTGAAGCCCGGCGATAAGGTTAACGTTTACGGTCCTTTCGGTGAGTTTTTCGCGAAGGAAACCGACGCAGAGATGGTGTTTATCGGTGGTGGTGCGGGAATGGCGCCAATGCGCTCGCATCTTTTCGATCAACTGCGTCGAATCAAGACAAACCGCAAAATCAGCTTTTGGTATGGCGCGCGTTCGCTACGCGAGATGTTTTATGTCGAGGACTACGACACACTCGCCGCTGAAAATGACAACTTTGACTGGCATGTGGCGTTGTCTGACCCTCAGCCTGAAGATGACTGGGACGGCCTCACAGGATTTATCCACAATGTGCTGTTTGAGCAATACCTGAAGGACCACCCGGCACCCGAGGATTGCGAATACTACATGTGTGGACCACCCATGATGAACAAGGCGTGTATTGATATGCTTTTGGATCTGGGTGTAGAGCGCGAGAATATTTTCCTCGATGATTTTGGCGGTTAATCACTTGTCGCCACTGCTTCGGAGGCCAGCCATCGTGCTGGCCTTTTTACTATGGCTGAGCGGCTGTCAAAGGGCGCCTGAGGGCGTACAGCTCTCTGGGCCCATATTCGGGACCCAGTGGAGCCTGATCTACCATGGTGCAGATGAGTCGGTCACGGAAGAAAAGGTCAAGGAGGCGCTTTTTGAGGCCTTCTCGGTGGTTGATGACAGTATGAATCACTATCTTCCGTCTTCGACGCTCAGCGAACTAAATCGGCTTCCGGCCATGGAGGTAATGGAGGTCGATTGGGACTTCGCATTGGTCTTCAATACGGCGCTCGATATCTACTATGCGACAGACGGTGCATACGACCCGTCGGTGTCGCCCTTGATTAATCTTTGGGGGTTTGGTCCTGAGGGCGTCACTAAGCGTCCTACCGACGAGGAGATTGCTGCTGTCGAACCCTTTGTTGGCTTAGACGAGTTCGCGTGGGATCTATCGACGCGCGGTTTTGTGAAGCGTGACACGAAGGCCACACTGGATTTCTCCTCAATTGCCAAGGGATATGCTGTTGATATTGCCGCGGACTCGCTGGATGACTTGGGGTTGGAGCACTTCATGCTGGAAGTCGGTGGAGAGATCCACGTTCGTGGTACCAGCCCTCGTGGCGATGCTTGGCGCCTAGCCGTTGAGCGTCCAACGCCCGGTAGTCGTGGACAGATTTTCACGGCAATCGAAGTAGAAGACATTGGTGTCGCCACCTCTGGTGATTACCGCAACTTTTTTGAGGATGGGGGACGCCGCTTCTCTCATTTGATCGACCCGCGAACCGGCTATCCGATAGAGCATGATCTTGTGTCCGCAACCGTGGTGCACCCGTCAACGATGATTGCGGATGCATGGGCCACGGCCCTCATGGTTGTGGGTACCGAGGAAGCGCTGAGGTTGGCGGATGTCTACGAGCTGGCAGTCTTTCTCATTTCGCGTGAGGACGACCAGCTGGTAAGCTCATACAATGACGCTATGACTCAGTGGCTAATGGAGCCCGAAGTAGGGGGAGAGACAGAGTGATCTTCGTACTAACATTTTTAGCGTTTGCGCTCATTGTCACCGCCATGTCTGTTGGTGTCATGGCAGGTCGGGAGCCTATAAAGGGGTCCTGCGGCGGAATTGGAGCACTGGGCATAGATCAGTCCTGCGAGATTTGTGGTGGTGATCCACAGCGCTGTGAAACCGAAACACGCTCTGATAGCTCAAAACCCGGAGCTATCGAATTCGATCCAACTGAACGCTAATGTCCTCCCGCTTGGAACTCACAATCGCGAGGCGACTGAGTTTCAGTAGAGAGCAACGTGCTTTTACCCGCGGCGTGTCGATTTTTGCCGCGCTCGGCATGGCACTAGGCGTCTCCAGTCTCATCGTTGTTCTGTCTGTAATGAACGGTCTCGCAGGTGAGCTTACTGGCCGACTCTTGAAGGCGGTTCCGCATGTTGAAGTGAGCAGTGTCTCCGCTGCCTCTAACGTCATCGAGACAACAGAGCTGAACGGGCTGACCTTCAGTCATACACCCTACATTCGTCGTCAGCTGATGCTACGCGGCGACTTCTCATCGTCTGGAGCTGAGCTGACCGGTGTCGGTGCAATGAACCCGGAGCTCTTCTCAATGACGGTTCTGGAGGGTGATCTCGGTAATGTGGCATCCGAGCGCTTTCATGTTGCGCTTGGAGAGGTACTTGCGCGTAACCTTGGCGTTGGCGTGGGCGACACCATTGACGCGGTGCTTCCGCAGGTCGCCATAACACCGCTGGGTTTATTACCGCGCTATCGGAAACTCACAGTAGGGGCTGTGGTCGCAGTTGGAGCCAGCCCCGACGCGACACTAGCACTGACTTCTCTGGAAACAGCTCGAAGGCTGACTAGAGCAGCGAGCGTAGACGGTATTCGATTGCAGCTGTCGGACCCCTATCGAGCGGGCGAACTCGCTCAACTCATTCGTTTAAAGAGTGACGGTGCTTTAACCCCGGTAACTTGGGCCGAAACCTATCAATCGCTTTTCGCTGCCATCCGAATGGAAAAGCTCATGGTGAGTGTTCTTTTGTCAGCCCTGATCGCGGTTGCAGCGTTCAGTGTCATTTCCTCGCTCACAATGTCGGTGGCAGAGAAGCGCTCGGATATTGCCTCCCTGCGGGTGCTGGGCTTAACACCCGCAAACATTCGGGCGGTGTTTATGCTGCATGGGCTGTATCTGGCACTACTCGGGATTGCTGTAGGTCTAGTGCTGG
This sequence comes from Halieaceae bacterium, assembly GCA_003523185.1. Taxonomy (GTDB): domain Bacteria; phylum Pseudomonadota; class Gammaproteobacteria; order Pseudomonadales; family Halieaceae; genus Luminiphilus. Next base: position 11,530 of record DPGN01000039.1, read on the forward strand.
GGCTCGTTGCGACAACTAATCTTGAAGCATTCATGCGGGTATTAGATACGGTATTTGGGTGGACGCTGTTTGACCCTGATGTCTATTACATTGGCGGGCTGCCTACCGATCTGCAGTGGCGTGATGTTGCCTACATCCTTATGGGTTCTTTGGTTCTTAGTCTCATTGCAGCGGTGTATCCCGCGGATCGTGCAAGTAAGATCTCACCTGTACTGGCGCTGGACGGATTGGAGGCTGCATGAGTATTTTATCGGCGGTAGGGATTTCAAAACGGTACGACTCAGCCGCTGGTAGCGTCTCTGTGCTCAATGAGCTCAATTTTGAGCTCAATGCCGGAGATCGTGTTGCAATCGTGGGCGCCTCCGGAGCAGGCAAGTCGACGCTTTTAAACGTCTTGGGTGGGTTGGATAGAGCGACATCAGGAAAAGTACTTCTGGGCGACAAGGACCTTACGAGCCTCGACGAGCGAGCTTTGTGCAACTGGAGAAACAAGAACCTAGGGTTCGTGTTTCAGTTCCACCACTTAATGCCTGAATTTTCCGCGCTAGAGGCCGTAGCGATGCCCGCTCAAATTGCCGGAAAATCTGTTAAAGATGCACTTGGTATGGCGGAGGAACTACTTGTTGAGCTTGGTCTGTCGGAGCGGCTACATCACCGACCTAGCCGTCTTTCGGGAGGGGAAAAACAACGTGTTGCCATTGGCAGGGCGCTAGTCAATCGACCAATGTGCCTGCTAATGGACGAGCCTACGGGTAATTTAGACCCCAAGACAGCTGAGTCCGTTATGAGATTGATGAGTGATGTTGTCTTTGAGGATACCGGTTTTGTAATTGTTACCCACGATCCTGTGATCGCTGAAAGTACGGATCGGCAATATGAGCTGTCTAACGGTCAGTTAATCGAGCGTATCTGACTGATGCGGCGACTTCACTGGGATATCGCGCTGCGACAGGCATACGATCCCGGACAGGGCTTATCTGCGTTCTTATCGCGACTGTCCGTTTTCGGTATGGTCATTGCCATTTCACTGCTCTTGGCTGCGCTATCGGTCATGAACGGTTTTGAACGCGAGATGCGCGTTCGGATACTGAATTTAGTGCCGCACGTCACCATACGTGGTTTCGCCTCCGAGGATGATTGGGCCCAAGTACAGGCCGATTTGGCCCAATTGGAGAGCGTAACTCGGCAGAACCGTTTTACAGACATCGACGCACTATTGGTTGCTCAGGGCAATGCGCACGTCACTCGCTTGACCATTGCTGAAAATGGCGCACTGGAGCCCTACAAGGAGCATTTGCGACCGGCAGTGGATTCATTAGGTGCCCGAGAGCTTGTGATCGGCGCTCACCTGGCAGCCACACTGGGGCTCACGGTTGGGGACCGCGTATCCGCGTTGTTCTCTTCCGGTGGTTTTCAGAACACCCTTCGGCCGGGAACACTGCAGATCGTCTCTCTGCTCGCATCTGATACGGAAATAGACCATGTCTTTTCCATGACGGGCCGAGGGTCCGTTGAGATTGATGAGTCACCTCAGGGCAGTGCCCTCGCGCTGAATCTCATTGATCCTCTTGAGGCACCTCAGTTCGCGAGGTATCTGCGTCAGACACTCCCGCCCGCCTTTTGGGTGAGCGATTGGACGGCAGCGCAGGGCAATTTGTATCAGGCCATTCAGTTGTCACGACAGATCGTTGCGCTCATGTTGGCCTCTCTGTTGATCATTGCCATGTTTAACGTAGTCACCTCACTTGTGCTCGTGGTCTCCGATCGACGTGCGCCATCGTCCATGCTCAGAGCGATAGGCTTAACCTCGACCGATATTGCTACGATATTTGTCATTCAGGGCACGATGATCGGTGCCGGTGGAGCGGTTTTGGGTGCTGGATTGGGCTTTTTGCTGGCTCTGGGGACGCCTTCGCTTGTTCAGTTCATTGAGTTGGGGACGGGCAGTCCGTTACTGAATACTGCGGTGTATCCGCTGGCCTATGTCCCAGTCGACATTCGAATAGAAGACTTCCTACTGGTCCCGGGAGTGGCTCTGGTGCTCTCGATCGTGTCCTGTACTCTGCCGGCGTTTGCAGCAGCGAAGTTGCCAATTACCGAAGGATTGCGAGAGTCGCGCTAACGGAAATTGCTGTTTCTGTCGCTTTTTTCCCGTGCTTTTCTCTCACGACGCCGGCGTGCTCTCTCCGAGATTCGCTGTGCAATCCGCAATCGCCATAGACCGTCGGCAATGAAATAGCCGAAAAACGCGACGAGGACCCCCATAACAAAACAGCCCACTAGGAAGGAGGGCCAAATACTGAGTAGTTCTGGGCTCGTGGGATCAAGCCAGTCAACGGCGCTGGCATCAATTACAGGTGCGTTAAGCAAAGCGCTACCCAAGAGATAGGCCGCAAGGTAAATCACCGGCATCGTCAACGGATTAGTGATGAATATGAGCGAAAATGCCAGTGGCACGTTGGCGCCAACTCTGATTGCCACAAAAACCGCAACGATCATCTGCCCTGGAAGTGGCACCATGGAGCAGAAAAGGCCAATCGCGGTAGCACGAGCGATAGAGGTCCGACTGATATGCCAAAGTTCGTGTCGATCGAACAGGCCTCTAAACATACCCAACCCCTTTACATCTCTGAGGCTTGCTGGTGTGGGTAGAAATTTTCTGAGTGATCGCTTGGGCATAGTTACCGCAAAATTATTTTTCTACAGAGCTTTATCCGCTTATTTCAGCTCAAAAGGCCTGCTGTGCTTCAAACTTAAAAGGACTTTTTAGAGTCTTCGATGCATACGGCAAGTATGGAGGGGATGACTTAAGTCCGCCACGCTCGAGCGAGTGAAATTTAACGATTTCGTCCAACAAAACAGGCTTTTGTTGTCTTTTTCCATAGGCTTGCTTTCGACATTAGTATTTTCAACGACCTATTTCTGGGTTTCATCGATAATAGTTAGCATCTGTGCATTGTTTTTCACCAACAACCTCACGAACTTTGTCGGACTAACACTTGGGTTGTTACTTGGCGCGTGTCATTTCCTCAACTTCGTAGATGTCGCTCCGGTGATGCACCGCTATTACACAGGCCTCATTGACACGATTGTGGTCGATCTGGAGCGCGAGGCGATCAAGTTAGTTGATGCGATTCACAATGGGGCCGGTCAGGATTACACCACGTGAAATTTAAGCGTCAGCGCCGGGATATGTTGGCGGTTAATCTCACACCGCTCATCGATATAGTTTTCCTGCTGCTCATTTTCTTCATGGTATCGACAAGCTTTACTGACCTCAGCGAGCTGGTGGTAAATCTGCCTGAAGCGGAAGGCGAGACAGTAGAGCCGGATAAGGGCTTGGATATCATCATCAGCGCCGATGGCTCCATGTTTTTAAACGGCACACCGTTTCCTGCAGACGCGGAAAATTTACGTGCAATTATCATTGAAAAAACCGGTAGTAGACGCGATATACCTTTATCCATCGTCGCAGATGGTGATACGCGGCATGCTATGGTGGTAATGTCGATGGATACAGTGAGTCAATTAGGGTTCAAGCGCCTGTCAATCAGTACGCAACGACCTGCAGCCGGTGAATAGTTTGGCAGATCAGTCAGTTAAGACAGTCTCAGATTCCAAGTTGTATGGTCGGCTCCTCACTTACGCCTTCGCTTACAAATGGTCCTTATTTCTTAGTTTTCTGGGCTATGTTGTGTATAGCCTCGGAAACGTGCTGCTGGCTGATCTGACGCAGTTCTTGCTCGATTCGCTGGGTGGTCAGCCAATGGCGGGGCTGGGGTTCGTGTCGCAGGCCTCACAATGGATTTGGCCTCCGGGAGACAAAACCCCAACGGATTATGCGCGTATCGCGGTTCCTGTCGCCGCAGTTGTCCTCTCGCTGGGACGGGCACTGGGTTTCTTTGCCGGCAGTTATTTCATGAACAAAGTGGCGCGCTCGGTCGTGCACGTGCTGCGTACACAGCTCTTTGATGTTCTTGTCAGGGCGCCCAAAGCCCACATCGACAAGTACTCCACCGGTGAGCTTCTCTCGAAGGTCACATTTAACGTAGAACAGGTGAGCGGCGCCGCATCAGATGCACTGAAGACCATGCTGCGTGAGGGACTCACCATCATCGCCCTCGTGTCCTACATGCTATACCTAAACTGGGAGCTCACGGCCGTATTTTTCATCGTCGCACCAGCCATAGGGCTGGTCGTACACGTCGTTGGCAAGCATTTCCGTCGCTACAGTAAGCGCATACAGGAATCTATGGGCTCCGTGACCGAGGTTACCGCAGAGAGTCTGTCTGGACTTGACGATGTAAGGATCTACGGGGCGACGGAGCAGATTAGTGAGCGCTTTGAGGCAGTCAGCCTATTCAACAAGCAACAAAGCTTGAAACTCGCCTTCGTGCAGGCTGTTTCAACACCCATTATTCAGACCCTACTGGCGCTAGCACTGGGAGCACTGTTTTGGTTTGCCCTCGATCCTGCGGTACTAAAGGAATTTAGCGCAGGCTCATTGGTCGCCTTCATCACCGCTGCGGCGCAGCTGGGTAAGCCAATTAGGACGCTGAGTAACATTCAGAGCATTATCCAGCGAGGCCTTGCTGCTGCCGAGGATATCTTTGAGCAACTCGACACCGAGCTTGAGCAAAACACAGGTGGCAGTACCTTGGGTGAGGTCAACGGTCGTGTGGAGTTTCACAATATTGCCTTTCGTTATCCCGGGGCACAGAGCGACGCCGTATCTGATGTCAGCTTTGCGGTTGAGGCAGGGCAAACAGTTGCCGTCGTAGGCCGATCCGGTAGTGGAAAGAGTACGCTTGTTAAGCTACTGGCGCGGTTTTACACCCCAACTGGTGGGCACATCGCCCTCGATGGCCAGGATATACAAGGCATTGAACTGGCTAATTACCGTGAGCAGCTCGCGTTTGTTCCTCAAGCCATCAATTTATTCAGTGATACCGTCGCAGGAAATATCGCCCTGGGCACCATGTCCGATACCTCTCGGGAGGCTGTCATCGACGCGGCCAAACAAGCGCAAGCCGATGGGTTTGTGTCAGAGCTCGAGTCTGATTACGACACTCTCATTGGTGAGCAAGGTGTTGGTTTATCCGGTGGTCAGCAGCAACGTGTGGCTATTGCTCGCGCGTTGTTGAAAGCGGCACCGGTCCTAATTTTAGATGAGGCAACGTCAGCGCTCGACAACGAATCAGAATCCCTAATACAGACGGCGCTAGATGCCTCACGCGCAGGTCGGACAACCTTTGTGGTTGCACACCGTCTATCCACGATCGAGAGCGCTGACACGGTTCTAGTGATGGATGAAGGGCACGTGGTGGCCGCAGGCAGTCATACGAGCCTGCTGGAGCAAGAACCAATCTACCGGGCTCTGCACCAGCAAGGATTCAACGACGCATGATATCTCGCCGAGAGGAGCTAGAGAGGGCGTTTAACAACGCTTGGTATCACGGCGCCAAGTGGACATTAATCTTTCTGCCTTTGATCCCGCTTGTGATGTTGGTGGCGGCCCTACGTCGCAGTCTTCGTCCACAGAACGGGTTTGCAGCGTTAGGCGCGCCGGTGGTAGTCATAGGGGGATTGACGGCAGGAGGGACGGGTAAAACTCCCACACTGATAGCACTGGCGCGTTACCTGTCCGGGAGGGGATTTAGAGTGGGTGTCGTGAGTCGTGGTTATGGTAGAACGACCGATGACAGTTCACTATTGGTCAGTGAGGAGCATACCCATGATGAAGTGGGGGATGAGCCTTTGCTCATTAAACGATCTGCCCCTAAAGCGCACGTAATTGTCGGTAAATCACGTAAAAATGCAGCGAAAAGCCTGATTCGCGAATTTGGTGCGCATGTCATTCTGTCGGACGATGGTTTGCAGCACTATGAGCTCCCGCGGGACTTTGAAGTGGCAATTATCGACGCCGATCGAGGGTTGGGTAACGGCTGGTTGCTGCCGGTGGGCCCACTTAGAGAACCCAGAGACCGCCTTTCTTCGGTTGATTTTGTGTTGGAGCGTAATGGAAGCATTGAGTCTCGAGCACTCACCTACGCGCCCAAACGTTTTATATCGGTAAAAACCCAACAAACGCTCACTATTGAGGAGGGCAGAGCGCTATTTGCGGGCGCGTCTCTGGTTGCTGCGACCGGGCTGGGACAGCCAGCGCAGTTTTTTGCAATGTTGCGCCACATGGGTTTTGAGTTCACGGAAGTGGCAGTCGCTGATCACGCGCTACTGCCGTTAAGAGAGATTCAGGCATCACATAATCCTGAGTACATCGTTGTCACAGCGAAAGACGCGGTGAAAATGGACAAACAAGCGTGCGACAATGTGTGGGTCATAGATGTTGAAGCTCAGTTGCCAGAGGCGTTGATGTCATCATTGGAGCAACTGCTCGACCGTGTTGCTCGTAACTAGTTGCCGATAACCGGGTAGGTCAGCATGTACCACATTGTCATACCAGCACGATATGGCTCGACGCGGCTCCCAGCGAAAGCCCTTGCCGATATCAATGGAAAGCCCTTGGTTTATTGGGTATGGCGGCAGGCAATGCAGTCAAAAGCGGTGTCCGTGACCGTTGCGACCGATGATGTCCGTATCCAGGAAGCCATGATCCTCCACGGAGCAGAGGTGACAATGACGGATCCCGATCACCCTTCAGGGACAGATCGCCTTGCTGAAGTTGCTCGTCTGAAAGCGTGGGATTCAAGTGCCATTGTGGTCAATCTACAGGGCGATGAGCCGCTAATGCCGGTAGCTAACCTCGAGCAGGTGGCCGATTTACTGAATGGCCATCGGGAAGCCTCAATCGCAACGCTTTGCGAGCCGATCGACACAGCTGACGCCTTCCACGATGCTTCGGTTGTCAAAGTGGTATCTGATGCATCAGGTAGGGCTCATTACTTCTCGCGCTCACCCATTCCTCACGTGAGAGGTGCTGATGAGACTTTTGTCCCACCTGAGGCTCGCCGCCACGTCGGTTTGTATGCCTACCGCGTTAGCTTTTTAGCCGATTTCGCATCTCAACCTATAGCACCGCTTGAGCAACTCGAATCGTTAGAGCAACTGCGAGCGCTGCATTGCGGTCATGAGATCCGCATAGCCGACGCAATAGAACCCGTACCCGCCGGCGTGGATACACAGAAAGATCTCGATGCTGTAAGACGCTTGATGGTCCCCTAATGCTTAAGGTTGAGGCCAACTTTCAGCTTGGAAGCCTTAATACACTGAAACTAGAGTGTGTTGCAGAGTGCTATGCGCACGTTTCGACAACCGGGGAGTTACAGGAGGCCTTGAGCGAAGCACGACAACGCTCGGCGAACATCAACGTGCTTGGTGGTGGCAGCAATCTCATCCTGAACCGTTATTTGCCCGGTATGACCATTCACATGGGCTTACAGGGGCGCGAGCTACTCGAAGAGTCAGCGGATGACGTTGTCGTTCGCTTCCAGGCGGGTGAGGAATGGCATGAGACGGTACTTTGGGCAAATAATGAAGGTTACTTTGGGCTTGAAAATCTCGCGCTTATACCAGGCAGTGTGGGCGCAGCACCCGTCCAGAATATTGGTGCTTACGGTGTTGAAATTGCTCAGTTGATCGAGTGTGTTCATGTTGTTGATTCGCGTAACGGTGATATTCGGGGTCTAACGGCGGCCGAATGCTGCTTTAGCTACAGAAACAGCTTGTTTAAGACTTCTGAGGGGAGGCACTTGATCATTTCGGCAGTTGACTTGCGGTTGTCAAAGCGTCCTGTTGTCAACACGTCGTATCCAGCGTTGCGGGAGGCAGTGCCTAAGGATGCAGCGACTCCCTCCGATGTATTGGCGGCGGTTGTTGCCGTCCGGCAGTCAAAACTTCCTGATCCAAGCATTGAGGCCAATGTCGGTAGCTTCTTTAAAAATCCGATTGTTGACCGTATGACGGCTGAGCATCTAAAGGGCGACTATCCGGATATGCCTCAATACCCCGTCGACGCCAACACCGTTAAACTGAGTGCAGCATGGATGATTGACCAGTTGGGTTGGCGCGGAGTAGAGGAGTTTGGCGTGTCAGTATCCGAAAAACATGCGCTGGTCATAATTAATAAATCTGCAAGGTATGCTTCAGAAGTGATTGAATTTACTAATAAAATTAATTCCTCAGTTTCTGAAAAATATAGTGTTTTGCTGGATCGGGAACCTGAGTTGGTGGGAAGCGGTTAAGGGGCATGACGGCGACCAAATTCGATGCTGAGTCTTTTTTAAAGCAACTGACCACGCGGCCGGGTGTGTATCAGATGTACGACGCCGCGGGTAGGCTCCTGTACGTAGGGAAAGCAAAGAATCTCAAGAACCGCGTAACGAGTTACTTTCGCGCCAGTGGCCTGTCGGGTAAGACCATGGCCTTGGTCTCACGTATCCGTGATATTCAGGTGACCGTGACGACCACAGAGCGCGATGCTCTTCTCTTGGAACACAATTTAATCAAGGAGAATCACCCGCCTTACAACATTCTTCTCAAGGACGATAAGTCATATCCCTATATTTACCTGTCGTCCGAGGACAAGTGGCCAAAGCTTGCCTTTCACCGGGGTCCAAAGCGCCGAAAGGGTGAGTATTTTGGTCCGTATCCTAGCGCTGGCGCCGTTCGATCGACCCTCCATTTGATGCAAAAGGTATTCAAAGTGCGTCAGTGCGAGGAATCCTACTTCCGGAATCGGTCACGCCCTTGTCTTCAGTACCAAATTGGTCGTTGTTCCGGGCCCTGTGTGGGTTTGGTCAGTGACGAGGATTATCAAAAGCAGGTTGAGAACTCGGCGCTGTTTCTTGGCGGTAAGTCTCAAAAGGTAATGACGCGTATTGCCGATGACATGGAAGCAGCGGCTGAGAAATTGGAATTTGAGAAAGCGGCTGACTATCGAGATCAGCTCCAGCGACTTCAGGATGTGCAATCAGCCCAGGGAATTGAGGGCTCAAGGGGTGAGCTTGATCTTCTGGCCGTTAAACAGGCTCATGGGCAGGCCTGTATCCAAGTGCTCTTCGTTCGGGAGGGCCGTGTGCTTGGGTCGCGCACCTACTACCCAGCTACACAGCTAGAAGAGGATGAAACATCCGTACTAGACGCTTTTATTCCTCAATTTTATCTGTCAGGTCGTCAAACCATTCCGCAGGAAATTGTGGTCAGTCACAAGCCAACTGATGCCCAACTACTGTGTGACACGCTCGTTGAGCGGGGAAAGCGTAAAGTTGCTATCAAAACGCAGGTTCGCGACGCGCGAGCGCGGTGGCTTCAGCTGGCAAAACAGACAGCTGAGAGCAATCTTGAGTCTTTCCTTAGTGGGAAACAGACCATGGCAGGGCGCCTCGAGGCCCTGAGACGCGAGCTGGACCTCGATATGACCCCCTCACGCATGGAGTGCTTTGATATCAGTCACAGCTCAGGCGAGGCCACTGTCGCGTCCTGTGTGGTGTTTGACAGTAACGGCGCACGAAAAGCGGACTACCGTAAGTTCAATATCGATGGCATCACAGGTGGCGATGATTACGCGGCTATGCAACAAGCGCTAGAGCGTCGGTATCGGCGATTATCCAAAGGCGAGGGGACCTTACCGGACGTGTTGTTCATCGACGGAGGTAAGGGGCAGGTATCTCAGGCGCAGCAGGTATTGGAGCAATTCGAGCTCACCACAGTAAAGGTGGTGGGGGTTGCTAAAGGTACAACCCGAAAAGCGGGTTTTGAAACGCTGATCGACGGTGATACGGGAGTAGAAAGTCAGTTGCGGGGCGATAATCCCGCATTGCATCTGATTCAACAGATTAGAGATGAAGCCCACCGATTTGCGATCAGTGGACACCGAGGCAGACGCGGTAAAGCCCGAAAACAGTCAACTCTGGAGGGAATTGGAGGCGTGGGTGCGAAGCGAAGACGCGACTTGTTGCGCCATTTTGGCAGCATTCGGGGCGTTGAAAATGCGTCAGTCGAAGAAATTTGCAAAGTCGACGGCATCAGTGCCACCCTTGCGCAAACAATCTACGACCACCTACACACCGTAGAGCAATGATTTTGGAAAACCTGTGAGCTGGAATCTCCCGAACATACTGACCCTCCTGCGAGTTTTGTGTATCCCTCTGATGGTGGGTGCTTTCTACTTGGCTGGCCCTTATGCGGGTATTACCTCGGCGATTATTTTCGTCGTCGCGGCCATCACTGATTGGCTCGATGGCTGGGTAGCTAGAACCTTGGATCAAGAGAGTGAGTTTGGTGCCTTCCTGGATCCGGTCGCTGATAAGTTGATCGTCGCGACCGCATTGGTGCTCCTCGTCGATCATTATGACTCCCTGTGGGTGACACTGAGTGCCATTGTCATTATCGGCCGAGAGATATTGGTTAGTGCTTTGCGTGAGTGGATGGCGAGGCGCGGAGACAGCCAATCGGTTGCGGTGACGGTTGTCGCCAAGTTCAAAACGACACTCCAAATGGTGGCAATTATCGGTCTACTTTGGCGGATGGATGAGGGCTATGGCGATTTACTCCTCATCGTTGCCTTCATTTCCCTAGCACTCGCCGTCGTGCTGACACTTTGGTCCATGTGGAAGTACCTCGAGGTAATGCTGAAGGCGGAGGCGAGGGACGCAGCACAGTAAAGCAGTTGATAACGCTCTCTAGAGGGTTACACTGGCAGTATGCGGGAATAGCTCAGTTGGTAGAGCGCAACCTTGCCAAGGTTGAGGTCGCGAGTTCGAACCTCGTTTCCCGCTCCAACTTTTTCTTTCTGTGCTCTGCTAGAGCCCTCCTTGGCATGTAAGTGCCAGTAACTACATGATGCTCGGCGGCTTTCGTGACACTTGAGCTTTGGCTACTACTTTCACTGACATTATTGGCGGGTGCTATGTCACCGGGGCCAAGCGTTGCGTTGGTTATTAGCACCTCTATCACTCATGGCCGCTCGAGTGGTCTGGTCATGGCGGTGGCGCACGGCATGGGTATAGCGGTTTACGCTCTTGCTGTTGTCCTTGGTCTAAGCACCTTGATCCAGAGCTCCAGCGTTGTCATGACGACGCTTCAGATCTGCGGGGCCCTGTTTCTCTTCTATCTTGGTTTTCAGATGTTATCGCGCGGAATCGAGAGGCTGCGAAAGGGCAGTGAGACTGGCGAAGATGAATCGCCTGAGGGTACACCGGCTAACATCACTGTTTGGCAACACGCAGCTAACGGCTTCCTCATCGTATTTTTCAATCCAAAAGTAGTGATATTTTTTATCGCGATCTTCAGTCAGTTCCTAAATGCGGATCAAACTATGGCGACACAACTTATGGCTGCGGCGATGGCCGGGGGTATCGATACGGCGTGGTACGCGCTTGTAGCTGTCTGTGTTAGCAACAAACGCTTTGCCACAGCACTTGGCGCAGCATCTCCAACAATCGACACCGCGTTTGCCCTACTCTTTATGGTGTTCGCCGCGTTTGTGTTACTCAGCTTGTAACTGCTGCCGGCTTATTGACTGATGGCTGAAACCACCCTGGCGTGAAATTCGGCGATCGAAAAGGTCGTCGGTGCCTGAATTGCCATGGCTCTGGGTACAGAACCCAGCCAGTTCGAGGTCGCAACCGATCCTGGTATTAGGAACATTTTTCGATCATCTGAGTGATTGAGAAACGCCTCATAAAGGCTTGCCCGCACTATGATTAGGTTGTGTTTGAAATCCATCACAATGAACTGACCATCGAAGCCCGAGGTGTGGATAACACGGTTTACACAATTACCGGAGCCGTCTTGCTCGGCACAGAAGCTCCAAAACTGTTTGTCGTAGAAGCTATCCATCGCGAGCACTTCCGTTACGTAGCTACCATACTGTGTCCCACTTTCTAGCTCGATGCCGCCTAAGTGCATTAGATAACCAAACTTCGCAAAATCACGAGCCGTGGCATCGAGGCAGCAATACGTTAGGTAGTTCCCGTTTGACTGACCGCTTTCGACGTTATCGCGCCACCAATAAGCGGTCATATTGATAGGCTCGAAGAGTTCCGCTTGTGCAAACGTTCCTGGATCCTGTCCGGTCGCTCGAAACAGTATTTCGCCCAGAATCTGAGTATCACAATTCGAGTAGAGAAATTCGCCGGCTGTGTAGATGCCATCAGAGTCCCAAGGATAGGCACCACCATCGACTGCAAGATTGCGATTGATGCATCCCGACATTTGATCCGGGTAAAACACAATATTTCCACCGGCCGCCGCATCGCCCTGGTTTGCACACTCTCCGAGGTCACCGGTGCTGGGTAAAAAGCACACGGGCACCAGTCCAGAGCGCATGTCTAGTAACTGCTCAATGGTTATATTTATGCGGTCATCGGCCTGCCACTCGGTGATGAAATCTGACGCTAGCTGGTCGGTCGATGTGATGAAGCCTTTCTCGATGGCCATGCCGATCAGCACGCTGGTAAAAGACTTCGCGGTAGACCATGAGGTCATCAGGCTTGCGCTGTCGCGAGTTCCATAGTTTTCAATCCAGAATGCGGGATCTTGATCGCCAGGGTAGGAACCCAGAGAGGTGAGTGTATTCACCTCACCGTCCGCAATGCCGCGATACCGCTCCTCGATGAGCTTACCGTTTCGTATGACCAGTGCTGCCTGAGTAAATGAACCATCCTTCATGGCGTAATCAAAAGCGTCCGACAATGCTCCGGCGTTAAAACCCGCATCAGTTGGGGATTGTCTCTCCCAGGTATCGGGATGTGGAGACTCGAAGCTAGGCGGCGGCGTTAGGACAGAGGAGGGCGGCGTTGAGCCACCACCTCCGCCACCGCAGGCTTGAAGTGAGAGGAATAAGATGAAGGAAAGATTAACTATCTTGTTCATTCGTAGCCTCCGAAGCCTTTACTTACAGATGTCTATTGATGGGCTTCTGCGGTTGCTTTGGCCCACTTGTAGTCAGCTTTTCCATTTGGTGCTCGTTGCACAACATCCACTAAAATGGCTTGTCTAGGGGCTTTATAACCTGCGAGTTGCGATCGAACATGTTCTCGCAACCCGTCTTCACCAATGAGTGGGGTACCTGGCTTTTGCGAGTACACCGCGACGACTCGGTTGCCAAGACGCTCATCCGGTAAACCCACTACAAGGCAGTCTTCCACGTCATCGTGCCGCTTGATGGACTCCTCAACTTCTTCTGTGAACACTTTTTCACCACCCGTGTTAATACATTGAGATCCGCGTCCCAGAAGCGTAATGCTTCCATCCGCCTCAACCGTCGCAAAATCTCCGGGGAAGGAGTACCGGACACCATTGACGGTCCGGAAGGTTCGCGCCGATTTCTCTTCATCTTTGTAATAACCACGTGGCACGATGCCTGCCGTAGCAACCATCCCCATTTCGCCAGATCCGGGCGTGACGGGCTCATCATCTTCGTTGAATACTTTTACGTATTCCGCGATGCTAAACTTCGCGGTTTTCGCGGCGTTGTCGCGCGTGCTGATAGATCCGCCCATGGAGCCCTCTGTTGAGCCCATAATGTCATTCAGCACCATATCCTGATGCTCGAGAAGACCTTCTTTAATTTCCGAAGACCACATCACACCTGAGGACGCAATCTGGCCTACTCGTGACAAGTCATAGGGTTTTCCCGCTGCCTTTGCCGCATCGAGCGCAGCTAAAATTGGTCGCGCAAACGCGTCACCGACAATAGTCAGATCGGTCACTTCATGATCAACTACACACTGCAACAACGCGTCCGCATCGAGGTGCTGGGTTCGTTGTGTGATTACCGTGCCGCCACAGTTCAATGCAACCATGGTCCCAATCCACATTCCCGTTCCATGCATCTGAGGGCAAGCGGGCAAGCTTCGGTGCACTGCGCCCATCTCGGTAATGGCTTTTGCTCCGGCAAGAACCTCATCGATGGAAGTAGGTGGCGGCAGCCCCCGCGACGTATAGCCACCAATGCATAGCCAGTGGGCGAGGGCGCCGTTGTCATACATGACCCCCTTAGGCATGCCTGTGGTACCACCGGTATAGAGCATGTAGCGATCATCGTAGGCACTTGGCGTAAAGGGGAGCGGTGTCGAGTCAGCTAGGGACGTTTCATAATCCAAGGCACCATCTAAAAGCGGGTGGCCCGATTCGTCTTCTACCTGAATGTAGAGCTTTATCTTGGGTAGGCTGTCACGAATCTCAGCAATGCGGGGTGCATAACTCGCATGATAGATAACCACTTCGGCATCACTGTTATCCAAGAGGTAGATCAATTCTTCGGCTCGATACCGGTAATTGACGTTGACTGGGCAGACTGACTGCTTGAAGCAGCCAAAGTGCGCTTCTGTGTATTCGTTGCAGTTGAGCATATACATGCCCACAGAAGCTCCATTGGTCACTCCGTTTTCACTGAATAAACCCGCGAGACGAGCGGCTCGCTCGTTAAATTGTGACCAAGTAACTGTTTTACCTTCGCAGGCCAGTGCTGGTCTGTCGGGAAATATCTCTGAAAGCGCTGTCCAGACATTATTGAAGTGAAATTCCATTGTTTTGCTCCGCTGAAGTTATTGTTGTTTCACAGCGCGGCGCTGACACGGGAATCAAACGCCGATCCACAGTCCTGAGCGTCTCATGAGCTACATGAGAATGCTAGAGCATTGGATGACGTTGAGGGTTTCTCGCCGAGTTTTCGGCGAGAATGGAGGTTACGACGAGATTGAGTCGACGACGCGCACCATGCCCAAGTTAGTGCCTTTTACTCGGGTTTTCTTTAGGTGCTTCAAAATCGGTTTTGGCATACCTTCCGGAAGGTCAACCGTCGAGTAGTGCTCGAAGATATTAATACTGCCAATGAACTGGCCTTCGATACCGGCCTCATTCGCAATGGCGCCAACGATCTCGCGTGCTTTGACACCCTGTTTTCGACCTATGCCGAGCCAGAAGCGCTCCATGATAACATCGGGGTGCTCATCAAGTGATCTGGCTCGTCCTAGCTCTTTCGCGGTGTAGGTGAGCGGTACCTCGCGCTCCATGCCTCGCTTATCACGAAGCGGCATTGGTTCTCGTGCCTTCTTTGGGCGTTCACTATTATCACCGAGCGGCTTTTTGGTGGCTCGTGTCTCCCGAGGAGGCTCGGTGCCGTCGATGATCATGGTTGCTAGTGCCAGAGCAATATCGCGATGCGTATTTCCCTCGTTGATTAATTGCTCAATGGCATCATTCGCGCGAGGGTGGTGCGGCGCTTCCAAGCCAGAACGAAGTTGCCCGATCAAGCGCTCTCGTGATTTAGCGTCAATATCTTCAAATGACGGGAGATCAATTTGCTTAATCTTCTGCTTTGTAACGCGCTCGATGTTATTAAGCATGCGGCGTTCTCGAGGAGCTACAAATAAGATGGCTTTGCCCTCGCGTCCAGCACGACCGGTTCGGCCAATACGGTGCACATAAGACTCCCTGTCGAAGGGGATGTCATAGTTGATGACGTGCGTAATTCGCTCTACGTCCAATCCTCGTGCGGCAACGTCAGTAGCGACGACAATATCGAGTCGTCCATCCTTGAGTTGCTCGACTGTTTTAAATCGGGTTTTTTGATCGATATCACCGTTTAAGGGTGCTGCGTTAAAGCCCCGCTGGCGCAATTGGTCTGCAATGGCAGAGGTGCTCTCTCGGGTTCTGACGAACACGATGACGCCTTGTGTATCCTCGACACCCAAAAAGCGTGTCAGAGCGTCGAGTTTGTTCGTACCCTTTACGAGCCAGTAGCATTGTTGAATGTTCGCGTTGGTTGTAGCTGACGATGTAATCGCTACTTCCACTGGATCTTGCAAATGCTGGCTCGCAATCTCTCTGATGCGCTGGGGCATGGTTGCCGAGAAGAGGGCGACGCGTCGACCTTTCGGTGTCTGAGCGAGGATTTCATCGACATCATCAATGAAGCCCATCCGCAGCATTTCATCTGCTTCATCGAGGACGACTGACTTTATTTCACTGAAATCTGCGCTGCCTCGCTTCAGGTGGTCCAGCAAACGGCCAGGCGTAGCAACGACAATATGAACACCGTCTTTCAGGCTTCGAAGTTGCTGACGCATATCATTACCACCGCACAACGCCACGACTCGGCAGCCATCAGACGATTTAGCATAGCTCCTGAATGCATCCGCGACTTGCATGGACAGTTCACGCGTAGGACAGAGCACGAGGACCTGTGGATTGCGCCGTTTGTAGTCAAGCTTGGCTAAGGCGGGTAGGGCAAATGCGGCCGTTTTACCCGTGCCTGTCTGCGCGATACCGACCACATCCCTGTCTGCCATTAGGGCCGGAATGGTTTCCGCCTGAATGGGTGTTGCCTCTTCGTAGCCTAGTACGCTGAGGGAATCCAATAGAAAAGGCGGTAACCCAAGGCTTGAAAACGCCATAGGTGAAGGGGTGGTGTCGGTCATAACGGATATACGGGGAAGGAAAGTGCGCAGAGTACGCGTTAAGTCTCCAATTCAAAAGGGAAATCCTGCCACTATTTGCAGTTAACCTCAGTGCTCCAACTTAAGACTTTGCTGTCATTCCTGTCAGCGCGGCCTCTGTTCTCGATATGTCGCCCAGTAGCGTCCGGTGAGCCATCCAGAAGAAGAACACCCCCGAGGTGCCCATGGTGAGAGCCGTTAACATCGCGTACCGCAGATTTTCCTCGCCAAAGAGGGGGATGTAGGCATCGGACAGGGCCCCCACGACCAGCGGTCCTAAACCAAGGCCGATCATGTTGATAACGAATAGCAAGACAGCCGAGGCGCTTGCCCGCATGTTAGGAGCAACTAGTGTGTGGCAGATGGCAATACAGGGCCCCAGGTACAGCGTGTTCAGGATATGAGCTGGGGTGTAAGCCAGAACCACATAGAGGGGCTCGCTCGCGAGCAAGGTGTAATAAGACAGCGGTAAGGACAGCATCAGTCCCCAAAGAGCAATTCGGACATACCATCGCTTATCGCGTTTGCCCCACCGATCGGCGAGGTAGCCTCCGAGGAAGGTTCCCAGCATCCCAGTGGATGCCCGAGATCACGCCCATGAACATGCCAACCTCTGTCACTGTGAGTCCGTAATTTCGGATGAGCAATGAAGGAAAAAAGTTACCGTTGCCGTAGCCAACGAAGGACGCGGTTGAACAGCCCAGTGCAATCCACCAAAACGCCGGTCGTTGAAGTAAAAAAACGATGGTTTCTTTAAAGCTCGCTTTTTCGTTCTCAACTTCATTGGGCAGAACGGTTCTGGGCGGCTCTCGCACGAGCAGCAAAAGAAGAAAAGCCAAGACTACGCCGGGGATACCGACGATAAAAAATGCATTGCGCCAACCGTAGTTGTCCGCGATCCAACCCCCGGCAAAATAACCAAAAAAGATGCCGAGATAGATGCCCGTGGTATAGATCGAGAGCGCTGTGCCGCGCTGCTCCTCAGGGAAGTAGTCGCTGAGCATCGAATGCGAGGGCGGCGACCCGCCCGCCTCACCGAGACCCACGCCCAATCGGGCCAATAGAAGCTGGGTGTAGTTCTGCACCATGCCCGACAAAGCGGTCATAACGCTCCAGATACCGAGCGAGAGGGCAACAATATTCCGTCGATTACTTCGATCGGCCAACCAGGCGATAGGGACGCCAGCGGTTACGTAAACCACAGCAAAGCTGAAGCCGGTTAATAACCCCAGCTGAGTATCACTGAGTCCGAGCTCTGCTTTGATGGGCTTCTGCAAAATGACCAGAATCTGACGATCGATGAAGTTAAAGGCATAGACTACGGTGAGAATGGCCAGAACAAACCACTTGTAGTTATTCGATTGAGGGTCAGTCACGGTGTCTCTCTGCAGTGATCAGGGTTATTCTGGGTCAGCTTTGCTCAGCTCGCCCTGTTGCATGCCACCCTTTCGACACAGCATGCCATAGTTGGGGTAAGCTTCCAGTCCCTTGGCAAACAGCAGTACAGCCCGATGAGCGACGAGCAGTCCCTGACCCACCTCGATAGCAAAGGCGAGGCCCACATGGTGGATGTGGGAGATAAGGCCGTGACTCAACGGGTCGCTACAGCACGATCTAAGATCAGAATGCAGCCAGAAACCTTGGCAGCGATTGAGTCTAGCGAACTTAAGAAGGGTGATGCGCTTGCTACGGCTCGCATCGCGGCCATTCAGGCCGCCAAAAAAACCAGCGATTTAATTCCCCTCTGCCACCCCTTGCCCATTACAAAGGTGTCCGTCGATCTCACCATCGATCACGACCTGCCGGGTGTGGTGATCGACGTCACATGTAAGGTTCGAGGCCAGACGGGTATCGAAATGGAAGCGCTGACCGCGGCATCAGTCGCAGCGCTCACACTGTATGACATGGCCAAGGGGATCGATCGAGGCATGGTAATCGAGCAGACCGCGCTGCTGCACAAGTCAGGTGGTAAGACAGGAGACTGGCAGAATGACGATTACCGTTAAGTTCTTTTCGCTGATTCGAGAGGCCGTGGAGACTGAGCAGTTAACGCTTGAACTGAACGATAGCTCGACGACGGTCGAGGCGTTAAAAAATGAGCTCGGTCTGCGAGGAGAGGCTTGGAACGAGGCTCTGTCTCACCCGAATTTAATTCAGGCGGTCAATCAGCGAGTAGTCTTCAAAGAAGAAGTTATCAAGGACGGGGATGAGGTTGCATTTTTTCCTCCCATGACCGGTGGATAATGTGTTGGTGCACGTAACGGACGAGTCGATTGACCCTGGCCGCTTGGCGACTGGATTTTACAGTCGTCATCCCGATGCTGCCGTCGCCACATTTGCCGGCTTTGTTCGTGATTTCAACGATGATGGGCATGTCGATAGTTTGTACCTCGAATGCTACGTCGAAATGGCGACACGTGTTTTGAACGATTTAGGAAACGCAGCACAGCAGCGATTTGGGCTTAGGGCATGGCAAATCGTGCATCGCTACGGCGAGATGGAAACTGAAGACCCCATTGTTTTTGTAGCTACCAGCGCCGATCACCGAGGAGAGGCGTTTGCTGCCTGCGAGTTTGTCATGGATACGCTCAAGACAGATGCTCCTTTTTGGAAGCGAGAGCATTCCGGCGATGAAGGCCAATGGGTTACAGTCAAAGACGTCGATAAGGACCGCCGCGAAAGGTGGTCGACTGAGGGTCTTGATCAATGAAGTATTGCAGTAGCTGCGCGCACGAGGTCGTTCGCAAGATCCCAGAGGGCGAGGACCGTGAGCGGGATGTCTGTCCATCCTGCGGTGAGATCTTCTATGTTAACCCCAAGATTATTGTTGGCTGCATACCCATGGTAGGTGACCAAGTACTCCTGTGTAAGCGGGCTATCGAGCCGCGCTATGGCAAATGGACCTTACCCGCAGGGTTTATGGAAAACCGCGAGACCACTGCTGAGGGCGCTGCACGCGAAATGTGGGAAGAAGCCGAAGCGCGCGCTGTCGACATGGCACTCTATCGTATATTCGATGTCCCTCACATTAGCCAGGTATATGTCTTTTACCGTTGCGAGGTACTGGATGGACAGTTTGGCGCAGGTTCCGAGAGTCTTGAAAGTGCGCTCTATTCCGAGGCCGATATTCCCTGGGACGAGCTTGCGTTCCCCGTTGTCATCGAGATGCTCAGAGAGTTTTTTGAGGATCGAAAAACGCAGGAGTTTCCGGTGCGTAACAGCACGATCCGGTATCAGAAACGCCGTACTGGGTAGGCGAGCAGAATAGCTAATTTTCGTACCTCTATTTTTTAACTCAACGATAATCAGAGGAGTTGTCATGTCACTTCCAACCACAGGATCAACCGCACCGGGCTTTACGCTTGAAGACAATAACGGCGTAGAGGTCTCGCTGAGCGATTTCAAGGGCAAGAAAAATGTATTGGTCTATTTCTACCCCAAGGCGATGACACCCGGATGCACAGTACAAGCACAGGGATTACGTGATATCGCAGCAGAGCTCGAAGGACATGATGTGGTGGTGCTGGGCATCAGTCCAGATCCAGTAAAGCGTTTAGCGAAGTTTGTAGAGCGCGACGACCTAAACTTCCAGCTGCTCAGCGATGAGGATCATGCCGTGGCCGATGCTTACGGTGCCTGGGGACCAAAGAAGTTCATGGGAAGGGAGTTCGACGGCATTCTGAGAACGAGCTACCTGATCGATAAAGAGGGCAATCTCCGAGAGATTCTTAACAAGTTTAAGACCAAGGACCACCATGAAGTGGTCCTGAACACGATCGCTGAGCTGGGCCTATGATCGATCTTTACACATCGCCAACGCCCAACGGTCACAAGGTGTCGATTGCGCTGGAGGAGATGGGGCTCGATTACGAGGTGCACACTATCGACCTGAGGTCGGGTGAGCAGAAGCAGGAGCCATTTTTAACGCACTCGCCGAACGGGCGTATCCCTGCTATTTACGATCAGGATTACGATCTTTCCATCTTTGAGTCCGGGGCCATCATGATTCACCTCGCCGAGAAGTCGGGTCAATTCCTGCCCACCGATACAGTGGGTCGATCTCGGGTAATTCAGTGGTTGATGTTTCAAATAGGTGGTATCGGCCCAATGATGGGTCAGGCAAACGTGTTCTACCGTTATTTCCCAGAGAAGATTCAAGCTGCCATTGACCGCTATCAAAGCGAGGGACGTCGCCTATTTGAGGTGCTGAATACGCAGTTGGGAAAAACAGAGTACCTCGCCGGTGATTACAGTATTGCCGATATGGCGAATTGGGCGTGGGT
>DPGN01000039.1:32419-35089 GCA_003523185.1 Halieaceae bacterium
AAGAGACCAAAGACTTCATTAAAGGCGCCCAATCGATGGTGCAGGGCATCAAACAGGACTGAATAGCGTGTTTAGAGTTATTACGTGTAATACCAACGGTATTCGAGCCGCGCAGCGCAAAGGTTTCTTCGAGTGGCTGGCGAAACAGAACGCCGATGTGGTGTGTATTCAGGAGACTAAGGCACAGGAACACCAGTTGGTGGATGATGCATTTCGACCCGACGGTTATCACTGTTATTACAACGATGCCGAGCGCAAGGGTTATAGCGGCACGGCGTTGTACGCAAAGGAAAAGCCGTCGGCGATCGAAGTAAAAGTAGGGTGGGAGCCGGTCGATTCTGAAGGACGCTACTTACGGGCTGACTTCGATGGCATCAGTGTTATATCCCTCTACGTCCCTTCGGGCTCGAGTAATGACGATGCTCAGGCAAGAAAAGATGTCTTCATGGACCGCTTTACGCCGCATATGGCAGGCCTATTGAAGGAAAAGCGGGAATTCATCATCTGTGCCGACTGGAATACCTGTCACCAGAACATCGATCTCAAAAATTGGCGAAGCAACCAGAAAAACTCGGGCTTTATGCCGTACGAGCGTGAATGGCTCACCAAGCTTTACGAGGAACAGGGCTGGGTCGATGTTTTTCGGCAGATGACCACAGAGCCCGATCTTTACACCTGGTGGTCCAATCGCGGGCAAGCTTGGGCAAACAATACGGGGTGGCGACTGGACTATATGCTTGTGTCACCTGGTTTATCGGGAACGGGGTCAAATTTCGCCATCTATCGTGACGAGAGGTTCTCGGATCACGCGCCTGTTACCATCGATTTTAATTTATAGAACTCAATATCCATTAATCACTTAACTTACTGTTTTATATAAGGTTTACGATATGTTTATAAGTCAGGCGCATGCCCAAGCAGCGAACCAACCCCCAGCGGGAGGCGAGTGGTTCCTGCCCATCATGATGATTGGTTTGTTGGTCTTTATGTATTTCACTACGATCAGACCTCAACGGAAACGCCAAAAAGAGCACGCCGAACTGGTGAGCTCGCTCGGTAAGGGTGATGAGGTCCTTATGAGTTCGGGCTTGATGGGTAAGATTGTGGACTTGTCCGACCTTTACGTTGTCGTCAATGTCTCAGACAAGGTTGACCTGAAGTTCCAGCGAACACACGTCACCGCAACGCTGCCAAAAGGCACGATCAAAACCCTTGGGGCTTAAAACTATCGTTCATTATCCCCCCAGAGAGCCACTGGCGGTTCTCCCATCACCGTTTCACCTGCTTAGCCGGGCGTCTGAGCGATGGGGGCAGGGCCGCCGTATCTGGTGTAAGCGGGATGACCTTACGGGCTCGTTACTGACGGGCAATAAGGTGAGGAAGCTCGAGTTCCTCGCAGCGGAGGCACTCAATACCGGATGCACCGTGTTGGTGACTGCGGGAGCCTTACAGAGCAATCATTGCCGCGCAACCGCGGCGGTTTCCGCCCAGTTAGGCCTCAAGTGTGAGCTGATACTTAGGGGAGAAGAGCAGGAACTCAGCGGCAACTACCTTCTCAGCAAGATGCTCAAAGCTGAGATCACCTATGTGTCGAGGCGCACCACGGGCGATGAAATGACAGTTCATCTGGCCGAGTCCGAGAGACGATGGGCGGCTAAGGGTGAAAAAGCATTAACGATTCCCATTGGTGGTAGCGATGCGATGGGTATTTGGGGTTATATCCTTGCAGTTGAAGAACTCATGGCCGATATGGCGGAAAATGCTCTGACTAAGACGGCTATTGTGCATGCCACTGGATCAGGCGGTACGCAAGCGGGGTTGAATGCGGGGGTCTTATTGCATGGTGCGTCGGCTGATGTCATTAGCTACGCTGTGTGTGACGACGAGAGCTATTTCAATGCTAAAGCACAGGAGGATTGGGAAAACCTTCGTGCTTACCGCGCTGAGCTTCCCAATGAGCCAATCAAGACGCTCACTAATGATAAATACATTGGCCCCGGATATGGCCGAGCCGGCGATGAGATCTTTGACACGCTGGTAGAACTCGCGCAGCTTGAAGGTATCACCCTAGACCCAGTGTACACAGGTAAGGCATTTCACGGCCTGATCACCGATTTGTCACAAAAGACCTTTCCATCGGAGGCATCCGACATCATTTTTATGCACACAGGCGGGGTATTCGGTATCTTCCCCCATGCATCGGCTGTTCAAGCGGCGCTGGGGCGCGGTTGAACGGCTGTTCAAGCAACCATAGACAAGGGGCAGGATGATGCTTGAGACAATAATTCAGGAAGTGAACGCGTTTTTTTGGGGTCCACCCATGCTCATTTTACTGCTTGGCACGGGGATTTATCTCACGCTCGGCCTAGGCTTCATGACACTGCGCAAGGTGCCTCGTGCGGTCTCACTGTTGTTCTCGGGTGTTTCAGGTCGCGGTGAGGGCGATATTGTCCCCTTCAAGGCCTTAATGACGTCACTGTCCGCTACCATAGGTACCGGTAACATCGCCGGTGTTGCAACAGCGATTACTCTGGGTGGTCCCGGTGCTTTGTTCTGGATGTGGATCACTGCGCTATTCGGGATGGCGACGAAGTACGCTGAAGGCGTCCTGGCGGTTCGCTACCGCGAGCAAGACGATCAGGGCGGGTATTCAGGCGGCCCCATGTACTA
>DPGN01000039.1:35339-36492 GCA_003523185.1 Halieaceae bacterium
CACCGGCCTGGTTCTCATGCTCATCGTGGGCGCCGTGATTCTCGGCGGTATTAAGCGAATTGCCGATACGGCCGGCGCTGTCGTACCCGCGATGGCGATCTCGTACATCATCATGAGCTTGATCGTCATACTGATGAACATTTCTGAGGTGCCTGCAGCATTCGCCACCATTGTGGATAGCGCCTTCAACGGTGCTTCAGCTGCCGGAGGCTTCGCAGGAGCGACCGTATGGGCTGCTATTCGATTCGGTGTTGCGCGGGGCATTTTCTCTAATGAGGCGGGGTTGGGCAGCGCCCCCATCGCGCACGCAGCGGCAAAAACAAATGAACCTGTGGAGCAGGGGCTTGTGGCCATGCTCGGCACCATGATTGATACGCTGATTGTTTGCACCATGACCGGGCTAGTGATTGTGCTAACCGGGGTCCTTGAGTCGGGTGTATCCGGAGCCAGCTTAACCTCGATGGCTTTTGGCGCTGTGTTACCAGGCGGTGAATGGGTGGTGACAATCGGTGTCGTCGTATTCGCGACCACAACCATGATGGGTTGGGCTTTTTACGGTGAACGTTGTGTTGTTTATCTCTTTGGCACCAAGGGCATCATGCCGTTTCGGGTGTTGTGGGTGCTTGCGATTCCTGTGGGTGCCGGCGCAGATCTGGGCTTAATTTGGCTGGTCGCTGATACACTCAACGCATTCATGGCTATTCCAAATCTGATTGGGCTTCTATTGTTGTCGCCAGTCGTATTTGCACTAACGCGAGAGTATTTTGCGCGTAAGCCATCGGGTACAGAAGTCACCGCCGAGTGATTTCTAGACCGGGAAGACTGTATGTCTAAATTGGCACCAGAGAAGTTAGTGATAGCGATCTCGTCCCGAGCTCTGTTCAATCTGGACGCCGAGCATTTAGTGTATGAAGAACAGGGGCTTGAGGCGTATTCCGCATATCAAATCGAGCATGAGGATACGCCCCTAGATCCAGGACAAGCGTTCCATCTTGCCAAGAAATTGCTAGCGCTGAATGACGTCTTATCCGAGCCCCTAGGCGTTGAAATCGTTCTTCTGTCCCGCAACTCAGCGGATACGGGACTACGAATCTTCAACTCCATCGAACACTATGGTCTGCCGATTACTCGAGCCGCTTTTTGCGGTGGCGAA
>DPGN01000039.1:36624-52038 GCA_003523185.1 Halieaceae bacterium
CGAGTTCAACCATCCGCTTCGCGTTCGATGGCGATGCAGTGCTGTTTTCAGACGAAGCAGAGAAAGTCTTCAAGTCAGGGGGCCTTGAGGCATTTACGGCGAGCGAGAAAGCACATCGTAATGAGCCTTTGATGGGAGGCCCCTTTAAGAGCTTCTTGAGTGCGCTTCATGTACTGCAGCAATCGCTTCCCGAGGAAGCTCAGTTGATAAGAACAGCGCTCGTCACAGCTCGTTCGGCGCCCGCGCATGAACGTGTGATCAGAACGTTGCGTGCATGGGATATTCGTCTCGATGAGTCCATTTTCCTCGGCGGTCTCCCGAAGGTTGAGTTCTTGAAAGCCTACGACGCTGATGTGTTTTTTGATGATCAGCAAACGCACTGTGAGTTGGCGGCGGACCATATTGCGACCGGGCATGTGCCCCACGGTGTAGCGAACGAGCCCTAATCGAGTCTGTACACCTTTTTAGAACCAAAGTATCTTGAATGTCAGTTTTTAATTCCTTAGGGTACTTATGAAGCTTCAGCAACTCAAATACATTTGGGAGGTGGCTCACCACGATCTCAACGTATCTGCCACGGCGCAAAGCCTCTACACGTCACAACCAGGCATTAGCAAGCAAATACGGCTTTTGGAAGGAGAGTTGGGTGTTGAAATTTTTGCCCGGAGTGGCAAGCACCTAACGCATATCACACCGGCAGGTGAAGCGATCATCGATATGGCTGGCGAGATCCTGCGGAAGACGGAGTCGATCAAACGAATTGCACAGGATTACTCGGATAACGTCACGGGCAGCATGTCGGTGGCGACAACGCATGGCCAGGCGCGTTACGTGCTGCCGGAGTCGATTTCACAGTTTGTTGCTGATCACCCCAATGTCTCATTGGAGCTAAAGCAAGGTAGCCCGCATCAGATAGCTGAGATGGCGGCCAAAGGCGCTGTAGACTTTGCTATCGCGACTGAAGCGCTCCAGCAGTATGCCTCATTGGTAACTCTACCGTTCTTTCGGTGGTCGCATTGTGTGGTTGTCCCTCAAGAGCATCCACTAACCGCTATTACCGATCCAACGCTAGAGCAAGTGGCCAAATACCCCATCGTGACCTATACCGAGGGTTTCACGGGTCGTTATCGAATTGATGAAGGGTTCGAGGCGCGAGGTTTGGCGCCTAACTACGTTGTAACAGCGGCCGACGCGGACGTTATCAAAACTTACGTCAGACGTGGGCTGGGTGTCGGCATCATTTCAACAATGGCGTTCGAGGATAAATCAGACACTGATCTGGTGCGAATCGGGTCCCCCAATTACTTCTCGCCGCTGTTATCCTGCATCGCCTTCAGACGAGGGACTTTCTTGCGTGGCTTTATGTTCGACTTCATCGAACAGCTAGCGCCGCATCTCGATCCGGAGTTCGTTCGCCACGCCATGTCTATCGCAGATCCGGAGGAGCGCAATGAGTTTTGTTCAAGGCTCGAAGTTCCGCGCATTTAGCGAATAAAGACGTCAAAAATACGACTAATGGACGAGGTTTTTTACTCTAATGTTGTGCGATTATGCGCTCGGTCATCGGATACGGCTCGTGTGCGTATGAACCCTAGTCTTGGGGAATTCGCACGAGATAACGCAGTGCCTGTATTGGCTGCGCTACAGGAAGAAGAATGAACTTAACACCAGATAACGATATGACACCAACACTCACCAATCCTTTTGAAAATATCGACGACGTGGCCACAGCCTCCACTGACTATCAGGCGGCCGTTGCTCGAGGAGAAGAACTGCAGGCGCTCCCGCGATCAGCTGCAACCGATCGGAATATTCAGCGTCAACACAGCAAAAATCGAATGACCGTGTGGGAGCGCATCGAATTCTTGGTCGATGAAGAGCCCACCATTCTTTATCAGAATTGGGGTCCAAACCTTGACGGCGCCTCGCTTGTGACGGCGATCGGCTCTATAGACGGGCGCGATGTTGCAATCTACGGACACGATTTCACCGTTCGAGCCGGTTCAATGGACGCGACCAATGGAGAAAAGCTTGCCCGACTGTTTGAGCTTGCGGGAGAGCGGAAGATTCCGCTAATTGGCTTGAATGACTCTGCAGGCGCCTACATTCCCGCGGGCGTGGGTGGCTTGGATGGTTACGCCGAGGCGTTTACGGGTCTTCGTAAGATCTCAGGCGTCGTTCCAAGCATCATGTGCATGTTCGGCTTCAACGCTGGTGGTGGAAGCTACTTACCGCGTCAAGGCAGTTTCCTCATACAACCTAAGGATACGTTCTTCGGACTGACCGGCCCCGGCGTCGTTAAGTCAGTCCTGGGTGAAGACATCACACCTGATGAGTTGGGTGGCCCTGGAGTCCACAGTCAAACAGGAGTTACAGACTTTGTCGTTGAAGACGAAGTTGCAGCACTGCGTAAAGTTCGAGAAATCCTACGCTATTTACCCAATAGCAACGCCAACGCCCCTGAGGTTCAGGCGTGCTCAGATCCGATAGACCGCAGTACCAGCGACATCGACACGCTATTGAGAACAGCATTTGAATCACCAACAGCCTTTAACACGCCTGTCGATAGCTCAATTATCATCCAGCAGCTCTGTGATCACGGGGATTTTCTCGAGATACAGGAGGAGCGTGCTAAGAACACGATTACCTGCCTTGGCCGAATTGGAGGGCACGTCGTTGGCTTCGTCGCTAACAACTCGGCCGTTTCATCGGGTCAGATAGATATTGATGCTGCGCTGAAGAACGCGCGATTCATTCGTTTTTGCAACCTCTACAACATACCCGTGATGTTTTTAGAGGATACGACTGGCTTCCTTCCAGGCCGAGAGCAGGAGCACCGAGGCATTGTGCAAGCGGGCAGGGCCATGCTGGATTCCATAGTTGACCTGAGAACGCCACGTTTCCTCATTTTGATTAGAAACGCTTTTGGTGGTGCCTATGCGTCCTACAACAACTACCCAACGGGCGCGGATCTGGTGGTTGCGCTGCCCACGACGCGCGTAGCCGTAATGGGTCCAGCCGGCGTTGAATACGTTTACAAAGACGAGCTTAAAGCGATTCGCGCGGCGATACCCAAGCGCACTGCTGAAACAAAGGCTGACTTGATGAACCAAGGTGTGTCAGAGACGGATGCCCATGATCAGGCGTCAGCTGCTGCATCTGAGTGGGCTAAAGCAGCCGAAGCCGATCTGGCGAAACGTTACGAGCGTGAAATTATGAACCCTGAAGAGGCACTGAGCCTAGGTTCGGTATCGCAAATCGTTATGGCGTCTGACCTTAGAGCCGTAATCGCAAAACACCTCATGTTCTGCCTACGCCATTACACCCCCGAGCCTATGGGTGGTGTGCAACGCGAATTTCATTAAAAATCAGCAAGTTATATTGGAGTTTTACTGTGTCAAATGAGCACTACTTACATAATGCGCTGATTCACCAAGACCGTCGTCTTGGCAACAGCGGCGATGCTTGGGTGCGTCAATTTGACTGTACTCACATCAAGCCACTCATCATCTGCCGTGGCCCTATTAGAAAGGAAGCCATGGACGTTTTCGCTGAGATGGGAATCAACGACTACGGCATTTTGCTTTCTGAAAAGGACTCTATTGTGTACCCGCGCGCCATCGCGCCTGAGCTTCGTGTCATCGGTGACCCGAACCGGGTCCATCGAGTCAGCGATTATTCAGGCGTCGACAAGGCCGATCGCGAGGCTCGTATCGATGAGATAATTCAGATCGCGCACAACCATGGGTATAACGCGATATTCGCAGGCTACGGCTTCATGGCGGAAGACGAGGCTATGGTCGCGTCTATGGAGAATGCGGGTCTTAACTTTATTGGGCCTTGTTCTCGAACTGTTCGTCAGGCGGGCTTGAAGGATGAAGCCAAGCGCACTGCACTCAAGTCCGGTGTGTCGGTAACGCCCGGTGTCGACAATGCAACAGCGCTTACCCTCTTAAAGAAACACCCCACAGCTGAAGCGCTGGGCAATCTGTGCCGCGAAAAGGGCCTCGAAAACGTGGACCTGGCCGATGGTGAGCTAGAGGACTTGGCTGATCGCGTGCTCGGCGCGTCTTACAAGGCGGGTATCGATCTCTACACGATTGATGAGCTCATCGAGACCCTGCAAGAGGCCGTTCAGGGGATGAACGATAGGTACCCTAACAACCGTGTGCGCCTAAAAGCCATTGGCGGTGGCGGTGGTAAAGGCCAGCGAATTGTTGAGCGGGGCGAGGCTGAGCGCACTGGCGAGCTCGTAAAGGAGATTTTGCAGGAGGTAAAGGCATCAGGCGTTGGTGATAACAAGAATGTCTTGGTTGAACTCAACATCGAGTCAACACGCCACCAGGAAATCCAAGTGATTGGTAACGGAGAGTGGTGCACCACGCTGGGCGGTCGTGACTGTTCACTGCAAATGCACGAGCAAAAGCTGCTCGAAGTCTCCGTGACACGCGAGTCCCTCATTCAGGCGGCTGAAGAAGCGGATGCTGCAGGTCTGACAGATGAAGCGGCAGTGCTCAGAGCTGACGTTGTCACTCTAGATACCATGGAAGAGGAAGCCTCGCGTTTTGGTGCGGCTGTGGGTCTTGATTCGGTCTCTACCTTCGAGTGCATCGTCGATACTGATAGCCACTTCTTCATGGAGATGAATACCCGTATTCAGGTAGAGCACCGCGTCTCTGAGCTCTGCTACGCGCTCAAATTCAGCAATCCCGATAACAGCAGTGAAAGTTTCACTGTAAATTCACTGGTTGAGACGATGGTTTTGTTGGCGGCGCACGGACCCAAGCTGCCGCCTCCAGAACGGGTTTTACGCAACAACGACAGTCTAGAAGCACGTATGAATGCCACCAATGACGCTTTGCAACCGCATGCTGGGGGCCAAATTGAGCATTGGTCAGACGCGGTTGAAGGCGAAATTCGTGATGATCAGGGCATCTGTGTCCACAACCCGGATACTGATGTATTCATGAAGTACACGCTTGCGGGTGCCTATGACTCCAACATTGCACTTATTCTGAGTGTGGGAGACAGTCGACTCACGGCTTATGAGGAAATGGCTGAGATTCTCCGAGTCACGACGCTTCGTGGTCGAGACTTAAGTACCAATCTCAATTTCCACTACGGCCTGGTTCATTGGTTCTTGAGCCGAACAGTACACGCCCGGCCCACAACAAAATTCATTGTCCCTTATCTGACCGCAGTAGGTGAGCTCGCCGCGGCCGCCCGCAAAATCGATCTTGAAGCTGCGTGGCGGGGTTATGCGCGGGCTAATTCCAGCAGTGGCGCCGGTGTTCTCGATGCAAAGAAGACCCTCGTGTTACGCCCCATTGAAAAGCTTTTGGCCTGTCCACACACTTTGTCTGGTTGGCTTAGCGCCAATAAAGACGCTTTCGCGTTTAATAATGGTCGGGTGAGCTTTACGGAAAATCCTGTCGATCTTCTGGTAGATACCTATCACTTCTTGAATCTCGATAGCGAGGGTTCAGCCGCGGCGTCTGAGAAGATCTGGTCACAGGACGCGCACCTTTTGGACAAGGCGGAGGCCTTCTACATGGATGCTGCTAAGGCCTTGAATGTCGACTCGTGGGAGACGTTAGCCAGGCATTTAGGGGGAAACTCAGCGGACAACTTGTCCGATGATCAATGGCGGGCAATTCAGGCGGCACATACAGGACACCAGGCAGGCCTGTCGCTTCTACTGCTGCTACCCGCAATGGCTGCACAGACCGGTTTTTACGAGCTTAAGGTCAACTCTGACTTGAGTATTCACATTCCTGACCGACTGCTAGACGATGCGCATCAGGACGCAATGGCAAAAGCCCTAGCGCCTCCACCGGTCGCAAAGTCCGATGAGATTGTGGCTTCCAGTGGTGGCATGTTCTATGGCCGGGAAGCACCTGGTGAGCCGCTTTATGTCGAGGCTGGATCGACCTTCAAGACGGGCGATCCTTTGTTCATTGTTGAAGTCATGAAGATGTTCAACAAGGTCAATGCACCGTTTGACGGTAGAATTGACGAGGTCTTGGTTGAAGGAGACGGGGTGATCATTAAGAAGGGGCAACCCATTTTTAAAGTAACGCCCGACGAAATGCCTGAAGACGTCTCAGAGGAAGAACTAGCAGCCCGACGTGCTAAGAGCACTCAGGAACTGCTGGACAGCGTGATTTAGAAACGGAGCATCAAATGATCACAGGTTTAGATCATATCGCTATTGCGGTCCCTGACCTCGAGGCGGCGATTCAGCGCTTTATGGCCGACTTTGGTCTGGAGTATGAGGGTACTGAAGAAGTCGAGGCTGCAAAGACATCGACGGCGTTCTTCCCGCTACCGCCCACCAGTATTGAGCTAGTCCATCCGCTTCGTGGCGAGGGCGCCATTGCGAAATACCTCGAAAAGCGGGGAGGGGGTATTCATCATTTGTGTTTTAGGACTGATGACATTGATGCCGATGTAGCTCGTTTAAAAGAGAAAGGATACCAATTCATTGGTGATGAGCCGACGCCGGGCGCTCACGGCGCACGGGTGATCTTTATTCATCCCAAGAGCTGTGACGGCGTCCTGATTGAATTATCTGAGCCGCAGCAGGGAGATCACTGATGTCGGTTTACGACCCAGATAAGGCAACCAAGGCCGCATGGACAGCACTGGTAGAAAAACAGAGTAAGGGCCTCACGCCAGACGAGTTCTCTTGGCTTACGCCAGAAGATATTCCAATGAAGGTGCTGTACACCGCCGAGGACACGGCTGAGCTTCCCTACACGGACACTATGCCCGGGCTCAGTCCCTACATTCGAGGGCCGCAGGCGACTATGTACGCTGGTCGGCGTTGGACTATTCGTCAATATGCAGGGTTTTCGACGGCGGAAGAGAGTAATGCCTTCTATCGCAAAGCACTAGCAGCGGGCGGCCAGGGTGTCTCGGTTGCCTTTGATCTCGCAACCCACAGAGGATACGACTCCGACCACCCACGAGTAGCAGGTGATGTGGGCAAGGCGGGTGTTGCTGTTGATTCGGTTGAGGATATGAAGATCTTGTTCGACGGCATTCCGCTGGACAAAGTATCAGTATCGATGACGATGAACGGAGCGGTACTTCCTGTGCTTGCGGGCTACATCGTGGCTGCGGAAGAGCAGGGCGTCGGTCCTGAAGCGCTCGCGGGAACGATTCAGAACGACATCTTGAAGGAGTTTATGGTGCGTAATACCTACATTTACCCACCGGTTCCGAGCATGCGCATCATTGGCGATATCATTGCCTATTGCTCCAAGAACATGCCTAAGTTCAACACCATTTCGATCTCTGGCTATCACATGCAGGAAGCGGGTGCTAACGCCGCACTTGAGCTGGCATACACCCTAGCCGACGGTAAGGAATACATCCGTACTGCCATTGCGGCCGGTCTGAATATCGATGAATTTGCGCCCAGACTTTCATTCTTCTGGGGCATTGGTATGAATTTCTACATGGAAATCGCCAAGATGCGGGCCGCTCGTTTGCTATGGGCAGAAATTGTGGGTGAGTTTTCACCCGAGAACCCTAAAAGCTCTATGTTGCGGACACATTGTCAGACATCTGGCTGGTCACTTACCGAGCAGGATCCCTACAACAACATTGTCCGAACGACGATAGAAGCAATGGCGGCTGTTTTTGGTGGCACACAAAGCCTCCATACCAATGCACTTGATGAAGCCATTGCGTTGCCTTCAGACTTCGCCGCCCGCATTGCACGTAACACTCAGCTAGTACTGCAAGAGGAAACGGGTATCAGCCAGGTAGTCGATCCCTGGGGTGGCTCGTACATGATGGAGTCACTGACCAATGAGATTGCGGAGAAAGCCCGAGCACTCATCGCCGAGGTCGAGGATGCCGGCGGTATGGCTCAGGCGATCGAAACAGGTCTCCCAAAACTACGCATTGAAGAAGCTGCGGCCAAGAAGCAAGCACGTATCGATCGCGGTGAAGATGTCATTGTTGGCGTTAACAAATATCAGATTAGCGAACAGGATGACGTTGATATTCTTGAAGTCGATAACGATGCGGTTCGTGACTCACAGATTGAAAGGCTCGATCGTATCCGCTCCTCGCGTGACGCTGCGTCGGTTGAAGCGTGTTTAAGTGCCTTGTCAAAGGCCGCCGAGACGGGCGAGGGTAATCTGCTTGCTCTTGCTGTTGAAGCCACGCGGCACCGTGCTACCGTGGGGGAAATATCGGACGCGCTTGAAACGCACTTCGGCCGCTTTGTCGCAAGTGCACAGACGGTTTCAGGTGTTTATGGTGCCGCTTACGAGCAAGACGAAAACTGGAAGCAAATCGCAATGGATATCGAGCGCTTTGTCGAAGAACATGGCCGTCGCCCCAGAATACTCGTGGCGAAAATGGGCCAAGATGGACATGACCGGGGTGCCAAGGTCGTTGCTACAGCCTTCGCAGATGTAGGTTTTGACGTGGATCTATCGCCCATGTTCTCCACACCCGAGGAGGTTGCTCGACAAGCCGTTGAGAACGACGTGCATATTGTGGGCGCATCGAGTCTGGCGGCGGGTCATAAAACATTAGTACCACAACTCATTGAAGCACTGAAAGCCGAGGGCGCCGATGATATTGTCGTCATTGCAGGTGGTGTTATCCCCCAGCAAGACTATGACTACCTCTATGATGCGGGCGTGAGCCTCATATTTGGTCCGGGAACCCCGATTCCTGACGCTGCACGAAAGGTGCTGGATGCCGTTAACGCCAACCGCTGAGGCCATCGTTGCGGGTAATCGACGAGCGCTTGCCAAGGCAATCACCCTTGTAGAGAGCTCACGACCTCAGGACCGTGAGGCCGCTCAGTCGCTACTTAACGAATTGTTACCGCATACGGGCAAGAGTTTGCGTGTTGGCATTACAGGTGTGCCGGGTGTCGGTAAATCAACGTTCATTGAAACCTTTGGTCAGCATGTTATTGCCAAGGGTCATAAAGTGGCCGTGTTAGCCGTAGATCCAAGCTCTCCTATGGCTGGAGGCTCTATTCTCGGTGACAAAACCCGCATGGAGCACCTTTCTCGAGACCCTTCAGCATTCATCCGTCCATCACCCGCTGGGAAAGCGTTGGGCGGTGTAGCGCTCAAAACCCGCGAGTCAATGTTGCTTTGCGAAGCGGCAGGCTTTGATGTGGTGCTGGTCGAGACTGTAGGGGTAGGCCAGTCCGAGCACCAGGTGGGAAGCATGGTGGATTTTTTCCTAATCCTGTTGCTACCCGGTGGTGGAGACGAGTTACAAGGGATCAAGAAGGGTATTTTAGAGCTCGCCGATGCCATTATGATCAATAAAGCAGACGGCGAGAGTGAGAGTTTAGCCCGCAAAACCAAGCTTCATTACCAAAGCGCGATGTCGTTGCTGGCGAGCAATGACTTTTGGAAGCCCGAGGTTCACACCTGCTCCGCACTTGAGCGGCAAGGTATCGAGGAATGTTGGTCCATGATGGAGCGCTTTCAGCAAGAGGCGAAGGGCTGCCACGCTTATGATCGCAAGCGCGCCGAGCAGAATCTGCAGTGGATGTGGCAGCTGACAGATGAAATGCTGCGTCAGCAGCTCACCGATCATCCAGGTGTTGGCAAGATGTTGCCTGGGCTGAGGGATCAGGTTGGTCGTGGAGAACTCACCCCGGTGACCGCAGCCACTCAAATCATTGCGCAATTGCGGGGCGACTAAACAATGCGTTTTCTTCCCCTGGATAAGCTGATTAATGTTCAAGAGGGCTACCGTAAGCGCTTCAAAATAGACTCAACCGACCTCATTCTTTCAAAAGAAAACGATCAGATTGTGGCCTTTGGTGCTGTCTGTCCTCACCAGGAACAATCATTGGAGGAAGGGCACATAGAAGATGGCATTATCCTTTGCCCGCGACATCAGTTCGCATTTGATCTCAGAACGGGTGAGCATACTGCCGGGCACTGCCAGTCATTACCCATTTTCGAGGTTCACTACGA
Organism: Halieaceae bacterium; assembly: GCA_003523185.1. Taxonomy (GTDB): domain Bacteria; phylum Pseudomonadota; class Gammaproteobacteria; order Pseudomonadales; family Halieaceae; genus Luminiphilus. The sequence continues at coordinate 46,596 of DPGN01000039.1, forward strand.
AGGCAACGAGGTCGGTATTTTAATCGACAGCTGATGTACGGTTAATGCGATGTATCTACCTGCGGTGTCTCGATAAATCCGAGTGACCACCACTCTTTCAGTATCTCTAGTTGAGGAGCAGTGACATCACAGATCGTTACAGCCTGTCCTGAGCTCAGCGTCATTACAAAGGCTTCGTCACTGCCCGACAAGCGGTACTTACGTCCCGCGAGAAAAACCGCAAGGTGGTCATCCCTATCGCGCCAAAGTAGACGCTGACTGGGGACCAGGGCAACGGTGTCGCTGATAGGCTCCTCGTTTACAGGCAGATCTTCATGTGTTTCCGAGAGTAATTCCGGGAACCAATCGGTGTCGCCAAGGGCCTCGATAGCATTTACCACCGCAGTCTGAGCGTTAGCGAGATGCTGGTCAGTAATTTCACCCGGGCGTGGTTGGACTCGCATGCTTCCTTTGTCCTCGAGTAACAAGCCATCGCGAAGGGACTCGATGACACTGTCGGATAGGCGAGCAACCAGGTCAGCCAAGCGGGGTGCTCTGAAACCAAGGGAGTAGGTCATACTCTCGTCTACCGCGGTTCCCCAATGGGCATATCCAGGGGGGATGTAAAGCGCATCTCCCGGATTGAGCAGGAAGACCTGGTCTGTATCAAATTCTTCGATAAGTGTGAGTCCGTCCGCGTCAATCGTAGGCGTTGTAGCATCACATCGAGGCCCGACCTTCCATATCCGTTGGCCTGCACCTTGCAGTAGGAATACGTCGTACTGATCGAAATGAGGGCCAACACCTGCGCCGTTAGTGGCATAGCTCACCATGACATCGTCGAAGCGCCATGTCGGTAGAAAATCAACGCAGCCCCGAAGCGCATCAACTTCCGGAAACCATTCATTGACGCGCTGGACGAGTAGACTCCACTCGCCATCTCTCAAAAAGTCGGTGTCGATAAACGGCCCTTGCTCTAGCTGCCACTGATTTGCCACTCGACTGACAATTCGGCTGTCAGCCTCTTGCTCCATGGCCAATCCCGCGAGCTCTTCAGGACTTATGGGAGACTGGAAGTTCGGCAGGGCACTTTTTATGAGCAATGGGCGCTGTTGCCAATACTCGTCGAGAAATAGCTGCGCGTCGAAATCGAAGCGTGGTGAAATCACCTCAATTACTTACCCCAGTTCTGTGTCAAAGATTCTGCAAGGCCAACATAGCCAGACGGCGTCAGTTGCATGAGTTCTTGCTTTACGTCGTCAGGCAACTCGAGCGTCAATACGAACGTCTGAAGGGTTTCCTGAGTGATCGCCTGTCCCCGAGTGAGCGCTTTTAACTTTTCATAGGGCTCGGGGATGCCGTACCGACGCATAACGGTCTGAATCGGCTCCGCCAGTACTTCCCAAGCACTATCAAGGTCTTCGGCCAGTCGCTGCCGATTGACCTGTAATTTGCTGATGCCTTTAAGGGTCGACGTGTAGGCCAGCAGCGAGTAGCCAAACCCAACGCCCATATTGCGAAGAACAGTACTGTCCGTAAGATCACGTTGCCAACGGCTGACCGGTAATTTCTCACTCAGGTGACCCAAAACAGCATTTGCCAGTCCTAGATTTCCCTCTGAGTTCTCAAAGTCGATCGGATTGACTTTGTGAGGCATGGTGGATGACCCAATCTCGCCCGCAACGGTCTTTTGCTTGAAATACCCCAGCGAGATGTACGACCAGATATCTCTATCAAAGTCGAGGAGGATCGTATTGAAGCGTGAAATCGCCTGAAACAACTCGGCCATGTAGTCGTGGGGCTCAATTTGCGTCGTCATGGGGTTCCATTCAAGCCCCAGGGACTCCACGAACTCTCGAGACACAGTTGCCCAATCGACATTGGGGTACGCACTTAGGTGTGCATTGAAGTTACCTACAGCACCGTTGAACTTGCCGAGTGGCTTAACTGTCTCCACGGCGTTCAATTGCCTGCGCAATCGAACCGCAACATTGGCCATTTCTTTGCCTAGGGTTGTGGGACTAGCGGTCTGACCATGAGTTCGACTCAGCATAGGGAGTGCTGCATGTTCAGTTGCTAAGGCGTCAATACCATCAATGATGGAACGCATTTCTGCGGTAAGGACCGGAATACCATCGCGCAACATTAAGGCGTGTGAAAGGTTGTTGATATCTTCACTGGTGCATGCGAAGTGCACAAACTCACTGGCTTCCGCGAGCGCCACATCAGATGAAATAGCATCCTTAAGAAAGTACTCTATCGCTTTAACATCGTGGTTTGTTGTTCGTTCGATGGCCTTAACGGCAGCCGCACTTTCAGACGAAAACGAACTTAGGACCGCTTCAAGGTGGGCATTGGAGGTCGCGCTGAGGGGTTTAACCTCAGGTATCTCTGAGGTTTGCGCCAGCTTCTGCAACCATCTGACCTCGACTTCCAGCCGTCGAGCAATAAGACCATATTCACTGAAAATAGTGCGCAGCGGGTCCAATTTCGAGGCATATCGCCCATCTAGTGGTGATAGGGCAGTTGCAGTGTCATAGGTCATAAAGCGGCTCCATCGCGAGCGCGCAAGTTTACCACGCGGAGCGATTAATGGAGCGATCTGTTGTCCGTAACGGGTGATAATTGCTTGCTTAGATCCGACGCGGTAGCGGCGAGTTTTCCGCCTTTGAAAAGAAAATGTCGGGGACGGCCCCCTAACTGGCGCCAGAGATGTGCTGATCGTAATCCCGCAAGTAGCAGTGTACGAACTAAATCAGCGTTCTTCGTTTGTTGAAGATGCTGCACATTGCCTTTCACTTTGATTCGGTAGGGTAGGTGACTGATCGTGTCTTGGTAGATTGCGCTGATACTCGCGGCGAGTTCCACTGCGTCATCACTGAAATGTTGCGCCTTGAAATTAACGTGTCCCAGACGGGAAGCCACCACCTCCTGAAGGTCGGGCCGTTTGCCAAATTGATCCTCTAATTTGAGCAGCCCTCTGACATAAGCCCCCATCGCGACATGGTCCTCATTCGTGGCATCAGTCAACATATCAACCACGCTTCGCAGGCCAAGTTTCACGCCTTGAATATTGCCGTAAACGGCATCCACAGTGGGCGCATCGAACGCAAATAGAGAGCGCAGCGATGCTTCAAAAAAGGCCGCAGGGTAGGAGCCAGTTTTTGCCACTTGATCAACCATTCTCGTGGCCTGAACCACGCCTGCAAGGGCAATAACCTGCTGCTGAAGTGGTGTGAAGCTGCTCACGAGGCAAGTTTCTCCAAACGATTGAGTACAGTCTCGATAACACCGCCGCCCAGACATTCGTTGTCTCGATACAATACGACGGATTGTCCTGGCGTAATCGCACGCTGTGGTTCATCGAACTGGATGAGATAGCCGCCATCGCTCAGTGTTAGCGTGCATTGTTGATCGGCTTGGCGATAGCGGATTTTAGCCGAGCACCGAATGCTTTCTCCGGGCGCCTCGCCAGCGATCCAGAAGATGTCACTCGCATGTAGCGCTGTCGCAAAGAGGGCGGGATGATCGTTGCCCTGACATGCCCAGAGGGTGTTCGATGGCATGTCTTTATCAGCGACATACCAGGGTGCCTCGCTCGAATTTTTCAGGCCACCGATACCCATGCCTTGGCGCTGTCCAATGGTGTGGTACATGAGACCCTGATGCTCACCAATAATCTGACCCTCGGGGTTCTTAATCGGGCCGGGATTCTTTTTTAAATACTGTGATAGAAAATCGGAAAAGCGACGCTCCCCAATGAAGCAAATGCCGGTGCTGTCCTTTTTTGCTGCTGTCTTAAAGTCATTCTCGGACGCCAGTTTACGAACTTTGGGTTTTTCGAGTTCGCCAACGGGAAACAGACTGTCATCGATCGCATCATGACCCACCTGATGGAGGAAATAGCTTTGATCTTTTGCAATATCGATACCCTTTAGCAGCGTCGCCTTTCCGTTATGTTGGCCTTTGCGAACGTAGTGCCCAGTTGCAATTTTATCGGCACCCAAAACACGGGCGTAGTCAAGGAAGGCACGAAACTTAATCTCTTTATTGCAAAGGATATCCGGGTTGGGTGTCCTGCCAGCCTGATACTCCTCCAGGAAATGCTCGAAGACATTATCCCAATACTCAGCCGCAAAATTGGCCGCGTGAAGTTTAATTCCCAAGCGATCAGCAACCGCCTGCGCATCAGCGAGATCTTCCTTTGCCGTGCAGTACTCTGTGCCGTCGTCCTCCTCCCAGTTCTTCATGAAGAGGCCTTCCACTTGGTAGCCCTGTTCTCTCAGCAAGAGTGCAGAGACCGATGAATCAACGCCTCCCGACATGCCAACAATGACCTTTGTAGAGTAATTTAGACTCATAGCTGGCGAACCAAATCCAAAGTGACGGCGCTACCTGCGCAATATTGATCAATGACGTCCAAAACAACCGGGTGACGTAGCGGAATATCGCTTGTCGCGATCTCATCTCGCGTCATCCAATGAGTTGCAATAATACTCGAGTCACGCCGATACGTGGTGTCAAAATCTACGGCTCGACCTACAAAGCTGTGTCTTAGGTAGCAGATGCCGTTAGCACCATTGACGATGGTGACGCCCAGATAAGCCGTGATTTCAACTTGCCAACAGGTTTCTTCTAAGATCTCGCGCGCGGCAGCCTCGATGAGGGACTCCATGGGCTCGAGATGCCCCGCCGGTTGATTAAGTACTTGCCGACCCTGGCTAAGCTCCTCAACCAGAAGAAATTTGCCTTCTTTTTCAAGGACAGTTGCCACCGTTGCATGCGGTAAAAAGCGGTCAGAACCCGTCATGTAGCACTCCTGAGAAAATTGGCCGGCTCATACCGACTCTCGCCCGGTTGTAGATCTCCGATATGAAAGGGACCAATGCTTCTGCGAATCAGTCTTAATGTTGGAAACCCTGCGGCCGCCGTCATTCGACGTACTTGGCGGTTCCGACCTTCGCGAATCGAGAGCTCAATCCAGCTATCGGGAATCGACGCTCGGTACCTGATCGGTGGATTTCTGTCCCAAATAGTCGGTATTTCCAAAAGCTTACAATGCGCCGGTAGCGATCTACCGTCCTTAAGATCCACCCCATCAGATAATTGCCGGCAGAGGGCTGGTGTTGCCTCTCCCTCAACTTGAACCCAATACGTTTTCCATTGTTTTCCACGCGGATTTGCCAGCTGATGTTGCAAAGCCCCGTCGTTGGTGAGTATCAGCAATCCCTCAGAGTCATAGTCTAAGCGTCCAGCGGCTCTGTACTGAGGCGCTTTAAGAAAATCGGCAAGCGTTTTCCTCGGATTATCAGCACGCTCTTTGTCCGTAAATTGACTCAGCACGTTGAAGGGCTTGTTGAAGAGAAGAACCTGACTCATAGCGTTGGCTTGCAAGAAAAAGTGGTAAACTTACGACATAACAAAAAAGAGTCGCGTTGTGACTCACCATAAGCGAATCGCATTA
>DPGN01000039.1:52157-58731 GCA_003523185.1 Halieaceae bacterium
ACAGCAAATGAGGATCACAGCCTCAACGTTCCAAACACACCTATCATTCCCTATATCGAGGGCGATGGGATTGGTATTGATATCAGTCCAGTGATGATCAAGGTTGTCGATGCGGCGGTTGAAAAGGCCTACGGTGGTGAGAAAAAAATTGCTTGGATGGAGATTTATACCGGCGAGAAAGCGGCAGAGTTGTATGAGGGTGATTGGTTTCCTCAGGAAACGCTGGACGCAATCAAATCATACCTCGTGGCCATTAAAGGGCCTCTGACGACCCCTGTTGGTGGCGGTTTTCGCTCGTTGAACGTAGCGCTGCGCCAAGAGTTAGATCTTTACACCTGCCTGCGACCCGTCCGATGGTTCGAAGGCGTGCCCTCACCACTGAAAAGTCCCGGTGACACTAACATGGTGATCTTCCGCGAGAACTCCGAGGACATTTACGCGGGTATCGAGTATCAAGCAGATAGTGATGAGGCCAAGAAAGTCGTCGATTTCCTCATCAATGAAATGGGCGCCACCAAAATTCGATTCCCACAAAACGTAGGTATTGGTATCAAGCCCGTATCAGCTGAGGGCACCAAGCGGCTTGTCAGAAAGTCGATCCAGTACGCTATCGATCAAGACCTGCCTTCGGTCACCCTGGTTCACAAAGGCAATATCATGAAGTTCACGGAAGGTTCATTCCGTGATTGGGGTTACGAACTTGCCATGGAGGAGTTTGGCGGTGAACTGCTGGACGGTGGCCCTTGGGTGAAGATCACTAACCCGAATACAGGTAACGACATCATCATCAAAGATGTGATTGCCGATGCCATGTTGCAGCAGGTGCTGCTGCGTCCACGTGAGTATAGCGTGATCGCAACGCTTAACCTGAACGGTGATTACCTGTCAGATGCACTGGCAGCTCAAGTGGGCGGTATCGGTATTGCGCCGGGAGCGAACTTGTCAGATGACATTGCGCTGTTTGAGGCAACTCACGGTACAGCGCCCAAATACACAGGTCAGGACAAAGTTAACCCAGGTTCACTCATCCTCTCCGCGGAGATGATGTTGCGTCACCTAGGCTGGAATGAGGCAGCTGACCTGGTCATTGACGGTATGAACGGAGCGATTCAGGCGAAAACCGTTACCTATGACTTCGCGCGCTTGACCGACAATGCGACTGAAGTTTCGTGCTCAGCCTTCGGTGATGCCATCATCGACCACATGTAGACGAATGGCTCCATGAGAAAAAGCCCGCGGACGCGGGCTTTTTTTTGCGAAATCAAAAAATCCTGCCGACTAGGTAACGACCAGAAGTCCTTCGCGTGCGTACTGGACTATACTGGGGTAACGCTGTTACACATAGAGACGATGACGCACCAATACACACATTTCGATATCCAGCTCATGGCGGCAAAGCCTGGCAAAGGTGAGGAAGAGGGCGACTTAGCTCTAGCGCCCGCTAAGCCGAAGTTGAAGCGACCACCTTTATACAAGGTCGTGTTGCTGAACGATGACTACACGCCTATGGAGTTTGTTGTCGAGGTACTAGAGCATTTTTTCTCGATGAACAGAGAAAAAGCGACGCAAGTGATGTTGGCGGTGCATACGCAAGGCAAAGGCGTTTGCGGTATCTATACGCGAGATGTGGCAGAGACAAAAGCCGAGTTGGTGAATCAGGCAGCGCGTGATAACGGGCATCCGCTATTGTGTGAAGTTGAGCCGTCGCAAGACGGAGAGGACGACGAGTGAGGAGAGTAGTCAGTGCTAAGTAAAGATCTGGAACGGGCCCTGAATGAGTCGTTTAAACAGGCGCGAGCGCAGCGGCACGAGTTCATTACTGTAGAGCACCTTCTACTAGCCTTGCTTGATGACAGCGCAGCACAGCACGTTTTAAAGGCCTGCAGCGCCAATATCGAAACACTGCGCGGTGATCTGACCGAATTTATTGATGCCACGACGCCACTCGTGTCTGGCGAATCAGAAGTTGATACACAGCCGACTTTGGGCTTCCAGCGCGTTTTGCAGCGCGCAGTATTCCACGTACAGAGCTCGGGCAAAGCCGAGGTCACCGGTGCAAATGTACTGGTCGCCATCTTCTCGGAGCAGGAAAGCCAGGCGGTTTACTTCCTTAAGACGCAAGACATATCGCGCCTCGATGTGGTCAATTTTATCACCCATGGGGTGAGCAAATCGGATGACGATGAAGAGCACGACGGCGACGACTTGTCAGCCAGCGCTGATACAGGCGACGCTGAAGGAGAGGAGGAGAGCCCTCTCGCTAAATACGCGACAAACCTCAATGAGGAGGCGGCGCAAGGTCAAATTGATCCCCTAATTGGTCGGCTTGATGAGGTCGAGCGAGTCGCTCAGATTCTGGCGCGACGTCGCAAAAACAATCCACTGCTGGTCGGTGAGTCCGGTGTCGGTAAGACGGCTATCGCCGAGGGGTTGGCGAAATTGATTGTGGACGGGCAGGTCCCCGACACGCTTAAGGCGGCAGAGGTGTTCTCGCTTGATTTAGGGGCTTTGTTAGCTGGAACCAAATACCGCGGCGATTTCGAGAAGCGCTTTAAAGGCGTTTTAGCCGATCTTAAACGACGCGAAGGCTCAATCCTGTTTATCGACGAAATCCATACCATCATAGGTGCAGGTGCGGCTTCCGGGGGCGTGATGGATGCGAGTAACTTGCTCAAGCCTCTTCTTAGCTCAGGCAAACTCCGGTGCATCGGTTCTACAACTTACGCCGAATATCGGGGAATTTTCGATAAGGACAAGGCGCTCAGCCGTCGTTTCCAGAAAGTCGATGTCCTAGAGCCGTCTGTTGAGGATGCCTACAAGATTCTGAAAGGGTTGAAGTCGCGTTTTGAGGAGCACCATGGCTTGCGGTACACCGACAAAGCGTTGCGAACGGCGACCGAGATGGCCGCGCGCTTCATTACAGATCGCTTTCTTCCAGACAAGGCTATCGATGTGATTGACGAAGCCGGAGCCTACCAACAGCTGCAACCTGTGAGTAAGCGCAAAAAAGTCGTTGGTCCAAGCGATATCGAGGCGGTCATTGCGAAGATAGCCCGAATCCCGCCAAAGACTGTCACCAGCGACGACAAGGAACTACTTGAAAAACTCGAGAGCAATTTGTCGCTCGTTGTCTTTGGTCAGAACAAAGCGGTCAGCCAACTGGTAAGTGCCATTAAGTTAGCACGGGCAGGTCTCAGGTCAGGTGACAAGCCAATTGGTAGTTTCTTGCTCGCCGGGCCGACGGGTGTAGGTAAAACCGAGGTGACGAAACAACTGGCGATGCAACTCGGGCTCGAATTACTTCGGTTTGACATGTCCGAGTACATGGAGCGGCATACCGTATCGCGTCTTATTGGCGCGCCTCCAGGCTATGTTGGCTATGATCAGGGGGGGTTGCTGACCGATGCGGTAACAAAACACCCTCACTCGGTGGTCTTGCTCGATGAAATTGAGAAGGCGCACCCCGAGGTCTTTAATCTTTTGCTGCAGGTGATGGATCACGGCACACTCACTGATAACAACGGTCGCAAGGCCGATTTCCGCAATGTCATCGTTGTCATGACCACGAACGCCGGTGCCGAGAGTATCTCTAAGCGCTCTATTGGATTCTCTGTTCAGGATAACAGTACCGATGCTATGGAAGCCATCAACAAGCTGTTTACCCCTGAATTCCGAAACCGTTTGGATGCAGTGGTCCCGTTTGAGCCGCTGAGTCAAGAGGTTATCTTGACCGTGGTTGATAAATTCCTCACTGCGCTGCAGACCCAACTTGATGAAAAACAGGTTCAGCTGCACGTCGATGACGCAGCGTGCGAATGGCTTGTCGAAGAGGGTTACGACCCCAACATGGGTGCTCGCCCCATGGAACGTGTCATTCAGGAGCACATTAAAAAGCCGCTTGCCGATATGGTTTTGTTTGGTGCACTTAGTAAGGGTGGTATCGCTAAGGTCACGGTAGATGCCAAAGGTGAAGGTCTCAGCGTTGAAGCGGTAACAGAGAAGGCTGAAGAGGCCGTACCCGCCTAAGCAACACCTTTTGCGAACACATCCCTATTTTCCTAAAGCGCACTTTCCTATAGAGTGCGCGCCATTCGTTTATTTACTAGGTAGGTTTAATGGCTAAAGAAGATCAGATCGAAATGGAAGGGGAGATCATCGATACGCTCCCTAACACCACCTTCCGTGTGCGGTTGGAAAACGGACACGTTGTAACAGCTCACATTTCAGGAAAGATGCGCAAAAACTACATTCGTATTCTGACCGGTGACAAGGTCCGCGTTGAGGTGACTCCATACGATTTGACCAAGGGCAGGATTACCTACCGCGAGCGTTAATCGCGTACTTCCTCTGATACGTTCACAACTGGAATAGTCGACAGACCACTTGTGGACGAATCTCCATCGCCATGCCATCGACCATTGGATAACATCTCCAGCGGCTTGAAGCGCGTCTTGTAGCTCATCTTCCTGCACCCATCGATCCAATAACCGAGGTACACATAGGGTAGGCCTATTTTTTTTGCGTGCGATATTTGCAGTAAGACCGCGAACGTTCCTAAGCTGCGCTTATCGAGGTCTGGGTCGTAAAAGGTATAGATTGCAGCCAAGCCATCGAGCATCTGGTCAGAGACAGCCACGCAGACTAGTCGGTCTTTCTCGTAGAGTCTGAAATACTGGGTGTTTCTTAAGCTATTGTTTAAGAATGATTCGTACTGCTCTCTATCCGGCGGAAACATGTCTCCGTCGGCATGCTTTTCCATGATGTATCGCTCGTAGAGCTCAAACGCTTCATCATCGATGACCGAATCTGTAATTTTTAGCCGCAAGTCCGCGTTGGCATTGATTACCCGTCTTTGACTGCGTGACGGCACAAAGTCATTGGCAACCACTCGCGCCGCGGTACAGGCATTACAACTATGGCAATGTGGTCGGTAGATATGATCTCCACTGCGCCTAAACCCCATCAACGACAACTCGGTGTACAGCTCAGGTGTGATCTTTTGTCGGGGATCGACGAACAGCGTCGTTGCTTCCTTTTCAGGGAGATACGAACAACGGTGCGGAAACGTTGTGAAGACCTTTATTTCTCTTAGATTTGCTGTCACCTCGAGCTATTTCCCCCAATTGGAACGCAGATACTCGCCTTTGATCTATGATCAAAGGTGCCATGGATTAGAGTGTAAAGCGTGCAGCAGTGATCGCCAATGCGGATTCCTGTCGTCATCGCGTGAGGTCATGACCATTCGAATCTGTTAACCTGCGACGAGCCCATTAATTGATGTTTGGGGCGAGAAATCAGACTAATCACGAGTTGTGGCGAATCTATTAGAACCTGCTTCGTTCGTTTTATTCAGAGTGACATCCGGCATGACCAACATCTATTTTCGTATCTATGCAATCTTATCGCTCTCTCTCATTTTACTGGCGGCTTTCGTCGTTTACTTAGGTCCTACTGAAGCCAAGTCTTTGCTGGGCGAGACAGGTCCAATCGAACGTGCTTCTGCGCTGGGCTATTTTTTGTGCGTGGGCTATATGCTTCTAGCGGGCGGCAGAGATTTTGCGAAGCGACGTGCTTATATTATTGTTCTGGTTACTCTTTTTGGCTGTCGAGAACTCGATTTCGATAAGCGATTTACCACGATGGGTATCCTTAGGTCTCGGTTTTACATGAGTTCTGAGGTGCCGCTCTTAGAAAAATTGGTCGGTCTGATCGTTATCGCACTTCTTCTGTGGGCAGTGATAAACATCGTAAAGAATCACCTCACATCAACACTCGCGAACTTATCAAAATTGAATGAACGCGCTGTGGGTGTGCTTATGATCTTCGTACTATTGGCCGTCTCGAAAAGTATCGACGGATTAGCACGAAAACTTAAACCGTTGGGTGTTGAGACGAGCCAACAGGTCTCATTTTTAGCGAGTTCAGTCGAAGAAGTGATGGAGCTAGGCGTTCCCATCCTGATGATTGCAGTGTTCCACTCGTGGCGCAGGAGCCGCACGGGGTAAACCTCACAAGGGGTTTTTAAACGTGATCTTCGTCAATGATCTCGTGAATGACTGGCGTCATTTCCAACTTCTTGCTCACCTAGCAATTCAACACTGGCTGGTTACTTAATCTCAGACGAGAGTATTTCTTCAAATTCGGATCTAGTGATGAGTGTCATGCCGAGGGACTGAAGGTGTGCGTTAGGCATCTGACAGTCAATAAGAGATAGCGGTCCGAGAAGCTTCTTTTTGCAAATCGCATGGAGAGCCACTTTGGAGGCGTTTGATTCTCTTGAAAACATGGACTCGCCAAAAAACACGCGGCCCAATTTCACGCCATAGAGACCACCGATGAGCCGATCGTTATCAATGACCTCAACACTATGTGCGTAGCCAAGGTGGTGTAACTCCACATAGGCGGCTTTCATATCGTCACTAATCCAGGTTTCTTCCCGTCCGGGAGAGGGCGCTGCGCAAGCATTAATGACCTGCTCGAATCGCAGGTCGTATTCAACCCGCCACTCATTGGTCTTTAAGAATTTGCGAAGCGATTTTGACTCATGAAACTCGGCAGGTCTCAGCACGGCGCG
>DPGN01000015.1 GCA_003523185.1 Halieaceae bacterium
CTCGCCTTTGATCGCACGCGTTCTAAAGAGGCTGTTGGCAAGCTCTTCACCGAGTTGGGTCCTAGGTATCAGGAGCGTCCCGGAGGTTATATCCGCATTCTTAAGTGTGGTTACCGTGCCGGTGACAAGGCGCCAATGGCCTACGTCGAGCTTGTCGATCGTCCTGCACCTGAAGTGTATGACGAGGTAGAGGAGATGGACGACGAGTAAGTCGTTACTCCTTTGGTGAAGCATTAGAAAAGCCGCGATTAGTCGCGGCTTTTTTTGGACTGCGATTTTGTTTAGTGGTTTTTGTCCACCAGTTTTAGTCGTTTTCGGCGCTTACTCGAATAACGACGCGAAGCGTTGATGGCGCTGCCGGTCACCGCTAGCCTGAATGCGACCGTTGGTTAGCGCCTCCATCATCGATAATTCATCGGTCAGCACGGCGATGATGGTTTGACGATTGGTAGTCCATTGGCCGGACGTTATCCGTTCTTCGTCGGGCCAACTCACACGCAGAATGTTGTTGATGAGATGGAGGTCGAAGGTGTCGCCATCTGTCAGCGATAGTCGGACGGCAATATCCACATCGTCTGCTTGCTCCGCAATCACCCGATTTCGAAGCCTCGAAAGAAGTTTGCTGTCATCAACCAACCGGAGCGATTCGGTAAGAGGGCCTCTGAGCATTCGATCGAAATCAATGTCGCCGTTCTCCTCTGCAACTAGCCCCAGCAGATAGTTGCGCTGATTGGTGCTGCTGGTGACTTGTGCGAATCGAATTGAGGCTTGTTGTCGAACTTGGCGCGCCTCATCATCACTCGAGTCGACGAGTAAGAGATAGGTTGCGAGTCGTGCGGCCCATTGGGGATCGCTTGCTGTGGCATCAGCAGCCATCTGTAGGATTTTTTCTCGGCCACCTAAGGCAGGCACGAGGCGTTGCGCCTCGTCGTAAGCGTTGTGTGAGAGATAATCCATCCAGTCGTCGATGAACCCCGCCCGCTTGGTAAAGCGCTGCTGCATCATCCACTCCCATCGATGGTAGTAAGGCTGTAACTGCTGGTGCGCAGCAACGGCCGGGGGCAGCTCAATAGTATTCAGCAAATCATCGACCGATCGGTTGGTTAGGTAAAAGCGGTCAACTTGATCGATTAGAAACTGGATTGTGTCCCGTGTCAGCGTCATTAGCTCGCGGATTTCCGCGTGATCATCAATGATGCTGCTGTGCCCCGGCACGATTGCGAGCGGGTCTAGATCAATGGTCTTTTGCACCGACGCCATCATTTTGTTCGGATCACGGCCCATCTCAAAGCGTGCTGTTTCGACAGCGGGGAAGACCCCATGCGGTGGCGCATCTCCGCTGAACAAAATCCGATCCTCCGGCAGCCATACCCATAAGTGCTCAGGCACATCGCCCTCGGCAGGGAAAATTTCCAAGGAAACGCCGTCTATGGTGACTTTAACTTTGTCAGCGACGTCTATCGTTGGCGGGTAACTCAAGGCATCGTTTCGCTCGAGTCGCGGGCTTGGGCCAATACCGTTGCCTACCGTACCGTCGAGGCCCTCAGGAATCGGGATTCCCATTTGCATAAAGGCGCGTCGCAGAGTGGCTTTGTGGGTGACGCTTTGCCCCATAGCGATCGTTGCCTCCCAGTCAGCGGGCCCATACACGGGTATAGCTGCTGAGGCATCGGTCAGAACCGCTTGAATGCCCCCATAGTGGTCCATGTGAAGATGGGTATAGATAACCGCGACGATCGGCTTGTTCGTGTATTCACGCAGCAGCTTCATTGCGTTTGCTGTTGGGGTGGGGAACCAGCCCGCATCTACCACAATGATCCCGGTATCGCCTTCGATAAAACCGAAATTCGAGTAGCCCATGAACTCGGCACCATAAACCCGAGTACCTAATTTCTTCAGCCCGGGTATCAGTGTCTGTTGATGCGACAATACGTTGGGGTTTACTCGTTGATCGCTTGGTGCAGCGATCAACGGCTGGGCGATCGCACAGGCTGAATAGGCCCAAATGAGAAGGGGCAACATATAAGACATCGGTACGCCTCTGACTTTATTTTTCTTCTTACTTGTAAGCCTTCCAGTGTACGGCAACTGAGTCAATATCGGCTTTAAAATATAAACTGTGACACAGACTTGTTATAGCAAGGGCGTAAGAAACCTGCCTGTATGAGATGACGGATTTTTAGCAACGTCCTCCGGTGTCCCGGTCGCAATGATTTGACCGCCGCCAGAGCCCCCCTCGGGACCCAAGTCGACAATCCAGTCAGCCGTCTTTATTACATCAAGATTGTGCTCGATGATCACCACGGTGTTGCCCCCGTCGCGCAATCGGTGCAAGACCTCGAGCAGCTGCCGAATATCCTCGAAATGAAGTCCCGTGGTTGGCTCATCCAAGATGTACAAGGTGCTGCCAGTATCCCGCTTTGATAGCTCCCGCGAGAGTTTGACGCGCTGAGCTTCACCGCCCGAGAGCGTTGTTGCTGCCTGACCAAGCCGCACGTATGTGAGGCCAACATCCATAAGGGTTTGGAGCTTTCGGTGAATCGACGGTACAGGTTCAAAGAACTCGAGCGCGTCTTCCACTGTCATATCGAGTACTTCGGCGATGTTTTTGCCTTTGTATTTAATCTCCAGCGTTTCGCGGTTGTAGCGTTTGCCTTTGCAGACATCGCAGGGTACGTAAATGTCAGGTAGGAAATGCATTTCAACTTTGGTGACGCCATCACCTTGGCATGCTTCGCAACGGCCACCGCGCACATTGAAACTGAAGCGACCGGGCTTGTAACCGCGAGAGCGGGCTTCTTGCGTGCCTGCAAACAGCTCTCTGACGGGGGTGAAAATGCCGGTGTAGGTTGCCGGGTTTGAGCGTGGTGTTCGACCGATCGGCGACTGGTCAATATCGATGCATTTGTCGAAGTGATCGAGGCCTTGGCAGTCTGTATGCGCCGCGGCGCGCAGGGTGGTGGCTCCATTCAGTGCCGTCGCCGCCAGTGGATAGAGCGTGCCGTTTATGAGAGTCGATTTACCCGAGCCTGATACACCGGTTACGCAGGTAAGCAGACCTACGGGGAGGTCGAGTTTAACGTTTTGCAGGTTGTTACCCGAGGCTCCCTCGATGACTAACTGTTTTTTGGGATTCGATTTGCCCCGCTTTTTAGGGACGGCAATGGTCTTTCGGCCTGACAGGTAGTCACCTGTTAATGATGCCTCTGACTCCATGATGACTTGCATGGGTCCCTCGGCAACGACGGTACCTCCATGGACGCCCGCACCGGGTCCTATATCAATCACATGATCGGCCGTGCGAATCGCGTCTTCGTCGTGCTCCACGACCAGAACGGTATTACCAATATCGCGAAGGTGTGTGAGGGTGCGAAGTAAGCGCTCATTGTCACGTTGATGGAGGCCGATCGATGGCTCATCGAGGATGTACATGACACCGACAAGACCTGCACCGATTTGCGAGGCCAAACGGATGCGCTGTGCTTCGCCGCCAGACAAGGTTTCAGCGCTGCGGTTCAGTGTGAGGTAGTTCAGTCCCACATCGACCAGGAAACGATATCTAGCACGGAGCTCCTTGAGTATTTTGTCAGCGATTTCGCCCTGGCGACCTTCCATTTCGAGCGATTCAAAGTAGTCATGTGCCTCACCCACGGGTAATTGCGTAATGCTCGGAAGCGTTTTTCCATCGACGTAAACACTGCGTGCGTCTGCGCATAAACGCGTTCCGCCGCAACTATGGCAAGGTGCGGTGGAGACGTATTTTGAGAGCTCCTCGCGGACGCCGGATGACTCGGTATCGCGATACCGCCGTTCCATATTGGGGAGAATGCCCTCAAAGGCATGGCGACGTTTGAAGACACTGCCACGATCGTTGATGTAGGCGAACTCCAGTTCCTCGCCACCACTACCATGCAAAAGGATAGCTTTGTGTTCTGGATCTAGATCCTCATAAGGCTTATCGATATCGAAGCCGTAATGCTTGGCCAGCGACGTCAGTAAGTGAAAGTAGTAAACATTGCGCCGATCCCAGCCGCGAATCGCACCGGCGGCGAGACTTGCCTCAGGGTGAGCGACGATGCGCGCCTCATCGAAATATTGTGTCACGCCTAGGCCATCACAACTGTCGCAGGCCCCAGCGGGGTTGTTGAACGAAAAGAGTTTGGGCTCCAGTTCGTCAATGGAGTGACCGCATTGAGGACAGGCATATCGCGCCGAGAACAAGGTCTCCTGTCCATCGCCATCCATGGGGCAGACGCTGGCCAGGCCATCAGTAAGTTCGAGTGCTGTCTCGAACGATTCGGCGAGTCTCAGCGCAAGATCATCACGTACCTTGAAGCGATCGACGACCACATCGATGCGGTGTTTTTTCTTCTTATCGAGCTCGGGAACGTCGTCGAGATCACAGACAATACCGTCGACCCGAACACGGATAAAACCAGCAGCTCTGGCCCGCTCAAACACATGTAAGTGCTCACCTTTCCGATCTCTCACGAGGGGCGCCAATAGCATCAGTCGCTCGCCCTCGGGCATGGCCATCACCGTATCAACCATTTGGCTGACAGTTTGGGCTTTCAGCGTGATGTTGTGGGTTGGACAGCGTGGATCGCCAACGCGTGCGAATAGTAGACGCAGGTAGTCGTAGATTTCTGTAATGGTGCCGACGGTTGATCTTGGGTTGTGCGAGGTCGACTTTTGCTCGATCGAAATCGCTGGGGATAAACCTTCGATATGATCGATGTCCGGCTTCTCCATCATGGACAAGAATTGGCGAGCGTAGGTCGATAGTGATTCGACGTAGCGTCTTTGACCCTCGGCGTAGAGCGTATCGAACGCCAGCGAGGATTTACCTGATCCAGAGAGGCCTGTAATGACAACCAGCTTGTCGCGAGGTATGTCGAGATCAATATTTTTGAGGTTGTGCGTGCGAGCGCCGCGTACCTGAATGGTATCCATACTGCAGAATCTGTATCCGTGGAATAGTAGAAAGCCAAAGCACCAGATTATACGCCGATACCTCGTCCATAGACTGCGATCGCCGAGATTTGTCGCGATCGTGATAACCTACGCTTTTCCCCCAGGGTCGATGTACGTGACGTCCTTTACCTCAAGCGAAACCCGCGCGGTCTCCATGCTCGCCACACTCTACGTAGTGCGCATGTTGGGTCTGTTTATGGTGTTGCCGCTGATTGCCATTTACAGCGGCGATATGACTGGTGCTACACCTTTCTTACTAGGGCTGGCGGTGGGTGCCTATGGGCTGACCCAAGCAACCTTACAAATACCCATGGGATGGCTATCAGATCGAATCGATCGTCGCTGGGTCATCGTTTTCGGGCTTTGCCTGCTACTGGCGGGGAGTATGGTTGCCGCTTACTCGACCTCGATCTGGGGCGTGATTGCGGGGCGATTTCTGCAGGGAGCGGGTGCTATTGCCTCAGCCACGATGGCGCTGGTTGCTGATTACACGCGGGTTGAGCAACGGGCAAAGGCAAGTGCCATTATTGGTGGCAGCATTGCGATTGCCTTTGGCCTTGCGCTGGTGCTGGGACCCACCTTCGCCAATTTTGGTGGTTTGCAGGCGGTCTTCGCGGTCACGGCGCTGTTGGCACTGGCTGGGATACTGGTTGTGGGGTTGTTACCGAAGCCCGATCGTCAGGCGGCCAAAGCACGTGATGAAGCCGCTGGATTTCATGGCTCTCGTCTGACGGAGGTGTTGTCGATCAAGTCGCTGAATACCATGTACGTCAGTATTTTCTTTCTACACTTCTTATTGATGGCGGTGTTCGTTGTCGTACCGTCTGGGCTTGAAGCGGAAGCTGGCATTGCGCGCGAGCGTCACGCGTTGGCCTACCTAGGAGCACTGGTCTTGTCAGTGCCGGGCATCTATTTTCTAGTGCAGGGGCGGCGATACCTGAGTGCACCCACCAGCACGTTGCTCCTTTGTCTGTTTGTGTTGCTCTCAGGATTGGTCGCCATGTCACTGGGTGGTTTTATTGGGACACTTCTGGGGCTGCTGCTTTTCTTTACGGGCTTTACGGCATTGGAAGCGATGTTGCCCTCGCTAGCTTCCATTTATGCGCCAGCCGCATCACGAGGCACCGCAATGGGCGTTTTTGCCTCCTCCCAATTCATCGGTGTCTTTTTTGGCGGCATGCTCGGTGGCGTGTTGCTGGATCAAGCCGGTGTGATGGGGGTCTGGCTGGGTATGTCGGCACTGACGTTGGTGTGGGCGACGGTACTAGGGGTGTCGCATTTGGCGTCACCCGACAGCGTTAAAGTCGCATAAAGAGCACAATGGATCTCCCCGTAATCGAGCGGGGTTGGTATAGTGGCTTAACGTGAACAAAGACCTCAATCGCGACACAAAATCATCGATCGATGTGACTGATTAATTGTTTGGTGCTGCGTTAGGCGACAAAGCCGAGAAGGCTGAGAAAGGTGAGACAGGAGAAAGAGCATGGCGACGCGTGGCATAAACAAAGTAATTTTGGTGGGTAATCTGGGTAATGAGCCCGAGCAT
>DPGN01000050.1:0-24180 GCA_003523185.1 Halieaceae bacterium
GTTGATACCGTGATCGTCCGCTAACTGTAAATAACGCTCGTCCGCCTCCCAGGTTTCCGCGCCTTCGTAGCGCGTAAAGCGCTCAAAAACGACCATTCTAGAGTTCTCTGGTTTGGAACCGGTTCGATATTTTCCAGTCAGTAATCCCATCCCAAGTGGCGATTAGGCCAACAAGCCAACATCTTCTCTCTGAGAGACCTCCGCCATCGCGATTTCATAGGTCCGATTTAGGAGGCTATAGGGGTTTTGAATACTTTCAATCCGCGGAAGTCCCTCGCGATCTGCCAATTCGAGAAACTTCATGGTTCCCCACGGTGTTTCATTTGAAAGGCCGATAGTTCGCACTTTTCCTGACTGAACGATGTCCTCCAATGCTCGAAGTGTTTCTTCAATCGGGGTTTCGGGTTGTTCTCTGTGGAAGTAGCCCCGCTGACCAAAAAAGTTAGTGTAACGGTCTGGCCAATGCAGCTGATAGAGATCAATGCAGTCAGTCTGTAGTCGGCGCAAAGAGCCGTTGACCGCTTCTATAAGCTGCTCTTTTGTGAACCTTGGGCCACCTCGCAAATAGTGAAATTCCGGATTCGGTCCTGCCGCCTTAGTGGCGAGGACAAAGTTGTCCCGAAGTCCCGTTCTCTTGAACCACGTACCGATATATTCTTCGGTTCGACCCTGAGTTTCAGCGCGTGGTGGAACCGGGTACATCTCTGCGGCATCGAGCATGTTGATGCCTCGATCAAGCGCATAGGAAATCTGCTCGTGTGCTTCGGACTCAGTGTTTTGTTGGCCCCAGGTCATGGTGCCGAGGCAAATTTTAGAGACCTCGCGGCCAGCAATCGTTCGTAATGTCATGTTTACAGCTCCAAATAGCGCATCATCGCATCATAAATATCGCGTTGACGCATGAAAGGACTTAAGACGGATTCACCCTCGGAATTGGCGAATAACGGGACATTGGCGCCTGTATGTTCCTCTGAGCTAATGTTATTAGTGGCATAGTTAATGCGCATCACACTGCCTTCAGGGGTCGCAATGCGAGCCACCTTTCCCGGACTGAACACAGGAATGGGTAAAGAGGTGTACAAGGTGGGATCCGGCACAATCTGCGCAGCTTGAGAGTGGTCAGCTGTGACCATAATAAGTGTGTTGGGATTGTCATTCGCATATTCCATGGCTACCGCGAGCGCCTCCTCTAGCTGTTTGATTTCACCAATCGAACCGCAGGCGTCGCGTTCATGACTCTTCTTATCGATCGAGGCGGACTCGATGGTCAGGAAGAAGCCCTTATCGTTATCGCGCGACAAGTGATCTAGGGCATACCGCGTCATCGTCTCCATGCTGGGCATCTCTGCGAAGCTCGGGTTGGCTTCACATTTGATGATATCGGGTTGCGTGATGGAGCCAATCATTTGATGAATATAGTTTAGCCAACTGCGCTCAATGGACTCGGCGATTCTTCCATCCGTTCCGCGCCACGCCACCGGCATGGTGTCTTCGGAAAAAAGACCGATAACGCGACCGGAGTGTTGCTGTTTTAGCGCATCACGCTCACTCAAAATGGTCACACCTTTCTCCTGAGCCAACGCGAGTGCTGTTGGGTCCGACTCATACTGAGCAACGAAATGCTCCATGCCACCGCCGAGGATGATGTCCACATTAGCCACTGCTAACTGCTCGGAGATAGAACCCATGCCACCATTTTCTTTAAGGTCCTCGGGACAGCCGTCGAACGTCACACCGTATTTTTCGCCACCGTGAATCGTGACGGGGTTCTCGCAAGCTCGAATAGTGACGTGAGCAGCAAAAGCGGCGGGTGAAGCGTCGGTCACGGACGCAGTACTGACAATTCCTGTTTTGTAACCAGCCGCCGCCGCAGACTCGAGTACGGTTTTTACAGGCTGATCGGACGCATTTTTCCCAATCCTAGCGATCTGCGTAACGGCACCCGTTGCCAGCGCTGTCGCTGTATTAGCCGAGTCCGCGACATAAATCGGTGTGCCTTCGCTATCGACCGTTTCCACCTGTACGGCGCCACGAAAGGGCATTTGATCAAGCAGTAATTGTCCTGATTGTCCCTTGAGATAATTCCGGCCCATGGTGACATGTGTGTCGTCAAACCCATCACCGATGATGAGTATGACAGCTCGTTCGTTTGCCACTGCGGAGTGTGTCGCCATAGTGATGAGGGCGGCAGCTACGGATAAAATTTTGCGCATGCGGTACCTATAAACTGGTGAGAGTTATCGTTGTTGTGAGATGAGAATAAACCCAATGTGGTTGGATAAAAACCCTGACAACCGGGACGGTTTTTCAGATAAGCGGGTCGCGACCCTACCGACATTGTGACAAACTGCGCCGCAGAGTTTTTTATCTGGGGTTTTCATTGTGTTGAATTTTGTTAAAGGCGCTCGACTGCCGTCGATGATCGCGCTAGCGCTATTTAGTGCACCAAGTTTCGCGTCCGACACCGGCCACACTGCGTGGATGCTAACGGCAACCGCGTTGGTTCTTTTCATGACTATTCCGGGCTTGTCGTTGTTTTACGCCGGTTTGGTTCGTGCAAAAAACGTTCTCTCTGTTCTTATGCAGTGCTTCGCGATCACTGGGTTCATGTCACTGCTATGGTTCGTCGCCGGTTATTCGATTGCATTTGGTACCGATGGTGTGGAGCCCGGTCCCTACATTGGCGATATGGGAAACCTCTTCTTAGCGAACGTATCAATCGATAGTGTCCGAAATGGGATACCTGAAACGCTGTTTGTTATGTTCCAAATGACTTTTGCGGTCATCACACCTGCGCTTATCGTCGGCGGATTTGCTGAGCGAATGAAGTTCTCAGCGATGTTGCTATTCAGTGCAGCCTGGATGCTGTTGGTTTACGCCCCCGTGTGTCATTGGGTTTGGGGCGGCGGTTGGCTCGGTTCGATGGGGCTGCAGGATTTTGCCGGTGGCACCGTTGTCCATATCACGGCAGGTGTTGCGGCGCTCGTCGCTGCGGTAATGATGGGCTCGCGTAAAGGTTTCGGGTCGACAGCCATGCCTCCGCATAACCTTACAATGACGGTCACAGGTGCCGGCATGCTCTGGGTGGGCTGGTTTGGCTTTAACGCCGGTTCAGCACTGGCTGCCGATAATAGTGCGGCTATGGCCATGTTGGTCACGCATTTGAGTGCTGCCTGTGGATCGCTAGCCTGGATGGCGATGGAGTGGATTCGCCACGGCAAACCATCGGTGTTGGGTATCGTCACGGGTATGGTTGCCGGATTGGGCACCATCACGCCGGCCTCGGGTTCAGTGGGGCCTGCGGCCGCGGTAGTGATTGGTCTCACGGCAGGTGTTGTCTGCTATTTTGCGACCATTACCCTAAAGAATACGCTCAAGATCGACGATAGCTTGGACGTATTCCCCGTTCATGGTGTCGGCGGCATGCTCGGAACCATTCTGATCGGTGTCTTCGCTGCGCCGTCGCTCGGAATTTTTAGCGGCAATGGTTTTTCAGATGGCGTGTCGTCCATGGGTGGACAGCTTTACATCCAGATCTTCGGCGTTGTCGTGACCTTCCTGTTTGCTCTGGTAGGTAGCTGGATCTTGCTGAAGCTGGTGGATCAACTCATTGGCTTACGGGTCGATGATGATGAAGAGACAGAGGGTCTCGATCTTGTCCTTCATGATGAGCGTGGATACGACCTGTAAACCACGTGTAAGGGGTGCGGCTAGTTGGTGTCCTTGGCTAGCCTCACTTTCACGCCTAGTTTTTCAAATGCAGATTTTGACTCGGATATCTCCCAAATGGTGAGCGGGTAGTTTGCTCGCCATTGCATTGGGAAATACACCTTGAGCTTTTCGTCTTTGGCATGTGCCGAAAAGTCCGGTTGCATGGTGGATGGCCCTGCATGTTTTAGGATGACAGCCATCCGCAGCAGTACCAGCATTCTCGAAAATTTTTCGCGGTTTTTCCGTGGTATATCCTCGAGTAGATAAGGCGGTAGCTTTCCACGGTGACCTCGCAATAACCGACTCATTGTGAGCTGATCGCCTTGTGAAAACCCGGGCATATCTGAGTTTTCAATGAGGTAAGCTGAGTGTCGGTTATAGTGCTTCTGGGAGATCGCGACACCTACCTCATGAAGCCTTGCGGTCCACACTAGGAGCTCGATATCGTCATCCATTAGGTTCCAGCTGGACGCCGTCTGTGATGCCAAGTGGCGGGCGTAGTTACCGACGGTCTTCGCCGTGGGCTGATCGACTGAGTAGCGCTGCAGCATCGCCTGAATGGTGCGCTCACGAACGTCTTCATGCCTCAGGCGTCCCATCAAATCGTAAATCACTCCCTCACGAAGTGCTCCTGAGGAGGTACGCATGACTTCGACATCCAAGACGTCGAAAATAGCTGTGGTAATGGCTACACCCGCGGTAATGACGCCACGCCGTCGGTCATTGAGACCCTCCAAATTGATGTCATCCATGGATTCGAACTTCAAAAGCGCTTTGCGCAGTTTTTTAAGTGACTTCCAGTCGATACCCTCAGAGCGCCAACCTGCGGTGGTTATGAGGAGTTCAATGGCCTGCAAGGTACCGGAAGATCCCACGGCTTCGGTCCAGTGGGCGTGTTTGAAATTACGCCGAATATGCGAAATTTCCAAACTCGCTTGATCGTATGCTTTGCGAAACCTTTCTTTCGACAATCTCCCATCGGGAAAAAAGGTATCGGAATAGCTTACACAACCGAGTTGAAGACTCTCTAATCGCTTGGGTTCAAAGCGCTGTCCTAAAATAAACTCAGTGCTACCACCACCAATGTCGACTACCAGACGACTCTTTTCATCATCTGACAGCGTGTGCGCGACACCCAGATAAACGAGTCTGGCTTCTTCTCGGCCGTAAATGACATCAATCGGCGTGCCTAGGATGGCCTCGGCTGGCTCGGTGAAGTCAGCGCGATTCCACGCTTGTCGCAGCGCATTTGTACCGACCGCCCTTACTTGTTGCGGCTTAACCGATAACAAAAGCTGTTGAAAGCGCTCCAAACAGGCAAGTCCGCGCTCGATCGCCTCGAGTGCAAGGCGGTGATTCCTGAGACCTTTGCCCAGCTGAACTTTTTCTGCCAAGACATGCAACGGCCGGACTTCACCGTGCTCTAGGCGCGCCACGATCAGGTGAAACGAATTGCTCCCGATATCGATCGCCGCAAATATGGGCTCTGCCGCAGTGTCTTTGTCATTTGGGAGCACGGAGAGTTCAAGCTTCACTGTGATACGTCACTTTGCAGTCTGTCATTGCGCGTTGTGTGAAGCATAATGCAATCTCACTGCGGGGTCAGTCTCGGTCGGCGGCCACGCGATGAAATCGGCGCGGTGTACGCTGAGTTATTCGAGTGCAAAGTTCGTAACCAATCGTGTCACAGTGTCCAGCAACCTCGTCAATGCAAGGCGAGTCCCCCCACAGCGTCACCGGACTCCCAATATCCAGTGCTGGTAGGTCGGTGATATCAGCTGTGACCATATCCATGGAGACCTTACCGGCTAAGGGCACAGTGCCTTGCTCTGTGCCAATCGGTGTTCCATCGCGTGCAGCACGTGGATAGCCGTCGCCATAACCTGCAGGGATGGTTGCGATACGCGAGCGCCTGCGCGCCACCCATCGGCCGCCGTAGCCAACACTCTCACCTGCGTCAATCCATCGAACACTGGCAATGCGGGACTCAAACTGCATGACGGGTTTAAGTGAGTACCCATCGGGCAAGGCAACCAAGGAGCCTCCGTACAGGGAATAGCCAAGTCGCATCCAGCTTTCCCAGGTTTCAATTTGTCCGGCTGTTGCAGCTGAATTAGAGAAACTCCCGATCGGTGCTGCGTCGCTTACCTGAGCCCAGCGTAGCAGTTGCCGTTCGGTTAGCCTTGAGTCAGGCGCTTCAGCGTCGGCAAAATGACTCATCAGAACGATGTCGCTAACGCTGTGCGGTGTGAGGCGAGATCGAGCAGGCATAATTTCATGTGGCATCAAGCCCAGTCGATGCATGCCGGTATCGCATTTGATCCAAACCTGATCGAACCTAGCACCCGATTGCTCTAGCCAGTCGATTTGATGGTCACCCGATATGGCAGGCCATAATGCCGCTGAGGACATGACTTTTACGTCCTCCGGGGAATGGGGTCCCTGTAGGACAAGGATTGGCAAATCGATCCCTGCGTCCCGAAGTGCTATCGCTTCTTCCGTGATAGCTACTGCAAACGCATCAACGTGGGGAGATAGAGCCCTCGCGCACGGTACCGCGCCATGTCCATAGGCGTCGGCCTTGACGATAGCCATGGTACTTCGTGGTCCAGCAAGGTCTTTTAATGTCCTTGCGTTTTCACAAAGCGCCTGCAGATCAATTGTGAACTGTGTCGGTCGGCTCATTCGAAATGATCGAAGCGATGCAGATCAAATAAGCTTTGGGCTTGCACCCAAATCGGCCCGGGTTTGCCATCGCCCACGGGTTCGCCATCAATACTCACGACAGGTTCCAGTTCTTTCGTTGAACTGCTTAACCAAACTTCGTCAGCGGCGAGTACTTCATCTTTAGTAATGTGAGTTTCTTGTATGCTTAGTGAGCTGTGTGCCCGAAGTATTTGCAGTGCCATGTCACGTGTGACACCAGCCAGCTTATGCTGGTCCAGGGGCGGGGTTTTGACCTCGTTGTCATGGACAACGAAGACGTTACAGGCCGCGGCTTCGGTCAGATGGTTATTCGCATCGAACAGTAGGATCTCACCTCCACCCTCATTGACCCCTTCCATCATGTGCAACACGTTTCCAAGTAGCGATGTGCTCTTGATGTGACAGCGCTGCCAACGCAGATCGTGGTGCGTGGTGACCTTCCAATGTGTCACTTTATCGGAGTCGCCCGATACAGGCTCGGGAATATCAAATGTGTAGGCGAAGAGGGTGGGCGTAGCATTGGCCGGAAACGCATGATTACGTTTCATCGTGACACCCCGAGTAATCTGAAGGTAGATGCCGAGGTTCCCGTTCCCGTTTCGCTCCATGAGTTCCGTGAATACATTGGTTAGGTGACCGCGACTCCACGGTGCATTCAGTCCAATCTCATTGAGTCCGTTCTCTAATCGTGCAAGGTGAAGATCGAGGCCAATCAGTTTTCCACCGTAAGACGGAATCACCTCGTAGATGCCATCTCCGAATAAAAAACCTCGGTCCATCGGCGAGATTCTCGCTTCTTCCAGGGGAACGAACTCATCATTTAAAAAAGCGATTGTCATTGACTTCCTATCCTTTGTATTTCCGTCTCTTGTCACATTCACGGAACGCCTTATAGTACTGGAGCAGAGCAGTACATAAAAAGGATAAAGAGACATGCCCACTATCACAGATCACGCTATTGCGACCCCGGATAAACCCGCGTTCATCATGGGATCAACGGGGGAAACCGTGACCTTTGGCGAACTGGACGCCATTGCCAATCAAGTAGCTCAGTTACTGCGAGCATCGGGTGTTCAGCCGGGGCAGCACATCGCCATGATGATGAAAAACTGCCGCGAGTTCATGGAGATCATGTTTGGCTGTATGCGAGCCGGCGTGGTCTTCACACCGATCAGTACTCATCTGAAGAAAGATGAAACGGCTTACATCATCAACAACTGCCGAGCGCAATTATTCATTGCATCGGCCTCGCTAGCGGATGTTGCCGCTGAAGCCGCAGCACAAGCACCGGCACTGGAGCATTGTCTCATTGTCGGTGGCGAACGAGCAGGGTTTGTCGATTGGCATTCGACGTTGGCGGAGCAGCCATCAGAGCCCATTGCGGATCAAAGTCTTGGTGTCCCTATGTTGTATTCATCCGGGACGACCGGGAAACCTAAGGGGGTCTTCCGAGCGCCTGAAAATATCGATTTGGATGCGCCACACCCGCTGAAACTGGCGGGTGCGTACTATGGCTTTAACACGGACACCATTTATTTATCGCCGGCACCGCTTTATCACGCTGCACCACTGCACTACAACACGCTGAATCTGATTCAAGGCGGGACCTCGGTCATTATGGAGCGCTTTGATCCCGAGCAGGCGCTAGCGCTAATAGAACGTCATCAGGCGACCCATAGTCAGTGGGTTCCTGTCATGTTTATTCGCATGCTGAAGCTCCCCGAGGAGGTTCGATCGAAATACGACGTGTCGAGCATGCAACGCGCCATTCATGCGGCAGCGCCATGTCCTATCGATATTAAGCGCCAGATGATTGACTGGTGGGGGCCCGTTATTTGCGAGTATTACTCGTCCAGTGAAGGCGTTGGTTTCACGCTCATCGACTCTGAAGATTGGCTAAACCACCCCGGCTCGGTAGGCCGGCCACTGACCGGTATTCCGAAAATTCTGGACGATAACCTCCAAGAGTTGCCTGTTGGAGAAGTGGGTCAAATCTACTTTGCCGAGGTAGCGCGCTTCGAATACTTCGACGAACCCGGGAAGACCGATGAAGCCTTTGACTCAAGAGGTTGGGGAACCGTTGGCGATATGGGTTATTTGGATGAAGAGGGCTATCTCTATCTCACGGATCGGAAGAACTTCATGATCATCACGGGTGGGGTCAACGTTTACCCCGCTGAAATAGAGGGGCTGCTAGTAACGCACCCAAAAGTTGCGGACGTTGCCGTGTTCGGTATACCGAACGAAGAATTCGGTGAGGAAGTGAAGGCCGTTGTTCAGTTGATGGATCACAACGACGCTTCGACCGAAACTGCAGAGGATTTGACCCTATGGATGAAGGAACGTTTAGCCTCACTCAAGGTACCGCGGTCGATTGATTTCATGGAGCAGTTACCGCGAATGGATAACGGAAAGCTTTACAAGCGCCACTTGATGGATGCCTATAAATAAAGCCACAAAGTCAAAAAGGGCAGCGATGGCGGCCTTTTTCTCGATCCGAGGCCTCAGCGCAGTCCCAGCGTTGCTGCAGCCATAATCGTCAGTGTGGCTATGACCGGTATGACGACCGTGATGATGCCGGTGTCTCGATACGCTTCCTTGTGAGTGAGCTGTGTAATGGTGAGCATGGTAATTACCGCACCACAGTGTGGGAGTGAGTCAAAGCCGCCAGCTGCCACGGTCGCTACTCGGTGAACGACCTCAGGATCCAAGCCCATAGCAACGTAATCTTGTGCCATGGTTTGCATGAAAATCTGCAGACCGCCGGATGCTGATCCGGTGATGGCGGAAATAACGCTGATCGAGCCAAAGAGCGATAACAGGGGCGGTAGGCCTGAGTTGAGCACAAGATCGCCAAATTGCTGAAATCCGGCTGTCTGCACTACAACGCCACCATAACCAATGATCGCCGCGCTGTTGAGCATTGGCATCAATGAATCATTAGTGCCATTGCCCAGCGTCGTAAAGCCTGTTTTACGAATATTGCTGAACAGTCCTAGACACAGGACTGTGCCCACGGCCAATGAAATGCTAGGCCACATGATCGGCTGTGATCCGGCGAATTGCATGAGGTCTGCAAGCGATCCCGATTCTGGGCTGAACAGTCGAGGTGAAACAATAAGCCCAATCACGACAACCAGAGGGAAAACAGCCGCCTGCCAGGGTGGGAGATTGGCATCGCTGCTGTCTTGAATTACGTCGCGTGGTCCAGGCACAAAGCCTTCTCCAGCCGCTTTTGCGATCAGACGCTGATGCTCGAGATACCACAGACCCAAGCCAATCATCACTGCGGCGGCCAGAAGACTGAGCAGTGGTGCCGCAGTCAAGCTGGTGCCCAGGGCAGAAGCCGAGATCGCATTATGAATCGAAGGTGTTCCCGGTAGCGCGGTGAGAGTGAAGGTTCCAGCCCCCAATGCCAGTGCGGCGCAGAATAATCGCTTGGGAATATCGGCTTCTTTGAGTAATTGGAGACCCAGGGGGTAAACGGCAAAGATGACGACAAAGACAACGACGCCGCCATAGGTTAATGCGGCACAGGCTAGCGTGGTAATGACGAGCGCTCTATCTGCGCCTAGTTTTTTAACTAGTGCCATAGCGATGCTCGCTGCCGCACCACTATCTCCCATAGCCCTGCCAAATATGGCACCCGCGGCAAATAGGAAGAAAAACTTACCGGCAAAGGTAAACGCGCCTAGTGGCCCGCCCGCAAAACCGTTAAGCAGTGAATCCGCGAGCGGCATGGCGTTAGTAACGATGACAAAGAGCGAACTCAATATCGCCGCGAACATAATGTCCACACCGCGCAGAGCCATCCATATCAGTAAGGCAACGCTGCCTAGAAGTCCGAGATAGCCAAAAATCTCCATGCGTATTCCTAATTCTTGGTTGATGAGACTCAGGTCAAGTTTTCAACCTGAGTTCGCATTGCTTCAGCTTAGGCGTGGACCATACACTAACAACAAAATGCTATCAGCAGAGGACTGTCTTGGCAGAAATGGACAGCGGTCTACAGTAACAGGATGCGATTGAGCGTCACCGATATCTGGAACTGTTGCATCAGTTCACGATGAGTCAGGCGTCGCTGACGTCCGTGGATGACATCTGCTGGAATATAACTAGAACCGCCATAGGTGATCTGGGATTCGTCGACTGTGTGGTGTACCTGATTAATGATGAAGGTGACACGCTTATCCAACGGGCGGCGCACGGCGAAAAAAACCCGTCAGAGCGCGAGATTCTGGATCCAATTGAGATTCCTGTGGGTAGCGGCATTGTGGGCGCGGTAGCTAAGACCGGTGAGCTTCAGCTCGTTAATGACACACGATCAGACCCTCGCTACATACTAGACGATGACTTTCGGTGCTCGGAGCTAGCGGTCCCTATTTTGCATGAAGGTCGCGTCGTGGGCGTTCTTGATTCTGAGCATCCCGAGGCTAACTTTTACTCGGAGGAGGACGTAAAGCTCTTTACCACCATCGCAGCGCTGGCATCGACGCGATTGGATACCGCGCTGGCGCTCGAGCGGCTCGAAATTCAGGCATCTGAGTTACGCGAGGCAAGAGAGGCCGCCGAAGCCGCGTCCCGAGCGAAAAGTCAGTTCATTGCCAGTGTGTCACACGATATGCGGACGCCCCTGACAGCCATCACTGGGTACGCTCATTTGCTTGAAGAAGGTGCCGGTAGCTCCGACCAGAGATCAGAATGGCTGAGTGCGGTCGTCGCTAACTCAGAGTACATGAGCGCGATGATTGGTAATGTACTTGATATGGTAGCGATCGAGAGCGGGCGATTGCAGGTAGCAACCGATTCGATCCATATCCGTGACTGGATGGAAAAACTCCGACAACTTATTGAACGTCGTGTCACTGAGCGCGAATTGTCGCTCTCATTTCACGTCGAGAGTGGTACACCCGAGAGGTGGGTTGCAGATAGAGCGAAGCTTGATGAGCTTGCGATGAATCTCCTCACGAATGCCATTAAGTACACCATGGAAGGCTCTATCTCCATGGCAGTGTCGGTCTCAGCACGTGATTCGGTCGATTGGCTGCGCATCGTCGTGGATGATACGGGCATTGGTATGCGTCCATCGGTAGTGGACAGCATTTTCGAGCCATTCACCCGTGTCCACGATATGAGCACGCACTCCACGATTGAAGGTGCCGGCCTTGGCCTGACGGTTGTGAAGTCATTCATTGACTTGATGGGCGGTGATATCGTGATCAACTCGACCCTCGGAGAGGGAACTCAAGCAATCGTTATGTTGCCGCCGGCTACGCGTGACCCCAATACAGATACTGGGACGACAACGCGGGCAGCCACGCATTCGACTGAGTCCCCATCAGACCTACCGTCTACAGAGCTGCTTAGCGGCATCAACTTATTGATCTGCGAAGATAGTGAGACGGTTTCGATGCTGCTAAGGGTGATGCTAGAACGTGCGGGAGCAGTGGTCACAACGGCTGCTGACGGGGAAGAGGGACTTGCTCGATTTACCCAGCATTCTAATGAGTTCGACTTGGTCATTACCGACATTCAGATGCCTAAATTGGATGGCTACGAGTTAATGCGACGTATTCGAGCGATGGATTGGTCAGGCCACATTGTCGCACTGACTGCATTCGCTGCCTCTGAAGACGAGGACAAGTGCCGTGGGGCTGGATGTTCGCACTACCTAACCAAACCGATAGATCCCGCATCTTTTGCGAGCTCGATAGCCGCGGTTTTGGCTGGTGAGGTGGTTTAGTCTGTGTAAGCAGCACCCATGCTGGACAGAGGGCCCACCATGGCCGCTTTTGCTTCCGCTTCAGGGCTTG
This sequence comes from Halieaceae bacterium, assembly GCA_003523185.1. Classification (GTDB taxonomy): domain Bacteria; phylum Pseudomonadota; class Gammaproteobacteria; order Pseudomonadales; family Halieaceae; genus Luminiphilus. The sequence goes on from DPGN01000050.1 coordinate 12,231, forward strand.
ATGCTGTGCCAATTAAGGCCCGCTTTCTGATCCCTTGAGTGATTGAGGCTAACCGAAAGAAGCAGAAGGCCATGTAAAAGTTCCAGTCTTCGATGCCGGGTTGGCCGGTGCGTTCGCAGTACAACCGGATGTAAGTTTCATCATCTGGGATGTTTAATTCAGCGCGAGAGAGGCCTGCAAGACCGTTAATGCCGGCTTCCCGAGGGAACTGCCAGGCCATAAGCTGGTAGGCGAGATCGGCCAGCGGGTGGCCCAGAGTCGATAGTTCCCAGTCAAGGATGCCAATGATACGTGGCTCAGTGGGATGGAAAATCATGTTGTCCAATCGATAGTCACCGTGTACCAGTGAGACACGACCATCATCCGCTGGCATATTCCGAGGAAGCCAATCGATGAGCTTTTCCATCTCGGGAATCGTTTCTGTCTCTGCCGCCCGGTATTGCTTTGTCCAGCGCCCGATCTGACGCTCGAAGTAATTGCCTGGTTTGCCGTAGTCACTGAGGCCAACCTGGTGGATGTTCACACTGTGCATGTCTGCCATCACCTGATTCATTTGATCGTAGATGGCGGCTCGATCCTCATCCGATACTTCGGGCAAGGCAGGATCCCAAAAAATCCGGCCCTCGAGGTGTTCCATGATGTAAAACATCGAACCAATGACGTTATCGTCCTCGCACAGAGCGACGGGCACCGGAACCGGTACATTAGTCGGAGCCAGCGCAGATAACACCTTAAACTCTCTATCAACGGCGTGTGCCGAAGCCAGCAGTGTTCCCATGGGCTTGCGACGAAGAACGTAGCTATTTTCGCCTGCTGTTAACTTGAACGTCGGGTTTGACTGCCCGCCGGCGAATTTTTCAGCTTTGAGATCGCCCTCGAAGGCGGGAACATGATCTCGGACCCATTGATCTAGATGCGTTAAGTCGAGTCCCTGTGCCATTTTTTGATCTCCGATGTAGCTAAGTGCTTGCCGATTCAGTATTGTTCTTGAGCGCGTTATACACGCTGGTATTGCTGCTCGCAAACTTGGGTGAGGAAACGCATGCGACCGCCTTGGCGGCTAATAACGATAAGCACAAGTTGTACGGAGATGAATACGTTATGTCTGTTGTAGCCCAGTTTAAAGAAGCTCTTGAAATGACCACGGCGCCTGGTGGCTTGCTCGAGTTAACCACGATCGAGCGCGATGGTGTGCCCGTCAAAGCCTTCGCTCAGGCGCCGGGTTCAATGCGTGATCTCTGGGCCTTATCGACCGGTCACGGGGACGCTGAATACCTGATTTACAACGATGAGCGCTGGACCTATGCGCAAACTGCCAAAATCGTCGCGGAATTTGGTGGCTGGTTAATGGACCAGGGAGTGGGCCCCGGAGATCATGTGGCGATTGCCATGCGCAACTATCCGGAGTGGATGATGGCGCATTGGGCGGTTAACAGTATTGGCGCTGCAATCGTCGGCATGAATGCTTGGTGGGTGGCGGATGAAATGGACTACGCCCTCAATGACTCGAAGCCAAAAGTATTGATTGCAGACGATCGTCGTTTAGAGGCCTTTGCGCAAATTCACGAGAAACATCCCGATATCAAGGTGGTCTCGGTGCGTGAGCCTAACTCGCCTGTCGAGGCTACAGACTTTCACTCGGCAATGGTCGACGGTGCTCAGCTACCCGCGATTGACATCGACCCCGACAGCGTCGCCTGTATTTTTTACACATCAGGCACGACCGGCCGGCCTAAAGGTGCGCAATTAACCAATCGTGGTTGCATCACCAATGTGTTGAACGTGGTGTCTATGGGACGAGCCTTCGCGACTGCATCGGCACTTGCGAAATCTGAAGGCGCTAGTGACATCGATGTGCAATCGCCACCGCCAGCAACGTCTTTGATTGCTACGCCACTGTTTCACGTGACGGCGAACAACTGTGCAGTTCAAGCGGGGACCTTGGCTGGAAACCGATTCGTTCTGATGTACAAATGGGATACGGTCGAGGCGCTAAAACTCATCGAGGCAGAGGGCGTAAACATGCTCAGCGCCGTTCCCATGATGACGCGGGAGCTGTTGACGCATCCTGATTTTAACGATTACGACACCTCGAGCCTTGCAAGCATGGGCGGCGGTGGCGCGGCGGTTCAGCCGGATCTTGTGAAAAAGGTGGATGCGGTTACCAAGAAAGCGAGACCTGCGCAGGGCTATGGCATGACCGAAGTCTGCGGCATCATCACCTATATTGCTGGGGACGTGTTCGTAGAGCGCCCATCCAGTTGCGGCTACCTGGCCCCCACCTTTGACGGCAAAGTGATTGACGAAAACGGGAAGGAACTTCCTGTGGGAGAGATGGGAGAAATTTGTGTCAAAGGTGCGGCCGTCATTAAAGGTTATTTGAACCGCCCAGAGGCCACCGCCGAGACGATTGTTGATGGCTGGTTGCATACTGGTGACATCGGCTACTTCGACGAAGAGGGGTTCTTATATTTGGTGGATCGCGCGAAAGATATGATCCTCCGAGGTGGCGAAAACATCTATGGCGCTGAAGTAGAATTCGCTGTTTTCGATCATCCGGCGGTCCTCGAGTGTGTCGCATTCGCCGTGCCGGACGAACGACTCGGCGAGGAAGTGGGTGTGGCGATCCATCTTAAAGACAGCGCCATGTTGGATGCATCGGGTCTTCGTGAGCATCTGTCGACGCGCCTAGCAGCGTTTAAGGTACCCAAGTACATCTGGTTCTTGGCAGAGCCACTTCCACGAAATGCAAACGGTAAGTTTTTGAAGCGGGAGCTTCGTGAGGTACTCGACCCAGCATCTGCAGACTGAACACCCTAGACTTACATATCACCAGCCCCGAAAGGGGCACTTTCAACACGGAGCATAATCATGAGTCAGTATGAGACGCTCGAGGTGACTCAAGACGGTAGCGTAATGGTCATTGCGCTCAATCGCCCCGAGAAAATGAATACTTTCAATACTGCGCTGCGGCGGGAAATTGCGCAGGCTGCAATTGCAGCTAATCTCGATGAAACTGTCAGGGCCGTGGTGCTGACAGGCAATGGAAGGGCCTTTAGTGCGGGCGCAGACCTGTCAGATGGCGACGGCATGGCTAATGGCAAGTCGGTAGAGAGTGATTTGAATTTCGAGTACAAGCCTGGCGTGCTTGCCATTCATAACAGCTCAAAGCCGTGGATAGCCGTGATTAATGGTCCTTGTGCCGGTATTGCCTATTCTTATGCGATGGCGTGTGACCTGGCCTGTATGGGAGAGGGCGCTTATCTATATCAACCCTTCTCGGCAATCGGTCTTGTGCCAGATGGTGGCGCAACGTGGTTGATTCCCCGCTTGGTGGGAACCAAGCGCGCTTATGAACTCATGGCGCTTGGCGAAAAGTTGAGCTCGGAGAAAGCAATGGCGATGGGTATGGTTAACAGGGTGTTTCCCGACGAGTCGCTTCGCGAGGACGGTATTGCTTATGCCAAAGAGGTGGCTGATAGATCGCCGCTTGCACTGAGTTACACCAAAGCCGCTGTCAGCTTTGGTCAGACCCACACGCTAGATGAGGCAATCTCGAAAGAAGCAGAGCTACAGGCCATGTGCATTGATAGTGAAGACGCCAAAAACGCCGTTATTTCTTTCTTCAACAAGCAAAAGCCCGAGTGGAAAGGCCGCTAGGTAAATCCGGCGCCTTTTGAGGATAAAAACAATGAAAATTCGCACGGCTGCGGGCATTTTGTCCGCACTTCTAGTGACCCAAGCATGGGCTACGGAAAAGCAAATTTTATGGGGTGATACACACCTACATACCAACCGCTCATTCGACGCCTTCACCAATCGCAATTTTTCAGTAGGCCCCGATGAAGCCTATCGGTTTGCGCGAGGTCTGCCTGTTGAGCATCCTGGACACAAGGCTCGCGTTCAATTGGAGACGCCACTCGACTTTCTCGTGGTCTCAGATCACGCTGAGTTCCTCGGCAATATTCGCCATCTCTATAACGTAGGCATACCCACAGAGGGCATGGGCTTCTTTCAGAAATTGCGCGTCTGGTACGTTCAATACCTGATTCGCGATGCCATCAAAAAAGGTGAAGGACGCGCTTTCTTTGTACGACAACTTCCGGAGCCCTTTGATACCCCACAGGAAGCAATATCGGAGTGGGACCTCGCCGGCTCGGTATTTCCAAGAGTGCCCATACTTGAGGATCAGGCTTGGAGCGACATTGCCGACGCGGCAGAGGCCAATAACATCCCTGGACAGTTCTCCGCCATTTTAGGTTGGGAATACAGTCTGATACCGGGTGGTGCGAATCTTCACCGTGTTGTCATGACAGATTTGGATGGTGAGTCCGCCAAGGTATTTCAGCCATTTGGTTCTGATGACAGTCTCTATCCCGAGGACTTATGGGCGTGGCTGGATAAGACCAGTGAAGAGACAGGTGGCAACTTTATTGCCATCCCTCATAACTCGAATATTTCAAAAGGGGCCATGTTCGATACCATCACAATGCGTAACGAGCCGATTGGCCCAGAGTACGCGGAGATCAGAAGGCGGTGGGAACCTATTGTTGAGGTGACGCAATACAAAGGTGATTCCGAGACACATCCGGTTTTGTCGCCCGACGATCCGTTTGCCGATTTTGAAGATTACCCTTACTACATCCAGAGAGACTGGACTGAGTACAAGCCGCAGGTTGGTGACTTTATGCGCTCGGCGTTAATCCGGGGCATGCAGATTGAGCGCGAGATTGGTGTTAACCCCTATCAGTTTGGTGTGATCGGCTCGACAGATGCGCATACGGGGCTTGCTGCAGCTGAAGAGAATAATTTCCATGGCAAATTCGCCACCGATTCGATGCCATCATCGAAATTAGAAGGTTGGTCGGATAACGCGAACAGCTCATTTGGCTGGGCGATGGGTGCTCAAGGTCTAGCAGCAGTATGGGCCGAAGAAAACACGCGTGAGTCCATTATGCAGGCGATGAAGCGCCGTGAAACGTACGCCACGACTGGGCCACGCATTGGGCTCCGCTTTTATGGCGGCTATGGACTCGACGCGACGGCGCTTGAGGCGTCAGCATTTCCTTATGAGAGCAGTGGTGCCGTGCCCATGGGGGGCGAACTCGATCCCCAGAAGGGAAGTGCGCCTGTGTTCCTAGTGCATGCCATGGCTGATCCGAAATCAGGCACACTGGATCGGATCCAGATCGTGAAAGGCTGGGTTGATGAGGCTGGTGAGGCAAACGAACAAATATTCGATGTTGCGTGGTCCTCGCCAGATCGAATGCAGGCAGACGGATCCTTGCGTCCAGTGCCGAATACGGTCGATCTGGAGACGGGTGGCTGGAGCAACGATGCCGGTGCTGCTTCGTTGACAGCCGAGTGGCGCGACCCCGAGTTCGATCCTGCGGTAGCCGCTTTTTATTACGTGCGTGTCCTCGAAGTACCGACGCCGCGACACTCATTACTCGACAAGCTAGCATTAGGCGGCGACGTAGATACCCGCAGGCCTGATATCGTACAGGAGCGTGCCTACTCATCGCCCATTTGGTATCGCCCAAGTGAGTGATGACTAGGTGGCAACGACTACGCGTACACCTTGCAGTTTCGCTTCTGCTCGAGTAACGGTTTCAAGGCTGTCTTTTTGAATCTGCTTGATCATTGCCACTTCGTCATCGCGCACCGAACCGTTGCGGCTACCCAGCGCCTCTAGCCGAGTGGCCTCACTGCTGAGTTTCTGACTGATCATGGACGTTGCGGCATTGCGTAATGAGCTTACTCGTTCCGCGGCGCGTCCCTCCAGATGAGTGAGCGCTGCCGAAATCTTGGTGCGGAGCTCTCGAACGACACCCGCGCTCTGGGTGATGCTTATTGGCTTTAGTAGTCGTGTAAATGCCTCGCAACCAATCGCCTCACTCAGATCTCTACCGTCGAGTGTTATCAGATAGCGAATGGGTTGCTGATCGAGGTAGCGACCGATCTGGAGACGCTTGGGCGCTGGGCAGTCCGCGTTAAACAGTGCTTCGATAAGTACAGTCCCGGGCTTGATGCTCTTCTGCTTGATGAGTGCGACTGCTGCATTACCCAATTCGGAATTGTAAACCACATCGATAGTCTCTCGAACGAGTGGGTGCTCCCATGTTAGGAAATGGAGATCATCCCGACTAAGGGCAAGTTCTCTCGAGAAGGTACAGGTGATGCCCTCGTCATCCAGCAAGGGTAGCTCGCCGGTGACGAGATTTTCAGTTGGCTTCAAGATCAATGTATCGTCCGCGCCAGCTTCGGTATGGATCCCTAGGCGGTCAAACAGATGGTCAGTGAACTCCATCAAACTCTCTGTTCGCTCACTCTGCTCGATGTTTGCGATAAGTTGCGCGGCTTTCTTGGGGTCATGGGAAGTGATTTCGAGTAAACGATCTCGTCCCCGATCCATTTGAGCAGTCAGTTGATCCTTTAGCTCGACTGTCTGTTGCAGCAAGGCGTCAGACAGGAGCCCATTCTCCTCGCAATGCAACAGCGCTGCTTCTAACTCTGAGTACATTAGGTGGCCAATCGAGCAGCTGGTTTCGAAGGCGTCTAAGCCTTCATGGAACCATCTAAACCTAACGGCTTCTACGGAACCTTCCGACACTGGCACATGGATATTCACAACACCCATTTGACCAATTCGATCTAGCCGACCAATGCGCTGTTCAAGGAGGTCCGGATGCGAGGGTAGGTCATAACAGACGAGGTGCTGTGCGAACTGGAAATTGCGTCCCTCACTGCCAATTTCGGAACAAATTAGCGCGCGCGCACCACTTTCTGCATCGGCAAAGTAAGCGGCGGCGCGATCTCGCTCTATCAGTGACAGGTCCTCATGAAATGACGCGCACCGTATCCCGACTTGAAGGTGAAGGTAGTGTTCAAGTGCCATCGCGGTGGACTTGTCACGACAGATCACCAGTACCTTTTTCTGCTTTAGCGACTTTAGGAGCTCAGCCAGCCATTTTGGCCGCTCCGAATCGCCAAGTTCAGTGCTGAAGTCTGCGGACAACGGGTAGTGATGCAGGCGTCGCTCGGGGAAGCCTCGCACCGACTTTCTAGAATTTCGAAACAAGACTCGCCCTGTACCGTATTGGTCGACAAGCGCCTTTGCGATTTCATTTGCAGGCAATGAGGGGTCTATACCGTCAGGAAGGTCAGACGTGGCCTCGCCGTTCCGCAGTGCCTCAATCAAGGTATGGGTATCCTCGAACCGCTTCTGTTCTTCGATAAATTGATCAAAGCTGCTAAAGCGATCTGAGTCGAGTAATTTTAGTCGAGAAAAATGGCTATCGATTCCAGATTGCCCAGGTGTCGCTGTCAGCAGTAGGAGGCCGCGAGCCGAGGCTGCCAATTCCGTCAACGCTCTATCGGCAGAAGTTTTAGCGTCGTCACCTAGGTTCAGGTGATGCGCCTCATCAACAATGAGAAAATCCCACTCAGAAGCCAATAGCTGCTCGGTCACGCTTTCATTCTTTTGAATAAACGACCACGGGATGAGGACCAGCTGGTCATTTTCGAAGTCAAACTCCTCTGCCTCAGAGTCGAGTCTTGCTTCATCGTAAATAGCGAACTGCAGGTTAAACCTTCTCAGCATTTCAACAAGCCACTGGTGCAGCAATGGATCAGGAACTGCGACCAAGCAGCGTTGCACCCGACCTCTCAAAATTTGCTGCGTGAGAATCAGGCCCGCTTCAATGGTTTTGCCCAAGCCTACTTCGTCGGCTAAAAGGACGCGCGGTGCGAATCGATTACCCACCTCACTAGCAACGTAAAGTTGGTGAGAAAGGAGGGACGTTCTCGCACCGATGAGTCCACTGCTATCGCTTGAAAGTAAACGGGCTCGCTCCGAGAGCGTTTGATATCGGAGGTTGAAGTCACCGACCTTGTCTAACTGGTTATTCAGCAATCGGTCCTGTGGTGTGTTAACCGATACCTCAGGGGCGATGAATTGCTCGTGTACTGTAAAGGTCTCGCCTGAATCGCGCTCGATTGTGTCGTAGCTTAGTGTTCCAGCGACCTCATCAACTTTAGTGACTTCCAATACGCGACCATTGATATGCACAAGGCGATCACCAGCCTTTAACTCGTAACGGGTGAGGGGCGCTCTATCAGTTGCATAGGTACGCTCTTCCTCAGCTGACGGGTACAGCAAGGTGACTCTTCTGGTGTCGGCCTCAACGCATATACCAAGCCCAAGTTCTAGATCAGCGTGACTGATCCAGCGCTGTCCAATAGCAAAACTCATGACTGATCAGGAAAGAAGCAATCTAGACTGTTCTTATGAACAGTCGCGAGCAGTTCGTCGATTGAAACCTCTTTGAGACCCGCAATGGTTTCAGCAATAAAAGGCAGATAGTAAGGCGCGTTTGGCACGCCGCGGTAAGGTACTGGCGTAAGATACGGCGCGTCGGTTTCAAGCAGGATGCGATCCATCGGTGTCTTGCGGATGACCTCACGTACGTTGTCAGCATTTTTAAATGTGGCGATGCCATTAAACCCAAGGTAGAAACCCTCTCCAAGGCAGAACTCGGCTAGGTCTACGCTACTAGTGAAGCTGTGTATCACACCTTTGGTATTAAGGTTCTTCGCAGCATTCCCCAGAACGGCTTTGGTGTCGCTTTCTGCTTCGCGGGTATGAATGACCACTGGCTTCCGCGTCTCGATAGCGACATCAAGCTGCCCTTCAAAGGCGGCGATTTGTATTTTGGGATCTGAATGCTCGTAGTAGTAATCGAGGCCAATTTCGCCTACCGCTACGACTTTCTTGTCGCGTGCACGCTGCCTAAGTTCATCGTTAAATTCGGCATCCCAGTTTTCGGCCTCATGAGGATGAAGGCCTTGAGTGCACCAGACATCGTCATACTTCGAGGCAATTTCCTGTACCACCTGTTGATTGTCACGTGACACCGCGATGGTAATGACACGATCAACGCCGACAGCTCGCGACTTGCTCATCGTAGACGCGAGTTCTGCCCCAAACAGATAGTCGAGATGGCAATGCGTCTCGATAATTTTGCCATTCAGTTGGGGTATCGGTGGTCGAGCCTTCTTGCTCATATATGACTCCACGAAAAACGGAGCGGATTATGGCACAGGTGACGTGAAAAAGATTACGCCCTTGACCTTAACCTCTGTGCACGGTTCGGACACGCAATGCCCGCACCGCGTCTATCACTTCATTCCAGAACCACTGATGAATGGGCGACCGCGCTGTTCTGTCGTGCGCTACAAGCGAGTACTCAATTGTTCGACCGTATTGCTCTGGGATGGGCAGCGTTACTAGATCGCGCGTTGCACCGTCATTTCTGGCCATGTAAGCGGGGCAGACCAAGGTGTAATTCGTGCTTCGAAGGATTTCAAATGCAGTGAGCAAGTGAGAGGTCTCCACTGTACCTTTTGCACTGCCGAGCAACTCTGACGGCGGCAGGTCCACATCATCGATCTCGGCTCTGTCAGCGATATACAGGTTAATCTGTGGGAAGAGTCGTAAATTTTCCTCGGTTATGGGTTGTTGGATGAGGGGATGATCTCGGCGCACGAACACCGCTAGCGGAGAACTTGCGAGCTCATGGTGTCTGAATTCTGAGGGGTAGCTGTTTCGGCTCAGTTGAATGGCAAAGTCCAAGCGGCCATCGGCAAGTAGGTCGAGTTGCTGTTCCGCGCGAGTGATGGTCCTCAATTTTAATTTCGGTGCACGCGTCTCGAGCCTGGCGGTAAGGGAGGGTAGTAGTGTGAAACCTACATACTCCGAAATCGCAATGACAATCTCGCCTCTGAAGGCCTGTGGACTGAATTCACCCGCATCGAGCAAGCCCTCGATGTCGGACAGTACGTGAATCAATTCGTTAGCTAGCGCCTCCGCACGAGGCGTAGGCTGTATGCCACGTTTGCTTCGCGCAAAGAGTGGGTCGTCGAATGTTTCTCGCAACCGATTCAAGGTCTTGGACATTGCGGGCTGTGTAACGTGTAGCCGGCTTGCGGCCCTTGAGACACTGCGCTCTTCGATGAGTACATGAAGTGCAACAAGTAGGTTCAGATCGACTTTTGCGAGCTTGCTGACGTCCATAATCATAACCCTTAGGAATGTATTTCATAATAATAATAAATTTGAATTAATTTGCACTATTTATATACTGCAACAGCATCGCATCTAGTTATGCGAACCGCTCAGGATTTTTTTTGCCCGCACATGTGCGGGCTTTTTTTTGCCCACGATGTTTTGCGCTATATTGTGTTTATGCGCAAACTCCATTTTCTTGCCGTTTTCACCATCCTCAGCTTTTGCTTCTCTTCAGGGGTTCAAGCGGTATTGGTGCCTCAACCGGTCGGCATGTTTGTGTTGCCCATTGCGGGACACATTCTCGACGACGATGTCGTAGTCGATTCACGAGCGCTACTCGATCACGAACGGCGCGTGCGAGAGGTACTTGAATCACAGAGGGATCTGGGGGCTTATCACCCTGCGCTCGCGGAACGCTGGTTGTCACTCGCACACGAGGCGATGCGCTTAGGTCAATCAGAGTCAGCAGCCAACCTCTTTCAACAGGGTCTCCACAATCTGCGACTGAATTCTGGTTTGACAACGGACGCTCAGATAGGCGCGCTCAACGATTGGATAACCGTCCTTCGCCGTCTCGGCGACAGCGAGGGCCTCTCGCAGCAGTTATCTTATCGATATCGCATTACGGGTTTAGGCGCTCAGTCTTGGACAGATGACCGTTTGAAGTATGCACTGGAGTACTACGATCATGAGCTGTCGGTATTGGCTGTAGCTCAGTGGTACGCAATCGAGCGTGAAGTTTTGAAGTTCGCTGAACACCTTGAAGATGTCGTCCACAGAGCTTGCCGAGGTGACACGGTTGATGTAAAGGCGTGTTCCGCATTGGTGAAGCGACGTCTGCAGCTTCTGTATCTGATTTCATTTGCGGTCGAGCCTTATGTTGAGAATCGCCAGGCACTCCCATTGTATAAGCCTCGAGTTTTGGAGGAACGTTCAGTGACCGACGAGCAACTTGCGAACATAGAGCGGGGCGCTTTTCTTACTGGAGTGCGGATGATGAAAGAGGCGATAGAACTGGATTCAGACAATGATGAACTCGAGCTGGTCCTAGCAGATTGGCGTTGGTTCTACGGCAGAAGCGGTGATGCGGTCAGCACCTATGAGCGCTTGGCAGAGAAAACGCCTGAACTATTTGCGGAACCGGTGGAATTACCTCATGGGTTAATTTCCGGGCCCCCAATTCTTGCGAGCGAGGTCGCTCAAGCGACATTCTCGTTTGAGGTCACGACGCGTGGAAGGGTACGAGAAATTAGCGAAATCTCTAGTACGAACGGTGCTCGAGACGCAATTAGAATTAAAAAGGGTCTGCGCGAATTGCGGTTCAGACCGGCGCTCGATGATGCTGCCGAGCGCGTTACGGTGATAGTGACTAAAACCTATCGAGAGACGCGCTCACGCTAGGCGTTTTCGATTACTAAGATGACGCCAGAATACCTGCTAGTTCCTGCGCGCCATTCCACAAGTTCCCCTCCATATTCCGATAAGATTGTATCGGCCACAGTAAAGAACGGCTCGCGTCGAGGGTCCGATATCATGATGCGTTTGGTTCCACTCTCTATGGCGCGTTCAATCATAGTGGTGACCGGGTCGACTAGTTCTTCCCAGAAGCAAACATCAGCGGCAATTAACCAGTCGGCGGCACCCAACAAAGGGGAGTCTAGCTGCTCAAATCGCGCGACAACGGGCGTTACCTCAACCTCATTTAGCTCGGCAACTAGTTCAAGGTAGGGCATGACAGAGGCATCGGCATCAACCGAGGCGACCGCCGACCCAAAGGTTTTGGCGCACCAGATACCAGCGAGGCCCCAGCCACAACCCGCATCAATCACAGATTGAGGCGCAGTTGCAGTGGTCGAAGCGATGTAATCAATGAGAACCCCA
>DPGN01000050.1:24342-27841 GCA_003523185.1 Halieaceae bacterium
ACGGACTCGGCTTGTAAACCTTTAGGTCCTTCCGTCAACTCGAACTCGACTTCTTCGCCTTCAGCCAGACTTTTGAAGCCGTCTCCTTCAATGGCACGAAAGTGGACAAATATATCCTCAGAGCGGTCTGGCATCGTAATGAAGCCAAACCCCTTAGCATTGTTGAACCACTTTACGGTGCCGACGCAGCGCTCTGCCATCTTTTGCTCCGCTTTTCATTATTATCGTTTGCGTAGCTATAACAGTGGTTGAGCGTTAACGCAACTCCTCCATCTTGCTTTTTTGGCCCGTGACTGACGAAATCGAGGTCTCAATATCGGCCAGTTTTGCTCTTTCTTTATCCACGACATCGGCGGGAGCGCGCGCGACAAAATTATCATTGCTCAACTTGCCGGCAAGTCGACCTCGCTCTGCTGTTAGCCGATCAAGCTCTTTAGCGAGTCGCGCTAACTCTTTATCGACATCAATCACACCGGCGATCGGGACCATCACCTCGATGGTCCCTGCGAGCGCACTCAGCGTGGGAGGTTGCTCTTCGCCAGATTCCGCAATCGTAATGCTTGCCACTTTGGCAAGTTTGGCCAGCGCTTGCGTGTGTCGAGCTACACGGGCAGTGTCTGCCGCAACCGTGTTGCCTAGAATTAGGGCCAATTCCTCTGCGGGGGGGATATTCGACTCACTTCGGATGGTTCGGACAGCCACAATGACGGACTTGAGCCATTCCATCTCAGCTTCAGCTTCATTGTTTATCAGTTTATGGTCGGCCTCTGGCCACTGTGCGAGCATGATCGTATCGCCGCTAATACCGAGTCTGGGCGCCACGTTTTGCCAAATCTCTTCGGTAATAAACGGCATCAACGGGTGCATCAGCCGCAGGATCGTCTCGAGCACCTCCAAAAGTGTTCGCAGGGTGCCTTGCCTTAGTTCGTTCGGTGACGTGTCGTCCCATAAAACGGGTTTAGATAGCTCCAAATACCAATCACAATATTCGTTCCACACGAAGTCGTAGAGCGTTTGAGCTGCGTGATCGAATCGATATTGCTCAATACTGCTAGCGGTCTCTGTCATCTTTGTTTGCAAGCGACTCAATATCCATTCATCGGCCTCGCTACGCTGACTGGGTGCTGCCGGGTCAAAGCCCTCGGTGTTCATCAATACGTAGCGAGCAGCATTCCACAGCTTGTTGCAGAAGTTTCTGAATCCTTCCATTCGACCTAAGTCAAACTTAATGTCGCGGCCTGTCGATGCTAGTGAATAAAACGTATAGCGGAGTGCATCAGTACCGTATCCAGGGATGCCATCGGGAAATTGCTTTCGCGTCGCCTTTTCAATCTTGGCCGCCTGCTGAGGTTGCATCATGCTGGACGTTCGTTTGTTGACCAGCGTTTCGAGGTCTATCCCATCAATGAGATCGATTGGATCGAGCACATTGCCCTTGGATTTGGACATTTTTTGTCCTTCCCCATCTCTCACCAGTCCATGAACATATACCTGTTTGAACGGTACCTCGCGCTTCAAGTGAAGAGACATCATGATCATGCGTGCGACCCAGAAAAAGATGATGTCGAAGCCTGTTACCAGGACTGAGGCGGGATGAAACTTAGCCAGCTCTTCCGTTTCCTCGGGCCATCCTAAGGTTGAAAAGGTCCAGAGTGCAGACGAGAACCAGGTATCAAGAACGTCGTCGTCTTGAGTCAGTGCAAATTTATCTGGAAGGCCGTGTTTCGACCGGATTGCCGCTTCGTCCTTGCCAACATAGACGTTGCCCTCTGTGTCGTACCATGCGGGTATTCGGTGTCCCCACCAGAGCTGCCGGCTGATACACCAGTCCTGAATGTCGCGCATCCACGCGAAATAGGTGTTTTCCCACTGCTTCGGCACGAATTCGATGGCCCCGCTTTCTACAGCTTCAATTGCGGGCCCCGCGAGTTTTTTCGCGTCAACATACCATTGAAGCGTTAACCACGGCTCAATCACTACACCCGAGCGATCGCCCCGCGGCACCTTCAGGCGGTGGTCTTCGACTTTCTCTAGCAGCCCAAGTGCGTCCATTGCCTCGACCACGGCCTGACGGCCCTCATAGCGGTCCATGCCCCTGAAGGGTTCCGGCACGTCATCATTTAAATGTGCATCCGCCGTCAGGATGTTGATCACGGGAAGCTGATGGCGCTCGCCCATAGCGTAGTCATTAAAGTCATGGGCTGGCGTAATTTTCACGCAGCCGGACCCGAATTCCGCATCAACGTAGTCATCGGCGATGATAGGTATTTCGCGATTTGTCAGAGGAAGGAGGATCGTCTTTCCAATCAGGTGTGCGTAGCGTTCATCTGCGGGATTTACCGCAACAGCCGTGTCACCCAACATCGTTTCGGGTCGGGTCGTTGCGACTGTTACGGTCTCCTCGCTACCGGCAATGGGATAACGCAAATGCCACAAGCTCCCAGCTTCTTCCTCTTGCACGACCTCAAGATCCGAGATGGCAGTGTGAATCTTGGGATCCCAGTTAACGAGGCGCTGACCTCGGTAAATCAAGCCTTCGTCATAGAGGCGAACGAAGACTTCCTTCACGGCCTCAGACAACTCTGGGTCCATCGTAAAACGCTCGCGGGACCAATCGACTGAGGCGCCCAGACGCCGCAGCTGTTGCGTAATTGAACCGCCAGACTCCTCTTTCCACTCCCACACTTTGTCAATGAATTGATCACGCCCCAGATCATGACGGCTGACGCCTTTCGCTTCGAGCTGACGTTCCACCAGCATTTGCGTTGCAATTCCTGCATGGTCTGTTCCGACCTGCCAGAGTGTGCTGCGGCCTTTCATTCGATTGTAGCGAATGAGTGCGTCCATGATCGCTTGCTGAAATCCGTGCCCCATGTGCAGGGTGCCGGTGACGTTCGGTGGCGGGATGGGAATACAGTAAGACTCTTCACCGGCACCCGGGGCGAAGTAATTTTTTGCTTCCCATTCTTCGTACCAGCGCGTTTCAATGTCAGCCGGAGAAAATGTCTTATCCATAGTTTAGGTAAACCTCATGCGCTGCCCGTATTTCATTCATTAGGGCAGATCGTGTTTGGTCAGTGGATAGCCTCTATCCTTATAGTGGCGCCAGGCATCACGTAGCGCCTGTAGCGAATTCTCATCCTGTGTTACCACCTCGGCTACTCGCTCGAAGCGAGCAAAAAAGCTGGGTGGGGCCAGCGCGAGATTAATGAGAACGTCATTGTGCGAGCCCGGAACATCCTCGAAGCCAAGTACCACTTGCTCTTCTGCATCGCTTGAAGCCGGGCAGTGCGGAACGAAACTCGAAGGTTTGAATCGCCAGAGATAGTCGTCCAGTGTATCTAACTGGTCCCGTGAGTCGCAGTTAATGAAAACGCGATGTCCCCTACCTAAGGCTTTTTCCGTCAGACGGGCGGCAACGCTAAGTCGTGCCTCCGCTCCCGATGACTTAACCACATAGAAATCGACTCGCGTCATTTCCGAATCATCAACTCGCTTT
>DPGN01000055.1:0-8476 GCA_003523185.1 Halieaceae bacterium
TGTTTTTTGAGTTTGAGGTTATTTAGCTGCAGGCCCCGTATACTCTCGACCCATTGCGACTTGATGCCTCATCGGTCGCGTTTTAGCTATTCATGCAAACAACAACTAATGCACCAATGGAATCAGGTATGAGCAGAGAATTTGACGTCATTATCTACGGAGCAAGCGGCTTTACTGGCCGCCTTGTGGCGGAGTACATGGGAAAAACCCACGGCGACGGCGCCAACTGGGCCATGGCAGGCAGAAATGAAGCAAAACTGGCCGAAGTAAGAGACTTAGTAGGCGCACCCAGCACAACACCACTCGTGACTGCCGATGCCAGCGACTCTGACTCACTGCGTGCGATGGTTAAGCGAGCGCGGTGTATCTGCACAACCGTTGGCCCCTACCAACTTTACGGATCCGAACTGGTTAAGCTCTGTGCTGAAGAGGGGACACACTACGTCGACCTTTCAGGAGAGCCAGGCTGGATGCGCGAGATGATTACATCGCACCAGGCAGCTGCCGAGGCCTCTGGCGCACGCATTGTTCACAGCTGTGGGTTTGATTCCATTCCCTTTGACTTGGGTGTGTACTTTCTTCAAAAAGCAGCCATAGCTCAAACGGGTAAGCCCATGCCCCGTGTACGCGGTCGCGTTCGCGCTATGAACGGTGAGTTCTCTGGCGGTACAGCGGCGTCCCTAGGCGCTACGATGGCTGCACTTAAAACTAATCCAGGCCTTATCAAAATTCTGGCTAATCCCTTTTCACTGGCTAATGGCTTTCAAGGTCCCGAGCAGCCATCGGATGCCAAACCGTATGAGGATGAAGTCGTCGGCTCATGGGTCGCCCCTTTCATCATGGCACCCATTAACACCAAAAACGTACACCGCTCTAATGCCATGCTGAACCACCTCTACGGCGAAGATTTTCAGTACGACGAAATGATGGTAACGGGACCGGGCGAACAAGGCGCAGCGGTGGCCAAGATGGTAGCAAGCAGCAACCCTTTAGAAGGCGATGACGTCCCCAAGCCGGGCGAAGGTCCCTCCAAGGAGAGCCGCGAGGCAGGTCACTATGACGTGCTGTTTATCGGCACAAACGACGAGGGAGGCCGCATCGAGGCGACCGTCACCGGCGATATGGATCCGGGCTATGGCTCGACATCTAAAATGATTGCCGAGAGTGCGCTATGCATCGTTCACGACTGCCCGGATCTACCAGGAGGCGTTTACACCCCTGCACCCGCCATGGGTGAGAAGCTGATCGAGCGACTCGTCGCGAACGCCGGCCTAACCTTCGATCTAGGCAGCTAACAGCCCTGTCTAACGACCGCCGAATAAGCGGTGCTGGGGCAGGTCCTTGGCACCGCTCAGCACCAACAAACCAGCGAAAATAGCCAGATTTTTAACGAAGTTCTGCGTCTCGTGTGCCTGGCTGACGCCCTCATACACGTTCCAAAAATCGTGCATCCCCAAATTGATAATCAGTGTTAGCGCGGCTAGTACGAGAGCAACCTGCCCGACGCGAAGCCCCAGCATTAGCATCAGACCTCCCGCCACCTGGAGGACGATGGTAACCGGCAGCAAGACCTCTGGGAGCGGTATGTTATGAAGCGACATGTAACTTAGCGTGTCAGCGTAGCCCGTGATTTTTGAAATCCCTGGCAAAAAGAAATACAGCCCAAGTAGAGAGCGACCCAGTGTTATTGCAAATGTCATCGTGATCTCCAAAACCAATAATACATTGGTCCCCATTAAACACCGCTTTACACGCCGAAGGCACCAAACATCAGATCACAAAAGATTTGGCCAAAAAAAAGGCCGCAGAGCGGCCTTACTATCAAACCAAACCCAATTAGACGAATGTTTGTCCTGCGGCGAGCTTCTCAGCTACGATGGCGGGTGCTGTGAAGCGGTCGCCGTAAGCATCACTGAGCTCACCACAGCGGTCGATGAAGTTCTGCAAGCCATAGGTGTTTACAAACTGCAGTAGACCACCGGTCCAAGCGGGCGCACCGATACCCATGATCGAACCGATATTGCCATCGGCCACGCTGCGAAGAACACCGGTCTCAAGACATTTCAGTGCCTCGATAACCTGACGGAAGAGCAAGCGCTCCTTGACATCCCGATCCGATATATCGACGCCTTCACGACCATAAAGATCGGATAGACCAGACCAAACTTCTTTAGAACCGTCCGCACCATACTCGTAGAAACCACCACCGTGATATCGACCACCACGACCGTGCTCGCCGATCATTGTCTCGACAACACCAGCGGTAATCGATCGATCATCACCGTCAATAACCAGCCCCATTTCCTTCCAGGTCTCTTGCGCCTTTCGAGACAACTCCAGACTCACCTCGTCGTAAACCGTGAGCGGACCCACCGGCATTCCCACAGCCTTGCCAAGGTTATCAATACGAACGGGCTTCACGCCCTCGACAAGCATACGTACGCCCTCATCGAGGTAGGTACCAAAGGTTCGTGAAGTGAAGAAACCCAGTGAATCGTTAACAACAATCGGTGTTTTCTTAATTTGCTTCGTGTAGTCAAACGCCTTGGCGAGTGCGACGTCACCCGTCTTCTCGCCCATAATAATTTCAACGAGCGGCATTTTGTCGACTGGAGAGAAGAAGTGAATGCCAATGAAATTTTCAGCATTCTGACTCGCTTCAGCCAGCTGCGTGATGGGTAATGTCGAGGTGTTTGAACCCCAAATACCGCCCTCGGCCATTCGTGGCTCGAGATCACGCGTCATTTGATGTTTCAGGTTCATGTTCTCGAACACAGCCTCGATGATGAGATCACAGCCATCGAGATCTTCGTCCGATGCCGTTGGGTGGATCAATGAGAGCACCTCGGCCATCTTCTCAGGTCTCATTCGTCCCTTATCAACACGCTTCTGCAATAAGGTTTCGGTGTGGGCCTTACCCTTCTCGGCTGCCTCCAGGCTGATGTCTTTCAATACGACCTGGATGCCCACCATGGCCGATGAGTAGGCAATCCCCTGTCCCATCATTCCGGCGCCAAGCACACCCACCTTTTCGGTTTTCTGCGGCGGTACGTCTTTGGGTCGAGAGGCACCACCGTTGATTTTGTTCATCTGGAAAAAGAAGGTATTGATCATGTTTTTGGCTTGGGGTGTCAGCGCCAGTTCGGCCAGGCCACGGCTCTCGATACGCATCGCCGTCTCAAAATCAACTGTGAGCGCTTGTACTGCCACGTCAAAAATCTTCTCGGGCGCAGGTAGCAGTCCGCGCGTATTTTTGCGAATCATGGGCGCACCCATGGTAACCATCTGCGCTACCTGCGGGTTACGAATATTGCCGCCAGGTATCTTGTAACCCTGGGTGTCCCAGGGCTGAGTGCGCGCAGCCTCGTCGTCCTTATTGTCCAGGACCCACTGCTTGGCTGCAGAAACCAGGTCTTCCTTGCTCTCAACAACCGCATCTATCAACCCTGAGCCCAAGGCCTTTTCAGGGGCCACACGCTTGCCCTCAACAATGTACTCGTTAGCAGCCATAAGCCCCATGAGATACACCGCTTTAACGTTACCGCCGCCTCCGGGCAGTAGGCCCAGTGTCACCTCGGGAAAGCCGAGCTGAACACTGCGATGGTTCCAGGCAATGCGGTGGTGACATGACAAGGCGAGCTCGAGCCCGCCGCCAAGCGCCGCACCATTGATGGCAGCGCAAACCGGCGCCTGAAGCTTTTCGAGACGACGCATCGCCGCTTTTGTCGCGCACATTCCCTGAAAGAAATCTTCAACCGTGTCCTCGGTCACCTGACACAGCATGTTCAAGTCACCGCCTGCGAAGAATGTGGGCTTGCCTGATGTCAGCACAACGCCAGCAAGGTCTGTCTCTGCCTCAAGTTTATCGAGCGTCGATTCAAACAAGGGCAGGAAAGCGTCGCTCATCGCGTTGACGGGGCCATCCATATCCATGGTGACGGTTACAATCTGATTGGCGTCTTTTTCGTAATGAAAACTCATTGTTTCTAACTCCTAATGCCGCTTACACGCGCTCGATAATGGTGGAAATACCCATGCCACCGCCTACACACAACGACAGCATGGCGCGCTTGAGATCGCGACGCTCGAGTTCATCGACCATGGCGCTGACCAAACAGCCACCGGTCGCACCCAGAGGGTGGCCCATGGCAATCGCCCCCCCCACGACATTGGTAATCTCGTGGCTAATACCGAGATCTTTCATATAACGGAGTGCAACCGAAGCGAAGGCTTCGTTGATCTCCCAAAGATCGATGTCATCGGGCGTCAGCCCCGCCTTTTTGAGACATTTCTTCGCCGCGGGGCCAGGGCCCGTCAGCATGATAATCGGATCCGTGGACAAGACCGTCGTTGCCACAACGCGCGCTCGAGGCGTCAACCCCAGATCGTTCCCCGCCTTCTCGCTACCGATAAGCACAGCGCTAGACCCGTCGACGATGCCGGAGGAGTTTCCGGGAGTATGGACATGCTCTACCTTGCTGTACTCGTTGTACTTGGCGAGGATTACATCATCAAAACCCATTTGACCCGGCATTTCGAATGAAGGCTTCAAACGGGCGAGACCTTCCATTGTAGTGTCGCCCTTAATGAAGTCATCGCGCTCCAAAATGGTGATGCCTGAGGCATCCTTCACTGGAATCACAGACCCGTCGAACCATCCGCTGTCACGTGCATGCGCCGCTCGACGTTGCGATTCCATGGCGTAGGCGTCGACATCTTCACGGGTATAGCCATCAATGGTCGCTATCATGTCGGCGCCGATACCCTGAGGTACAAAGCCTGTCTTAAGCGCGAAGGCTGGGTCACTCGCCATGGCACCACCGTTCGAGCCCATGGGTACACGCGACATGCACTCAATACCCCCAGCGACGACTAGGTCATCCCATCCCGACGCCACTTTTTGCGCAGCGGTGTTGACAGCCTCAAGTCCTGATGCACAGAAACGATCGAGCTGTACACCCGGTACTGACTCATCCCAGTCGGCGTTCTGAACAATCATTTTGGTGATATCAGAACCCTGCTCGCCGACAGGTGTGACACAACCCATCACAACATCATCAACATAGCGGGTATCCAGATCGTGTCGGGCCTGCAAGGCACGCAACAATCCCGCACCCAAATCAACAGGCTTCACTTCGTGAAGGGTTCCATCTTTCTTACCCTTACTGCGTGGGGTCCTAATTGCATCGTATATGTAGGCGGCGTGAGGCATGAGTGATCTCCATGTACCGGCTGATCCGGCTTGAGTTTGTTAAGCGGTCGATACATTGCCAAATAAGTGGCTAAAAATCGATGCCATCTGACTAAAAAATTGAACTTTGAGTATGTTTTTTTATCTGCGGGGATGTTCGCTTGAGTGAATGACACCGGTGCGTCTTGCTATCGCGCTTTTGCCCGTAGGAATATGTGCTGAACAGACCAGAAAAGACTTGTGCCAGCGCGCCACATGCGCCGTAATGGTGCGCTATGGATCAACGCACGCAATACCTCCTGACCGCACCTGCACTCCCCCTGCTGACGCAACTGTCGATACCCAGCAGTGTGGCGTTTATTGTGCAGTCTACTGTCAGCCTGACCGAGGTCTGGTATGTCGGACAGCTAGGCAGTACACCGTTAGCTGCGATGGCCCTCGTGTTCCCAATGCTGATGCTGATGCAAATGTTGTCGGTTGGCGCTTTAGGGAACGCCGTCTCATCAGCCATTGCCCGCGCATTAGGTGCGGGAGATCAGGCTCGCGCAGAAGAACTGATGTGGCACGGCCTTATTCTGGCTGTTCTTGGCCCCATCGCCTTACTCATCGCCTTTTTGATTTCTGGACGGTTTTTCCTATCTCTGTTGGGTGGAACCGGTGAGATTCTTGAGCTGGCATTTGCCTACAGCGCCATGCTCTTTGGTGGTAGCGTCACCATTTGGATTATGGGCGTCGCGAGCTCCATTTTCCGGGGCCTTGGCGACATGCGCTATCCCGCTCGAATGATGATTGTCGGCTCACTCATACAAGTCCCGCTGTCGGGCGCCCTAGTGTTGGGATATTTTGGCGCGCCGAAGCTCGGCTTATTTGGTGCGGCGGTATCTGTTATTGCGACCAGTGCGGTGATGGCGGTGGTCATCCTCCTTCGTCTAGTGAGCGCTAAACTACCGGCTAATTTGCGGCTTGCGCGCCTCCAACTGCGACAGTATCACTTTCAAGATATTGGCCGCGTCGCACTTCCAGCCTCACTGTCGCCTATCTCAACCGTCACCACTATTTTGGTGCTGACCGGGCTGGTAGGCCAGTTCGGTGAAGAGGCTTTAGCTGGCTACGGGATTGGCTCGCGTATCGAATTTTTAATGTCGTCGCTCATCTTCGGCATCGGCGCGACGATGACATCGTTAGTCGGCATGAGCATTGGTGCTCGCAACGCCGATCGCGCTGAAGAAATTGGCTGGACGGGAGCAGGCATGTCGTTTGTTCTCGGGGGCGTCATAGGTACCCTGCTCGCTATCTTCCCTCACGTCTGGATACCTGTCTTTACTGATGACCCAATGGTCTACGAGACCGCCAAGGGGTTCATTCAAATTGTCGGTCCGTGCCTTGCCATTCACGGGGTCGGATGGGCACTTTACTTTGCCTCTCAGGGCGCGGGCGCCATGCGTGGCCCCGTGGCAGCACTCATTGCACGTCCAATTGTCGCGATAGGAACTGCATTCCTTCTGTTAGGTCCCATGGATATGGGTATGACAGGTGTGTTCATTGGCGCTGTCAGTGGGATGTTTGCCTACACCGTCATTGTCACAGCGTCCATGAAGGGTGGCGCTTGGCGTCGACAGATACCCGCGAGCCCCGCTCAAACCTAATCGCTATCCAACTGCTGCTTTGACTGATTCGCGGCCGAGCCGAAGATACCCTTGGCCATAAGTGACGTCTCACCCTCACGGCGCCGTTGATAAACCTCGGCTCGCAGCGCATGGACCGCTTTGTTGTCGGGCTCTGCCTGCATCGCAAATTCGGCCAGGTGACAGGCCAGTCGCGCATCGGACTCGGCCAATTCACGGGCCCGCTCTGCCAGCTTCAACGCGCCACCTGACAGACTTGCCAGTTCGCTGGCCACTAGCGCATCACGGGCAGGCTTAAGCTGCGCTGGATTACCGTCATACCACCCCCCATAAAGACGCCAGATATTTCTCACAACGAACTCTGGCTCGTCATAAGTGGGTCCCAAGTAGGGTTTCTCCAGAAGCTCTGATCTCACAGACACCGAGTGGATAATATCGTTAAGGGACGCACCCTGATTCATGAGATCAATGGTTTGCTCTACCATAGTTTCGAGTACCTCAGCCACCTCATTAAGCACATTGCGGATTCGGTCCTTGCCGCAAATCGGTAGCCCGTGGGCGGGAAGGAAAAGCTCGGCATTGCGCGACGCCATATCCCGCAATGCAGCCGCCCACTCTCTGGGATAGCGCTGTGCTTTTTGGGGGTTGCCGGCATTGGGAAATGCCCAAATGAAGAAATCTCCAGCACAAATCGCCTTGTGTTTGGGGATCCATGCCCAGGTGTGATCATCGGTCTCTCCCCGCGCATGATTCAATTCAATCTCCAGGCCGCCCACAGAAAGCATTAGGTTTTTACTGTAGGTCACGTCGGGGTTGGGCGTTGCCAAGGGAAGAAAGTGTGATGCTCCCGCGAGATCGTAGCCCCGCCGTTTGAACTGCCCAAACTGACGCTCGTTAATGACATGGTTATAGCCGTTCGTCATTCGATAACGATCAAAACGCGTTGCGACGTTCTCGTGACCCACAATCGTAGGCTTACGACCCTCGTAGGCCTCGCAAAACGCGCCACAGCCACCCACGTGGTCAATATGTCCATGTGTAAAGACAACGGTATTGAAAGGGTCATGTGTCCACGACTGAATTGCGCTGACACACTTTTTGCCACCGTGCTCATTTGAGGTGTCAAATGTCACCAGACCATCATCGGTCTTGAACACAATGCAATGCGAAAAAGCCTCGACCACGGCCAGGTCGTTGGCGAGTTCGGAGAGTTGGTGGTTAATGCGGTTTAAGGGGCCCAATTCGTTGGGTGCCACACGCCCATCGATAATGTCTGCGGACATCGCGAGTAGGTCTGCCATGGTGATCTCCTCGTTAACGTTATTGTTGTACGGACGGCCAGTCATTGACGACTGTTTGTTAACCACCGTGACTGTAATAATTCGGCTACACTCTGTGCAATCGCAAACGCCCTACAAAACAAACACAGGGGCACTCTGGGAGCACAGATCATGAATGATGTGTTAGCGGTAATGCAGGACGACTGGGTCATGATGGCCCTGCCCTTTTTCTTTGGGGCACTGTTTATCGAGGTCATTTGGGCATACCGAAGCCACACCCAACACTACGAGTCAGTCGACTTCTGGACCAGCATGCGAGTCATGCTGTTGACCGTTTTCGTCGATCTCATCCCCAAGTTTCTTGGGATTTCACTCATGTT
>DPGN01000055.1:8704-32706 GCA_003523185.1 Halieaceae bacterium
TCGCATCACAGTTCCCAGTACTACAACCTTGGAACAGCGTTACGCCAGGGCGTCGGCGAGCGCATCCTCAAGTACCCCTTCTGGGTGCCGTTGGCGCTGCTTGGCTACCACCCAGCCATGATCGTCACCATGCTAAGCGTCAGCCTCATTTATCAGTATTGGCTGCATACCGAGGCCTTTTACAAATTCCCTCGATGGATTGAATTTATCTTCAATACCCCGTCGCATCACCGAGTGCACCACGGTTCTAATGTGCGCTATCTGGACCGAAACCACGGCGCTACGTTCATCATTTGGGATCGCTTATTTGGCACGTTCTCGGAGGAGATTCCTGAGGAGCCCGTTAAATACGGCCTCACAAAAAATATTGAAACTCACAAAGTACTGAAGGTGGCCTTTGGGGAATACGGATCGATGTGGCGGGACGTGCGACGTGCAGAGCGCTGGCGAGATAAGCTCAACTACCTATTCAAGGCGCCTGGGTGGAGTCATGACGGCCCAGACTTACGATCTGACACATTAAGGCGCGCGTAACGTCTTCATGCATGAACGAATTCTGGCGATCTACGATGCTGACCTCTCGGTCATCGGCGAACTGGCTTACGCCGTCGGCAAGCTGACTGGCAAACGGAGCTGCGCTCTCTGCGATATCACACACGGTTTAAACCCGTTCGGCAAACGGCCATGGCGAACCTATTGCGAAGATCGACCCGAGGTGGAGTGGCTTCACCGTAACGAAATCTCTGACGAGATGCTCGCTCAACTCCCTACGCCGCTTCCGTGTGTCATCAAGCAAGATGACGATGGATACCTTTGCACGCTGCTTGATACATCAGCGTTGATGGCCTGCGAGGGCGAAGTGGAGCGGTTTGATCAGCAGCTCACCCGAGCCCTAAGTGAGTCACAGCCTACGAGCGATGCCGCACTCGCATCATGACTTGCTCCGCCGGCCTCGTCGTCAAACGCGCCGCCGGGACAACGGTCTGACCGGGAAGTAGTTCAAAGTCAAAGCGGCTGATCAGCTGAGACATGATGAGCAAGCTCTCCACTTGAGCAAAGCCAGCACCCACACAAATGTGCGGTCCTTGCCCAAATGGGATATACGCGCCCGTGTTCAGTGTTTTCTCATTCTCGGGTAAGAACCGCTCGGGAATAAAGGCATGAGGTTCATCCCAGTACTTGCTGTGCCGCTGCAGCGTCCAGGGGGCAATCATGACTAAGGCACCACGCGGCAACTTCTTACCTTCGATTTCGACTTTTTCCAAAGCCACTCTCGGCACAAACGTGATCGGGGGATAAAGCCGCAAGGCTTCCTTGAAAAATGCACGCGTCAACGGCAGTTTTTTGGTCTCCTCGAACGTGAGTTGCCCATCGTCCATCACGGGATCGATTTCTTCCCGCAGCCGCGCAAGCCACTCGGGGCGCTCAGCCAGAATGTAAAACACCCATGTCAACGCACTTGCTGTGGTCTCATGGCCGGCAAGGAAGAACACACCCAACTGATCAATCAGCTCGTCGCGGGTAAACGGCAAACCTGTGTCTTTGTCTTTCGCTTCAATCACTGCCGATGCAATGTCGTTGTAGTCACCGGCCTCGGCATCCAAGTGGGTATCGATGAGCGCGCCAATGTGATGACGAATACGCTCACAGGCAGCGAGGACCTCAGGTGTTTGCTTTGTTTCAGACCATGCGGGTTTTAGGATCATCCCTAAAATATCGACTTGCGCCACAGACTTCTCAAAGAGCGTAAAATCGTCAAATACCTCCTTGGCGACATCGGATGCTAACGGTGTAGAAAACACCGTCCTGCAGATCACGTCGGCTGTGAGATGGCTCATCGCAAGGTCAAGGGAAAACGGCGTATCGTCAGTAGCTAGCTGATCGATAGCGGCGACATGATCATCGGTCGCGGCGCACATGGCGGCGTAAGCCACATTCAGCCGCATCAGGCTGAAAGCGGGATCAATCATTGCCCGCTGCCGACGCCATTTCGGTCCATCAGTGACAAACATGCTTTCACCAATGAGTGGATCCAGTGCACCGACCATGAGGTCACTCTTGGGAAAGACGCCTTGGGCGTCGCGCATGATCTCCTTCACTGCTGAGGGCCGGTTGAAGAGCACGGTGCCTCGGCGTGAACGTCCCAGATGGCCCACTTCAAAATGATAGGCCTCGGCAGGTAATAACTCTAATAGGTTGCCATCCCCCTTCCAAAGGGAGCGGATTAACGCGACAACCGCTGGAAGCGAGTGGGGCTTTGGTGGTATGTAAAGTGTTTCATCCACGAAAACTATCCAATAGTATTGACACTACGCACAGTATGGAGGCCGGATATGACCCTGTCGACCCATGGCATCTTCGAATCGCTGGTGATCATGCACATCATCACCGGCACGGTCGGACTCATTTCTGTTTGGATTCCCATTGCCGGCAAGAAAGGCGGTGTATTGCATCGACAAGCAGGCAACATCTTTATTACGAGCATGCTCACCACCGGCTTGGTTGCCACAGGTATATCTATCACGACGTTGGCCGACCCAACAGGCACCCACCCCCACCTGTCCACCCATGAGGTATTTCGGCAGCCCGAGATGATCTCGGGAATTTTTGGATGGATGATGCTCTATTTGGCAACACTCACGATCAACCTTGCATGGCACGGCTGGCTTTGCATGCGTAACAAACGAGACCATAAAAAGAACGGCGCCTGGCACAATCTCCTACTTCAGGTTGTTTTAACAGCGACCTCAGCCAACTGCTTTATTCGCGGCATCGAGCTTAACCAACCCATGATGATGGGCATTGCCTTTGTTGGCTTCGCCACCGTTGCCACCAATCTCTGGTTTATCTACCGAAAACCCTCATCACCCAAAGCGCGCATTAAGGAACATATCAAATCTTTGGTCGGCGCCGGCATTTCTGTCTACACCGCCTTTTTCGCCTTTGGTGCGGTGCGCTTGCTCCCCGAAATTGCGCTAACACCGGGTCTCTGGGCGATTCCGCTCGTCACCGGACTGATTCTCATCATCTACCACCAGCGCGCTGTCATGGCGCCAGTGCGACGAGTACAACCCACCTGATGACGAAGCGAGCCATCATTGTCGGCGCTGGCGCAGGTGGATTGTCGGCTGCAGTCGAGTTAGCAACCGCAGGCTGGAAAGTCGATGTGTTCGAGACCAATGCCGAGCCTGGCGGCAAGATGCACCAACGGCAGGTGGGTGACGTAGGCATCGACGGCGGCCCCACAGTTTTCACCATGCATTGGGTATTTGACGAGTTATTTAAGCGCGCAGGTGCCGTTTTTGATGAGCGGGTTCGTTTAACCGAGAGTCGCCGACTCGCCCGTCATGCCTGGACAGACGGAAGTCATCTGGACCTCTTTCACGACACAGATCAGTCAGCCCAGGCAATCGCCGAATTCTCAGACGAACGCAATTCCCAGGGCTACCGCAGGTTTTGTGATGATGGAGCACTTGTTCACGACCTACTCCGCGATAACTTCATGGCCACATCGCAACCCTCACCAATACAACTCGGCTACCGGTTATTGCGCGATGGCGGCTTGAAGAGTCTAGCGGTAGCGCCGCACCAATCACTCTGGAGCGCACTCAGTAACTATTTCTCAGATCCACGGCTGAAGCAGCTTTACGGCCGATATGCCACTTATGTGGGCTCGTCACCACTATCGACCCCATCAACTTTGATGCTTATTGCGCATGTAGAGCGGCAGGGCGTGTGGTGTGTCGACGGCGGTATGCGGGCGCTAGCTCATGCAATTGCTGAACTTGCGATAGAGCATGGCGCGCAGTTTCACTATCAAAGCCCGGTCCGAAAGATCAACTGCACTAACGGACAAGCGACAGGCATCACACTTGCATCAGGCGAGACGTTGGCCGCTGATGCCATTATTTTCAATGGGGACTCGGCAGCATTAAGTGACGGGCTTTTGGGCGATGATGTCGTGAAATCGACACGCACACGAAAGCGACAGGAACGCGGCCTCTCCGCTATCACCTGGTGCATTAACGCCAACACTTCTGGATTCGAGCTCGATCATCACAATGTGTTCTTCGCTATGGATTACGAGCGCGAGTTCACTACGATTTTCAAATCCAGGTCAGTCTGCAATGAACCCACCGTTTATGTTTGTGCCCAGGATCGCGTCAACGGAAAACTTTCGATCGAGGGCAAGGAGAGACTGTTATTGCTCATAAACGCGCCGGCAGATGGCGATAACGGCGCATGGACCCGCTCTAAACTCGATCAACAGCGCAAGAACGCACTGGATGTCCTCAGTCGCGGGGGTTTAAAGCTCGCCTTCTCTGAAGAGGACTGTGTCACTACCTGCCCCGATAACTGGCACCAGCGTTTTCCCGGGAGTGGCGGCTCGCTTTACGGTGCAGCATCACATGGCATGTTTTCTAGCTTCACCCGTCCATCGTCCGCGAGTCGGATTAAGAGGCTTTATCTTGCAGGTGGTAGTGCTCACCCCGGACCCGGCGTGCCGATGGCGACATTATCTGGCTCGATCGCGGCACATCGTATCCAACGCGACGTGGCCTAGAACGGGGCTTTTAACAGAGCTTAGAGGGCCCCAAAAAATGCCTCGATAGCACCTATCGTCTCCTCCGGGTGCTCCCATTGCGGCATGCCAAGACTCGGCGCTATCCGCTTAAATTGCCATGTAGGATTTGCCTCAAATTCCTCAAACAGCTCAAATGAAACATTGGGGTCCTCGTCGAACAACACCAGCACCGGGACGTCGAGCTTAGAATACAGAGACACAGCCGCGTTCGCCGTAAACAAACCCATTGAAAGGAATTGCAGCGGCATCTCATATGCACCGGGCTGACGCGTCGTCTTGAGGGCGTAAGTCACCAATTCATTGGGTACAAAGCCCAAGAAGTTCATACCGTAAAAGTAGCGAATACTCCTCTCCAGACGCAGTAGTTTGAATGCACCACGCCCAAAACCAGCAAAATCAAACAGCCGCTTCAAGCGCCTTTGGGCTTGTGGTGCTGGCGGCTGACGACGAGAGAAACCCGTGGGTGAAATAAACGTCAAACTTCTCACCGCGGCACCGCAATCGACCACAGCCCGAGCGACGAACTCACACCCCAAGGATAAGGCGATCACATCTGGCGGCTCACTCGGGGTTATCTCATCAATGATAGAGGCAATATTTTTTGCAAACTCCGAAGCTGTCATTGTGCCCACACGACGCGTTGACCGTCCGAAACCCGGGAGATCTGGTGCGAATACGGGCCTGGATGCCCTGAAGTGCTGGAATAAAGGCTTGAGCTCTATCGCACTGGGCGCCGCGTTGACGCTATGAACAAACAGCAGTGGACGTCCCTTCGATTCGGTATCGAAGTACCAGTAAACTTCGTAGTCACCGGCACCTTTGATCAAGGCTCCGTCACTCTCGATTGCTTTGTCTAATTGCTGCATAAAGGCCGTCTCAATACCATCACACTCTATACGCGGCATATCCGCTGCAGACCAATTACCTCAAAAAAATAAATAAAATTTGACAAGTTATATGTTTAAATAAAATGACACTAATCCGATTCGGAAAACCCGCGTCGGCGAGCTCAAATCAATTGAGCCTTTTTGGGGGAGTAATCATGACCGTAGCGTATCCCTTTACAGCGATCGTTGGGCAAGATGATATGAAGCTTGCCTTATCGATAGCGGCCGTAGACCCGAGCATTGGTGGTGTTTTGGTCTTTGGCGAGCGGGGCACGGGCAAGTCGACAACTATTCGTGCGCTGGCTCAACTGCTTCCCAAAATCGACGCAGTTAAAGACTGTCCTTACAACTGCAATCCCGAGGCCTCCAAACAGGGCTTATGTAGCCGATGCCAGTCGGCGGATGCGCTCAAGACACGGAAAATCGCCATTCCCGTTGTAGACCTCCCCCTGGGTGCCACCGAAGATCGGGTACTTGGGGCGCTGGACATTGAAAAGGCCATTCACAACGGTGAGAAGGCATTTCAACCCGGCCTGTTAGCGGCAGCCAATCGCGGATTCTTGTATATCGATGAGGTTAATCTGCTCGAGGATCACATCGTCGATGCCCTTCTTGACGTTGCGGCAAGCGGCGTAAACGTGGTGGAGCGAGAGGGGTTGAGCGTTCGGCACCCTGCACGCTTCGTCCTAGTGGGAAGTGGTAATCCAGAAGAAGGCGAGCTACGCCCCCAACTGCTGGATCGCTTTGGTCTATCGCTCGATGTCCGAACACCCAGGGATATTCCGACTCGTGTCGAGATCATAAAGTTACGCGACGCCTTCGATCATGACCCTGAAGGTTTTAGCAAGCGATTCGCCCGAAAAGAGGGCGCACTTCGTCGTAAGATTGATGCCGCAAGAGAGGTCGTCGAATCTGTCGATGTACCCTCCAACGTGCTCGAAAAAGCCGCCGAGCTGTGCCTCCAGCTGGGCACTGACGGCCTACGCGGTGAGCTCACGCTTATACGAAGCGCGCGAGCCCTCGCTGCACTCGAAAGAAAGGATGCAGCTACGTTGCAACACCTGAAATACGTCGCTCTATTCGTATTGAGACACCGTCTGCGACGCGACCCAATGGATGAATCCAGTGCCGATGCCCGCGTCGAACGCGCTATCGAAGCCGCTCTCGCCTGAGGCCGAGACGGCGAATGCATGGCATGACGCCGAGCTAGCTGCGGCGTTGGTCGCTATCCTGCGCCACAAAGCCGGTGGTATTCGCGTCTGCGCACAACCGGGGCCCGTTAGAGATTACTGGCTCGCTCTACTGGACAGCTTCACTGAAGAACCAGCCCGTCGAGTACCCAGCAATACACCCACGGAACGCCTGCTGGGCGGCATGGATATCACCGAGAGTATGCGATACGGCAAGCCCATTTTGGCACAAGGCGTGCTCGCCGAATGCCATCAGCGAGTAGTGCTGCTCTCAATGGCCGAGCGGCTACCCAAAGAATATACAGGACATTGGTGCGCCGCCCTCGATACAGGTGAAGTCCACATAGCGCGAGATGGCATCAGCCATACCAGCCCCGCTTCAGTTACTGTTATCGCGCTGGACGAAGGCATCGATGAAGAATCACCACCAGCTGGGCTAATCGAACGGCTAGGCCTCAGCATCAATCTTGACGAGATCAGCATCCGCTGTGTCGAAGACAGTCGCTACGCTCGATCAGACATCCAATCGGCACAATCGCGGCTGTCTCACACGACAGTTACGGATGAGGACCTTACACGACTGGCCGAACTTGCGGCGTCCATGGGAGTACACTCCTCTCGCACATTGAAATTCGCCGTCGACATCGCTAAAGCCCTGAGCTTGCTAAGTGGTAAACCCATCAGCGACGAGGCGGTTATGCATCCCCTCATTCGACTTGTACTCCTACCCATAGCTCAGCAATTACCCACCCCACGAACAGAGCCCCAGCCTCCAGAGCAGGCCGACGACAATCGAGAAGACACAGATAGGCCAGAGCAACAAACCCAGCAACAGGAGGAGCAGGATCACGAAGATCTGGTTCAGGCCGCGATGGCTGAGTTGCCTGAAGACCTACTGGCGATTCTGTTGAAGCGTGCTGAGAAAAGCCGGCAGCGTCAAAGTAAAAGTGGCAATGCTGGTGAGCTTGCTCTGGACAAACAACGCGGTCGCCCAGTGGGCGTGCGGCGTGGCGACGTAAAACGGGGGCATCGCATCGATATACCCGCCACGCTGCGCTGTGCTGCGCCGTTTCAAACGGCACGAGCAACGTGGGATACCTCGGACAAGAAAAAAACCAGTCTCTACATTGAACCCTCTGACATCCGCGTGAAACGCTTTGAACAGCGTAAGTCCAGCGTGATGATTTTTGCGGTAGACGCTTCAGGTAGCAGTGCGCATCAGCGCATGTCAGAAGCTAAAGGCGCAATCGAACTGCTGCTCGCTGACTGCTACTCCCATAGAACAGAAGTCGCCTTGATTGCCTTCAAAGGCGATACAGCAGAGATCCTGCTACCACCCACGCGCTCGCTGGTCAGGGCCAAGCGTACTTTAGCTCAACTACCCGGAGGGGGCGGAACGCCGATGGCAGCCGCGCTTCAAGCAACACATGAGCTGGCGCTTTCTGTATCCGCAACAGGGGCGACGCCAAGTTACGTACTCCTGACCGATGGCGCCGCCAATGTTGCGCGGGACGGTAGGAAAAGCCGGTCAGCAGGTACGGAAGACGCGCTCTCCGCTGCGAAGCTACTCGCTAACACACAGATTAAGGGTGTTCTCGTAGACACGGCGGTTCGACCCAGCCCGCGGGCGCGTGAACTATCCTCCGCGCTAGATGCCACCTACCTGCCGCTTCCAAACGCGTCTGCGCAGTCACTGAATACATCCATCAGAACGCTCAGCGTAGGCTAGTAAACCCATGGGGCCGGACCGTTTACCCAGTGATTGGCCTCTGAGCGAGCACAGCGAATTCGTGCAATGCGCGGACACCCTGTGGCACGTTCAACGCCTTGGATCAGGGCCAGTGATCTTGCTCTTGCACGGCACGGGCTCGTCTACCCACTCTATGGCGGGCATGGCTGAGTGTTTGAGCAGTCAATTCACTTGCGTATTGATAGACCTCCCGGGCCAAGGCTTTACCTACCCCATTGAGGAACGCAAGCACCTTTTGAGCGCGATGGCTCGGGCTATACATGAGCTGTGCAAGCATCTAGAAATCTCACCCGACTATGTGATTGGACA
Organism: Halieaceae bacterium; assembly: GCA_003523185.1. GTDB lineage: Bacteria > Pseudomonadota > Gammaproteobacteria > Pseudomonadales > Halieaceae > Luminiphilus. Next base: position 17,426 of record DPGN01000055.1, read on the forward strand.
CTCAGCAGGCGCAGCCGTTGGCATCAGAATGTGCCTCGATACGGACATCAGCCCATGCGGGTTACTGTCAATTAACGGCGCCCTTTTACCCTTCGGCGCTTTCATTGAGCCGCTTATGCTCAAAGCCGCGCGTGGCCTCAGCCGAGCGCCTAGGGTGTCTCGCTTCCTCGCCCGGCGCGGAACCGGCGAGTCCGATGTGCGCAGAGCTTTGCGCGATACCGGCGCCACTATTTCTGAACCGATGATCCAGCGCTACACAACCCTAATATCCCAACCCGAGCACATCGAGGGCACCCTAAGAATGATGGGTGGATGGGAGCTAGGTCAGCTAGCGAGGGACTTACCTAAATTAAAAACCCCAACTCACCTCATTGGTTGCGAACAAGACCACATTGTTCCGCCCATTCGCGCGCACAGGGCAACACGCGAAATACCAAATGCAACGGCAATCACTCTTGAGGACGCTGGTCATCTGGTTCATGAAGCAGACCCGGAGCGGGTCGCACACGTGTTTTATCAGTTTCTGGAGCGGCTCAATTAACGAGTGTGCAATCTGAAAACCGGTGATAGACTGTCAATTAATACTGACATAGACGACGTCTATCAACATGAACACAGCGCATCCGGACTTCGACACCCTCAAGCAAGTTGAGTCGCATGAAAAAGCCATTGTCATCGGTAGTGGCTTCGGCGGCCTCGCCTCTGCGATTCGTCTTGCAGCCAAAGGCTATCATGTCACGCTTCTTGAAAAGCTCGATGCGCTGGGAGGTAGAGGCTACACCTACAAACAGGACGGCTTCACCTTCGATGGCGGGCCCACCATTGTCACGGTCCCCGAATTATTTGAAGAGCTCTGGGAACTCTGTGGCAAGAAGATGAGTGATGACGTTGATCTTCGACTCATGGATCCGTTCTACAGAATCCGTTTTGATGACGGGCGAATCTTTGACTATTCGAGCGAGAAGTCAGAAAACCTCCGTCAAATACTCGAGTACAACCCAGCCGATGCGCAAGGCTACGAGCGCTATTTAAAAGCCAGCGAAGCGCGGCATAAAGTCGGTTTTGCATTGCTCGATAAGCCCTTCAGCACCTTTGCTCAGCTGATGCGCTTCGCACCTGACTTAGTGAGGTTACGTGGTGATCAAAGTGTTTATTCGCTGGTCTCTAAGTACATCAAGAACGAGCAATTAAGACAGGCTGTAAGCTTTCACCCTCTTCTCATTGGTGGCAACCCGTATACCGCCAGCAGCTTGTATTCCCTTATTTCTCACCTAGAGGTCACGGGTGGCGTTTGGTCTGCCATGGGTGGCACAGGGCGTATTGTCGAATCGCTGGGCAACCTCATCCGTGGACAAGGGAGCGATATTCGGCTGAATGCTGAGGTTGACCAAATCACCACAGACAGTGGAAAGGTCACCGGCGTGCGCCTCAAGTCAGGTGAACACATCGCTGCTAATCTCGTCATATCAAATGCAGACTCTGCGTGGACCTACAAATACCTGCTGTCGGAAACACCCAAACGCAAATGGACTGATCGAAAGATTGACAAAGCGCATTACTCTAACGGCTTATTTGTTTGGTACTTCGGCACCAAAAAGCAGTACCCCGATATACCCCATCACTCAATCATTCTTGGGCCGCGTTATAAAGGACTGCTTACCGACATCTTTAAGCACAAGAAACCCACCGAAGATTTCAGTCTGTATTTGCACAGACCAACCGCGACCGATCCGTCGATGGCGCCCGAGGGCTGCGATGCGTTTTACGCGCTAGTGCCGGTACCGCACCTGGATTCTGGAACCGACTGGACAACGCACGCCGAGATATTCCGGCGCGCTGTTGAGAAGCGCCTCGAGGAAACAGGGCTTCCTGACTTGGGCGCTAACCTTGCCACATCACTGATGCTGACCCCCCTCGACTTCCAGAATCGCCTCAACTCGGTGAAAGGTGCGGGATTTTCGCTGGAGCCACGTATTACCCAAAGCGCCTACTTCAGACCTCACAATAAAAGCGAAGAGGTTGACGGGCTCTATTTGGTTGGCGCTGGCACTCACCCTGGAGCCGGTATGCCAGCCGTGCTCTCCTCCGCCAAAGTCATTGACGGACTGATTGAAGCCCCCACGTATGCAAGCCGATAAATTTTTACCGACTCCCAGCACCGATATGGGGCTGTGTAAACAGCAGCTATCCAACGGGTCACGCTCCTTTTATTTTGCGTCGCATTTGCTGCCCTCCGTGATGCAGCACGCAGCCTGCGGCCTCTACGCTTTCTGTAGAGAAGCTGACGACCTAGTGGATGAAGGGGAAAACCCGAAGCGTGCACTGCAGCTATTGCACAATCGACTTGACCGCATCTACGAAGGAAAGCCGCAGTATGTCGCGACCGATCGAGTCCTGACGCAAATTGTTCACACTTATCAAATGCCGAGAGAGCTACTGAACGCCTTACTTGAAGGTTTTGCCTGGGATGCTGAAGGGAAGCTCTATCACTCGATTGAAGATGTCTATGACTACAGCGCCCGTGTCGCCGGAGCTGTGGGCGTAATGATGTCAGTACTGATGGGCGTTCGAGATGCCAAGACGTTAGCAAGAGCTGCCGACTTGGGTACCGCAATGCAACTGACCAATATCGCTAGAGATGTGGGTGAAGACGCGCAGCTGGGCAGAATTTATCTCCCCATGGACGAGCTGAAGGCAGAAGGCGTGGACATCGACGAGTTGTTGGCAAATCCGGCCTATTCAGCGGGTGTTGGCGTGGTAACCCAACGACTCCTCGAGCGCGCGGACTGGCTTTACAAACGCGCGGACCATGGCATTGCGCAACTGCCGAGAAAGTATCAACCGGGCATCCGTGCGGCGAGAAAGCTTTACGCCGCCATTGGGCAGAAAGTAGGTGAGCATGGCTATAATTCGGTTGATCAACGCGCAATAGTAGACACCAAGAAAAAATTCGCTTTGCTGACCTCGGCTATCGCTTTCGCACAGCCCAGGAGCAAGGTACTAGACACACCCGCCTTACCTCAAAATCAGTTTCTAATTGATGCAGTGGTTGCGTCAGGTGGCGTAGCACCTGCCATTAAGTCCGATCCCTTCAAGGTAAGAACGCTCTGGATTATTGATCTATTTGAGACTCTTAGAGAAAGGGACCGTGACGCGCGAATCGCCCGCATTCGCTAGACCGTAGAAGATCTTCCGCATCCTGAACGGTAGCAACCGCTGAACCCATGGCGAAGCGAAACGATCCAAATCCAAGCTCTCATGCATCACGCTGTTTCCGGAGGCATCATGCAGGTGACTTCGCGTGTAAAAAGGCGTGTCTTCAAGTGTTTTTTCGACATTAAAACCCTGATGGCTCCTTGCAGGGCGAGAAACACGCCAAATCGGCCCCGCAGTCAAATCACGGCGAGGCGGCGAATGCTCTGACGCCATTCCTGTTTTAGGACCGCCGAACAGCGTCATAAGGCAGGTCTCACCGTCTCTTGCGTGCGCCTCATAAACGATGCGGCAATTTTCTGGCCCCATATCGGCCCGAGACCAGTGCCAATCGGTAAAGGTATCTTCTAGCGCTACAGTGCCACCGTTCGTATCAACATAGCCTGCCCCCTCCCACTGCACACTCGGTGCATCAAGCGACACCTTTACACGTGCGGTCGGTGCAATTGGCCACCATCGATGCTGACCTGCTGAATGGAGTGTGTAACAACGATCGGTAACGGCAGGAATGTCGACTATAACCTTTCCCTTAATAGCTCTGCGGAATGGCGCTGATCGCTCATTGAGATCGACCGTTAGCCTCTCGCCATCGAATGACATTGAGGATGGTCCGATCTTGAGCATCGACCTGGATGTTTGAAGATCGCGCGCCCGACGCTCTGTCATCGCCCAATGTTTTTGCTTTGGCTCGTAGAAAACCGCGTTCACACAGACAAACTCGCGGGGGTCAGTATCACCCTTCTTTCTCGCTGCGGCATAAAACGGGGAAAACACCGTACCGACAAAAAATATCAGTGTTACACCGTGCGATCCGCATTCGCTGAATCCGTCGACATACCACCAGCGATAGCCGTTGTTTGAAACGGGTAACTCGAACCCCAAACTCCCCGATGTCGACAGCAGTGGTTGCTCCATAGCGAATCTCCCGCGCATTGCTTGCAGGGTGTGCAAGATCGGCGTAATGTGTCAAGTAATATAGACAAAAGTAATGTATAAATAAAATAACACTTACGAGTATGGTGACCGCCATGGAAAAAACGCTACTGGATTGCGAGCAATACATAGAAGAGGCAATGGCAGAACATGCAACTGCTCAATGCCCACCCCTGCTTGCTCAGGCTTTGAATTATGCCGTTTTTCCGGGCGGCGCTCGTGTCCGGCCTCAGCTTTGTAAAGCCGTCGCGCTGGCCAATAACTCCAGTGACGTGGGACTGGCCAATGCGGCAGCCACCGCAGTCGAGCTCCTGCATTGCGCATCACTCGTCCACGACGACCTCCCTTGTTTCGATGATGCGACGCAGCGACGCGGCAAACCGTCGGTTCATTCGAAATTTGGCGAGCGAATCGCTGTGCTAACCGGTGACGCGCTGATTGTAGCCGCATTCCAAACTCTGTCCGCTCACGCGGTGCAGGCTGTGCGAGCAGAGCGCGTACCTCTGGTCATGACCATCGTTGCGCGGGGTGTTGGCGCTCCACACGGCATTTGCGCAGGTCAAGCCTGGGAATGCGAGCAGCGGGTTGATTTATCGCGCTATCACCGAGCAAAAACAGGCGCGCTATTCGTTGCCGCCACATGCGCGGGCGCAGCGGCAGCCGGCGTGGATCCCGGACCATGGGTTAATCTGGGAGCGAGCATTGGTGAGGCTTACCAGGTAGCGGATGATATTAAGGACGCTGTTTCCGATCCCGACACATTGGGCAAGCCAACCGGTATCGATGTGAAGCTTGATCGGCCGAGCGCGGTTCGCGAACTAGGGCTCGAGGGAGCCGTCGCACGACTAAAGGAATGCCTTGAGGCCGGTTTGGACAGCATGCCAGCGTGCGCTGGACACGACATGCTCCAGAAGTTGGTGCGCGCGCAGGCTAGCCGATTTGTACCCGAGAAGATTGCGCAAGTGGCCGCGTAATGGCCATACCCTCCACAACCGAGCCCAAGTACGCCGACTCAAAAGACAGACCCTCGGGTCGCTACGCCCGTTTTTTACTGTGGCGCAACCGAATGCTTCGAAGCAAAACGTTCCAGAAGTGGGCAGCAAGACTGCCAATTGCGCAGTCGATTGCACGAACTCGTGCGACTGACCTTCACCATATTCTCGCCGGCTTTGTCTACTCTCAGACGCTCAGCGCGGCTTACAAGCTAGGTCTACTCGAGTGCCTGAAAGACAGAATAGCCACGCTCGACGAAATCGCACGTGCTTGCGAACTTGAGCAGGATGCTGCGCTGACACTGATTAAAGCAGCGACAGCGATTGATCTGCTCCAAGAAGTCGACGCCCACACCTGGACACTCGGAGAACTCGGCGCATCTATTCATGGCAACCCGGGCGTGCAGAGCATGCTTCGCCACCACGACCTGCTATACCGAGATATGGCTGATCCTGCGCACCTACTGAGAGCGCGAGAAGGGGCGGCACTCCGCGGGTATTGGCCCTACGTCGATGGCGACCATAACGACCCAGTAGCGGCTGCCCGCTACAGCGAATTAATGGCGGATTCACAGCACCTCATCGCAAACCATATTTTAGACGCTATTAGGCTCAAACCGGGACAGCGATTACTTGATATTGGCGGCGGAACCGGCACGTTCGCGCGACTGGCATCGGAGCGATTTCCCGATGCGACGACTGCCGTTTTCGATTTGCCTCAGGTCATAGCAGCCATTTCGCCCCGCCACCGGGGTGAGATGGAAGTTGTTTCCGGAAACATGTTTGAGGACCCAATCCCTAAAGGTTTCGACACGATCAGCTTAGTCCGCATTCTCCACGATCACGATGACGGGCCAGTAGATCACCTCCTCAGCCGATGTTTCGATGCATTGCCGAATGGAGGTGAGCTCATCATTGCGGAGCCAATGGCAGGTACACGTAAAGCCAAAGCGATTGGGCACACCTACTTTGGGTTTTATCTCTGGGCAATGGGTAGCGGCAGGCCCCGAACCCGCAAGGAATTAACGGCTGCGCTTAAGCGCGCTGGCTTTCACGGAATTAAAGAAAACCGAACACACATTCCAGCTCTGGTCCGTGTGATTACAGCAAAAAAACCAAATGTCATTTTTTATTGACACTTTTATGTGTATTATTAATATTACACATAGTGAGTAACTGTTTTTAAACAGGCCTAGCCCGCACTCGGCTAGGAATTGAGGCCATACGACCGTGACCTATAAGAAGACAACAGCGGTTATTTTCGAGAAGCCAGGGACGCTAGAAGTCCGTGAGGCTTCTTTGCGTGCGCCCGGTGCCAATGAGTGCCTCATCGAATCTGACTGGTCTGGAATTAGCACAGGCACTGAGCGACTCATGCTGACCGGGAAGATGCCGCCGTTTCCGGGCCTCGGTTACCCCTTAATTCCAGGCTATGAAACTGTCGGGAAGGTCTTGGAGTCCCCATCGGGATCAGCATTGCGCCCAGGCACCTATGTATTTGCCCCTGGTAGCGTGGGATTCACCGACGCTAAAAACCTATTCGGCGGAAGTGCGCGACACCTTATCTGCCCCGAAGATCGACTCATTCCACTGCCGGAGAAGCTGGGTAGCAACGGCGTGTTACTCGCACTAGCCGCGACTGCATTGCATGCGCTTCGTCGTTGCGAACACATAGGCCCACCCGATCTCATTGTCGGTCACGGTGTCCTTGGGCAGCTACTCGCTCGGCTAACACGCGTTATTCACGGCACATCACCCACTGTGTGGGAGAGAGACCCGGCTCGTAGACCGCCTGGACTCGACTATACCGTCTACGACGCGACCCAAGATCCAAGACATGATTATTCGGTGGTTTGTGACGTGAGCGGTAGCGCCGATGCGCTGAATCAAATGATTGCTCGTTGCAAACCAGGTGCAACAGTTGTGATGGCCGGGTTCTATTCATCCGCCGTTACATTCGACTTTCCACCCGCATTTATGAGGGAAATCAATCTCTTAGTAAGCGCGGAATGGCAACCACAAGACCTTAAAGAAGCAGCACGACTGGCGTCCGATGGCACATTGGATTTCTCCCAGTTGATAACAGATGTCATGCCGGCAACTCGGGCCAATCAGGCCTACGACCGCGCATTTAATGACAGTCGCTGCCTAAAAATGGTCATCGATTGGAGATCGACATGAGCACGATTGCAACAGCAACAGAATATGATCCAGGACTCGAGGCGAGTGGAGAACGGGCAGACCTTCTCGCCACATCAGCGGATATCGCTGAAGGGACACAGATCATCGCTATTTACGGCAAGGGGGGGATTGGTAAAAGTTTCACCCTCGCCAACCTAAGCTACATGATGGCTCAGCAAGGCAAGAAAGTACTGCTTATTGGGTGTGACCCAAAAAGTGATACCACCTCTCTCCTCTTTGGTGGAAAAGCCTGCCCTACCATTATTGAAACGGCCTCGGCGAAAAAAGCAGCTGGTGAAGAGTGCCGCGTAGAAGACGTTTGCTTTAAGCGCGATGGCGTTTACGCCATGGAACTGGGTGGTCCTGAAGTGGGCCGAGGTTGCGGCGGTCGTGGAATCATTCACGGCTTCGAAACATTAGAAAAGCTTGGATTCCACGATTGGGATTTCGACTACGTACTGCTCGATTTCCTCGGCGATGTCGTTTGCGGCGGCTTCGGTCTGCCCATCGCCCGTGACATGTGCCAAAAAGTGATTGTTGTCGCGTCGAATGACCTCCAATCATTGTATGTAGCCAACAACGTCTGCTCCGCGGTCGAGTACTTCCGTAAGCTCGGTGGCAATGTGGGTGTTGCCGGCATGGTCACCAATAAGGATGACGGGACGGGTCAAGCGCAAGCATTTTGCAAGGCGGTCGGAATCCCAGAACTCGCATCCATCCCCGCAAATGAAGATATTCGCCGCAAAAGCGCGAGCTACGAGATTATTGGGCACCCTGATGGTGAATGGGGTTCTCTTTTTGCCGAATTGGCACAGAATGCTGCCGAATCCTCGCCCCACCGACCGACGCCAATGACTCAGGATGAACTCTTGGGGCTATTCGATAGCGATGAGGTGGGTCGGGACGTCGTTCTACAACCCGCCACGCTTGCGGATCTGTGCAGCGTCGAAACACTCAACAAACCGTCTCTCGAGGTCGTCTATGACAATGTCTGACGCCGACATCATCGAGACAAAGGACCTGGGTTGTCACGCGAGTGCCGAGCAATTGGCAGCGGCAGCCACGGCAGCGGGCAAGAACGAGCTCATGGCTCAGTTTGCCGAGGATTATCCCAAGGGCCCACACGATCAACCCCAGAGCATGTGCCCTGCGTTTGGCTCGTTACGTGTCGGTCTGCGAATGCGCAGAACGGCAACGGTTCTGTCAGGATCGGCCTGTTGCGTCTATGGACTGACCTTTACATCGCACTTCTACGGTGCAAAGCGCACCGTTGGCTACGTTCCATTCGACTCAGAGTCCCTTGTGACGGGAAAGCTCTTCGAGGATATTCGCGAAGCCGCTCATGATCTTGCAAACCCTGAAGCTAATGACGCGGTCGTTATCATTAATTTGTGTGTACCAACCGCATCGGGCGTACCTCTTGATCTTTTACCCAAGGAAATCAATGGTGTGCGAATTGTGGGCATCGATGTTCCTGGCTTCGGAGTCCCAACTCACGCTGAGGCAAAAGATGTACTTGCTGGCGCCATGCTGGAATACGCTCGGGGTGAAATCGAAGCGGGTCCCGTTGCGCGCCCCGTCCAAAGTGAATCTCAAAAAGATAAGCCGACCGTAGCGCTCGTGGGCGAAATGTTCCCTGTCGATGCTATCACCATCGATCGCCTGTTGGACTCACTGGGCGCCGCGGCAGGCCCCGTCGTTCCTACTCGAGAGTGGCGCGAGCTTTATGGCGCACTCGATTGCAAAGCAGCGGCCATGATTCACCCATTTTACGCGGCCACAGCACGCCAGTTTAGGGCTGCGGGGCGACCATTGTTAGGCTCGGCACCCGTCGGTGTTGAAGGTACCGCCGCATGGCTTGAAGCCATGGGCGAACTCTTGGGTACCGATCGCGCGTCCATCGACGCCGCAATAAGCACACAAAAAAGTGCTATTCGCGCCGCACTGGATAACAACCCCATTGACGCCAAGATTACGCTATCAGGCTACGAAGGCTCTGAGCTTCTTGTAGCAAGACTATTGATAGAGAGCGGTGCTGACGTTGCCTATGTTGGCTCAGCTTGCCCTAAAACCGAATTTTCAGCGTTAGATGCCGAATGGCTCGAAAGTAAGGGTGTCTCTGTCAAATTCAGAGCATCGCTAGAGGATGATCTCATCGCGATGGAAACCTTTAAGCCCGATCTTGTGATCGGAACGACACCAATCGTACAAAAAGCGAAAGAGCGATCAATCCCAAGCTTGTATTTTACGAACCTCATATCAGCGCGCCCACTCATGGGTGCAGCGGGCGCAGGATCAGTAGCGCAGGTAATCAACAGTGCGTTAGCGAATCAGCCGCGCATGATCGCAATGGAATCTTTCTTTGAGGGTGTGGGTCAAGGCCCAACCAGTGGTGTATGGACCCCCGAAATAATCGCGAAAACCGGCGTGGGAGGTACCTGCTAATGCTTGTACTTGATCACGATCGCGCAGGTGGTTACTGGGGCTCTGTTTATGTCTTCACTGCGGTAAAAGGGCTGCAAGTCATCATTGACGGACCTGTGGGTTGTGAAAACCTGCCGGTCACATCGGTGCTTCATTACACAGATGGCCTACCACCACATGAACTTCCCATTGTTGTCACGGGGCTCGCTGAAGAGGAACTGGGGCAGCACGGAACAGAAGGCGCACTGAGACGCGCTCATCATACGCTTGACCCGAAGAAACCATCGGTTGTGGTAACGGGCTCTATTGCCGAAATGATTGGTGGTGGGGTAACGCCCGAAGATACGAATATCAAACGTTTCCTCCCGCGCACAATTGACGAGGATCAATGGCAAAGTGCCGATCGTGCACTGGTTTGGCTTTGGGAGCAGTACGGTGCGACCAAGAAGCGGAAAGCGAAAAAATCTGACGCTAACGCGGAAACCAAGAAGGTCAATATCATTGGACCCGCCTACGGTTACTTCAACACCTGGTCAGATCTCGCCGAGATTCAGCGACTCCTCGCAGGCATGGGAGTTGAGGTGAACATGGTCTTCCCATTGGGGTGTCACCTCAATGAGATTCCGAAGCTAGACGATGCCGCGGTCAATATCTGCATGTATCGAGAATTCGGCAGAAAACTGTGTGAAGCCCTGGATAAACCCTATCTTCAAGCACCTATTGGGCTTGATAGCACGACGAAATTCTTGCAAAAGCTAGGTGAGCTACTGGACATCGACCCAGAGCCATTTATCGCGCAAGAAAAGATGACAACGCTAAAGCCCGTGTGGGATCTATGGCGCTCAGTCACTCAAGACTTCTTCGCAACAGCCAACTTCGGCGTTGTCGCAACCGAGACGTACACCCGCGGACTCCGTCACTTCTTAGAGGAGGATCTGGGATTACCCTGCGCCTTCCACTATTCGCGAAAAGCGGGCGTAAAACCTGACAACAAAGAAGTGAGAGAGGCGATCTACCGAACAGGTCCTCTTATTGTCTTTGGTGGCTATAACGAGCGAATGTATGTGGCCGAGGCTGGCGGTCGGAGTATGTTTATTCCCGCATCGCTGCCGGGCACGATTATCCGTCGCCATACGGGCACACCCTTCATGGGCTATGCAGGCGCCTGCTATCTCATTCAAGAAGTATGCAACGCACTCTTTGATGCCCTGTTCAACATATTGCCTTTAGGCACTGACCTTGATCAAACAATTGCGACACCGACGCGCACCAGCCTTCCCTGGCTAGACGAAGCGCAAGCACTTCTTGATCAGATCATTGAAGAGCAACCCGTTTTGGTTCGCATCTCTGCAGCCAAGCGTCTCCGGGATAGCGCCGAGCAAGCGGCTCGAGCCGATGACTCGGACTCCGTAACGGACATGCATGTACTCGATGCAGGCCATGACCTCCAGCTGAGGGGTGTTGCATGAGGAACGCTAATTACAACAACACGGCACGACAAACGTCGATGACGGGAGGAAGTATGACCACAAGCAAGCGACATACAGAGCGTAAAACTGTCTGGGAACACCTGCAGTTTCGTCTGCTGTTTATCACGGTATTCGTGTGGTTTTTGGGGCAGGCGGTGATTACGCGGGTGAAGTTAGTGCGGCAACACGAACTTAACTGCTGGCAGGAGGCTAAGCGGGCAGCGCACAGCGTTGCACCCTACGCCTTCATGAGAATTTAACGAAGTGTGGCTCCAAGCTTTCGGGCTTGGAGATAGATAAATCAGCCCAAGTAGCCACCGCGGGCTGGAAGAAGGGAGCGCAATGCGCTCTGAAGGGAGAAGTATGCAATGTCGATGATGAGCTTTGAGAGAAAGTATCGAGTCCGAGGGGGCACCCTTCTCGGCGGAGATCTTTTCGATTTCTGGGTGGGGCCGTTCTATGTCGGATTCTTCGGGATTACGACCCTGTTCTTTGCCGTCACTGGAACAGCGCTAATTTTCTACGGTGCAGCCTTGGGCGACACGTGGAATATCTGGCGCATTAATATCGCGCCACCTGATCTGTCTTACGGGTTGGGCTTGGCTCCGTTAAAGGAGGGCGGACTCTGGCAAATCATTACGATTTGTGCCACGGGTGCCTTTGTTTCGTGGATTTTGCGTCAGGTCGAAATATCAAGAAAACTCGGTATGGGCTTGCATGTTCCCTTCGCCTTCTCCTTCGCTGTTTTGGCCTACGTGACGCTGGTCATCATTCGTCCGATGCTGCTCGGTGCCTGGGGTCATGGTTTCCCCTACGGCATCATGAGCCACCTCGACTGGGTGTCAAACGTCGGCTATCAATTCCTGCACTTCCACTACAACCCTGCGCACATGCTCGCGGTGACCTTCTTCTTCACCACGGCACTGGCTTTGTCGATGCACGGATCGCTGATTCTGATGGCAACGAACCCACGCGCTGGCGAGACCGTGAAGACAGGTGAGCATGAAAACACCTACTTCCGAGATGACATTGGCTACTCCATCGGCGCCCTCGGTATTCACCGACTGGGTACCTTCGTAGCAATCTCAGCAGCCTTCTGGAGTGCGGTCTGCATCGTCCTTAGTGGGCCTTTCTGGACGAAAGGATGGCCTGAATGGTGGAACTGGTGGCTAACGCTACCTATCTGGTACTGATAAGGGGACCACTACGATGATTGAATATCAAAATATCTTTACAACAGTGCAGGTGGCAGCACCTGATTATGCGGGCGTCCCCGTCGAAAACACCCATGATGACCGTACGGGCGTGCTGACACACAGCTATCTGATGGGCAAATTGGGTGACGCACAGATTGGTCCAATTTACCTCGGCCCGCTCGGTGTCGCGGCGCTATTCACCGGTACGATCGCCTTCCTCATCATTGGCTTGAACATGTTCGCCTCTGTGAACTGGGATCCCATCGAATTTGTTCGCCAGCTATTCTGGTTAGCACTCGAGCCTCCAGGCCCTCAATACGGCCTCTCCTTCCCACCACTGAACGATGGTGGATGGTGGTTGATAGCGGGCGCTTTCCTGACGCTATCTATCATGCTCTGGTGGTGGCGAACGTTTGCGCTCGCTAACAACTATGGCATGGGGAATCAGATGGCATGGGCGTTTGCCGCAGCGATTTGGCTTTACCTGGTCCTGGGCTTCATTCGCCCTGTTCTGATGGGAAGCTGGTCTGAAGCGGTGCCGTTTGGGATCTTCCCTCATCTTGACTGGACGGCCGCCTTCTCACTGCGTTACGGGAACCTGTTCTACAACCCGTTCCATATGTGGAGCATCTTCTTCCTATACGGATCAGCAGTCTTATTTGCGATGCACGGGGCCACCATTTTGGCGACCAGCCGATATGGCGCAGACCGTGAAATCGATCAAATCACCGATCGTGGTACAGCCGCAGAACGCGGTGCTCTCTTCTGGAGATGGACCATGGGCTTCAACGCTTCAATGGAATCCATCCACAAGTGGGCATGGTGGTTCGGTGTGCTGACTTGTGTCACGGGCGGTATCGGCATCCTCCTCACGGGAACCGTTGTAGAAAACTGGTATCTGTGGGGCATGAAGCACGGTCTCGTACCCACCTATCCAATGATTGGCGAAGCGGTCGTCGATCCACTACTGACTGAGGGTGCACAATGAAAACGCTAACGACCAAACTATTTGCAACTGTTGGTCTGGGTACGGCGCTACTGCTCGGTGGCTGTGAAATGCCACCACCCGAATCAACTCAATGGGGCTACCGTGGCACGGGGATGGAGGGTCTTTACAATCCCGACACCCTGAACGAGCTGGACGCAAACAATATCGTTCCAGAGGCGCTGCCCGCGGTTCCCGCTGTCGGACCTAAGTCCAAGGACGTTTATCAAAACGTTCAGGTTCTTGGTGACCTATCGGTGGGTGAGTTCACACGTCTGATGGCCGCCATTACCGAGTGGGTCTCACCGGAGGAAGGATGTAATTACTGTCACGTTGCGGGTGAAGGATTCGCGGCAGACACGCTCTACACCAAAAAGGTAGCGCGCGTAATGATCCAGATGACTCAGAACGCCAACGAGAACTGGAGCCAACACGTCGGCGGCGCGGGTGTCACTTGCTATACCTGCCACCGCGGGAAAAACGTGCCTGAGTACGTCTGGAACATCAATCCCGGCCATACGGTCGCAGGTGGTATGAAGAATCAGATGCAAAACGTTTCTTCAGTCGCTGCGGGATTGTCATCGTTGCCAGTTGACCCATTCACACCCTACTTACTCGACGCAAGAAACGGGCGTCATGCGGGCACAACTGCCCTGCGGGATGAGGGCGGTGTATCACTCAAAGAATCTGAGTGGGGATACAGTCTAATGATGCACTTTTCGGATGCGCTCGGCGTTAACTGCACCTACTGCCACAACTCGCGCGCCTTCTTCTCTTGGGAGGAAAGCTCTCCCCAGCGAGTGACAGCCTGGCACGGTATCCGAATGGTCCGTGAGATGAACAACGACTACGTTGATCCCACCACCGACTGGCTGCCGCCTCACCGCCTTGGAAAGCTGGGTGATGCGCAGAAAGTTAACTGCGAAACCTGCCACCAGGGTGCTTACAAGCCCCTACTTGGCGCCAACATGATCAAGGACTACCCAAACCTTGCTCGTCTTGCGCAACCAGAGCCTGAAGCGCCCGCTGAAGAAGCAAGCGAAATGCCTGAGGCCAGTGATATGGCTGATATGGCAACAGGTGGTGACCAATAGATAACTCGGCAGAGAGTGAATGAATAAAACTGCGAGGGCATCTGCCCTGCCCTCGTAACCACACACCAGTGTGGACTTATCTCCCTGGGGAGCGTGCTTACACAGACATCTCTCCGGGAAGATCAGCGGAATCAAGGTGTTTCCACCCTAATTCCGGTGAAGGACGTCGTATCAAGGTACTGATTACCGAGCTGCGACAGATCGCGAACTACTACATGGGAGGTAAAACCATGAGTGATGAAAATGTAGGCATGTCAGGACTCACAGCTAGCGAAGCTAGCGAGTTCATGCGGTCTTACGAAAAAGGCATGTGGACGTTTGTGTTCATCGCAAGCGCGGCACACATTGCTGTATGGAAGTGGCAGCCCTGGTTCGGAATGTAATCCGAGGCTATCACCTTAACCCAGCGACTGTCCGGCTTGACGGGCTTGTCGTGATTGAAAATGGAGAGATGAAATGATCTTAACCCAACCCTTCTCAAGGATCTGGAAGATCTTTGATCCACGTCGGGTACTGGTAGCGCAGGGTGTTTTCCTGTTCTCAGTAGCTGTACTGATCCACTTCGTCCTGTTGAGCTCTGCGAAGTACAACTGGATCGATGGTCCATATGCGGCACCTGCGGCCATGGCGGAGGCACTCCCTCCCTCACGGCAGTAAGTACCGTCATAGAATCGGGCCCTGAAAAGGGCTCCGATATTTCCGACCCACGCACCGGCTGCCCCCAGACGCTGCGATGTGAACCCAATCGGGACTTCGCGATCACCCTGCCCCCAGAGCTACGATCGCCGATCTCC
>DPGN01000055.1:32839-54491 GCA_003523185.1 Halieaceae bacterium
CCGCTTTAAACTGACGTTATGGAAGAGACATCCAACATCGTATCCTTCGACAACGAGCCACTGATGCTCGTAGATAGCGATGACGTTGTCATAGGCTTTGAGGAGAAAGCGGCTGCGCATCGTGGCTACGGTGTTTTGCATAGAGCGTTTTCGATTTTCTTATTCAATGATCAGGGCGAGGTCCTGCTTCAGCAACGAAGTTCACTTAAACCACTTTGGCCTGAGTACTGGTCAAATACCTGTTGCAGTCACCCCAGACGCGGAGAGTCCCTGACTCAAGCAACCAAACGCCGCCTCAAAGAGGAACTCAACTTAGAGTCTCAACTAACATTCCTCTTCAAGTTTCAATATCACGCCATGTTCAATGATATTGGCAGTGAACACGAGCTGTGCTCCGTATTTATCGGAAACGTGACCGGTAGACCCCAGCCAGACTTCAACCCTACTGAGATTGCAGAGACCACATGGGTCTCCATCAATACGGTGGATGAATGGCTCTATGATGACAAAGTGCAGACGACTCCCTGGTTTGCCATGGAGTGGCAACGTATTAACGATGAATTTAGTGGGCAGATGCCTCTAAGCGCCTGAGGCTTACAAAGCTTACAACCAGCGAAATCTTGGCGAAGAATCCGACCAAAAATGTGGCAGTGCCATTCTACCGAGTTCCGTTAGATAGAGGTGAGCATCACGTTGTTCGGTGTAGCCCTGGTTCTGTAGAGACTCTATAAGGGTTAACACATCTGGTTGGTCAACTGAGGAAATTGGCACCTCACTGTTACACATCAACCGACGCATGACCGATCGACGTGCAATTTCAAAATCACTCGTCTCAATCAGCACTTGTGTCGCAAGGCGGCCTTGACCGATAGCGATCTGCCAAGCGTCAATGTCAACGTAGTTTTGAGCCACAATGTCTCCTACTTCACTGACCGCGCCCAGTCCAGCACCGAGGACCTGCGAAACGTCTGTCTCACTGTAACCAAATGCGCTATACCTCAATGTGCCATTCGCTTGCGCTGCGCTGAACTCATGGCCGGGTCGAACAAATGCGTTTAACCCAATCCACTCATAACCCTCATCTTCGAGCCCCACCGCCACCGCATTAAATATCGCAAGCTTCTCGGCCAAACCGGGCATGGCATCATCAGCAAGCGCCGCGTGATGGGGAAATTGTTGAGGTCGTCGCGTGTACTGCTGACATACCAACATATCCGGCGCCAACTCGGCGATCATCGCAACGCTGTTTTTGATTGACTGAGACGTTTGACCTGGAAGGCCGAAAACCAAATCCATGTTGACGCTGGCGAATTTCATATCTCGCGCCACGCTAAAAACGTCTTCTAAGAGACTAAATGACTGCGTTCTACCGAGCGCACTCTGCACATTAGCATCGACGTCTCGGACCTCCAGATGCAGATGCCGTACACCGAGGCCCTGAATTAAATCCAACTGTGAACGGGAGGTCCGTCTAGGATTAATTTCCATCGAGATATCCGCATCCGCCGTTACATCAAAAGCCCCGTGAATAGAGGCCATGAGCCTAGCGAGTTGAACGTCGTCAAGATAGTTCGGCGAGCCCCCTCCGATATGGATCCGGTTTATCTGTAAAGATAATCCTGACTGCCCTGCCATTAACGCCAACTCATCGTGCAGGTCAGCTAGGTAGCGATCCATTTCCTTGTAATCGTGTTCGATAATGGTGAGATGATCACAGCTAAGACAGCGACTAGGGCAAAATGGAATATGAACATAGAGCGCGGCCATTGTGGCCTCGCTTTCTGTCAATGCGTTTGATAAAGACAGATGCGCGTTTTCGTCGACCACCGCAACAGCCTCGCCCGCTATCGCGTGCGGGCTACCATGTCGATCGAAGATGTCATCTAAGCCTGGCGGCTTTTGATTCGACCATGTCATGTCGTATGCACCCCGTTCAATACCGCGTTAATCGCTGGCTGGGTTCACCGGTGTGTCGTCGACCTAAGACCGCAAACGGAAGCGCTACAGGAGCACCAGTCAGTTGGGGACAAAAAAGCCATTCCCACGCACCTACACTATTCCTCGAAATATACCCCGTCAAGGAAACTTGGACGAAAATCGGACAAAACAATCGCTCAGATCTCATCTTTTTCAGCCCGAACTGCCCGCAATTGAGGCTCGTTCTCACGAGCCCAGCGCCATAAAGCCGCCTCATTTACCGGGAACATGAGGAAAAGATGCTCAATTGACGCTAAAAGCATCAAACTGCCGACTAAATACAGCGATAGCTGCTGGGTAAGATCGGAGACAAGCATCGCATTTTTAAATAACAGGTAAGTCACAAAGAAACCTACAGCCGTAGAGAGAGGCAAAAAAGCACTCAAACGATCAGTTCTCAAATAGGAAACCAGGTAATTCAAGTGATCAGGTAGCCAGCGCTCGTTGAAGGCCCGGACGCCGAAAAACAAATTAAGCTTGGCACTCCATCGCATCAGCCAGAGGACGGTCACTGTGTAGAAAGCCGTGGGATTAGGCTCCGTCACGCTAATCAGAGCAAGGAATGCAACGGCGCCCACTACACAGGCCTCGTGATAGATTGTTGTCGAGACAGCGCCCTTGAAACGATCCCAGACTGAAACCTGCGGAGGACAGGGCTGGTGGTTGGGTCCGTTCACGTATCCCAGCAAATAACTGATTTCCAACCAACACCAGATGACCAGACCTAAAATAAATCCTAGTGCCGCTGCCATCGGGGTTTCCAAGCTTGCATTAAATGGCACTAAGAGCAACGCAGCCAGTGCCAATGCGGAGACCAACATAAACCCGGCGCGAGCACGTTGCCCCGACTGATGAGCCAACAACAGGGCGAGTCCTGTGAGTAGCCACCATGAGGACACAGCAGTGACTAAAGCAGGCCAAAACATCACTTAGTTTCTATCCGCCACGACGAGTGACGATTCGCGAGCCTTATCAAAAATTGATCGAAACTCACGATAGTTGTCGGGACCGAACGCCTCTATTGCTATCCAGTAACCCGTGAGTTCATCGACCAGAATCAGGCCGCCTTGGGACGTTAATTCAAGAATGAATTCGGGTTTATCGATGATGGATCGAGCTGAGCGCTCACGGACGAGGGTGCGCATCACGCCCCTGAAAAAACTACCCTCCCCCGCACCGTAGTGAACAATAGGATTATCAGCGCCACCCGATGGAAGAATCATCACGCCACCCGCATCACCATCAACGACTTTTAGGGTAACGCTTGCAACAATCTGCACATCGGGCTTTTGGGGTGGGCCTTGGTACTCCTGGTCATTGACGGCAATGAGTGACCACGCCAGTGCCAATAGCGCCAGCAATAAGAAGATAGGGTGCCTAAGCACCCCGAATAGCAATCCGGGCCAACCCACATTATCCCCCAAGCTAGTTTCGAACTAGCGTCTGTTAAACCGCAGCGATCTCTGTCGCTTCAAGTTCGTCGTTCGACGTTTCGCGCATTTCCTCAATGACATTAACCAGCAGTCGCGCAACCGAATCAGGGTCCTGTATACCCCTGAGTAACGGTTGTACTCGCCGGAAATTGAACGGCCGAACGTGTGGCCATAGCATGAGCCAATACACCTTCGTACCCTCAAGCGGCAGGAACGTAATGTCTCCCGTACCATCGCGAAGGCGACGTAATCCCGCCGACTCCACCTTGGTTAATGGCAGGTTCACAATCATCGGTAACGCCACACCCGAGCGAATAACCAAACGTCGGTTAGTGATGGTGTAGATCGTGCTGTCAGCATAAAGCTTCGCCATGAACGCTAAAATACCGATGACCGTCAACGCCAAAGCACCTTGCCATGCCAGTGTGCCGGTCAGTACCGATACCGGCGCACCATCCATGATGCGGTAAATAGCATGTCCGGCAATCAACACCAGAAAATAGAGCGACGCGGTGTAGACCTGAAATACGCGCTTAGCCATCGACTCCCAACTTGGAGATGTCTGCCAGAGGACGTGTTCCCCCTCCGGCAAATCCCCAGGGAGCCCAGCAATGGGCTCGTACCCGTACTCCTTCACAGCCAGGGGCCTTGGCGACCGGGCATTGCGTACATGGTGCCGCCACCGTAGAACGCTACGATCTTGTCCTCTTCCTGCAATGTCACCTGATCTGGATTAGCCAAACCGGGCACTTGCTTGAACTGATCGCCGCGGATCGATTTCACATGAACAGAGCCATCCGCTTTTACACGGGCCAGCGTCATCGGAAGCAATACACGTCGGTCACCGACATCGAGCTCTGCATAACGGAAGTGTGGCTCAGCGCGATCTACCCATAAATCAACGACCGTCGCACCTCGCTCGCCATCACAGCCGTAAACGGCCTTACCGCGAGGATCAGGATCATTTTTGTGAACTTTATGATCACTATCGACGCGCAGCGGTACGATTCTAGGCGCAC
The DNA here is from genome assembly GCA_003523185.1 of Halieaceae bacterium. Lineage (GTDB taxonomy): Bacteria > Pseudomonadota > Gammaproteobacteria > Pseudomonadales > Halieaceae > Luminiphilus. The sequence continues at coordinate 37,269 of DPGN01000055.1, forward strand.
CATCGATCGTCAGATCAGGACGCTCTGGACGGATTGAATATGCCGCTGGACCAACGCCGTCAACCATGGGGTCACCAGTTGGCTCAAGTGGCGCTCCTGGATGAGCATGCGTGGGCTCAGCCTTCAGCTCATACTGATCAGGCATTGGTCCGGGAACAGTACGCTCGCCCTGACCATGTGCGAGTTTGTACGTTTTTGGATCCGGAAGGCCGCCTACACCGGTGCTGTAGGTATCAACCGGTCCGTCGTGACGAAGCGGAAAACCTTCGCGCTTACCTTCTTTATGAAGATAGAGCACAAGGTAAACAAATGCACCGCAAAACACGGTAAACATAATCGCTGCAAAGTCTAAGTAAATTTCTCCAGTACCCATGGTGTGTCCTCCTGGTAGTGGTTTCTAGCTTGGGAAATCAGCAAGTTTCATTGTGAGTGGTTGGTCCTTGTCATTGCCTAACTGCCGCACCAATGGTCCCAGTGCAATAAGCGAGGCGAATAAGATAATTATTTCGAGGTGATAAACCGCGCCATACGGTGTCGCGGGGCCTGATAATTGCTGGCTGACCATGCCGCCCTGTATCAGGGCTTCGGTCACGTCTCGCAGCGCGCCACCAAGGAAAACAGCACAGCCCGCCGCCGTTGCTTGAACAGCGCCCCAGGTTCCGATCACGAGACCCGCAGTGGCGGTTCCCGCCAACAGCATGGCGGCGGTTAACGTACCGACGGCAAACAGGCCATTACCAATGCCGATCAGCAAAGTTCCGGCAGCAAACAATATTAAGGAGTCAAAGGCACCTGCCATGATGACAGCAGCAAATGCGAAAACACCGACCACGGCACCATAGGCAGCCAACCGGATGGGCTCACCCGCACGCCCGAGATAGCGCGCCGAGAGTGCCATTGCGATCAACATGCCGCCTGCAAATATAGCGGTGAGGCGTGTGGTCTGACTGACTGACATCGCCAATACCTCGGCGCCATAGGGTTCAAGCAAAATTTCTTGCATGCTGAACCCCAGCGTCCCTAAAGCCACTGCGATTAACAGTCTGTGCGCTCCGGGGTTTGCAGACAGCGCCCTCCACGACTGTCCAAAACTGGGTCGCGATAGTTCAAAGCTCGTTAGATCAGGCCTTCTAGGCTCCATTTGCCACATCGCCACAATATTCAGACCAGCGACAACCAATGCCGAGCCCTGAATCACCTGGATGAGCCTGAAATAGCTAAAGGGCTCGAGCAATAACGAGAACCCGAGAGCACCGATCACCATACCCACTAGCAACATTAGATAGAGCATCGTGACGACCTGATGGCGCGTCTTTTCAGAGGCCAAATCAGTGGCCAAAGCGAGGCCAGCAGTCTGTGTGGTATGCATGCCCGCACCCACCAGCAGCAAAGCACCAAGTGACATGGCGAAGCCCATCCATGAGGCACCAGCATCGGCCGACGTCATAAGGATAAGCACAAATGGCATCAGTGCTAGTCCCCCAAACTGACCCATGGTTCCCATCCACAAATACGGAAGTCGCCGGTAGCCTAAGAAGGACTGATGATTATCGGAGCGATAACCAATCAGCACCCTAGCGGGCGCGAGTAACAGTGGTAGTGCCAACATCGCCGACACCAGCCATGCGGCTCGGCCTAGCTCGACGACCATGATGCGGTTAAGCGTACCGTTCAGCAGTACAAAACAAATTCCAACAGACACTTGGAACAGAGACAGGCGCGCGAGACGAGATACGGTGAGATCACCCTGAACAACGTTCAGCCATGGCAGATATCGCTCGTTAATTCGAGCGGTCAACGCCATAAACTGGTCGCGCGAAATCAGCATTCTCTGACCAACTCCATTGCTTGAGACGTATAGAAGCCGGTTGAGACTCTGTGCTCTCTACCCACTTGCCAATCAGTCAACTCAGTCGAGTTGCGGAGTGATTTCAGAAGAGCAGCGGGAGCTATTGGCTCGATGGCCGGCGCGCGATCACTTCGAGGGAAGAACTTTCCGACGGCGTGCATTGCCGCCAGTGGCAAGGTCTTCGGGGCGAAGGTAAACACCATCGACTCATCAACGCTGTCCGCGAGTGTCTCAAGCGTCCGGAGCCCATCTTGGGCCGCGTAATGAATAATTGAGTCCATCGCTAGCACATGATCAAAGCGCTGGCCTTCTAATTGGCGCATATCACCGACAATGAATTGAATACGGTGGTACTCGTCCATCGTCGAGTAACGCTCATTTGCGAGCTCGATCAGGGACTGTGACAGATCAACGGCGATCACTTCAGCACCACGCTTTGCAAGCTCGATAGAGATAACGCCGGTGCCACAACCCGCGTCTAATACTTGCCGACCGGACAAGTCCTCAGGCAACCAACTCAGCAAGGTATTTCGCATTTCCTCGCGACCCGCGCGCACCGTTTCACGAATGCCACTCACGGGTTCGTCTGAGGTCAATCGCGCCCAGACGTCCGCGGCCGTTCGATCGAAATAATGCTCGATCTGCTGGCGACGCTGTTGATAGTTCACATGAGCCATCAATCAAATCCCAGGAAGTCGAACAGATCGCGATCTTTCATTGGCTTAACATCGAGTGGCTCTGCACCATTCCATAAACCCTCAGCAAGCTGCAGATATTCGTCTTGCACCGCTTTGAGCTCGGGAGAGTCAGGCAACTCGAATAAGGTCGATTTTTTCAGGCGACTGCGCCGGATGACATCGAGGTCCGGGAAGTGAGCTACACGCTTCAACCCCACGGCTTCATTAAAGCGATCAATCTCATCTGTATCGGCGCTACGGTTCGCAATTACGCCGCCCAAACGGACACCGTAGTTTTTGGATTTTGCTTCTATCGCGGCTGCGATCCGGTTCATCGCAAAAATCGAGTCGAAATCGTTGGCTGTGACAACGAGTGCCCGTTCAGCGTGTTGTAGTGGCGACGCAAAGCCACCACACACGACGTCACCCAAGACATCAAAAATGACGACGTCGGCATCGTCCAGCAAATGGTGCTGCTTTAATAGCTTGACGGTCTGACCAACAACGTAGCCACCGCAGCCCGTTCCCGCGGGTGGACCACCCGCTTCTACGCACATAACGCCGTTGTAACCAACGTGCACATAGTCCTCGGTGCGGAGCTCTTCGGCGTGAAACTCAACCGACTCCAGAACATCGATAACCGTAGGCATTAACGCCTTGGTCAAAGTGAAGGTAGAGTCGTGCTTTGGGTCACAGCCAATTTGGATGACGCGCTTTCCGAGCTTGGAAAACGCGACCGACAAATTAGAAGACGTGGTGCTTTTGCCAATCCCCCCCTTTCCATAAACTGCAAACACCTTGGCTTTTGCGACATCAATGTGTTCATCCAAATGCACCTGAACACTGCCCTCGCCATCACCGTTTCCGACATCCTTAACTGGAATAAATTGATTTGGTGAATTCATGCGGCTACCTCCCCCGATATGCCTTCTAGAAGATCTTCAAGGTCTTCACCCGCGCGCCTAAGCGCGTCGAGTTGCTCCTCGTCAGCTCCCCAGTAGTCTCTCTCTTGTGCCTCAATGAGCCGATTAGCGACGCGAGATGCCGCAACGGGATTGAGCTCAGCCAACCGCCGCCGCATGTCTTCATCAAGAATGAATGTTTCTGATACTTGCTTATAAACCCACGGTGCCACACCGCCAGCAGTCGCTGACCAGCCCATGGTATTGGTGAGATGTGCCTCAATTTGGCGGACACCCTCATATCCATGGTCGAGCATAGACTCGTACCATTTCGGATTCAAAAGACGCGTGCGCGTCTCTAACGCAACTTGTTCATCAAGCGTACGGACCTTGCCGCCGCCACTGCCCGTGTGATCAGCGATATACACGGGAACACTGTTGCCCTTTGCCCGCTGCACAGCGCTGCTAATACCACCTAACGTGTCAAAATAATGATCGACAGTTGTGATGCCGAGTTCGACGGAATCAAGGTTTTGATAGGCGAGATCAACGTTACCTAGCACGTCATTTAACAGCTCGGTCTGCTGCGATACTGCACCCGTTCTTCCGTAGGCAAACCCTTTACGATTTGTGTAGGTGTCAGCGAACTCGGACTCATTATCCCAGCGACCTGAGTCAACCAACATATTAACGTTGGAGCCGTAGGCCCCCTCGGAGTTGCTGAACACACGCAATGCGGCGGTATCTAAATCGCAGTCATGCTTCGCCTGATACTCCAAGGCACTTCGTCTGATGGGATTGAGCTCCAATGGCTCATCAGCTGCAGCAGCTAAATACGCCGCCTCTGCCAGCAGACGCGTTTGCATTGGCAGCAGATCGCGAAAAATACCGGATAAGGTCACGATAACGTCAACACGAGACCGACCCAGTTCATCGATAGGAATAAGCTCCGCACCCGACAACCGGCCGTAACTATCGAACCGTGGGCGCGCACCCATGAGCGCAAGCGCCTGACCAATGGCAACGCCTTCAGTCTTTAAGTTGTCTGTTCCCCACAAGACCAGGGCAACTGACGTTGGTGGGGCTCCGCTGTCTGCGAGATGCCGATCAAGAAGTTGCTTGGCTTGTCGCTCGCCCTCGATCACAGCAAATGCGGTAGGCAGCCGAAAGGGATCAAACCCATGAATATTGCGGCCCGTTGGAAGACTTTCCGGATTTCGAATGAGATCTCCACCCGACACAGGGGGAATGAATTTCGCATCTAATGCGTCAATCAGAGCAGGGAGTTCAAACTCCTCAACCAAATGACCGAATGCCTCGGTCAATCGACCGGCAAGCGACTCGATATCATCGGCAGCAACGTGATATTCCGCTAGCAGTCCATTCAATGCGCCGAGATCTTCAGACGCGAGAACACTATCCAGTCGGCTTTGATCAATCCCATCAGCGCCGCCCGCCTGCGCGATTGCAGCAAGGGTCTCAGCGCGCTCAGATGAAGTCATGGGAGACCCGACGACATGCAGGCCAAACGGAATCAGAGACGTTTCAATTTCATCGAGTTGGAGCCGTAAATCGTTTACCCATGCCTCGGCTTGAGCTAGTTCCGTAGGCGTGGTCGCCGAGGGCAGCTCACAGATCTCGGCCTGCGCGGCGATGGTGTGCAGTAACTGCTGTAACTGAGCTTCATTGGTCCCAGGCTCTCTCGTTCGCCATCGATCGATCATGGACCGCAATTCGGCAAACTCTTTGTGTAAATCTGCGCGAGTGACAGGCGGTGTGAGGTAGCTAATCAAGGTGGCGGCTGAACGGCGTTTTGCGATCAAACCCTCGGAGGGGTTGTTCGCGGCGTAGAGATAAAAATTTGGTAGATCGGCAATCAGTCGGTCAGGCCAACACCGGCTAGAGAGACCCACCTGCTTGCCCGGCATAAATTCGAGCGCACCGTGGGTGCCAAAGTGAAGTACCGCATCTGCGGCATAGTCCTCGCGAAGCCACCGGTAATAGGCGGAGAACACGTGTGTCGGTGCTAACCCTCCCTCGAACAGCAGTCGCATCGGGTCCCCTTCGTAACCCATTGCGGGTTGAACCCCGATGAACACATTGCCGAATGATTTGCCGAGAACAAATAACTGGCGTCCGTCGGTCCAGTGCTTGCCAGGCGCAGGGCCCCACTGAGCTTCGATTTCCTCGAGGTAAGGCTCGCGGGCAACGTGATCATCAACCGGTATTGTCGCGTGTACATTTGCTTCGGCACCGTACTGCTCTGAGTTTCCGACTAGCAATGCCTCTCGAAGCGCATCAACGCTTTCAGGTAGCTCAACCTGATAACCCGCCTTATCGAGGGCTCGGAGTGTATTGAGCACTGACTCAAAAACGCTCAAATGCGCAGCCGTTCCCATCGCTCCGCTGTTGGGTGGAAAGTTAAATAGGGTAATACCGATTTTGCGGTCTGCTCGCGTTGTTCGTCGGAGCTTTACAAGCTTGTGAACGCGATCTGCCAATCGGTCAATGCGCTCAACTTCAGGGCTCATATCAAAGGAGCGCTTCGGATCCTCTCGATCACGGCCACTGAAGACCATGGGTCCCGTGGCGCCATCGAGTTCAGGAATCGCAACCATAATGGTGGCTTCGACTGGCATAAGTCCCATAGGAGAGTCACGCCACTGGTTAATGCTCTGGAATTCGAGGGCCTGAACGGCAAGGTAAGGCACATTTAACTCGGCCAACATGGCTTGTGCCGCCTCAGTATCGTTGTACGCGGGCCCGCCAACGAGCGAGAAACCCGTCAACGAGACCACTGCATCTACAATGGGTTGGTCATGCTCCATGAAGAAGCGCCTAACGGCAGGACGTGCATCCAATCCGGCAGCGAAGGCGGGAATCACCTTAAGACCTCGTGCCTCCAAAGCTTTTATTACCGCATCATAGTGACGGGTATTACCCGCAAGCGCGTAGGAGCGCATCAACAATAAGCCAACGGTTCCAGCGTGTTGATCCGGCGCCGATATTTCATCGACCGAATCAACAATGCGCTGACGACCCTCAGGTTGGTATACACCGACGTCGGGATACTCGATCGGAGGCTCTTCCCGCGCGATTTTTCGGAGCACCTCGCGAGGGCCCGCGGCATAGCGATGAATCAGGAAGCTCACCATCCGGGTCAGATTGTCCTCAGATCCAGCGAGCCAGTATTGCAACGTGAGGAAGTAGGCCCTGACATCCTGAGCAGTCCCGGGAATAAACCGAAGTATGCGGGGCAAACGCCGCAACATCGCAAGCTGCCTCTCCCCTGAGGCGGCGGGCTTTCCATCTTTCGGCGTGCCTCGGAGACGTTTAAGTAATGCGATGGGGCCTGAAGGTTCACCGTCCATTGTGAACCGGCCCATCCGGGTGTACTGCATGACCTCAGGTGCCGACATACAGCACACCATGGCATCGCAATCGTCACGTCGCGCAGCTAGCGCATCGGAAATTGCCTTTATATGGGGCTCCATAAACAACATGGTGACAATGATTATGTCGCCCTCAGCGATCGCATCCCTGCAATCCGTCAATGACCGAGAGTCTGCATCCCATTCGGTCGCGGCAAAGCTTCTAAAGTCGATACCAGGCAAGTCATGGGTTAACCCTTTTTCAGCCCGAGCGATAGCACCATTAACATGGTTATCAAGTGTGACAAGGACGACTTTTATCGGCGTCGCTTCGTCAGTTGCTGAAGTGTGCTTTCGCGTCATAGAGCGTGTCTACTTCGATAGTGGTAAGTCCGTGCTCGAATGCAAATCTCTCTGTGTTTCGCCGAGCCTTTCCTCTGACAAAAAACGGAATCTTTTTGAGCTCCTTCTCGGCTTCAGATGCCCAAACGACAGCACCATCATCTGGTTGGCTATCGTCCGGTAAACCTTGAGCTCGAGCGCCCTCTCCTTCACTCCCCAAATGCGAGGGCCCAACACTGTCGTTGAATTCGAAGTCATCACGGAACATGTGTAAAAGATGCTCTTCAAGGCCCATGATCAGCGGATGAACCCAGGTGTCGAACAATACGTTTGCACCCTCGAATCCCATCTGAGGCGAGTATCGGGCCGGGTAATCCTGGACGTGCGCCGGAGTTGAAATAACAGCACATGGAATCCCAAGTCGCTTAGCGATATGCCGCTCCATCTGGGTTCCCAGTACCATCTCGGGCTGCAGCTCTTGAACTTTGGCTTCAACCTCGAGGTAATTATCTGTAATGAGCGCTTCTAAGCCGTATTCCTTGGCAGCCGCACGAACATCGCGGGCTCGCTCTCTGCTATAGGTGCCTAAACCGACAACCTCAAATCCCATTTCATCGCGAGCAACCCTCGCAGCAGCAATCGCATGACTACCGTCGGCAAACACGAATACCCGCTTCCCGGTTAGATAGGTCGAATCGATCGAACGTGAATACCAAGGCAAACGAGATTCACCGACTGCATCTACATTGATATCTAAATCCAGTGCGGCAGCGACCTCGACGATAAAATCTCGCGTAGCGCCCCAGCCCATTGGAATCGTGCTAATCGTTGGCATTCCGAATGTGCGAGCAAGCCAACTGCAGGTCAAATCGGAGACCTCAGGGCAAAGATTGACGTTCGCATCGGCCTTCGGAATGGCTTGCAAGTCCTGCGGAGAGGCGCCTAAAGGCGCAACTACATTGACGTCAACGCCCATTGAATTGAGCAAACGTTCTATCTCAACCACGTCATCACGACACCTGAATCCAAGCTTAGTAGGCCCAAGAAGATTCACACTCGGTCGTATGTTAGCGTCGCGCGTTGGCCGCTCACTGCCTGGAGGCGGCGCTTGACGGGACAGCAGTCCCCGCACTAATTGATAAAACGTCTCCGCCGCACCCCAGTTCTCTTTTCGCGTATAAGCGGCCATCTCCAGGGGGATCACGGGTACGGGTAGATCGGCACCTAAAGCCAGAGCACCTGGCTGATCTTGAATGAGTTCAGCGGTGCAGGAATCCGCCACCATTAATACCTGAGGCTTGAAGCGCTCGGCAGATTCACGCAATGAGTTCACAACCATCTCTGCTGTCGAGGAACCTAGATCACGAGCTTGAAACGTCGTGTAGGTCACCGGTGGCCGTCGGCCTTCACGCTCAATCATGGTGAACAGCAAATCAGCGTAGGTGTCACCCTGTGGTGAGTGCAGCATCAGGTGAACGTGGCGCATCGACGCAGCGATGCGGATCGCACCCACGTGAGGAGGACCCTCATAGGTCCAAAGCGTCAGCTCCATGATCCTACCTCCAGTATCTCTTCGCGCGCCAAGGGCTTGGCAAAAAGGCCTGCCAAGTCACCGGCCTGGTCAAACCCCTGCACGGGAGAGAAAACAAGTTCAATGGACCACTTAGTTCGGAGCCCCTCGGACTCAAGTGCGTTAGCAATACCCATCCCGCAGACGGTTAAATCGGGACGCGCGGCTCGAACGCGAGATAAGGCAGGGTCGAGATCTTGCCCCTCGACCATAGGCACATCCTGTGGCAAGCGAGCCAACTCTCCACGCATCACTAATTGATCATGGAAGGGGGTGCCAATCTCATTGACGCCCAGGCCACACTCCTCTGACAGGAAACGGGCCATCGGAATTTCAAGTTGTGAGTCGGGCAAGAAGTGAATGCGTTTGCCCTCGAGTTTTGAGCGATGCACCGATACCGCTCGCTTTGCACGCTGATATGGCAGTTCAAGTACTTGCTCTGTCCGCTCCGAATCGACACCGTATGCCTGGGCAACGGCCTCAAACCACGCCTTACTCCCCTCGGCACCTAACGGGAAGGGTGCGCTAATTAACTCAGCACCACGCTGGATCAACGCGCGTGCAGTTTCACCAACAAACGGTTGCGCCGCGATAACCCGGGTGCCTTTGCCCACGGCAGGCAAATCACCCGCCGTTCGCCCCGGGTAGAAGTGGACATTTTTGATATCTAGGTCATCGAATAAGCGCCGGAACTGATCCTCCACAATGTCCGAAACAGTGCCCAATACAATCAGGTTTTCCTCGGAGGCACCCAGTGCCGGCAACTCGGCAACCGTGCTCTTCAAGCACTGGTCTTCACCTTGGGTGAAGGTTGTTTCAATGCCGCTTCCGCTAAACGCGGAGATACGAACACGATTCTCGTGTTTGACTTGCAACTTCGCAGCAGCCGTCTCTAGGTCAAGCTTGATCACCTCGGACGGGCAGGAGCCGACAAGGAACAGGCGATTGATACCGGAGCGACGTGCAATCAATTCGCCCACCACGCGATCAAGCTCCTCATGACAATCCGCCATACCAGCAAGGTCTCGCTCTCCCAGGATGGCGGTCGCGAAACGTGGCTCCGCGAAGATCATGACGCCCGCGGCCGATTGAATGAGGTGCGCACAAGTACGCGAGCCCACAACAAGGAAGAAGGCGTCCTGAATACGGCGATGCAACCAAATAATGGATGTGAGGCCACAGAAGACCGCTCTTTGACCCCGCTCTTGCGTCTGAGGACCCGGATGATGCTCACCGACGCTACTTGCGATAACAGAGCTCATAAGCGTGCACCTGCGGGCATCTCATCGGTTGCGTATGAACTTGCCGTTTCGGCCGAAGTCGCTCTTGCGAGCTGAAATTTCTTGAGGAACTGCACAGCGTTGATGACATAAGCCACATAAGCTGCAAGTGCGATCCACATTTGCTCTTGAGGTGTACCCCAGCCTGCCAAGAGCATGACCAGATAGAGCGTGTGGAGGGCAATAACACCCATACTCACCACGTCTTCCCAGAAAAACGCCGGGGCAAAAAGATAACGATCAAAGACGACCTTTTCCCAGATCGCGCCGGTAACCATGATCGTGTAGAGAATCCCCGTCTTTATGACGACCGAGACAGTGGCAGCAAATAGCCCTGTCCCATTCAGCAAGAAATTCACCACGAAAACCGCACTGATAGCAAAGACCAAAAACTGAAGCGGCGCTAGCACACCCTGTACCAGCGTCCACACCGTCTGGTCTCGGCGTAGCTTTTGTTCCGGCGTGTACAAACCAGCGCCGGTTATTTCATTTTTTTTATCACTCACGCCACATTCCCCGCTCTGTGCGGAACGCGCACATTTAGCGTCATCTTATTAATTTGCAGAGTAGTGTTCGGCTATATGAGTGTCAACTAAATATTACAGTGATCTTGAACTAAAAAATTGACGTATTAAAGATATTTCCATTGAAGTGTAAGCATAATGATGACGACCCTTTCCCTGCTGTGTAACATTCGGATTTCTAAGACAATAATGACGCCTGATCCGCGTTTTGTAGTATCGGAGTAGTACTCGCAGTGAATACCGTATCAGCGCCCTCTTCCGACCTCTTGCTTCAGCACCTCGCAAGCCTTCAATTGCTCGTCAATGAAAACGGCATTGTTCTCGATGCCAGCGTCAATGGCCCCTCAAGCAGTCTGCAACCGGAAGCGCTGATTGGCCGTCCGCTAAGTGAACTTGTGAGTGATGATTCAAGGGCCCAGTTGGAGTCGCGATTAGACGAGGCAAGACGCAATAAAGGCGCGGCGGTCCGGTGCGATACGTCGATTGAGCCGCGCAGTGGCAATAGCGTCCCTTTGCTTTGCTGGATCTGCGCAGAGGCTGATTCCAGCGATGTCAAAGTGGCGGCTATTGATCTACTGCCTGAGGCGAGTCTGAGACACCAGCTACTGAACGCTCAGCACGCCATGGAGCGCGATTACTGGTCTAAACGACGACTTGAAGCTCGCTATCGTCGCTTACTGGACATGGTGTCAGAAGGCTTCGTTGTGGTTGACGATTCCAGTGGTCGCATACTCGAAGCAAATCCGGTGGCAGGCACATTACTGACTGGCGCTGGTGCCACTCTAGTGGGCAAACCTTTTCCTCTCGGACTCGGTGACGAGGCAAGAAACACGCTCGATAGACTGACTCGGGAAGCGCGGTCAGTCACTACCGCCGTAGACGGAATGATCAGTACTGACGCGGGTTTAGAGCTAAATATTGCAATTACATATCTTCGCCAGTCGGGTGAGGGACGCCTCTTGATCCGACTTAGGGATGACAGCGAACGCGATCTCACAGGTGCAGAGTTTCAGTCTTTCTTCAGCGATGCACCTGATGGCATTTTGGAGATGGATGAGCAAGGCATCGTCTTAGCCGCGAACAATGCGTTCTTGGAAATGGCCGGCATCGTATCGCCAGAACTGGTTGAGGGCCGCAGGGCCGATCGCTGGATCGGCAGATCAGCAGTCGATCTCAATATTGTGCTGGATCACTCGAAACAAGAGGGATCCGTACGCTTATATTCGACCACCCTAAGGACCGAAACCGAATCCTCCGTGGATATCGAATTGTCGGTGGCCAGGGTCGGTAAAAATGGCTCTACGCGCGTCATGCTCTTTGTAAGAGATATCGGCAGGCGGATTACGCCAGATCAGTCGGTGGACGACCATCTACCCCGCTCTATCGAGCAAATAACGGGCCGCGTGGGTCGTGTACCTCTGAAAGAACTAGTCCGCGAGTCGACCGATGTCATTGAGGCGCTCTGCATAGAAGCCGCACTCAAATTGACCAGCGGAAATCGCGCTTCTGCAGCCGAATTACTCGGTCTTAGCCGTCAAAGTTTGTATACAAAGCTGCGTCGCTTTGATCTTGGCGATGCCGAGGTTGATGGCGATCGAGACGCACTGTAAATATTTAATTACTATTAAATTGTCATGAATTATTGACTGTTTGTCCCAGCATGTACACCATGTTGGGATGAGCAATTCTACGGCTGTAAACCCGGGAGCAACATCGGGCGCGTCCATCGCCGATTTCATTCAGCTCCTTAAACCGATTACGTGGTTCCCACCCATGTGGGCACTCATGTGCGGTCTTGTATCGGGTGGCATGACCCCTTTCCAGGCACCCTGGCTTTTCCTTGCCGGAATATTACTGACCGGCCCATTGGTCTGCGGAGCGAGCCAAATCATCAACGATTGGCACGACCGAGAGGTTGATGCACTGAACGAACCGGACAGACCGATTCCTTCCGGTCGCGTTTCAGAAGCAGCCGCGCTTCGATTTGCTTTTATCTGGTGCGTCATTGCACAGGCCTGGAGCTTTATGCTCGGTCCCTGGGTTGCGGGCGCAACAGCGGTTGGACTGCTTCTAGCTTGGGCCTACAGCGCGCCCCCGCTTCGCTTCAAACAAAACGGGTGGTGGGGAAACCTCTCCGTTGCCCTGAGCTACGAGGGCTTAGCGTGGATTACGGGCGCCGCGATTGTGATTGGCGGTCAACTCCCCAGCACCTCTATTTTAGTCATTGCGGCGCTTTATAGTCTGGGAGCACACGGCATCATGACCTTGAATGACTTTAAGGCCATCGACGGTGATATTGCGGTGGGTATCAAGACGCTTCCGGTCCAAATGGGACCCGAGCGCGCCGCTAAATTTGCATGTCTTGTCATGATCACCCCCCAGCTAGGCGTACTCTGGTTACTCGCAGAATGGGGGCATATTGTCGCTGCTGGCCTCGTTACTGTTTTGATTGCCGGTCAGCTGCTGGCGATGCTTCGGTTCCTGACTAATCCGCGTCAACTTGCTCCGTGGTACAACGGTGTGGGCGTCACTCAATACGTCGCGGGCATGATGGTCTCTGCACTCGCAATGGGAGGTCATTTTGGCTGAGCTAAAAACTCTCTCATGGCTGGCCATCGTTCGCCTGGGACTAATTCAAACCTGTCTTGGCGCCCTCATCTTCCTACCGACCAACACCCTTAATCGAATTATGGTCGTGGAATACGCACTGGCGGCATCAGTCCCGGGCTTCCTGATTACATTGCACCACGTAGTACAACTCGCACGCCCCTACATTGGCTATGGCAGTGACGCGGGGGGTCGACGCACCCCATGGATCGTTGGCGGGATGATCATCCTGGCTATCGGAAGCATGACCGCAGCTTATGGCGCCACCTTGGCCAATCAGCTTGGCTGGGTTGGACACGTCGTTGCCGGCCTGGGTTATCTGCTCATCGGTGTGGGATCAGGGGCTGCAGGAACCTCACTGCTGGTTCTGCTATCAAAGCAGGTGAGTGATCAACGAAAGCCTGCCGCCGCCTCTTTAGTGTGGTTCATGATGATCATGGGCTTCGCAGTCACTGGTGGTATCACGGGCCAACTGTTAGATCCATTCTCGGAAGCAAGGCTCCTGGCTGTGGTCTGTGGCACAGCGGCCATAGCACTAGTAGTCACCTTCACTGCCATCATAGGTATTGAAAAACCAATTGAGTCCCCGGTGATCAACGCCGTTGAGCCAGAGAAGAAACCCCCGTTCACTGAGGCTATCAAGGAAGTGTGGGACGAGGATCACGCTCGTCGATTCACCATTTTTGTCTTCGCATCGATGCTGGCGTACAGCGCGCAGGATCTTATTCTCGAGCCATTTGTCGGACTAACCTTCGGCTGGACTGTTGGTGAGACAACGGCGCTGGCAGGGATTCAACACGCAGGCATGTTGTTGGGTATGTTCGCAATGGCGGTTTCCACCTATGCCTTTAAATCCCGGACCCGCCATGTCCTGCACCTCTGGATACGCGGCGGCTGTCTTGTCTCAGCCATCTCTCTAACCTTGCTGGCCTTTGGCGGAATGACAAGTACGAACTGGCCCATCAACCTCAATGTCTTTGTTTTAGGCGTTGCTAACGGCAGTTTTGCTGTCGCAGCCATCGGCGGAATGATGATGCTAGCAGGCCAAGGACGTAAGCAACGCGACGGACTCCGAATGGGCTTGTGGGGTGCAGCTCAGGCGATCTCATTCGCGCTGGGGGGATTCATCGGTACGGTAGCAGTCGATATCACTGGACTCTGGTTGAGCAATCCAGCGGCGTCCTATGGCCTCGTCTTCCTCGCTGAAGCAGTCTTATTTGTATGGGCAGCCAGCCTCATCTTTAACATTGATCAACAAGTGAACGCCGATACGAAAGACTCGGACGTTGACAATACCTTTGCACTCAAAAATCAACTCGGGGGAGTCAACCCATGAGCGATAGAGAAACAGACTACGATGTGATCGTTGTGGGTGGCGGCCCGTCAGGTGCGACCGCAGCGCACGAAATTGCGCTCGCTGGCCACAAAGTCCTACTGTTAGAACGGGCTTTTAGAATTAAGCCCTGTGGTGGTGCGATTCCTCCCTGTATTTTAGGTGAGTTCGACATCCCCAGATCTCTCTTGAAAGCAGAAATCCAGTCAGCGCGAATGATTTCACCCAACGCACAGAAAGTTGACATGCCCATCGAGGGAACCTTTGTAGGCATGGTGGACAGAGACGAATTTGACCCTTGGCTGCGGCTAAGGGCTCAACGTGCGGGTGCAGACCTAGAACTCGCCGCCTTCAAGAAGGTCGAGTACATCGATAAAACCACGCTTCGAGTGACCTACGTCTCCAAGGACTACGACACCGAGACGAGAACCGCCACGGCGCGCTGTGTACTGGGTGCGGATGGCGCTCGTTCACAAGTTGCAAGGCAAGGCATTCCAAAACACGCTAACGTCCCCTGGGTACTGGCCTACCACGAAATTGTCGAAGCACCCGAAGCGGCAACCGAGGACTACGACCCCGAGCGCTGTGAAGTTTGGTACCAGGGAGGCTTATCACCCGATTTCTATGCCTGGGTTTTCCCACATGGAAAATCGGCCAGTATTGGTGTGGGTAGCGCGCACAAAGACTTCTCTGCAAAAAAGTCTGTCAACGAACTGCGAGCCATCTCGGGACTCGATACAGCGGAAACCATTCGGAAAGAAGGTGCCCCCATTCCCATGAAACCCATGAAGCGATGGGACGACGGCAAAGCGTTGTTGGTTTCCGGTGATGCCGCCGGTGTCGTGGCCCCCGCATCAGGTGAAGGCATTTACTACGCCATGCTGTGTGGACGCCTAAGTGCTGACGCCATAAAGGAGTTCCTGGTGACAGGAAAGGCCTCTGCTTTAAGAGCACCGCGAAAACGCTTCATGAAGCTGCATGGCCGTACCTTCTTCGCCTTGGGTCTACTGCAATATTTCTGGTACCACAGCGACAAGCGACGCGAGCAATTTGTTGAGATGTGTAAAGACGAGGACGTCCAAACACTTACGTGGCAGGCCTACACACAGAAAAAGCTGGTCAAGAAGAAGAAAAAAGAGCACCTGCGCGTGTTCATCAAAGACGTGGCGCAACTGTTAGGTCTGTCAAAAACAGCCGCTTGATCGTTACCATGACGGCTCTTCTTCAATCAGGCGCCTTGATTGCGGTCATAGTCTTATCAATCACCGCTGAAATAGTGGTGCTGTACCGCCGGCATCACACCACGGCCACTAGCGCGTCAATCAGTGCTTTTTTACCGAACCTGTTGGCCGGCTTATTTCTCATGTGCGGTATTCAGCTAGCTATCTGGGACGCACCGTCAACAGCCTTGCTGGGCTGCCTCACGTTAGCAGGACTCTGCCACCTCTTCGAATTCAGCCAGTATTGGCGCGGGCGTTAAAACACCCGCTAATTGACCCTACCAAGCAGGTTGCATCGCCACCTGCTCTGGCATTTGGTTCGGAATTGTTGGAAGGAGGAATAAACGTAATATCGTTGCACCAATGCCAAGCTGCAGCGATAAGCGCTTAAGCGCGGTTCCAACGCCGCTGACGCCCTCAAGCGCATCGAGACGAATATTCAAATCCAATAGCCGCTCAAGTCCACGCTGGAACTTCGGATGGCGGGTATTCAAGGTCATGGGGAATACCTGCTTCGATATCTCCGTAGTGATGTCGAAGACCGTGTGGTCAAACTCCGTTACGTCCATGCCAAATGCCTCGTACAACTTAGGACGCGAGTGATCGCGCACGTACATGGTCGTATAAACCAGCACAAGGAACATCCGAATGAACAACTTGTTGTAACCACTGAGTAACTTGGGATTGGCTCTCATCAGTAAGGCAAAGGCCTCACCATGCGCAAACTCATCGTTACACCACTCCAAGAACCATTTGAAAATTGGGTGGAACCGCCGCTCTGGATGACGCTCAAGATGACGGTAAATAGTAATGTATCGCGCGTATCCAATCTTTTCAGAGAGGTAAGTTGCATAAAAAATAAACTTGGGTCTGAAATAGGTGTATTCCTTGTCACGCTTGAGAACACTCAGATCGACCGCGACACCGAGTTTTTTCAGTGCGCGATTAATAAAGCCCGCATGCCGTGACTCATCGCGCGCCATATATCGGAATAGTCGCGCGATCTCAGGGTCACCTACCTTGCTCTCAATCTCTTGATAAAGCACACAGCCTGAGTACTCAGCCGTAATTGAACTCACTAAAAGATCGAGAAATTCAGCCTTTAGCTCAGGATCCGCCTCCAGCGTCTCGGGATCAAAATCATAGTTTTGCTTAAAGTGCTCGCGATTGGTGTCGAGCTCAAACGCCGCCATCATGGCGTCCCATTCTTCGCGGACGGGATCTATATCGTAGCGTCCAATTTCCTCACAGTCTGTTGTATAGAACCGCGGTGCCAAGGCCCGACTTTCGAGCGCTTGTTTGGTGCTGTTATTGACATCAAGTGCTGTTGAATCTTCCGCCATATTTCCCCCGTATAGACGCTAGAACGTAAAATAATGATCTAGATGTCTAAATTATTTTATACTATAACTGTCAACTGTATTTTACCTTGGCGCTTCAATCAAGCTAAGGGACAACAGGCCCACCCAAGAGGTCAAAACCCATGTCTGAAACCCAAAGTAGCCGGCTTTTCCACCTAGGCTACGTCAGCACTGAGACCATAGACCT
>DPGN01000040.1:0-20619 GCA_003523185.1 Halieaceae bacterium
TTCAGATTCTGATCAATAACGCGGGCATCCCCGACGCTGAACGCGCCATTAAGATGTCTGATGAGCTCACGGATGCCGTATTTGATACCAACCTCGTAGGCCCGTGGGTTCTGTCGTGTGAGGTCGCTAGGCGACTCATTGACCAAAATATGCCGGGACGCATCGTCAACATCGCATCGGTTGCAGCGTTCAACATATCAGGCGCCATTGCCACCACACTTTACTCCACCACCAAGAGTGCAGTCGTACGAATGACCGAATCGCATGCTGTGGAGTGGGCGCGAAATCACATCAATGTGAACTGTATTGCACCGGGCGCTTTTTCTAGCGAAATGATGGATGGGATGCTGTCTCGCGTCGGTGATATCTCGCAGGGGTTTCCGCGAAAACGCATTTGCGATCCTGCACAAATGGACAGCACCCTCCTCTTCCTGGTTTCACCCGCTTCGGAATGTGTAACCGGAACAGTCATAAAAATCGACGACGGACAGGGGCCACGCTAATGAGCTTAGTCGACGCATTAGATTTTTCAGGTAAACGAGTTTTAGTCTGTGGCGGCTCAGATGGGATCGGCTATGGGGTTGCGAGCGCGTTCTATGAAGCCGGTGCCACGGTATCGATTACAGGGACTCGTAGCGCCGATAGCTACGACAATGATTTTAGCCACTTCGCCTATTACCAGCTCGACGTTCAAGATGAGGCCGCTATAACCCAACTGGCCAGTCAGTTCGAGGCGCTGGATGTATTGGCTAATTGCGTGGGGGTGGTGCTTTGGAAGAAAGCGGAATTTGAGCGATCAGGCTTTGAAAAGATTCTGAGTATCAACCTCTCGGGTGCAATGCAGCTCTGTACCGAGTTCTACCCTTTGTTGATGAGGTCTAAGGGCTCGATCATCAACATCGATTCTGTCGCGTCTATCAATCCGGCAGTGAATAACCCAGCCTATAGCGCCAGTAAAGCGGGTTTAGTTCAGCTGACAAAAGCGTTGGCAAAAAAATGGGGCCACTCGGGTGTAAGGGTAAATACGGTAGCACCCGGCATGGTGCCAACCAAAATGACCGCAAATCAGTCCGGCCCAGAACAGGAGGCGCAGTTCAGTAAAATGAACCCGATACCAAGGTTTGGTAAGCCACAGGACATCGCCGGCGGTGTCCTATTTTTTGCATCGCCTTTAGCAGCCTATGTAACCGGACAACAGCTCGTTGTCGATGGCGGGCTAACGCTGTAGGGCCTTAGCCTAGGAAGTTACGTAGCGCGTAGGAGCCCAAGGTCTCGGCAACCACGGTTCCCTTTTCATCGGTGAGTACGGCCTTTTGCTGGAAGTCGTATTTACCCGTCTCCTCGAGCTTGGCATTCATCTCCACTGCTTGCTCCGCCGTGAAATAGGCGGTCGCCGTAATATCCGACATGGCCGGCGCCTTGAAGTCGATTTTCAGGTCTCTGACGACGGGTTGGAACTTTCGCGGATTATCAAGGTAACGCGCGGTAATAAGGCCACCTAGAAACTCTCCCAGCGAAAACAGCGCACCTGCGTGCATGATGCCAATGTGATTTCCAGATGCCTTGGTATTGGGAATTAACGCTTTGAAGACGCCCTCTTCAGCCTCCAACACCTGCAAACCTAAAAACTCATAAATCGGACAATTCTTTTTCGCGCCCGCCTCGAATGCCACTAAGTCCACAACGTACTCCTGAGTGCTAACATCGTTTCTGTATTTATCAGAGGCCTTTAGCCTCTCACGGGTTTAGTCCATCTGACAACGAGTTAAGCGAGTGACAAAGACCCAAGAACAAGAAACTGGGTTATGGTTGGTGGTTCTTGATAACAACAATAAAGCGACAATGTGCAGATGAGGCGATACGGTACGACACCCGGTAGGCCAGAAGAGTACCGGCAGGAGGGAGCCAGGGCAGTCAGACCTCGTGATGCCGCAACACTTATCATCGTTCAGGCAGGAGAGGAGCCAAGAATTCTTCTGGGGAAGCGCTCGATGAAGCACAAGTTCATGCCGGGAAAGTTCGTATTCCCGGGCGGCAGACTCGATTATGTTGATCAGCGCGTCAAGGTATCTTCCGAACTCACAAAAACAGTACTAACACGCCTACGCCGAGAAACCCGATCAGATGTCACGGACGCCAAACTTCGTGGCTTAGCCTTGGCCGCAATTCGTGAAACATTTGAAGAAACCGGCTTAGTGGTGGGCCGGCCGTCAACTGACAAGGTTCAAACAACGAGCCAAAGTTGGTCCCAATATTTTGCACATGGTGTCGTTCCCCCGCTCGAGGACATGGACTTTATTGCGCGAGCCATAACACCACCCTACCGCACACGCCGTTTTGATACGCGTTTTTTTATGGTGCATGACTCAACGATTCAATCGGATCCTGCTGAGGTGTCGAGTGCCTCGGGAGAGCTACTGGACCTCCATTGGCTGACCCTTGACGACGCCCGAGAAACTGACCTACCTGCAATTACACGAATGGTGATTGACGTAGTTGAAGAGCGCCTGAAAATACCAAAATCAAAACAGCAAACAGAGCCCGCACCGTTCGTGCGAAATGCGAAGTCAAAGTGGCTGACGTCCACTTTGTAAGGTGCTGATTGCCTAGCTTGCCTTGTATGAGTCGCAGTCGGAGTCACACAACCTTTAGCTTTACCAATGTCGACAAGCGAGAGGAATGGAGGCTCGGGTCGGAATCGAACCGGCGTAGACGGATTTGCAATCCGCTGCATCACCACTCTGCCACCGAGCCATATCGGAGCGTGAACTCCGAAGAAGCGCGAAGTATACAGACTTCGCTTAGTTTGTCATTACGGATTACCCGGTTTAACCCGCCAAGCGACGCTGGTAATTGCCCTGCGTGCGTGTTGCATGAGCGATCCATTGATCCTCAGTGCATCGTGCCGCGTGCTCAGAAGAGATTTCGGCGGAATCGATGCCAAGCTTCAAGGCCATGGGAAACTGATCGGGCACGAGCGGTCCCGCAGCCCGGATATGGCCGCGGTAACCGCGCAACCGAAGTTGTCGACCCAAAGTCAGAAAACGACCATCGGCGCAACTCCCGAAAACAATGCGAATAGCTGATGTTTGCAGAAATTCATCTAGGTCATCCGATGCAATGGATGCGTCGATATCAACAAATTCCAACACTTCATCAATGCCGAATCGACCTTGGTTATCAACAACAACAGTCATGCAACGTGCTCCGAACTCGCAATGATAGTGGGGCGATTGTGTAATCCACACTCGAGTTTTGGCTGATCCCGCCAGCGACCCGCGCGGACGTCCTCTCCCGCCTTAACAACACTTGTACAAGGCGAACAGCCGATTGAAAGATACCCCTCAGTTGTCAAAGGGTGGTCAGGTAGCTCATACCTTGCCTTGTAAGCCTCGACATCGCTTTGACTCCAGTGAGCTAAGGGATTGAATTTAAGCTTGCCACGAGCTTTATCAACTTCGACAACGGATACCGATGAACGTGTGGACGCCTGAGTGCGGCGCTGACCGGATATCCATGCATCGTTCATGCGTAAATGCCGATCGAGGACCGATACTTTTCTCAGCTGACAACAACCATCAGGGGCACTCAGATGCAAACGCCGCTGCGGATCGAGGCGCTTCACTGCAATAGGATCCACCGAGACAGTACGTACGTTGGTCAAGCCAAATGCCTTGGTTAGGCGGTCTCGATATGACAGTGTCTCTGAAAAGTGGAACCCGGTATCCAGGAAGACGATTTGCGCATTCGTGTCGAGCTTGCTCACCATGTGTAAAAGCACGGCACTGTCAGCACCAAAACTCGATACTAATGCGGGATTTTTGATGAAGGCATTCCCGTTCAATATTTCCGACAAGACCTCTTGTGCAGATAGATAATGCCACTCGCGAGAGAGCCGCTCAGCGACGGACGTCAAGCGTGTCAGTTCCAATCGACTAGGCTGCCTGATCGACGACATAGAGAGCCTCCTGAAACGGCACTGTGCCCAAGCGCTTCACAGTCTCAGCGAATATCTCTCCCTCGTGGAGTCGCAGCGTCAGATAAGCATCAATCAATCGATCCAACGCGGGCATCAGCTCATCAACATTGAACCCTCGCCCCATCTTTTCACCAATCGAGGCATCATTCCCAGCACTACCGCCCAGGGTGATTTGATAATTCTCTACGCCAGCCTTGTCTAACCCAAGGATGCCGACGTGACCCACGTGGTGATGCCCGCAGGCATTGATACAGCCAGAGATCTTGATCTGCATGTGCCCGATTTCGGCTTCCCGAAGGGCGTACCGCAGAGCAATATCCTGAGCAATTGGAATTGATCTGGCTGTCGCCAGTGCGCAGTAGTCCATACCGGGACAGGCGATAATGTCGGATATCAGGCCAATGTTGGCAGTCGCCAAACCAATCGACTTCAGGGTTCGGTAGATGGCAGGAAGATCGGCTTGGGCCACATGGGGTAGCACAATGTTTTGCTCGTGACTGATCCGAAGCTCGTCGTGGGCGAATCGCTCAGCGAGATCAGCTACTGTCCGCATTTGATCTGATGTTGCATCCCCGGGCGTGTCACCATGCCCTTTTAGACTGATCGTTGCACTCGCGTAGCTTGCATGTTTGTGAGGCGATACGTTTCGTTGAACCCACTCGCGGAAACCGATATCACTGTCCAAGGCATCAAAATAGCTCTCTTGAGACTTCTCAAGGAACTGTGGTGGCGCGAAGCCCTTTTGAATATCGCCTAGCACAGCTAGATCTTGGCCAGTGAATGCTGCTCGCAGAGACTGAAATGCCTCGTCCACCTTCGCACGGAACGCATCGATACCCATCGCACTGACGGTGATTTTGATTCGTGCCTTGTATTTGTTATCACGCCTGCCCGCGAGGTTATATACAGAGAGAACCGCCTCTAGGTAAGGCAGAAGATCTTCCGCAGGCAAACGATCCACAAGTTCCTGGCCAATGATGGGAGTTCGTCCTAGACCACCGCCAACAAACACCTTAAATGCAATCCGACCCTCATGTTCAATCAACTGTAGCCCAATGTCGTGTGCTCGAATTACCGCGCGATCCTCAACGGCCCCAGTAATGGCAATCTTGAATTTTCGCGGCAAGAACTGAAATTCGGGGTGGTCGGTTGACCACTGGCGGATCAGTTCGGCATAAGGTCTTGGATCGGCAACCTCATCAAGCGCAGCGCCCGCAAACTGATCCGTCGTTACATTTCGAATGGTATTGCCACTCGTTTGGATCGCGTGCATATCAACGTCGGCGAGCGCATCTAAAATATCGGGGGTATCAACTAAACGCGGCCAATTGAATTGGATGTTCTGGCGAGTAGTAAAGTGTCCATAGCCCTTATCCCACTTATCCGCGATGTAGGCTAACTGGCGCATCTGACGGCTCGACAGCGTGCCGTAGGGTATGGCAATGCGCAACATATAGGCATGAAGCTGCAAATAAACCCCGTTCATTAGACGCAGGGGCTTGAACTCATCCTCAGTTAGGGCGCCGTCGAGACGACGTTGCACCTGATCACGATACTGCTCGACCCGCGCGCGGACAAAGGAACGATCAAACTCTTGATAGCTGTACATTACGCAGCAACCTCTGCGTCTTGAACCGCCTGCTTACCGTGAAAGTAGTTGCTCGGCCCTTTGTGACGAAAAGTTTCGCGATAATGCCGAGGAGTCACGACCGCATCATTGCTTACCTCGGCTAAATACGCACTTATAACAACTGCCTCACTAAATAAAGTCGCCAGCTCATCTTCAGCCTCATCAATCACATTGAACACCTTGGCTGAGCTCAGTTCAGGTGACCATCGGTGTGCCGGGTCGAGATAAACAACCTCCCCTGTCAATAAATCGTTGGCCGTGATAACAACCGGCGCTTTAATACGAGCCATGGGTCGCCTCCTTCATTGTAGATGCACTGGAAACCTCAACTCCGTTGTCTTGCCCGATACCCACAAAAATAATGAGTGGCCCATTCCAGCTGTCATCGTCTAAGCGCTGAGCAAAACTAGATAAATTCGTCGTAAATCGTCGCTCTTCAGGTCGTGAAATATTTTCGATACAGGTAACGACAAGATCCTGATCGGCGCCCGCCATCAGTAAGCGACCCTGCAAAAAGCTGGCCGATTTACGGCCCATATAAATGGCAAGCGCCTGCCCAGAACGAACGAGTTGCCGCCAGTCGTGATCGGCATAGCCCTTGGCATCGTGAGCTGTCATGAACGTGATGCTGGAATTACGATCACGCCGTGTCAGCGACTGCTTTAAAGATGCTGCACCTGCCGATGCAGAGGTAATGCCGGGTACGACAGAGCTCTCGATGCCATACTCGGAGAGCGCCGCCAACTCTTCATCAAGACGGCCAAATACGGAGGGATCTCCCCCCTTCAAGCGAACGACCTTAAGACCGGCTTGTGCCTCACGAACCAGATGCCCGCTGATAGCGTCTTGCGTTACGTGCGCGCCAAAGCCCTTTTTTCCTACATTAATGAACTTCGCCTCACGACGGGCTAGCTCCAGCACACCCTTACCGACTAATCGGTCGTAAATGATCACCTCCGCCTCATGGATCAACCGGCGGGCCTTTAGCGTCAGGAGCTCTGGATCACCGGGACCTGCACCCACAAACGCGACTGAGCCCTGCTCTGGCTGCAATCGCATATGACGCTCTAGCAGCGCTTCGAATTCCTGTCGGATCACCTCATCTGAGTTCTCCGCGACCACGCGCTCTGGTTTGAACACGTCCCGCCAAAACTTCCGGCGCGCCAATCCCTCGGGGAGCGCTCGCACTCGTGCCCTAAACCCGTTTGCAAGCCGCGCAAACCGCCCTAGGTCAGCAGGAAGCATCGCCTCGATGTCAGCTTTAATCTGTCGCGCCAACACCGGAGCTGAGCCCTCGGTACCAATAGCAACAACGACAGGATCTCTATCCACGATTGCAGGGGTTATGAAATCACATGCGTCAGTACGATCTAGCACATTCACGAGTGCGCCCTTCTCCCTCGCCAAAACGGCAATCTGATCGTTAACTTCGTCGCTGTGATGCGCTGCATAGACGATAGCAACGTCTTTAAAGTCGCTCGATTCCGGCAGACCAGCGCGCAGTGCGATATCACCCGATTGTGCCCATGCAAGTGCCTGCTCACTTGGATTGTCAGCAAAAACGGTCACGCATGCTGATGTTTTCAGGACACCTCTGCACTTCGCATCTGCCATCTGACCATCACCAACTATCAGTACATGGCGATCGCGGGCTGCTAAAAATATGGGGAGAAACTCCATCACTCGCTACCTCTCATCTCAGGCGCGCGATAGTAGAAGAAAGTTCTATTTGAATGTGCTTATAACCAAAAAATAAGAATTATGTTTTTATTTATTACCAAGATTGAGTATATTTTTTCTATATCAGCCACATTTAAAGGAAGTAGACAATGGATGCCATTGACGCCGCCATTCTCAGGCTCGTGCAAAACGATGCAACGCTGTCTCTTGATGACATTGCATCTGCCGTTGGGGCTTCAAAAACTCCCGTTTGGAATCGCCTCAAACGATTGAAAGAGGAAGGCATTATTCGACGCGAAGTCGCGATCGTGGATCCTGACAAAATTGGACTCGAGGCCTGTTTTTTTGTGTTGGTGAAGACAAGTGAACACGACGGTGACTGGCAGGCACGGTTTCTCTCCGCATTAAAAGAGCGGACCGAGGTCATAGAAGCGCATCGGTTAGCCGGCGAAATCGACTATCTACTCAAAGTACAAGTAGCAAATCCACGAGCCTATGACCGCTTCTATCAAAGCTTAATTTCAGAGGTCAAAGTCTTTAACGTCACGGCACTTCTCTCCATGGAGGAGCTTAAGTACACAACAGCCCTGCCACTGTAGAGCCTCAATGACGCATAGCAGGGTGGCATTGTTCAAGGCCCGAAGATGGTCTCGCCAAAGCACAGATTATGACCTCAGCAGACAGCTGATGGATCCGCGCTCGCATTCGTATCAACCGAAATACTGGAGTCGACCCGTTGCCAAATCACAAATGCGGGCTGGCGCTGCCGATAAATGGCCTGCAAATCCATGACGTCGATCATCAGATGAATACGACGCAGGGCCGCAACTGACATTTTACAGGCGGTATAGATGGTCGTATTAGAACTGCGCCTGTAGTACTCCACCATGCGGGCCATCTCCTCATCGCTTACTCCTGTCTCGGAGCCAGGCACATGTGCCCTTGAACCAGAGAGGCAGGGAACTGCCAATAGATGCGAGGCTAAGCGAATATACGCAGCGGGATGGTGTTCCATTAGCCGACGGGCAACCGACTTTTTCATCGCGCCTCGTGGCGGACGGCCTCTGAGCTCCAGCGCATCGACAAGATCATCATGCCCCAGCTTTCTCAACGATAACTTGACGATTCGGTAGCGATCTTCATTCGTGGATAGGAAATCATAAACCGACTCTTCTGTGGTTAACTCAGCCGCACTTTCCTTCAGGACTAACTCAAATCCACGCATCTGACGACGGTTTGTCTTAACAAACTCCTCGTAAGCGGGTTCACCTAGAACTTCAGCTGTCAGCCACTCTGCCAAATCTACGACGCTCCAGAAAAGAGACGATTGCATCAAACGATGCCGTATAAATGTGACAAAAAAATGGCTGGATATTTCGACTGGCTAGATCGCAGCGCCCAAGGTTCGCTAAGTAGAACCGTCGTAGTCGTTCTGCTCCGCCACCATCGAAATAGACCCCACAGCGACGCCACAACTGCCGCATAGCGCAATATCGTTAATTCCCCGCTTTGACATGGCATAGGAGACAAGCTCACCACACTTTTGGCAATTGGACTCTGATGCGAGCCGAGATGAAAAGATGCCAATTGCCAGCCAGAGGGCTAATAGCGTAAACAGCGCGACAATGAACAGATCAGGAGACATGACGAACATAGTAAAAAGAAACGAGGCGGCCTGCTACTTGTATTCACTGGCCCATACGCACACCCACGCCAAAAAAGCGGCGATCGACATGCCTACGAAAAACATCACGGTGCCAAAATCCATTGGAACTGCCTCAGATGCCTCAATGTCATTACGAGATTAGGTCATGTGAGCTGGAGTTCAATTTAAATCGGGCCAGAGTCTGATGTAGCTCAAATATCAGCCAGCTCATGTCTCCTTCAGGGGTCCTGTCGTCTCGTCAATTTAGCTTTCATAGGAGCCTGATGGATGGTTCGTTCATGGCGCTAAATTGCTCGCGAAGTTCAAGAATGTGATCGGCCCAAAAACGCTGCTGACCGAACCAGGGAAACGCTTTGGGGAACGCAGGATCGCTCCACCGGCGAGCTAACCAAGCAGCATGGTGCATGATTCGCAGTGTCCGTAATGCCTCGATCCAGTTCAGCTGTCGTACATCGAAGTCATTAAACTCTTCGTAACCCTCGATAAACTCAGCGAGTTGCAGTTCGCGCTGGTTGCGATCACCGTTCAAGAACATCCAGATGTCCTGAACCGCAGGCCCGGAAATACAGTCATCGAGATCTACAAAGTGAGGGGTGTCATCGCGCCATAAGATGTTGCCCACATGACAATCACCGTGCACACGCTGAAGATCGTCGGCTGTCATTGCCGACAGAATCTCGGTCGCCGCCTGATCGCAGTCATGAGCCAATGTCCTGTAGGCCGACTGAAGCTCCACCGGCACAAAATCAGTTCCTACGAATAATCGTGACTCGGTTGCCATCCGGGTCGGGGACAGCGTGCGGCGATGAAGAAACGATGTAGCGCCACCCACGCGATGAATGCGCCCTAGGGTTTGCCCTAATCGGTACAGATGATCCAAATTATCGAGCTCAGGCGGATAGCCACCACGACGCTTGAATATCGAAAATCGCTGCCCCGAAACGTGATGAAGCGTTTCCCCAGCAATCGACTCTGGCGCGACCACTGAAATCTCATGATCAACGAGCTCCTGCGCGAACGCATGCTCCTCGAGTATCTGCGCGTCAGTCCATCGTTCGGCCCGGTAAAACTTCAAAATGACGGGATCAGCACCTTCAATCCCGACCTGATAGACACGATTTTCGTAGCTGTTCAGCGCCAGAAGACGCAAATCACTGACAAGACCAATACTCTCGAGGCAATCAACCACACAGTCTGGTGTTAAGGAGTCATAGGGATGTGTCATGCCAGCTCAGTCTTGGGTCGCAAGTTTCGTTAACCATAGTCAGTGCCAATACGTAGGTAAAGAGACACTCCCTACCGCAACCTACCGCAGCACGGCCATCACTCTACTGTACACAGGGGAGAAACTTGGTGCCCATGAAACTCGTTAACTCTATGATGGGCGTTGAAGGTTTTGTAGTTCAAGCCACGGAGGTTGTTATTGTTACTCGATCATCTCGTCTTGTTTGTGGACGATCTAACAACAGCTATCGCTCGGTTTGAATCCAAGGGATTTACCGTAACGCCTGGTGGTACCAATGGCCCCACGCACAATGCGCTCATCGTTTTTGCGAATGACACCTACATCGAACTGATCGCCCTTCGGTCATCGAGATTTCGACTGATCATGCGAGCGCTACGAGGTCTTGGCATGTTAGCCCTGAGGCGATGGCTTAAGCGCGATCTTCAGACACGACTGCTTGACTGGATGTCGGGACCTCAAGGGTTGATCGATCTCTGTTTCAGGGGCACTGAACTCACCGAGATCAATAACTCATCCCCACTTTCGGGCATGGTTCTTACCGACCCTGTTCAATTCAAACGCCATCGCCCAGACGGACTGGTTGTCCAGTGGACACTCCGGGGGGCAAACAAGCGTCGCCAGCCTTTCTTCATTCAGGACGCGACACCCATTGACTACCGAATTCCAGCCGGCGATGCGAGGATCCACCCAAATGGTGCGCTTGGAATTTCCGAGGTTCGTACTGGCGAACTGATTGAACCCTCAGTATCGAATGCAAAAATCACACACGACCCCACACTTCAGCCGGGATCGGTGAGCGTGACTATCGTGAATGAACTTGACGCCACCGATCACATTCACGGTCCTGACTTCTTCAATGTGGACATTCATTTGTTACCTAAATCCTCAGACCAACAGAAGACCTAAATCGATGCAGGGTTATTCGCAAGCCGCAGAAAACAATAAAGCACCGATAGCGGACATCATGGGCAGCCATCTGCAGCCCGATGCATTCGTTTTAGAAATAGGGAGCGGTGCGGGCCAGCATGCGCTTCACATGTCGAATAGGTTCCCGGGCATCATTTGGTTACCTTCTGAGCGAGAGGCGGTCGTACCAATACTGAGGGCTAATCTCGCGCTTTATGGATCCAACAATATCCAATCACCACTGGTACTGGACCTTACGGAGTTTAGCTGGAGCGGTGATTCCGTCGATGTTGTTTATGCAGCCAATGTCATGCACATCGTTTCGGAGCCCCTTGGCGAACGTTTGGTGCGACTGGCCGCCGAAGCTCTAAAGCCCTCAGGCCTGCTGATGCTTTATGGCCCCTATAAATACGATGGCCAATTTACAACGGAGTCAAATGCCAGTTTCGATCAATGGCTCAAAGATCGAGACCCGGCAAGTGGCATACGAGACTTTGAAGCTCTGATGGCGACTGCAAAGTGCACTGGGCTGACACTCACCCGAGATTATGCGATGCCTGCCAACAACCAGATGCTCATATTTGAGAGCGCGTGATCTAAGCTGCACTTTTTTTCTGCTCTTTTCTCTGTCTGCTCTACAGAAGATAAATGGCCTGGCGCTTATGCGTCTCGATAGACAGGTTTTCGTTTCTCTATAAAGGCTTGCAATCCTTCTTTGAAATCAGCAGAGCTTGAACACATGACCTGATTTCGATTTTCAATGGCCATCGCGGCCTCGAGACTCCCAGCGTCAATGGCCATGTTGAGGCCCTCTTTGGTCATTCGAAGTCCCATCGGTGAGGTGGCCATCATTTCATCAACAAACACCTGTGCCGCTTCATCGAGCGCCTCATCGGCAACCACTTGGTTTACCAGCCCAACAGCAAAGGCTCGCTCTGCGTTAACGAACCGCCCGGTCATCATCATTTCGGAGGCTATCGTGACCCCCACCAATCGTGGCAAGAAATAACTCACTCCCATGTCACATGAGGAGAGACCTATTTTGATGAAAGCGGAGTTCATTTTCATGCTCTCCCCCGCGATACGAATATCCGAGGCTAAGGCGAAGGCAAAACCGCCACCACTTGCAGCACCGTGAACAAGGGAAATAATGGGTTGAGGGCATCGCCGCATTTTGATGTAAACGTCAGCCAAGTGGCCTTGGAAACCAAATCCCCCACCAAACGGCGCGTCCACTAAGTCTGCATGGTCTTTGATGTCGAGCCCTGCGCAGTAAGCGCGTCCTGCTCCCTTCATCACCACAACACGGCAAGAACGGTCCTGAAACAGTCCTGAGAAGTAATCTCGGAGCTCTGTTGCCATCTGAGTATTGATCGCATTGAGGCTCTCAGGTCGATTCAACGTTAACCAGTGAACACTATCCTTCGCTTCGACGCTGATCGTTTGATAATCAAACATTGTCATTCCACATTTACATAGTCTTATTCGATGTTCGAGTGTCCATAAACCGTGCACGACGCGCAATATGGTTTATTGCTTCATACAGTATTGACTCTTTCGTGCAGGTTTAGCTGTACTTTTTGATAGCTTGCCGGTATCGATATACAAGAGATTGTCTGAGCTAAGACAACGAGGGGGTGAAAGTGAGCACAACCGAAGAGAGACGAAAAGGTGAACGTCGCGCGTCCTCATCGTAGGACCCGGCAAAAGCATCTCCGGCTACGCTCATGCTTCCTTCCTGTTAAGTAGTGCCAATCGCGCTACAGTCACGGAAACAACGAACGCGGCGCCTGCACTATGTTCACACTTAAGACAGCATCAATCTGGCTGCTTGGAGCCCTACTGGGTTCAGCAGTCGCTTACGCCTCCGCACAGAGTCTAGGGAATCTTGCGCAATACCCACCAACACCCAGGCAGCTAACGATAACCACGTCAAAGGAGGGTTATCCGGTGATTGAGCCGTCGGTCATAAAGTTGGACTCAGGAAATTATTATCGACTAACTGTCAGCTGCCCTGATGTAAAGGGCGACCTCAGTGGTTGGCGCTTAGAGATGCCGCGGCTTTTGAACAATGCGCATCTCAGACTGGTGAGCGTGGGAGATATGGAAATTCACCTGCAAGGTCTCAGTTTCAAGGCCATCGAATGCGATGAGATAGGCTCTGCGACAATAAGTTTCGTGCCCATCAAACCCGGTAGCTACGAGTTTTATGTCGGTAATGTACCCCTAGCAGTGGGACGCCCCATGGGTGAATCCGGACCTCAAATGAAGGGCAAATCTGTGCTCGGCACGTTTGTAGTGAATTAAGCGGGTAACTCATTACCGCCAAGCGCTCATGCTATGTTCGCCTATTAGATAAAAAAGGCTGTTCGCGTTTTACGATGACCACTTTTCGTTGTAACAAGAAAGTGATCGCCATGATCAGCCTCGTCATAGCGAGCTTTGCTGGTTTATCGACCGCCCTCGCTGCGGATGAGGCGCTCGAGGAGATCATTGTCAGTGGTGTTAAAGACCCCAGGAGTGGCTCGCTAATCAGTAGCGGCTCGAGTCGCCTAGTGTCACCGACCGATATTGTGGCGCCCGCTTTCTCCACCGGAGAATTAGTCGCTCGTTTAGCCGGTGCTGCCAGCAACGGTCAAGGTGGGCTGTTCCAGAGTTACAGCTTGAGAGGCTTCAGTCGCTCACGCATCAGGACTGAGATTTCGGGTGTGCCCATCGTCTCCGACCGACGCGCCGGAAACTCACTCGCCTTTCTCCCCGAAACATTCATAGAAAATATCAGGGCTGATATGGGTCCTGCCTCATCGCTGTACGGCTCGGGTGCCATGGGTGGCGTTCTGAGTGCCTCTCTCAGGGAGCCAGAGCAAACAACCCTAAATATGCACTTAGGCTCTGCGGCTAACTATCGCGGATTTGGAGTTGAAACGAGGCTTAATGATCAGACCACGATCGCCGGATCCTTAAAGTCAGCCAGTAACTCGCGTGCCGCCGACAATAAGCCGCTCAATACGGGTTTCCGACAATCTGCCCTGTACGCGCGGAACACACAGACAGCGGGAGAGCTTCTAATCAGTTCCGAGGTAATCGCTGGTTTGGGACGTGACCTAGGAAAAAGCAGTAACCGCTTCCCAGCAGATCGCATCTCTACCTACCCACACGATGAACACCTCATCATAAACCTGCGAGCAAAGAACCAACTTGGCTTGTTTGCGCAGGCCTATGTTCATGACCAGGACTGGAGTTCTCGAACAGAGCGTATCGGAGAACGACAAAATGTGAGTCGATATCAAAGTCAAACTTATGGCGCTCTAGTCAGTCGTCAACACACTGACGAAACAAGCACAAATCGTTGGGGTATCGAGCTGACAGCGAGGAGAAATGTCAATATCACTGAAATCGAAACGTCGCTTGATGGAGAGGCGACGGCTGTTGGTCTAGTGAATGGTGGTACTGAGCAAGTCAGCGGCGTTTTTGCCGATCGAATGTGGTTTTTAGGTGACACAACCCTGCGAGTGGGTGGCCGACTGGATCGGTCACATGTAAGCAACGATGGCCCGTCCCGATCTGGAACTAAATTGAATGGACAAGTCCAGATTGATAAGAGATTCCCTAATAATTGGCTCATGGCCGCGGAGCTGGGGACCGCCTACCGACACCCAACCTTAAGCGAACTTTATTTCTCAGGTGAAACACCCAGGGGAACAGTTCAGGGGAATTCGCTATTAGCGCCAGAGGAAACGATTGGGTCGCAAGTCACGCTCAGTCGTCAGAACGATAACTTGGTATTCGAGCTCAGCAGTTTCTATAACCGGGTTGAGGACTACATCGAGCGCGTGCGAGCGGACGACGGCAGTTTGACCTATCAAAACTTACGCTCTGGGAGAATCTGGGGCTTTGATGGACAGCTATCTATCGATGGCGCTCACCAGATCAAGCACCGCATCGCATGGCAGTGGCAACGAGGTGAAGCCGATGACGGGGAGTTTTTAAACGATCTTCCGCCGCCTGAGGTGTCATACACCACCAGCTGGCGTAGTGGCGCTATATCAGTCGCCGTTGACCTCGGCTATCGATTCAAGCGAGGTGAACATGGTCCTAGCGAAATCCCTTTAGGCTCATCATTGATAGGCGGGGCAAGAATCGCGTGGAACCTGAGTCCACACTGGTCAGCCTCATTGGCTCTAAGCAATGGATTTGACCGTATCTATCGAACGAGCGCCGACGAGGATGCACCGCTCGCCAATGAGCGAGCAGCACACCTCATCCTTCGCTGGACCCCTTAGGGGGGACGGCTGATTTATTCAGCGATAGGCTCGCCAACGGTCCATGGGGCGCCCGCACCTCGAAGTGCCTCCCTCAGAGCAGGCAGACGTTTTTGTACCACATCGTCCAAACGGCCTTTTGCTGGCTCGAAAACGGTCTTAGCGTGCTCAACACTCTGCTTGTGACTCGGTGTTGGGCCATAGCTCGAGTTTGATACGCCCCTCATCGCATGGCCTAGCCAACTGCTCACGCTCATGGGCTCATAACCTCCAATGTCCGCCTGCACATCATTACCAAAGACGGTCTCCTCGATGTCATAGAGTTCGCGTCGGAGTTCATGCACTTGCGCTTGAGCATCGGGCGTTGGATTCGCCATTCGCTCAATCATAGTGGCAATCTTATCGAGGCTCTTCCGTGCATCTCGAATAGCATACCTAACCGCTGATGACTGCCCGTAAAGCCTATTTAACTCAGCAGTAAATGCCTCTAGTTCATCCAGCGAACTACCCGGCAGCGCCCCTTCCCTTAATCGCTTCACATTGAAATCGACGGGACCTGCGAGGGTCTGCTCAACCCCGTTTTGAACCACAACAAGCTTGGCCTGATAGCTATCCGGCATCACCATAAAGCCGCTCGGTGAGTCTCCACGCCAGTTCTTACCGGTCTCCACTGGACCAGAGAACGATCGGCGTAAATCCCAAGCCACTCGATTGAGTCCTGCTTTGTTGGGCGCACTGACTCTGCGCAGAACATTGCCATCGTTGTCATGAATCACCAGCATGACCTGCGGTTTCTGTTCCTGGGTCTCATCTGTTACTTCGCGCCAACCGGGGAAAGATACGTCATCACCCGCTTTCTTCGCGGCGGCCTCGGCTGCTTGACGCGCTTGTTTCTGGGTTTTGAAACTATCCGCTAAGTAATAGGTGAAAACCGATCCGAAAGGCGGGTTTTCCGCAAGATACAGGGAATCACCCTGCGAGCCTTTCGGTCTGTAGCCCAGTGGGCGCTTTTGGAAATACCAGTAGGCATCTCGAGGGGTGAACAGCGCTGCTTCCGCATCGAAATCACTAGGATCGATATCCCGTAGTGCGGTGTAGTCATCCAGGACAAAGAAGCCTCGACCGAAGCTGGCAGCCACCAAGTCGTTTTCACGGCGCTGAATCTGAATATCTCGAATCGAGATAGTAGGCATGCCACCTGACAGTTTGTGCCATGCCTTACCCGCGTCAAAAGTCGCAAATACGCCAAACTCCGTCGCAGCAAACATGAGTTCGGGACGAACATGGTCCTGTACGAGACGCCAAACGAGGTGTCTGTCGGGAATACCGTTAGTTATCTTCTTCCAACTACGCCCCCGATTCTTACTGACCAATAGATAGGGAGAAAAATCCCCGTATTTATGGTTGTCCAGCGCGACATACACGGTATCCGCATCGTGAAGATCCGCTCTGATATCGTTGATAAATGCTCTGTCGGGTACACCCGGCAACGAACCTACCTCAATTGAGCGCCACGAACCGCCATCATCTTGAGATACGTGAATGAGACCGTCATCCGTTCCCGCGTACAACAACCCAGCTTCTAGCGGGGACTCAGCCAACGATGTGATCGAGTTGTAATTCGACATCGCATACATGTCCCACGGCGAATCCCAGCTCTGCGTGGCGCCCATGATTGGCATCGAGAACCGTTCCTCGTTCCGTGTGAGATCGCCCGAGATGGGCATCCAGCTATCGCCTCTGTCCTCCGACTTCCAAACCCGCTGAGACGCAAAGTACAACCGAGTTGGCTTGTGAGGGCTCACAAGGACAGGGGCATCCCAGTTGTGGCGCTCAGGATCCTCTCCTGGGGCTGACTGAGGCTGGATATACACCGTTTCACCCGTTTTCCTGTCAACGCGAGTGAGGTTGCCCTGCTGAGACTGCGCATAAACGATGTCAGGATTCCCCGGCTCTGTTGCTGGTTGGTGGCCGTCTCCACCCAGAATCACATACCAATCTGCCGTGCGAATGCCACTGACGTTGTCAGTTCGAGAAGGGCCTCCTTGGGTGTTGTTGTCCTGAGTGCCCCCATAAATATTGTAAAAGGGCTCAGCATCATCGAGGGCAAGCTTGTAGTACTGCGTTAGAGGCAGGTTCTCCATGTAACGCCACGTCGCACCGAGATCAAAGCTCTCATAAACACCGCCATCTGTGCCCATCATGATGTAATCCGGATCCGCAGGATCAAAAACAATGGCGTGCATGTCGCCGTGCTGATTGGGGTGTTCCATGTAGGTGAATGTCTTACCCCCATCGGTCGATTTTTGAACCGTAGGGCCTACCAGATAGAGCCAGTCAAAATGATGAGGGCTGGTGAAGATCTCCTGGTAATAATGTGGGCCAGTACCGCCACCCACGGCATCCGCGCCTTTGGACCAACTCGCACCCCCATCATCGGACCGCCAGACTCCACCCTCGCGGCGATTGAGTTCGATCGCGGCATAAACCACATCAGAATCCTGCCGTGAGATGGCAAGACCAATCTTACCCATATTTCCCGAAGGTAAACCGGTACTTAACCGCTGCCACGTGTCACCACCGTCCAACGACTTGTGTACACCACTCTCTGGGCCACCACCCATGTAGGCCGCTACCGTACGGTGATGTTGCCAGGTGGCCGCATAGAGGATATCTGGATTACTGGGATCCATGACTACATCGGTGACGCCCGTCCACTCTCCTGCACTAAGTACATTTTTCCAGGACTTACCGCCGTCGGTCGTCTTGTAGAGGCCTCGTTCGCCACCCGGCGTCCACAAGGGTCCCTGCACCGCAGCGAAAACAGTCTTTGAATCATTTGGGTGAACAAGAATGGTGGAGATGTGCTGAGAATCGTTGAGTCCCATGTTGGTCCATGTCGCACCGCCGTTGTCCGATCGGTAAATGCCATCCCCAAAGCCAACATGACGACCACCGACGTCTTCCCCGGTGCCTACCCAAATGGTATTTGGATTTGACGGATCGACGGTCACGTTGCCAATGGAATAAGACGCCTCATTATCGAAAATGGGGATCCACGACACGCCCGCGTTGTTCGTTTTCCAGACCCCGCCAGATCCGGCCGCTACATACCAAACGCTGGAGTCCTTGGGATCCCAGTCAATATCCGAAATACGACCTGACATGAAAGCGGGCCCCAGGTTGCGCCACTTCAATCCGCTGAAATCAAAGCTGGCATCATCTTTAGCCGCGGCTGGATTGATGGTGAGTCCTGCCGCGAGCGCGGCAGAAAAAAGCTTGATTGTGAACCCCCGAACCATTGTTATTCTCCTATCAAGTGATCGGCTTAGATTAGCAACTCGGGGCCGAATAACAAACGCTATTCGATGGGTCACAGAGCCCACGTTGTGCAAGTGGGTTGATGCCGTGTCAACCTGAGCAATGTCTCTTTGAACTAGGCCTCACGGCTCTCAGGATAGCGTCCTAGTCCCGATGTTTTGCTCGGTGCAAAACCATTTTCGTGTGAAGTTCAGATATCGCTGTGCGACCGGTGGTTTTAAAGACGCAGGGAAGGACCGCATGGAGAAGGCAGGCGAGACCAGCAGCGAGCATTCGCACACCAAAATAAGAAGCCTGAAACAAGTGCTCTAGGTAGGACTCTCCTACCGACTCTGGGTGCTCCCGGAACAGCCGTTGAATCAATTGCATTGATGTCTCCCTTCCGACAGTCGCTCTGCCCAACACAGTGAATCCATTGCTTCCAACCGAAATAAGCGATAGTCATGGCGCGCTTAGCAACGAACTCTATGGAAATACTATCAACTCATATGTGTTATTTTTTTCTAAATCTTGGCAATAAATGTGCGTATGAATGTAATAATTTTTCTTAAAAAGGCACATATTTAGAATGGACTCGATTGACAGAAGAATCCTAAACGCCCTTCAGTCTGATTGCAGTGGCTCAATCGCTGATATTGCGGATCGGGCCGGTGTGTCGCAAACACCCTGCTGGCGACGCATCAAGAAGCTAGAGGAAGCTGGGTATATCGATAAACGTGTTGCGCTGCTGAATCCAAAATCCTTGAATCTGACGATGACCGCCTATGTCATGGTCAAGACCGCGCATCATGATGATGCCTGGCTTAAGCGCTTTTCAGACGGCGTACAAAGTATTCCTGAGATCGTGGAAATCCATCGAATGGCCGGAGATATCGATTACCTGTTAAAGGTCGTGGCAGGTGATATGGCCGAGTATGACACAATCTACAAACGCCTTATCAAAGTCGCTGAGCTTTCAGACGTGAGCGCCTCGTTTTCCATGGAGTGTATTAAAACAACCACAGAGCTGCCGCTGGATCGGCTACAACGATAGTATTCAGATGTTTATGAGATCCCGTGACTAGGCGCCCGTTGTAAGCCCGAAAATGTGGCATACAAAAAAAATGTAAATATTTACAAAAAAGTGTTGACAGCATTTTAACGATGTTTTTTACTAAAGGTGCTGGCGGCGACTGACGAGTGACCAACTGCAGACGGGAGCGAGAGGGAAGCCGACAGAAGAGTACTCAGGTAGAAAGCGTGGCAGAGGGTCGGCATAGAAAGCGCTTTGTTACCCACCAAGGGCGAAGGGATAGCGTCCGAGGAGCTGAAGGAGAATCCCACTTCAGACGCCTGAGGCACTCGAACTAAAGCAGAGCATTCGCTCTGTTTTTTTTTGCCTGCTAATTAGCAGTCCCAAGTTTTTTGTACTCGCACTCATGCATCCCGAAGCACTGCGCGCATTGAGCTATCGGAGCCCCCTGAACCAAAAAAGGGACTCGCTGAGTCCCTTTTTATTATTGGCGGAGAAGGAGGGATTCGAACCCTCGATACGTTGCCGTATACACACTTTCCAGGCGTGCGCCTTCGACCACTCGGCCACCTCTCCGTGGCGGCGGATGTTAGCACATAGATACGCTTGGTGACGCCTCGACCGATAGATATTCTAATGCTTAAGCTGCTTCCTGGGCCGAGTCGCTTATCGCGCTTGAGCCTCCGCTATGCAGATAACGTCCGAGAGGTCGCTTGCCCAGTGCGGGTCCCGCGCCAGTCTCTCCATCCCATGCGAGTCCACCTGCAATATAGACTGATCCGACAATACCACTCGGACGATTAACCATCTGCTCGTGCTCAAAGATATCGCGATAAATCAGCTCTCGCGTCTGATCCGGCTCCCAACCGTCTAGGGCATCCGGATTGATGAGCACCATATCTGCCCGTGCCCCAATC
>DPGN01000040.1:20780-43505 GCA_003523185.1 Halieaceae bacterium
CGTTTAACAACCTTAGCCACGACATCCTCGCCTTGCTCCTTCGCAAGCTTGAGCGACATTAGATTGCTATCGAAAAACGCCATGTTGGTAATGTGCGCGCCGGAATCGTTAAAGCCCGGCAACGTATTTTCGTGTAAGAGGAATTCGAGCGTCGACCGATTTTCCGCGTTGGCGACGTCGGCGTAGAACCGGAAACTCTTGTCATAGCTACGCAACATGTGCAGTGCGAAATCGGCATCATCGTTCAGAGGGAGCGTGATCTTTTCGAATGCTTCACGCTCGGACTCGGACCTCGCGCTGGTAAGATCTCCCGCCTGAAATTTTTGTGCGCGAGCCATGACGTCGGCAAAGCTCTCGCCATCCCAATTGGAACAGGGTGCACCATCAAAAATAAGTTTTTCCGGCTCACGAATCACCAGACTGTCTGGTAAACCACGTTTTGCTTTCCAGCTGGCGAAGTCGTCTCCCGTGCGACCATGGCGCCATTCTTTGCGGAAGCGCTCGACCCACTCGGGATCATGCATCAATCGCTGCCTGCCCTCGTAATCGTCGTATTCGAGAGCAATCAAATCAGCCGTTGACGACAGCTCCTCAAACAATGGGCTCACAATACCGTCGGACCATACCCTGAAGTTGGTGCCAAGCGCTTGGAAATGCAGCCTTCCGTCCAGTAGCTTGCTGTTGAGTAGCTTCGCCACACCAAGGAAAAGCTTTGACGAATTTGGTGCTGCGGTCATTTCCATCGCTGACAGCGCAGAGGTTTTGAGTGGCTTCCCAAATAGGCGACCGCTGGTCAGTGTGAAGTAAAATAGTGCCTTAAGCCTATTCTCAATGATCGGGGTGGTTTGCCAGACACGGTCGTAATTCCGGACCACTTTCAGCAAACGGCGTAACTCTTTGAATGACGCGAATTGGGTTGGAATTCGCTTGTCCGTATGCGGATCGTTAGACAGGTAATGAAACGGCAAGCCGTCCGTGCTGAGACCTAGATAACCCAGCTCCATCGCTCCCGCTAGAATCTGCTCCATTTTCTGAAGCTCAAGTTCAGTTGGCGCCCGGCTGATACTCGCGTCTAAGCCCATCACTTCAATGCGTAACATGGAATGAGGAACAAACGCGGCGATATTCGGCCCGAGATTCAAGTTCTCAAAGTGCTTAAGGTAGTCCTCGGGGTTGTCCCAGGTCATCGCCTCGGCGCACTTTCTCAGGACCTTTTTCGGAATATTCTCAACACGAGTGAAGCAGTCAACGATAGGTTCCTGACCCTCTGTCTCCTGCGCACCAAAGCAGGTACCGAGACTACAATTACCCACCAGTACCGTGGTCGTTCCGTGCCGCACAACCTCCTCCAGCGCCGGTGCCACCTCGACTTCGAGATCCAGATGGGTATGGATATCCAGCATGCCGGGTAACAACCATTGACCCTTGGCATCAACGGACTGCGCAGCCGCTTCACGCGGTAAATCGCGCCCCCTGGCTGCAACCACACCATCCTTTATGGCCACATCCTCGATGCGACCCGGTGTGCCCTCACCATCAAAAACCTTAGCCCCTGTTACCAAAAGATCCCACTGCGCCATGAAGCTACCCTGCCCTTGTTCTTGTGGGCTAAGAATAACGCTTTTTAGGAATGACTGATATTAGCCGGCAGGCTCTGTTACTGCTCAAAGAGCCGAGTAATTCGAGGTGCCGACTGATTAGAAGAGCGCCAAGGTGTAATATCGATACCGCCTCTGCGCTGAAAAAAGCCAACCACATGCAACTCTGAAGGATTCAGTGCATTTTCAATACGAGAATATAGATCCTCAACGCATTGCTCGTGAAAACCCTGATGGTTTCGTAGCGACTCTATAGCCTCGATGATCGACGACTCATCATAGTGAGAAGTAGAAACTTCAATGCACAGACTCGCCCAGTCAGGTTGCGCCGTAACCGGACAAAGTGAACGAAATCCAATGCTACGAAAGGCAACTGTACCGTCCAAGTCACCTACCCGAACGGCATCATCACCGAGCCCACAGGACATCGTCCGCACTTCATCAGGATCAATGCGTACTAGTTTCACTTGCGATCGAGTTAGCTCCGACAGATCCTTCTTGATGCAAGCGATCGCCTCTTCGTCGTTGTTAAAGACGTGCGTGTTTAGCGAATTCAGGTAGAGTTTGAGGGACTTTGATTCGACAGTGAACGCGCTGCTCGCGGGAATAATCAGAGCTCCAGTGGTAAAGGTCACCGTGCCATCAGGCAATATCCAGCTCAACTCATAGCAATGCCATACGTCATGACCGTTAACAATGTTCTGTGATGGCTGCTCGATGCCCTGCCGACCTCGTCGGCGATCGATACGCTCCAGAACCTGGGGCGCGTATTCGCTGGGCGCGGCCACGGTTTGTCCTAGAACACCCGCCATAACTCAGGTTCGCAAACGCGTGCCGGTGCTCAACAAATGCATCGCATAAGCGAAAGCAACCACTGTCAGACCGATGAGCATTGTAAAGGACACCGTGATGTCGACATCACTGACGCCAAGAACACCGTATCTAAAGGCATTCACCACGTAGACTAGAGGATTAATCTGAGACACTCCCGCCCAAAACTCGGGAAGTAGATCGAGCGAATAAAAAACGCCTCCCAGGTATGTCAAGGGGGTCAATATGAAGGTCGGGACGATGTTGACGTCGTCGAACGTATTCGCAAATACGGCATTGATCAGCCCACACAGCGAAAACGCAACCGATGTCAGTGCTACGACGCTAATGACGACAAACCAGTTGTAAATGTCGAGCTTTGTAAAAAAGAGCGCTACCGAAGTGACAATGATCGAGACGAGGATCCCGCGGGACACGCCGCCCGCTACATACCCCAAGACAATCACATAGTTCGGCGTAGGTGAGACCAACAACTCCTCAATACTGTTGTTGAACTTCGCGCCAAAAAAAGAACCAACGACGTTGGCGTAGGTATTCGTGATGATGGCCATCATGATGAGGCCCGGCACTACGAATTCCATATAACTGACGCCACCCATGGTGCCGATCCGCTTGCCAATCAGCGTT
The DNA here is from genome assembly GCA_003523185.1 of Halieaceae bacterium. GTDB lineage: Bacteria > Pseudomonadota > Gammaproteobacteria > Pseudomonadales > Halieaceae > Luminiphilus. The sequence goes on from DPGN01000040.1 coordinate 23,837, forward strand.
CCAAAGATCAGAAAATACAGCGACATCGTGATAGCGGATGGCAAGAGTGTCTGAGTCCAAATGCGCAAATAACGTCGAACCTCTTTCCGCATGATGGTCAAAAAGGCGATCCATTGCTCGTAAGCACTCATGATGCGCCCTCCAAAACGTTGACGAACATCCGTTCGAGACGGTTTTCCTTGTTGCGCATGCTGACTACTGTGACGCCCGCCCCACTTAAAGCGGTAAAAATCGGTGCTAAATCCTGACCTTTCGCCAAATCAACTTCTAAACATTGCGGCTCCACTTGCCTCAGGGCGTATCCAGGCACCTCTATACCCGCAGGCAAGACATCCTGTGTATCAAGCAGGAAAGTTTCGCTATTCAGGTCCCTCAGGAGATCCTTGATGGAGCCCTTTGTGACAATTTTTCCCCGATTAATGATTGCCACATTACGACAGAGCATTTCCGCCTCTTCGAGGTAATGCGTGGTCAAAATAATGGTACGACCCTCTTGATTCGTCTCGCGCAAGAACTCATACATGCTGCGGCGCATCTCGATATCAACGCCCGCGGTGGGTTCGTCTAAGATCAACACACGCGGCTCGTGGACAAGAGCACGAGCAATCATCAGCCGGCGCTTCATACCGCCTGATAGCATTCGCATCTGAACGTGTTGCTTATCAGCAATGCCCAGCTTTTCCAGGTAATACATAGCTCGCTCTCGAGCGATGCCAATCGGTATCCCGTAATAGCCCGCCTGATGGATGAGAACGTCTTCGACCTTCTCAAAGACATTGAAATTGAACTCCTGGGGAACAATACCTATCTGCTTCTTCGCGAGTGAAAAATCTTCATCGATATCGATACCGCAGATGCGAACGTTCCCACCTGACTTCGAGATCAGCGAACTGACAATGCCGATAGTCGTCGATTTGCCAGCGCCATTAGGCCCAAGTAGAGCGTAGAAGTCGCCCTCCTCCACGTTGAGATCGATACCTTTGAGCGCCTCGAATCCATTGGCATAGGTTTTTTTAAGACTAGAAATTTCTAAAGCGGCCGGCATTTGGGCTCCACATCGCGTTGAGGCGCGGAGTTTAACTAAATCGGGCGAGTTTTTCGAAACCTTTGATAGAACGCTTGACGCAGATGAGCAGTATTACTACTATGCGCGACCTTACGAAGTACAGCACGTGGAACACGTTCCGTCCCCTTCGTCTAGAGGCCTAGGACACCGCCCTTTCACGGCGGGAACAGGGGTTCGAACCCCCTAGGGGACGCCATTTTTTGCGGGAATAGCTCAGCTGGTAGAGCGCAACCTTGCCAAGGTTGAGGTCGCGAGTTCGAACCTCGTTTCCCGCTCCAATTTTTTCTTCATGCACACGCGGAAGCGCGTACAATAGCGCGCTTTACAGCCACTATGGCGCTACAGCGAGCGAACGGCATGACTGATTACTCTCCAGCCGAACTGGATACCCTAGCGCTGCACGCGGGGGGGAAGCCTGATCCTGCGACGGGTGCGCGGGCCACTCCCATCTACCAAACCGCCTCCTACTGTTTCCCGGATTCGGATTACGCAGCCGCTTTATTTAATATGGAGCGGCCGGGGCACGTGTATTCTCGGCTAAGTAACCCCACCACTGCAGTCCTCGAGGAGCGAATTTCCGCATTAGAAGGCGGCGTCGGCGCCATCGCAACAGCCAGTGGTCAAGCGGCCTTGCAGCTGGCCATCATGACGATCATGGATGCCGGTTCGCACATCGTGGCATCGAGCGCATTGTATGGCGGTAGTCACAACCTACTCGCCTACACGCTGCCACGCTTTGGGATTACGACCACATTTGTAGACGCACGTGATGAAGACGCAATACGCGCAGCCATTCGACCTGAAACTCGACTAATTTTTGGCGAAACTGTGGGCAACCCGGGACTCGATGTTCTCAATATCCCGGTGGTCTCCAGAATCGCTCACGACAATGGCATCCCGCTACTGGTTGATTCAACGTTTACCACTCCCTATCTCGTGCGTCCCTTCGAGTTGGGTGCCGATCTTGTCATGCACTCAGCGACAAAGTTCCTAAGTGGTCACGGTATTGTGATTGGTGGGCTATTGGTCGATAGCGGTCGCTTTGACTGGGATGCCTCAGGTAAATTCCCGCAGCTATCTGAGCCCTACAAGGGCTTCCACAACCTTGTGTTCACCGAAGAATTTGGCCCAGCTGCGTTTATCTCTCGCGCCCGAAAAGAAGGACTGAGAGATTTCGGTGCCTGCCAGAGCCCCACCAGCGCCTTCTACATACTTCAGGGTATGGAAACACTGGGGGTACGGATGGAAAAGCATGTCTCCAACACACGAGCAGTGGTTGAGTTTCTCGACAGTCATGATGCCGTAGCCGGAGTAGCGCATCCGGATCTTCCCGATCATACGGATCATGCGCTTGCGAGCGACTTGTACCCCAAAGGTACCAGCGCTGTATTCACGTTCGCGATTAAAGGCGGGCGCGAGGCAGGGATTGCCTTCGTCAACGGGTTGAATCTCTTTTCACACCTCGCCAATGTGGGTGACGCCAAGTCTTTGGTCATTCACCCGGCCAGCACTACCCATTTCCGAATGGATGAAGCGGCGCTCGCCGCGGCGGGTATCGGAGAGGGAACCATACGCCTGTCCGTTGGACTTGAAGACCCCAAGGACCTGATTGCCGATCTCAAAGCGGGACTGCGAGCCGCCGAAAAAGTGGCGGGAGGACGGGGTTAATGAAGCTCGTTTCCTCCGGAAAAGATACCTACCTCTACACCAATAATAAAACCGTTGATCCCTCGAAACCCTCGGTCGTCTTTATCCATGGCGCTGGCTTTGACCACAGCGTATGGACCTTATTTGCGCGACATTTTTCGCGTCATGACTGGAATGTGATTGCGCTAGACCTTCCCGGGCACGGTCGGTCCGAGGGACCTGTGCTGGAGAGTATCGAACAGATGGCTAGCTGGACCATTGAGCTCATCGACACGCTAGGACTCAATAATGTCGCGTTGGTCGGGCACAGCATGGGCAGTCTCATAACCCTCGAAGCCTCGTCAAGACTCGGTGATCGCGTCACGCACACCGTATTGATTGGCTCTATTTCACCAATGCCTGTCTCTGAACCCATTCTCGATGCAACCGCGAACAAACCGGGTGCCGCGCATTCGATGCTGACATCCTTCGGCTTCAGCAAGCAAAACCTCATGGGTGGCAATCCAAATCCTGGCATGTGGATGGTTAGCGAAAGCATGCGCCGTTACGAAGATGAAGCACAGAGCGCGCTGGATAGTGACATGCGTGCCTGCAATGCCTATCAGCGAGGGCTCGAGGCCGCGTCCGAAATAACGGCCCCAACACTTATGCTGCACGGCGATGCTGACAGACTCACTCCACTGCGTGCCACCAAGCCGTTACAAGACGCTTTGTCGAATACTCGAATGGATATCATTCCAGGAGCTGGTCACTCGCTCATGGTGGAAGACCCCAATCACGTACTGGATCAACTCAAAATCCACCTACTTTAAGAAGCGATGACCCGACAGATATGATGAAGCAAATTACGCTGCTGGACGGGGGGCTTGGTCAGGAACTGATCAAACGTAGCAGCGCCCCACCCCACCCTCTTTGGTCCACCAAGGTCATGATGGACGAGCCGCATCTTGTGTCTGACATTCATCGAGATTTTTGTCTCGCGGGAGCAAAAGTCATCTGTCTTAACACCTACGCAGTGAGTCGCCATAGACTTGATACGTATGCCCCCGAGGAACCTCTTGACCTTATGCTCGAGACCGCACTTCAAGTAGCAAATAAAGGTATCAGCGATGCAAAGCGTGTAGATCAGGTGTCCATTGTCGCCTCACTGCCGCCGCTCAATGCGTCCTACGACCACACAGTTGCACCTGAGTTTGAGAGTGCCTACACACAGTATCGGGAACTCGTCAGGTTACAAAAACATCGCGTTGACGCTTTCCTACTCGAGACGATGAGTAACATTGCCGAGGCTAGTGCCGGTGCTAAGGCGATCCGCGACGAGGGTGTTGTGGGTGCCGTTGCATTCACCGTAAGCGATAGTGACGCCACGGTACTGCGGTCGAGTGAATCACTCGAAGAGGCGGTCGAGGCAATCATGCCCTATGCGCCCGATGCGATATTAATCAACTGCTCCATCCCAGAAATGGTCACTGAGGGCCTCAAGATTGTGGCAAAGTCCGGCATCCGCTTTGGTGGGTATGCGAATGGCTTTACATCGGTGGAGGCGCTGGTACCGGGGAGCACGGTCGATCGGCTATCGCAGCGCAAAGACCTTGGACCTGAAGAATATCTAGAGTTTGTGAAGACCTGGATTGACCTCGGTGCCGAGGTCATTGGTGGCTGTTGCGAAATCGGACCCTCGCATATTGCCGCTATTAAGGACTACTGCGACCGCGAGGGTATTGTCACGATCAAGCAGTTGGTGCCCTAGCTCAGCCCTCTTTTTTGAGATCGATTGACAGACTGTTGATGCAGTAGCGAAGCCCAGTTTCTGTAGGGCCGTCGGGAAATACGTGGCCCAAATGCCCGCCGCAGTTCTGACAGAGCACCTCGGTACGAATCATGCCGTGGCTGGTGTCCCGCTCTTCGTCAATGACACCCGCTGCAGCAGGCTTGTCAAAGCTAGGCCAACCGCAACCGGCATCGAATTTACTATCCGACTCAAACAACGTTTCACCACAACCCCGACAGGTATAAGTTCCTGCCGCGGTCGTGTCCCAATACTCACCCGTGAACGCGCGCTCAGTGCCTTTCTGACGGAGAACATGATACTCCTCGGGTGTCAGGTTCTCGCGCCAGTACGCGTCATCTTTGTCAGTCATGGGGCTCTCCCTGTTCGTTGCCTGTGCTGTTCGCTGCCTGAAGTTACTATGGGGGTTTTCTTTTTTATTTCAACTAGCCATCCTGAAGCCTGCGGCACTCAATAATCGCTGAAGTTCAGTGCTTGCATTCAGTGCCTCTAACGTCAAAGCACTGTACTGATCACGCAATCTGTACTGCGTCCGCTGCATTTCAAACTTATCCGCCGTCTGTGACTTTTTCCATGCCTCTCTAAATTCGCCGTCGTCCTGCGCCAAGCGGCTAACCGCCTCCATGGCGGCCATCAGACCATGAATCTCGGATTCATGAGAGAGATCCAACGTTACCTGTTTCGTCTCCTCAAACTCGAGCGTACTGAACGGGTTATCCAAATTAAGGGCCCGCACCAGCGGCTCGATAAGAAAGTCTGTGGCATTTGTTTTTGCGGTAGCGGTATAGCCAGCAATATGCGGTGTCGCAAACGCCACTCGTGAAAGCAGTTCCTGCGACACGCTAGGCTCGTCAGGCCAAGTATCTAACACCAGCGTAACGCCCTTGTCTGCCAATCTATAAAGCGCCTCTTCTGTCACTAAGCCTCCACGCCCAGCATTAACAAACAGGGCATCTGGCGAAATATAGCCCGCCGCTGCCTGGTCAATCATCTGAGCGCTAGGATAACGCTGGTCGTTATGCAAGGCCGCGTGAAGCGAGACGATTGAGCAGCCCAGAACCTCAGGTAGCGCACAAAATGTCACATCGGCCTCAGTACTCTCAACATAGGGGTCATAAACCTTGACCTTGCCCCCCAACTTGCTGAGACGTACTGCGAGATGTCGCCCTACTGCACCGTACCCCACGAGACCTACCGTCGCCCCGCTAATCAACGATTCCAGGCGTTGGCACTGATGGATGGCATCCAAAACATAGTCCGCCACTGCGCCGGCGTTACACCCGGCCGCATTCGCTAACTGTATGCCTCGTTCTGACAAGAATGGCGTATCGATATGATCGGTTCCGGCACTTGCAGTCCCCACAAAGGAGATCGGGCTGTCCTGCAATAGATTTGCATCGACCCGCGTTACGGTCCGTGTGAGCAAGGCATTCGCGTCCTCGAGGTCGCCTGGAACAATTTGCGTCCCTCGAATAGGAACCAATTCTATTGGGAGGGTCGACAGACGAGGTGTTACCCACATCGCGCTGTCGATGACTACTTTCGGAACCGCCATCAGCCCAAGCGCTCTTGTGCTAGTAGCATCAGGGCCTCGTTGAATCGCCGCGCCCGATCTGGCAACCCCCGCTGCCGAAAACGCATTATTTGCCGATCAACCGCAGCCTTAAAATCGATAATTTCGGGGCAATTGGCGTCCACTGTCAGATTATCCACGCTCACCGCAAAGGTGAGATCTAAGGCCTCGCAAAAGAGGGCCTCGATGGCCTGGGGTTTCACCTCTACAGCATAAAACGCGTTCTGCTGTTGAGCATTGCGCCCATCAGGCGCATACCAGTATCCATAGTCAGGTAATCCTCTACGTACCGAACCCGCGACACACCAATGCGCGACCTCATGTAAGGCACTACGATCAAAATCCTCGCGAAAATAGATGATTGACGGTTCGCCAGGCTCGTAATAAGGCTCAGCGGCCCCACCACATAAGATCGTGGCATCCGCCGCTTGAAAAACGCGGTTAAAAACGCCTGCCAAGGCCATACCGAGGGACTGCTGGCTCACACTACCCCGCCTTTTTTACGCGATAGAGAAAACGCGTTCCATCCTGATAATGTTCGAGCAGTTCGTGTCCCAAGAAATCGCAGAATTTAGCGACATCACGCTGAGTGGAGGGATCTGTGGCCGTAAGACAGACAACGTCACCCGAAGAAGCTTTTCGGATAGCGGCATGGAGCATCATAACCGGCTCTGGGCACTTCAGCCCCGTTGCATCGACCTGATACTCCACAGAACGCGCTAACCCCTTTTCTCAGGGCTTCTTGAAGCGAAGCGTCATGCGATCACTCTCGCCTATCGCCGCATACTGTGCACGATTGTCGTCACCGGCACCAAAGCTGGGCGGCAGCGTCCAAACGCCACCTGGATAGTCTTTGGTATCTTTAGTGTTCGCATTGATTTCGCTTTTCCCATCGAGCACAAAACCTGCGGCTTCCGCCATCTCGATGACCTTTGACTCAGTCACGTAAGCGGTGCGCTTCATCTGCTCAACTGTCATGCCGTCAGTTCCACGGTGCTGAACAATGCCGAGTGTGCCTCCAGACTTGAGCGCGCGGTGAATATCTGCCAGCGAGGCTTCAGCCGTACCGGCCCGTAGCCAAGAGTGAACATTACGAAATACCACTGCCATGTCGACGGAACCCGCCTCTACGTTCAGCGGCATAGCCGGCGGCTGCATCACCCTGACATCAACAGCTGAGTACACATCGTGCGCCCGCCCCAGCTTCTGCAAGTAACCACCGAGTGAGCGACGACCATAAGCACTGCCGTTAGGCGCCCCATGCCCTGCCACCAAATGACCATGATCCTTCAGAAGCGGTGCAAGCACCTCCGTGTACCACCCTCCCCCAGGCGAGACTTCCAAAACGGTCATCTCTGATGACAACCCAAAAAACTCAAGCGTTTCACGGGGGTGACGGTATTGGTCCCGAGCACGGTTAGATTCAGAGCGATGATCTCCACTCAAGGCAGCATCCCAGTCCAAACCTTTGTGACCGTCGGCAAAGGCCAAAGAGGATACTAGCGCGAGCAATACCAAGCTTATTCGTTTCACAGTCAACTCCTATCACGATTTCTGCGTATAGAAGGCATCTATACACTGTTACGCCAGATGATAACCGCTACGCGCGGACAAGGGGATCCATGCAACAACAATATGTCATTACATTTGCGGGCGCTGACCGAACAGGCTTAGTGGAGACGCTGGCAGAGCTGGTTAAAAGTCATGGTGGTGACTGGCAACAGAGCGAGTTGACACGCCTCGGCGGTGCATTTGCCGGCGCCATTTTAGTTCACGTCTCCAGTGAGGGGTTTCAGGCCATTAACCGGGCTGTAGAGGAAGAGGGAAATACTGACCTGGCGATACATATCACGGAAGCTGTCTCGCAGCCTCAAATAGAACCCAACCTACACCTTGCCCTAACCGGTCCCAATCGGCCGGGAATCGTATACGAAATCACACACGAACTTGCTGAACTTGGCGTCAATATTCTGCACTTCACGTCGCGCGTAAAGAGTGGTGCCTGGTCTGGAGAGCCATTATTCGTAGCTGAGCTTGATACCTGTGCGCCAGCTAACTTTGATCTAGAAGAGCTCCGCGAGCGGCTCGATGGGATTGAAGAGCGGATGACGCTTGAAATCGATATTGAGTCGGTAAAAGCTAAGGGCGCCGGCGAATAAAATACAGTAGCGCTGCAAAGGGCGCTGCTAACGCAATAACGAGCAGAACGCCTTGGATGCTGAGCCAGACGTAGTCCCACAGTGCTTCAGCAGAGACCCCCACGATATCAACGGCGCCCCACATAAGTGCCAATGTCGCCAGCACCCCTAAAGTCGCGGTACGTAAAGCTTTTATGTAGCGCCGATTGAGCATGGGTAGTGACTAGATAACGGGCGTGGGTGATACCACGTCAGCATTCTGACCACGATGCCGAAGGGCGTGATCCATTAGTACCAGCGCCAACATTGCCTCAGCTATGGGAACGGCCCGCAAACCCACACAGGGATCATGTCGTCCGGTGGTAATGACATCCGCCGCATTGCCATCAATGTCTATGGATTGCCCTGGGACCTGAATCGACGAGGTCGGTTTTAGCGCTATCCCTACACTGATGGGCTGACCGCTAGAGATTCCCCCCAATACACCGCCGGCGTTATTACTGAGAAAGCCTTCTGCTGTCAGCTCGTCACGGTGTTCGCTCCCGCGCTGGTTGACGACCGCAAAGCCAGCGCCAATCTCCACACCTTTCACCGCGTTGATCCCCATCATCGCAGAGGCGATATCAGCATCGAGCCGATCAAAAATAGGCTCGCCCCAACCCGGTGGCAGCCCTTCTGCAACAATCTCTAATTTTGCGCCAATCGAGTCACCATCGCGCCGAATTTGGGTCATGTACTGTTCAAGCGCAGGTATCAATACAGCATCACCACAAAAGAAGGGGTTTGTTTCAACCAAATCCCAATCTGTTTCCGATACCTGAAGTGGGCCTAACGCGCTGAGGCAACCTCTAATAGACACCCCGTAGCGTTCCTTTAACCACTTTTTGGCGACCGCGCCCGCGGCGACTCTCATTGCCGTCTCTCGCGCTGAGGATCGACCTCCACCGCGATAATCACGCGCACCATACTTTTGTTGGTAGGTGTAATCCGCATGCGCTGGACGAAACACGTCTTTGATCTTGCTGTAATCCTTCGACTTTTGGTCAGCATTCATGATCAAAAGGCCAATGGGCGTACCAGTTGTTCGACCTTCGAAGACACCTGACAGAATTTGAACCTCATCGGGCTCTTTACGCTGCGTTGTAAAACGGGAGGTGCCTGGCTTACGCCGATCTAAATCGGGTTGTAGATCGGCCGCACTCAACTCAAGGCCTGGCGGACACCCGTCTATGATGCAGCCTAAGCCCAGCCCATGGCTTTCGCCAAAGGTGGTCACTGTAAACAAACGGCCGAAGGTATTACCCGACATGTGACTTCCCTGCTTTCACTTTGCCGACACCACTGAGTTTGTGGTGTCTTCCGATACCGCCCATTGTGCCAGATCCTGAGCCATAAAAACGGCAACACCGTGACCGCCCTGCTGCAGTTCCACCCAAATCGGGTGCAACTGCTCGGATAAATCATCCAGTGCTTCAAAACTGTTACCCACTTCGAGGATCAACAGACCTGTGGGCCGAAGAATTCGAGCAGCGTCGGTGAGTAAGACTCTCACCAAATCGAGGCCATCTTCGCCGCCTGCTAGCGCCAGCCGGGGTTCATGTCGGTACTCTGCAGGCAGTCCCCGCATATCATCTGCGTCCACATACGGCGGGTTAGCAATGATGATGTCGACGCATGAGGACCTACACCACGAGAGCAAATCACCCCGTACAATCCCGTCCACAGCGTGAATCTGGCTGTTTTCAGAGGCTAGGGACAAGGCGGCTGAGTCGAGGTCACTCAGCAGTACCTGCGCCGAGGGAAACACCGACTTGGAGAGCATGCCCAGACTCCCCCCGCCACAGCAGACATCGATGATGACTTGCGGATCTGGTCCTTGATACCAGGGCCCGAACTGGTTCAAGACGAGCTCAGCGACAGGTGACCGTGGGACCAATGCCCTTGCGTCACTTTTGAAGCACAAATGTCCCAGCCAGGCTTGTCCGGTAATGTAGGCCACCGGTAGCCGCTCCTCACATCGAGCGGTCAGAAAGGCGCGAAGTTTTGGCAACGCAGTGGCTGGATACGCGGTATCCAAGATGGCGGCACTGGTGTCTACCAATGAGCAGTCTGCTGCCGCTAGTACTAGGGCCACAGCTTCATCGTGTGCTGACTCATACCCATGTCCAAAGAAGAGATCGGCGCCCAAAAGCTCAGTTTCTGCATCGATCAAAATCTCTCGAAATGTCGTCATCTGCTCAGCCTCAAAATTAGGAGTCATGATACCATTCGCGCATTCCTAGGGAGGGGTGCATGGAACAGCATTGGGAAAAAATAATTGAGGCAGTTGGGGAGGATTTACAGCGCCCCGGGCTTCAAGACACGCCGAAAAGAGCGTCAGAAGCCTTTAAGTTTTTAACTCATGGCTATCATCAGGACTTAAAGACCGTCACTAACGATGCACTGTTCCCAACTGATTCAAGTGAGATGGTTCTAGTACAAGATATCGAGCTTTACTCGCTGTGCGAGCACCACTTACTCCCCTTCGTCGGTCGTTGCCACGTCGCCTACCTGCCTCTGGGCAAAGTACTGGGTCTCTCAAAAGTGGCTCGGATTGTCGACATGTTTGCGAGGCGCCTTCAAATTCAAGAGCGACTCACGCTACAAATCGCTGAATCAATCCGCGAAGTAACCGGTGCGGAAGGCGTTGGCGTCATCATTGAAGCCGAGCATATGTGCATGATGATGCGAGGTGTAGAGAAACAAAACTCTGTCACCAAGACGTCGGCCATGCTCGGCTCATTCCGTGAAGATGCGAAGACGAGAGAGGAATTCCTGTCGCTGCTTAACTTGCCCGCTCTAAGAGGTCGGTAACAAGCTCCCCTGTCGCGAAGAACCGAGTCAACAGGCTAGCCAGTGATTCAACCTCACCTTCCATGTGGAAATGGTGAGGACCTGGGACGGTCAGCTGGTGGAAGTTGGGTGCAAAATTCGCGATGCCGGCAATTCTTTGCTGCGCTTCGTCACTCGTGAAGAAACCCGTATCTCCCGTGATCGCAGCCACCGGAAAGTTCATGGCCCGATAGAGAGAATCTGATGTTTCCTCTGACATCTTGATGGTACTGCTACCAAACAGTTTGGGGTCGCTCAACAGAAGCCACCCCTCATCAACTCGGCGTAATGCCCGCGGTACCAGCACCTCGGCGTTCTCAAGGGTGAAACCGTATCGCGAGCGTGAATCAATGAACTGCTCTACCGATTCAAAAATACGGGGAGGTCGCGCCATGTACTTTGTACGTTCCGCCAAAGACGTACGAAACAGTTCAGCCCCGTTATCGTTTTCAAATGAGCGTGAGATCATGCCATCGAGCATAGTCAGGCTGAGGCAGCGCTCGTCTAGGGCTACCGCCAACATGCCTGCCACGGCGGCACCACGACTGTGACCGATAATATGCGCTCCAGAGACACCCAGCTGATCGATGACGGCCATCAGCTGAGGGATATCATCCCAAATATGATAGTTCGCATCTGCGGATCGGTGGCTGCTCAAGCCGTGACCTGAAAGGTCGATCGATATCACTCGGTAGTTGGTAAGGAGGGGCGCAAGCACAGCAAAACTGAGCGCATTGTCCAGCCATCCGTGGATCGCAAAAACTAAGGGGTTTCCCGTATCGCCCCAGGCCAATCCGCGATAAGTGAGTCCGTCGGTTTCAAACACAACGTCAGTTGGCTTGTTATTCACTGCAGGTATCCCTCGGGTGCGTGATAAAGGAGCTCGCCCCCGCCGCGGCACGGCACGGTTAATTCGATGAGGGCAAACCCACTGGGCGAGAGGCTGGTATGCCCTGAGGTGTCGCACCATACATCAATTAATTGAGAAAGATAGGGCTGATGCCCAACGACCAACTGGTGTCCCGATTCTTCCGAGAGGTAGTCACCTGATACGTAATCGGTTTGACCCGGCGCCAATAGCTCTTGCGATACAAGATCTGGAAAACTCAACTCGCTCGCAATCAGACTAGCTGTCTGTTTCGTTCTGACATAGGGACTATGAGTACACACCGTCGGCATACCCAGTCCTCGTTGCAGACACAGCGACCGGTAGAGGCCCACCGTCGCTCGCACATGTTGGACTCCCCGCTCAGTTAACTGCCGCTGAGAATCCGGGCGGCTGTAAGCCGCCTCTCCATGGCGCCACAGCGTAAGGAGCACGCTAGGCGCTCATCTCAACCAGCAGTTTATTCATGCGAGCCACGTAGCTCGCGGGGTCATCTAACTGGGAACCCTGTGCCAGCGTAGCTTGGTCAAGCAGAATTAGCGCGAGATCGGCGAAGCGATCTTCATCCTGCTCTCCATCCATTCGCTTAACCAGTCCATGGGATGTATTGACCTCGAGAATCGGCTCGCTATCAGGCAACTCCTGGCCTGCCGCTTCCAGAATGCGGCGCATCTGTGCGCCGAGCTCATGCTCGCCCACAACCAGACAGGCCGGTGAGTCAGTCAGTCTGAGCGTAGGACGAACCTCGCTGACACGACCGTCAAGGGCGCCTTTCAATCGCTCTAACAGTCCCTCGTTCTCGGTTTTAGCCGCTTCTAACTCGGCTTTTTCCTCTTCGGTGCTCTCGCCGAGGTCCAGTTCACCCTTGGCAATGTCCTTCAGCGCCTTTCCATCGAACTCGTTCAGGTGCCCCATCAACCAATCATCAATTCGGTCGGATAACAGCAGCACTTCAATACCTTTCTTGCGGAATACCTCAATGTGCGGGCTATTTTTAGCGGTTACATGGTTATCAGCGACCACATAATAGATGGCGTCTTGACCGTCTTGCATACGTTCAACGTATTGCTGCAAGGAGACGTTCTGTATCGACTCATCGGTGTGTGTCGATGCAAATCGCATGAGTTCTGCGATCTTTTCTCGATTCGCGAAGTCCTCTCCTGGGCCCTCTTTTAGCACGTTGCCAAAGACATCCCAGAACGACTGATACTTTTCCTCATCCGACTTTGCCAACTTGCTCAACATGTCGAGGACGCGCTTTGTGACCGCGTTTCGCAACGAGTCCACCTGAGAACTTTGTTGCAAAATTTCCCGTGAGATATTCAGAGGTAAGTCCTGTGAATCCAAAACGCCCTTTACGAAACGCAGATAGAGCGGCAAAAACTGCTCTGCATCGTCCATGATGAAGGTTCGCTGAATGTAGAGCTTGAGACCACGCGCACCCTCCCGGTTCCAAAGATCGAACGGCGCCTGACTTGGGATGTATAGCAACGAGGTGTAATCGAGCTTTCCTTCAACCCGGTTATGACTCCAGCTCAGTGGGTCCTGGTAGTCGCTGGAAACATGACGATAGAACTCCTTGTATTCATCCTCACTCACATCGGAGCGGCTGCGCGTCCAGAGCGCCTTGGCTTCGTTAATGCGCTCCCACTGAGGCTCGGGCGTCTCTGACTCTGTCTCGTCGTCCTCACTGTTGGGCATCGCTTGCTCAAGCATCAAGACCGGCACAGAGATGTGGTCAGAGTATTTTTTAATAACGCTTCTGACTCGCCAGGGCGAGGCAAACTCTTGTGATTCGCTGCCCAGATGGAGTACGACTGTGGTACCCGGAGCGTCTCGCTCCGCCTCGTCAATATCGAATGCATCCTCACCAGTGGACTCCCAGCGCGTGGCCGAAGGCTCTCCCGCTTTTCGGGAAATAACCTCAACACGGTCGGCGACAATGAAGGAGGAATAAAAACCAACACCAAACTGACCGATCAGTTGGCTGTCTTTCTGCTGATCACCACTAAGCTGCTCCATGAACGCGGCGGTTCCCGACTTCGCAATCGTACCGAGGTTATCGATAATATCGTCTCGCGACATGCCAATACCGTTGTCGCTGATCGATAAGGTCTTGGCTGTTTCATCGACATCGACGCGAATTTCATAGCCTTCGCCGCCCACATCAAGACTACTGTCTTCGATGGCTGCAAACCGTCTCTTGTCAATGGCATCCGACGCGTTCGAGATAAGCTCTCGAAGGAAAATTTCGCGATTGGAATAAAGCGAGTGAATCATCAACTGAAGCAGTCGCTTTGCTTCAGTCTGAAATCCCATAGTTTGCTTGGAAGACATTATTGGCTCCTGTCAATTCTTCATGGTCAACAGATGGGGCGAAAGCCCCTCGATTTCAAGCGCTGGAGGTAAAAAAATCCAGTAGAGGGCACAAAAAAGCCCGCATCAGCGGGCTTTCAGAACAGCAGGTAATAAACCTTACCAACCGGTGATCTCAGCCATTGCAGTACCGATATCAGCAAGCGAGCGAACAGTCCGCACGCCAGCTTCCTCGAGCGCTGCAAATTTCTCATCCGCAGTGCCCTTACCACCCGAGATAATCGCACCCGCGTGTCCCATGCGCTTGCCTTTTGGTGCAGTGACACCTGCGATGTACGACACGACGGGCTTGGTCACGTTCTCTTTGATAAATGCCGCCGCTTCTTCTTCGGCCGAACCACCAATCTCGCCAATCATGACAATCGACTCGGTCGCGTCATCTCCCTGGAACAGGGCCAAGATATCGATGAAGTTAGAGCCAGGAATCGGATCACCGCCAATACCAACACACGTTGATTGCCCAAAGCCAGCGTCGGTGGTTTGCTTCACTGCCTCGTAAGTCAACGTACCCGATCGAGACACGATGCCAACTCGGCCTGGCAGGTGAATATGACCCGGCATGATGCCTATCTTGCACTCCCCTGGCGTGATGACACCGGGACAGTTGGGTCCAATCAAGCGAACACCCAGCTCGTCACAACGTACCTTTGCATCCAACATATCCAGCGTTGGAATACCTTCCGTAATGCAGACAATCAATTCGACGCCCGCATTAGCGGCCTCAAGAATTGAGTCTTTGCAGAACGGCGCTGGCACGTAGATCACGGAAGCATTGGCACCAGTCTGTGATACCGCATCACTGACGGTGTCGAAGACGGGAAGTCCGAGATGCTCTTGTCCGCCTTTTCCGGGCGTTACACCACCCACCATTTTGGTGCCGTAAGCAATTGCCTGCTCTGAGTGGAATGTACCCTGTGATCCCGTGAAGCCCTGACAAATAACACGGGTGTCTTTATTAATCAGAATGCTCATGCGGCACCTCCAGCAGCAGCAACCACCTGCTGAGCCGCATCGGTGAGGCTCGTAGCTGCAATAATGTTTAGACCGCTCTCAGCGAGCACCTCTCTTCCAAGTTCAGCGTTATTGCCCTCAAGTCGCACAACGACGGGGACTTCAACACCGACCTCGTTGACCGCGCCGATAACACCCTCGGCAATGAGATCGCAGCGAACGATGCCACCAAAGATGTTGATGAGTACCGCTTGAACGTTTTCATCACTCAAAATGATCTTGAATGCCTCAGTAACGCGCTCTTTGGTTGCACCGCCACCCACGTCAAGGAAGTTAGCCGGCTGACCACCGTGCAACTTCACAATATCCATCGTGCCCATGGCGAGGCCTGCACCGTTGACCATACAGCCAATATTGCCCTCGAGCGCCACGTAGTTCAGCTCCCAAGCGGCAGCGGCAGCTTCACGCTCGTCTTCCTGAGACGGATCATGCATCGCCTGAAGGTCTTTGTGCCGGTACATGGCATTGGAATCCACCACAACCTTGGCGTCGAGACAATGAAGGTTGCCCTCATCGGTAATTACTAGAGGGTTAACCTCGATCAACGCGAGATCCTTCTCCTTAAACAAAGTGGCTAAGCCATTGAAAATATTCACAAACTGCTTAATTTGCTGGCCCGTCAGACCGAGTTTGAACGCCAGCTCTCTACCTTGATATGGCTGAGGCCCCACGAGCGGGTCAATGGTAGCTTTGAGGATCTTCTCAGGCGTTTCCTCGGCCACTTTCTCGATTTCGACGCCACCTTCAGTGGACGCCATGAAGACAATACGACGAGTCGAGCGATCAACAACAGCACCCAAGTAAAGCTCATCAGCGATATCAGTGCAGGTCTCTACCAGAATCTTGGAAACTGGCTGGCCGTTGGCATCAGTTTGGTAGGTGACCAAGTTTTTACCTAGCCAGCTCTCCGCAAAAGCGCGCGCCTCAGCCGGTGAGTCGACAAGTTTGACACCACCCGCTTTTCCACGCCCACCGGCGTGAACCTGTGCCTTAACAACCCATTTGTCGCCCCCAATTGCCTTTGCAGCCGCTTCAGCAGCGTCAGGCGTATCGACAGCCTGACCAACAGATACGGGTAAACCATATTCTGCGAACAGCGCCTTGCCCTGATATTCGTGCAAGTTCATACATCCCCCTTTGTGAGTTTACGAGGGCTCGCTAAGCACAGCCCCGACCCCGATCCTCGCAAATCGGGGATTTGAAGTTGTTATCGTCGCTTACGATTCGGCATGTGGATCGCCATGCCATCGACGGCTAGCGCCGCTTCATGAACCGCTTCAGACATGGTCGGATGACCAAAGACCATCAGCTGAACATCCTCAGCGCTGCCACCAAATTCCATGGTGATCACCATTTGCTGCACCAGGTCCGCTGCAGCCGGCCCAATGGCATGTGCCCCCAGAATTCTGTCTGTGTTTGCGTCCGCAATGATCTTTACAAATCCGTCAGTCTCACCACTCGCTAAAGCTCGACCAATGGCCGCGAATGGAAATGAGCCTGCTTTGTAATCAACACCTTCTGCTTTGAGCTCTTGCTCGGTCTTACCCACCGCCGCGATCTCAGGATGTGTATAAATAATCGATGGGACGCATTCATAATTGAGCTGAACAGGCTTGCCATGGATACGCTCCGCAACCATAACGCCCTCTTCTGACCCCTTGTGCGCCAGCATAGGCCCGCGAACGATATCGCCAATCGCCCATACGCCAGGCGCTTCGGTCGCGCAGTAGTCATTTACGAAAACGAACCCTCGTTCATCCATAGTGACGCCAGAGTCGCTCGAGAAAAGGTCTTTGGTACGTGGGCGACGCCCTACCGAAACAATCAGGCGATCGAATTCGGCCGACTTTTCCTCGCCCTTTTCGGTGTAAGTCACAGTAACCGCAGCTTTCTTAACGCTAGTGCCAGTGACAAGCGCATTCAATCGAATATCGAGGCCTTGCTTTTTGAAGACCTTCGCGGCTTCCTTGCTAACTTGCGCATCCATCATTGGCAGGAAAGAGTCGAGCGCCTCAAACAAGACAACCTCCGAGCCTAATCGGCCCCAGACACTGCCCAACTCCAATCCAATAACACCCGCGCCTATAACCCCAAGTCGTTTCGGGACCTCATCAAAGGTTAATGCGCCCGTACTGTCGA
Source organism: Halieaceae bacterium (assembly GCA_003523185.1). Classification (GTDB taxonomy): domain Bacteria; phylum Pseudomonadota; class Gammaproteobacteria; order Pseudomonadales; family Halieaceae; genus Luminiphilus. The sequence continues at coordinate 41,333 of DPGN01000040.1, forward strand.
CAATGACCGCATCATCGGTCGGTGCAGGCGGAATGGTCACCGGCTCTGAACCCGAGGCTAGGACAACGTTTGCCGCGGAAAGCACTGTTTTCTCGCCATCTGCTGCGGTGACCTCAACATTGCGCCCAGAGAGTAGCTTGCCCTTTCCTTGCACGACAGTGACCCCGTTATGCTGCAGCAGTGAAGAAACACCACCCGTTAGCTGAGTCACAATCTTGTCTTTTCGCTTCATCATCCCCGCAACATCAATGGCAGGCGCACCCACATCGATCCCGTGCACCGAGAAGTGATCGCGAGCTTCTGTAAACTTGTGCGAGCTATCCAGCAGCGCCTTCGATGGTATGCAACCAACATTCAGACAAGTACCGCCAAACACCGGCTTTCCCTTTGGATCGGCCCATGATTCGACGACCGCGGTGTTCAAACCAAGCTGTGCACACTTGATAGCACAGGCATAGCCGGCAGGTCCCGAACCGATAACTACTACATCGTATGAATCGCTCATAGTTGATAATCCTCCTTACAGCTGGAGCAAGATGCGTGATGGATCCTCGATTAACTCCTTCACCGTCACCAAGAACTGAACGGCTGTTTTACCGTCAATGAGACGATGATCGTAGGAGAGTGCGAGATACATCATTGGACGAATGACAACCTCTCCATCGACTGCAACGGGACGATCTTTAATCGTGTGCATCCCAAGAATCGCGGTTTGAGGCGGATTAAGAATTGGTGTGGACAGCAGAGAGCCAAAGACACCACCATTCGATACGGTGAACGTGCCACCCGTCATTTCATCGATCGTGAGCTTCTTATCGCGCGCCTTCAGACCCAAATCTCGAATCGCTGCTTCGACATCGGCAATGCTCATAAAGTCAGCATCGCGCAGGACGGGCACTACAAGACCCTCCTCTGTTGAAACGGCAACACCGATGTCTTGGTAACCATGGTAGACCACATCATTACCATCAATTGACGCGTTGACCTCGGGGAAACGCTTCAACGCCTCACAACAGGCTCTGACGAAGAAGCCCATGAAGCCAAGACGGGTCCCGTTGTGTGTTTTTTCAAACTGGTCTTTGTATTGCGACCGCAATCGCATTAGAGGTGCCATATCCACTTCGTTAAAGGTTGTCAGCATGGCCGTTTGCTGCGTTGCGGATAGCAAACGCTCAGCAATGCGTGCCCGCATTCGTGTCATAGGAACACGCCGCTCAATACGCTCACTCGTGGGCCCGTGCAAACTAGTACTTGCCACAGGCGCTGCTGTCGCCGCGGGTTGTGGCGCAGGCTGAGGTGCCGGTGCGGGCGCAGGCGCGGGGGCTTGGTCAGCCATATGAGCCAACACGTCTTCTTTGTTGATCCGTCCGTCTTTTCCCGTTCCTTTGATGGCGCTGGCATCCAACCCATACTCCTCAACCAGCTGACGTGCCGCTGGTCCCATGGGTACAACTACCTCAGTTTTTTCCACAGTGGCGGGTGTCGGTGAGGCCTCGACAGTTTCTGTTGCCTCGCCAGGCGTTAACTCAGCAAGGAGCGCCTCACTTTCAATGGTGTTCCCAACATCGACTAAGATGCGATCCAGCCGACCCGCCTCGGGAGCAACCACTTCCATTACGACTTTGTCGGTCTCGATTTCAACCAACAACTCATCTCGCTGAACAAAATCGCCTTCCTGCTTGTGCCACAGAGATACTTCTCCGTCAGCTACTGATTCAGGAAATGCCGGCGCTTTGATTTCTATTTTCATGATAATCGTCCGTTTTACTGCGTCTTATTCAGCTCTTCACCCCAGAGCCGCTGAAATAAATGTTTCTTGTTCTTGCACGTGCAATGCGGTGTAGCCTGCGGAAACAGATGCCGACGGAGTTCGTCCGACATAGCGGAGCTCCGCACCAAACATCGCCAGTGAGACCAGCCGTCGCATGGCATCCTGGATCGAGTACCACGCCCCCTGGTTCATGGGCTCTTCCTGACACCACACGACGCTCGCCTCTCTTGAGTAGGTGCCCAGAATTTCCTTCAATTGTGCCTCGGGCAATGGGTAGAGCTGCTCAACCCGAATAAGGGCAACATGATCTGCACCGCGATCGTCCCGAGCTGCGTCGAGGTCGTAGTAGACCTTGCCTGAGCACAAGACAACCCGCGTTACTGCTGTCTTATCAGTGACATG
>DPGN01000040.1:43715-63012 GCA_003523185.1 Halieaceae bacterium
TCTTGAGCCGACAACTGAAGGTAACGCTCGAGACGTGCAGATGAGTGTTCCGGCCCCTGCCCCTCATAACCGTGGGGCAACAACATGGTTAATCCACACAAACGAGCCCACTTGTATTCGCCGCTGGTGATGAACTGATCGATCACTACCTGGGCGCCGTTGGCAAAGTCACCAAACTGAGCCTCCCAGATGACTAAGCCTTTGGGTGATGTCGTGGCGTATCCATACTCAAACGCCAACACCGCCTCTTCCGACAAAAGCGAATCGTAAATATTGAACTCAGCCTGCTGCTCCGAGAGGTGCTGCAGCGGAATGTACGCCTCATGCTTGTTCTGAGCGTGTAAGACCGCGTGTCTGTGGGAAAAAGTGCCTCGCCCGACATCCTGCCCCGTCATTCTGACAGGGTAACCGTCAGCAAGCAGTGTCGCGTAGGCCATGTTCTCAGCAAAGCCCCAGTTGATTTCTAGCGCGCCCGCCGCCATTTTCCCGCGATCCTCGAGCAACTTTTTCACCTGACGCTGGAGCGCAAATCCATCCGGTGTCGTGCTCATCAATTCAGCAAGCTCGCGCAGACGTGCTGTTTCGATCGAGGTATCACAGGCCATGTCCCAGCTATGGCCCAAATACGGCTTCCAGTCGACGAATAAGTTCGTGTTGGGCTCCATCACGAGCTGCGTTACCAGAGGCTCTCCGCGATCAAGCGACTCACGGTAACGCTCCATCAATGCCGCGTCTTCTTCAGCCGTCAGAACATCCTCACTAATCAAGCGCTGCGCGTATAAATCACGCGTGGAGGCATGCTGCTTGATGGTCGCATACATCATCGGCTGTGTTACGGAAGGCTCGTCAGCTTCGTTGTGCCCGCGACGTCGGTAACAGACGAGGTCAATGACGACGTCTTTCTTGAACTGATTGCGGTAGTCGACCGCCAGCTGGGTGACAAAAACAACCGCTTCAGGGTCATCCCCGTTAACGTGGAATATAGGCGCCTGAACCATCTTCGCAATGTCAGTGCAGTACTCGGTTGAGCGCGCATCTTCCTGCCGGCTGGTCGTAAAGCCTACCTGGTTGTTTATGACAATGTGCAAGGTGCCGCCGGTCTTATACCCGCGGGTCTGGGACATCTGGAAGGTCTCCATGACAACACCTTGACCTGCAAATGCCGCATCGCCGTGAATCACAATCGGCACGACAGTATCGCCATGAGGGTCCTCTCGACGGTCCTGGCGCGCTCGCACGGAGCCTTCCACTACAGGTGAAACGATTTCCAAGTGTGATGGGTTAAAGGCCAGCGCGAGGTGTACCTCACCGCCTGGCGTCATAATGTTAGATGAGAAGCCCTGATGGTATTTCACATCGCCAGAGCCAAAGTAGGACGCGCGACCTTCGAATTCGTCGAACAATTCGCTCGGGTTTTTACCCAAGATATTGACTAAAACATTGAGGCGCCCCCGGTGAGCCATCCCGATAACCACTTCTTTGGCACCATAACCACCAATACGCTGTATCGCCTCGGACATCATGGGAATAAGACTTTCGCCGCCTTCCAAACCAAAGCGCTTTGTGCCTGGGTATTTTGATGCGAGGGACTTCTCCAGTCCTTCCGCCTTAATAAGACGTCGCAAAATTGAGATCCGACCTTCTCTATCGAGGGCGGGCGCTCCGCGCACCGACTCCATGCGACTCATAATCCAATGGCGCTCATCGGTGTTCACGATATGCATGAACTCGGCGCCAATGGTATTGCAGTAGGTCTTTTCTAAGGCGGCTCGGATTTCAGCCAGCGAGGCATCCGCCTTACCAATATAGAGGCTGCCTACCTGGAATACTGTATCTAGGTCCGCCTCTGACAATTCATGAAACTCAAGCTCCAAATCGGGCACTGGCGAACGCGGATGAAGGGATAGAGGGTCTAATGTTGCCCTCTGGTGCCCGCGCTGCCGGTAAGCAGAGATCATTTGAACAACGCGAACCTGTTTACGCTCGTATTCTGTCGCCTGAGAGTCCTGGCTACGAGTTGCCTCCGTCCGCACCCGCATTTTGCTGATACGCGCGAACTGCGCACGCAGTACAGAGTGCGGCAAATCTCTCAGACTCGCCGTACTCGTCTCAACGCGTGGTAAACGATCGAAGTAATCGCGCCACTCCGGCGGCACTTCATTTGGATCCTTCAAGTACGCCTCGTACAGGTCCTCTACATAGGCGGCGTTTCCACCTGAGAGGTGAGACGTACTTCGCTGCTGCTCCATGCTGGGTAGGTCTATCGACTTTGCCATGCACACTTCCCCCGAAGTCATCTGCAGCGACCTATTGTTTGGTATGTGTCACTGCATCTGGAGGAATATCTTACTCCCAACACAGTGTTTTTCCCATGTTTTCAGAGCTTTTTGACACAAAAAACGCCGCAAAAGCGGCGTTAATTTTACTCAATATGAATCTTAGTTATGGGTTATATAACTCAGCTAAAATTAAGCGGCTCTATTTAAGAGCATCGTACGAATATGGCCAATGGCACGCGTAGGATTGAGACCTTTTGGACAGACATTCACACAGTTTTGAATGCCGTGGCACCGGAAAACACTGAAGGGATCATCAAGCTTAGCCAGACGCTCGTCCGTCGCCTGATCGCGACTATCCGCCAAGAACCGATAGGCCTGTAGCAAGCCTGCAGGACCAACGAACCGATCCGGATTCCACCAGAAAGAGGGACAGCTGGTAGAGCAACAAGCGCAAAGTATGCACTCGTAAAGACCATCAAGCTTTGCTCTGTCCTCAGGAGTCTGCAGACGCTCGATTGCTGGCGCTGGCGAATTATTCTGCAGATATGGCTCGATCTTTTCGTATTGTGCGTAGAACAAGCTCATATCGACCACGAGATCCCGCACAACAGGCAAGCCGGGTAACGGGCGAAGCACTAGCTTGTTCTTCTTTACGGCATCCGATAATGGCGTAATACACGCAAGACCGTTCTTTCCGTTGATATTCAGACCATCCGACCCACAGACACCCTCTCGGCAACTGCGCCGATAGGTCACACTCGCATCATGCTCGGCTTTGATCATCTCGAGCACATCCAGAACCATTAAATCCTTGCCGCCCGTTTCAACCTGGTACTCCTGCATCTGCGGAGCTGCATCAGTTTCTGGATTAAAACGGTAAACACTGACCTGCAACATTACGTATCTCCTCGCAGATTAGTAGGTGCGAACTTTCGGCTGGAAAGTATCGACAGTTTTAGGGGTAAAGTTGACCGAACGCTTGCTGACTGCACGACCCTCACGGTGATAAATCGAGTGACACAGCCACTCCTCATCATTCCGCTCGGTGAAGTCCTCTCTCGCATGCGCACCACGACTCTCTTTACGCGCTTCTGCAACAATAGCGGTCGCTTCAGCTGTTTCAAACAGATTCTGCAATTCGAGACACTCGACACGCGCCGTGTTGAACGCATTACTCTTATCTTCCAGCTTCACGTTATCAATGCGCCCTTTAAGGTCATCGAGTTTCTTGATGCCTTCTTGCATGAACTCACCCTTTCGGAATACACCAAAGTAGTTCTGCATGACGCCCTGTAGCTCTCTACGCAACGCTGAGACGTTCTCACCATCGTTACGCTCATTCAGCGACACCAGACGCTCATTCGCCGATTCGATGTCAGTCACCGAGGCATCACGCATTTCTATGCCCTGTCGCAACGCATCCTCGATGAACAAGCCCGAGGCACGACCAAATACCACCAGATCCAGCAACGAGTTCCCGCCAAGTCGGTTTGCACCGTGAACGGATACACACGCAACCTCACCACAGGCGTACAGGCCAGGAATCACCTGGTCATTACCGGCCGCATCGACGGTCAGCGCCTGCCCATGAATGTTGGTAGGAATACCACCCATCATGTAATGGCAGGTAGGTACCACAGGAATGGGCTCTTTGACCGGGTCAACATGAGCAAACGTGCGCGACAACTCACAGATACCTGGCAAGCGAGACTCGAGAACCTCCTCTCCGAGGTGATCGAGCTTCAGCTTCACGTGGTCACCATCAGGACCACAACCGCGACCTTCGAGAATCTCAAGAATCATCGAGCGTGCGACTACGTCACGACCTGCCAAATCCTTCGCATTTGGCGCATAGCGCTCCATAAAGCGCTCACCGTCAGCATTAATCAGGTAACCGCCCTCACCACGACAACCCTCGGTAACCAGGGTGCCTGCACCGTAAATACCCGTTGGGTGGAACTGCCACATTTCCATGTCCTGAACCGGCACGCCTGCTCTTAAGGCCATGCCCACGCCATCACCAGTGTTAATGTGTGCATTCGTCGTAGATGCGTAGATGCGGCCCGCACCACCCGTTGCGAAAACGGTTGCTTTGGATTTCACATAGACGGTCTCGCCGGTCTCAATACAGATTGCGATAACACCGACTACGGCACCGTCCTGATTATTAACAAGATCAGTCGCGAACCACTCATTGAAGAATACGGTCTCGTTCTTGACGTTGTTCTGATAAAGCGTGTGCAGCAACGCATGACCGGTACGGTCAGCCGCCGCACACGTTCGCGCCGCCTGGCCGCCTTCACCGAAATTCTTTGACTGGCCACCGAACGGTCGCTGATAAATCCGACCTTCCTCTGTTCGCGAGAACGGCAACCCCATGTGCTCCAGCTCAAAGATCGCCTCTGGGCCAACCGAGCACATGTACTCGATGGCATCCTGATCACCAATGTAGTCACTGCCTTTTACGGTGTCGTACATGTGCCAGCGCCAATCGTCCTGTGGATCAGCACTTGCAATAGCGCACGTAATACCGCCTTGCGCACTCACCGTGTGTGAGCGCGTCGGAAACACCTTTGAAATGACGGCTGTTTTATAACCAGACTGAGCCAGCTGGAGTGCCGCACGCATGCCTGCACCACCACCACCAACGATGACTCCATCAAACGAGATCGTTCGCATCTCTTTGCTTCTCCCAACACCTCGCTGCGCGAGGCTTAACCCCAAATTACTTGTATTACCCAAATCGCGTAGACCACAAGGGCCAGCACGACTGCGATTTGCAACACGGGACGCACGACGTTGCCGATGGACCCGAGCATGTACTCGGTCAGGTAGTCCGTGAATACAGTCCACAAACCGATCCATGCATGCGACACGTATGCCCCGATCGCAAGCAAGGTAAATACCTTCATTGCCGTCGTGTCGTGAAGCGCACGCCACGAAGTGTAGTCAATCCCAGTGGCTATCTGGACACCAATAAACAAAAAATATGCGAGCAGGATGAGCGAACTAACGCGCTGTATCAGCCAATCAGATAAACCATTGCGGCTAAAGCTAGTGACCTGAGTTACCACAAGACAATCCCCCATGCGACTGCAGCCAAAGCGGATGCAGCAAATAAGATGCGCGCGCCCAAAGCACCGCCTTTGAAATCTTCACCGATGCCCATGTCCATAATGAGATGGCGAATACCGGCCAGCGCGTGATAACTGAAGATCACGAGAAACGCCCACAGCGCGGCCTTAGCGCCTGTGCTCGAGAGTAGCGTGCCCAATTGATTGAAGCTTTCTTCCGAGGCGAGACTGGCATCCAGCGCCCAGACGAGTAGAACGCTGGACACAAACAACAGAACACCGGTAACACGATGCGAAATGGAGGCATACGCTGTTACCGGAAGTTTGATGGTACTGATATCAAGATTGACAGGACGGTTGTCCTTGCTGCCGCGTGGTTTCACTTAATAGCCCCCAGAGCAATCGAGTGGTCTGAATTTGAGGCGTGAGTATATGTAGTCACTCCGCTACTGACAAATTCATCTCGCAAACTGTGACCATCTGTCGTGTTTTATCTCCGCAATGTTGTAAAATTGCTAGATTCAAAAGGCGCCGTTAAAGTAGCGCCACAAAAAACGAGGTCGGGGGACACGTAATGACAGGCAAGACAGCAAAGCTTTCCATTCCGCAAAGCGATAACAGCACGCTAGACATCGACTTACCTGTCTATGAAGGCTCACTGGGGCCCGACGTTATCGATGTGGCAAAGCTGACGTCTCAGGGCCACTTCACCTTTGACCCAGGCTTTACATCAACCGCGTCTTGCGAATCTAAAATTACATTTATTGATGGCGAGAAAGGCGTTCTTTTGCACCGGGGCTACCCTATCGAGCAGCTCGCAGAGCAATCCGATTACCTCGAGACTTGCTACCTACTTCTTCACGGCGAGCTGCCGAATGCGGAAGAGAAAAAAGCCTTCGTGGATATGGTGACTAACCACACCATGGTGCATGAGCAAATTCGAACGTTCTTCAATGGCTTTCGTCGTGACGCCCACCCCATGGCAATCATGTGTGGCGTCGTAGGCGCGCTGTCGGCGTTCTACCACGACTCGACTGACATCTCGGACCCTTACCACCGTGAGGTTGCTGCGTTCAGACTAATTGCGAAAATGCCGACCATTGCCGCGATGAGTTACAAGTTCTCAATTGGTCAGCCCTTCATGTATCCGCGCAATGACCTTGATTACTCGGCTAACTTCCTGCACATGATGTTCGGTAACCCTTGTGAACCCAGCGTGATTTCGCCAACCCTCGCGCGTGCCATGGACCGCATCTTCCTGTTGCATGCGGACCACGAACAAAATGCATCGACATCAACGGTTCGACTGGCAAGCTCATCGCAGGCAAACCCCTTTGCTTGTATTGCTGCTGGCATTGCAGCGCTCTGGGGCCCATCACACGGCGGCGCCAATGAGGCGGTTGTTAAGATGCTCGACGAAATCGGTGATGTATCCAGAATTGATGAATTCGTTGCCCGCGCTAAAGACAAGAATGATCCCTTCCGTTTGATGGGCTTTGGCCACCGCGTGTATAAGAACTTCGACCCGCGGGCGAAGGTCATGAAGCAGGCTGCCGACGAAGTATTGGCTGAGTTAGGCATTCAGGATGAGAACCTTGAAATCGCTAAACGACTTGAAGAAATTGCACTCAGCGATCCCTACTTCATCGAGAAGAAGCTCTACCCTAACGTCGATTTCTATTCCGGCATCATCCTCAAAGCGCTGGGAATTCCAACTTCTATGTTTACCGTGATCTTTGCTGTCGGTCGAACCGTGGGCTGGGTCGCTCACTGGAACGAGATGATTGGCGGCAGTTACCGTATCGGTCGTCCACGGCAACTCTACACGGGCTATGAAGCTCGCGATTTCGTCCCTGTTGACAATCGATAATGCAAACCGGTAACACGCGGGTAGTCATTTCAGGGGCGGGGCTTTTTACCCCAGCTGAGAGCGTGAGCAACCAGGAGCTCGTGGAGTCATTTAACGCATGGGTTGATCTCTACAACGCAGAGCATGCCGACGCGATCACGGCCGGGGAAATGGAGCCTAAAAGCCACTCAAACGTCGAGTTCATAGAAAAAGCTTCGGGCATTAAATCGCGCTTCGTTATGAACAAAGCGGGCATCGTTGATCCCATGCGCATGATGCCGAGGCTGGAGCCTCGCTCTAACGATGAACCCTCGGTTATGTGTGAAATTGGTGTGGCTGCGGCGAAACAAGCCATGGAACAGGCCAATGTCACTGCCGATGATATTGACGCTGTACTTGTCGCTGCATCAAATATGGAGCGCGCCTACCCCGCCATGGCCATTGAGGTACAAGCAGAATTGGGCATTAAGGGCTTTGCCTTCGATATGAACGTCGCCTGCTCCTCTGCCACGTTTGGCATTCAGCAGGCGTACGATATGGTCGTGTCAGGTAATGCCCGCCGCGTCTTGATGGTCAACCCAGAAATATGCACCGGACACCTGAACTTCCGCGATCGAGACTCGCACTTCATCTTTGGCGATGTCGCAACGGCTGTCGTGGTTGAGTCTGCCGAGCATTGTCGATCAGACCATGCGTTTGAGATTTTGGACACTAAGCTGCAAACCATTTACTCAAACAACATACGTAATAACTTTGGATTCCTGAACCGAGCAACCGAAGAAGGCGTGGGTCAGTTAGATAAACTGTTTGTGCAGGAAGGCCGCAAAGTCTTCCGCGAAGTTTGCCCTGCTGTTGCTGAGCAGATCACACAGCAGCTTGCCAAAATGGAAATCGAGCCCAACTCGCTAAAACGCATATGGCTACACCAGGCCAATAAGAACATGAATGAGTTGATAGCTAGGAAGGTCTTGGGGCGGGAGCCCAGCGATGAAGAGTCACCAACGATCCTAGACGAATATGCCAACACGTCTTCCGCGGGATCTGTCATCGCCTTCAAGAAATACAACGAGGATTTCGAACCCGGCGACCTAGGCGTACTCTCTTCGTTTGGCGCCGGCTATAGTATTGGTTCGATTGTCCTGAAGCGCATCTAGTCGTTAAGGTAGTCAGCGAGTGCGCTCAATAGGCACGCCTGCTGATCTTTTGTACCCACGGTAATGCGGACCCATGGCAGCAAGTCGTCGCTAGACCAGCTACGAACGAGGATATTTTGGGTCTTTAGATACTCGGTTAGCACTATGCCCGTATGCTCAGGGTGCGACGCGAGCACAAAGTTAGCCTGAGACGGCAACACGGAGAAACCCAGCTGCGTGAGCCCTGCTGCCAGCGCGGCCCGATTTTCTTCTACAGTCGCTGATGCCTTCGCAAACCAGGCAGAGTCTGAAACTGCGGCGGTGGCGACGCATTGTGCATACGCATCAACAGGATACGAATTAAACGAGTCCTTCACCCGACGGAGTCCTTCTAAAAGGCTGGCGTGTGCAAGCGCATAACCAACACGCAAGCCTGCAAGCGCATGACTCTTGGAGAAGCTTCGGGTGATCAGCAAATTATCGTATTGGCTGATGAGGGGAGCCGCGGACACTGCGCCAAAGCCAAAGTAGGCTTCATCGATTAGCACCAGACGATTGGGATTATGTGCCACCAACCCCTCGATTGTTTCTAGGGGCAAGCTCAACCCTGTTGGCGCATTGGGATTGGGAAACACCACGGGACCATCCCACGCCTTGAGTGCTTCAACATCAATCGAAAGATCAGAGTTCATGGTCACCTGATGTAATCCCTGACCGAGCAACTTGGCCCATACCGGATAGAAGGTGTAAGTCATGGCAGGCACGGCGGGCACTTTATCGGTATCAGACAGGAATGCTGTCCATGCAAACGCCAATACTTCATCCGAGCCATTTGTCACCAATACCTGATCAGATGACACGTTATTTGCTTTGGCAATTGCCTTGGTGAGAAGCCGCGAGGTTGGGTCTGGGTAACGTCGCAAACGCTCGACATCTAACTGCTGGCCAGCCGACACTGCCCCTGAAGAGGGAGGGAGCGCATGCTCGTTGGTATTTAGCTTGATAACGTCGCTGTTCTGCGCCTGCTCACCCGGTGTATATGGCGAAAGACGCTGCAGCGTGTGTGACCAGAGGCGGTGCATGTATGACCCCAATAAAAACAATCGTGGATGGCCGTCGTCGACCGATATCAGCGATCCGCACGAGATGCTGCGCCGCAAGTATATCTAAAAAGTGCCTCGCACATTTGCCTGGACCGAATACCCATCGATCATCAACGGCATATGGTATCTGGAAGCGACTATAGACCAACAGTCTCAGCAGAGAGGCTGTCTCATCGCAACTCTCAACAGCGGCTCGAAACAACTGGGAACTGTCCGAGTGCTCGGAGCGGTCTTGAGCATTTATCGGATTGGCACCAGGCTGTTGGCACTCGGCTAATATGCAGCCCCTTGAGTTCCCTTCTGATGGGGCTTGAAGACCATTGAAAACACTGAACCTTGACCATAAACACTGTCGATCAGTAGCTCTGCGTTGTGGCTAACGGCTACGTGTTTCACGATCGCCAATCCCAGCCCTGTACCTCCAGTTGCCTGGCTTCGGCTCTTATCGACTCGGTAGAAGCGCTCGGTCAGACGTGGAATATGCTGTGGCTTGATCCCCTCTCCCTCATCACGAACGGTCAAGGTTGGAAAGCCCGCGTCTAGCTTCCACTCCACGGTGACAAGATCGTCATGACCGCTGTACTTCAGCGCATTGACAACCAAATTGCTCACGGCGCTATGGAGTTCGGTTGCGTCACCCAAAATGACATCGTCGTGCTCTAAATGCGTATCGATTTTACGCTCCGGCCAGGCGGCTCTCAGATCTTCTATGATCTCCGTCACTAGCTCTGTCATGTTGATTGGAAGGGTCTTATCGGCACCCTCAATGGTTTCAATTCTAGATAGCCACAAAAGGTCCTTGAGAAGCACCTCCATGCGCACCACCTGCATGTCCATCTGTACCAATGGACGCTGAATCTTTTCTACGAGGTCCGCATCCAGCGATTGGAGATTTTCGACATAGCCCTTGAGTACCGTCAAAGGTGTCCGCAGCTCGTGCGACACGTTGCCAACAAAGTCGCGACGCATCATTTCAAGCTTGTACTGCTCGGTGATGTCCTTGATAAAAATCAGTTTATCGCCGCGGCCGAAGGTGGACACCTCTACCTGCAGGCATCGCTTCTGATCGCTTGACGGAGGAATACGAAGCGGCACCCGGTAATCGCCCACCGCCAAATAGTCTGAAAAGTTAGGAAGATGCATTTTGCTGACGAGCGGTCTGCCTTCGTCTCTGTCTAAAGTGATTCCCAGTAAACTACCCGCCGAATCGTTCATCCATGCGATGTTGCCCCAAGGATCAGTAATGATCGCTGCATCGCGCATCGATTTCAGCGAGTCCTGAAGGTAATGCAACGAAGACTCCAGACGCCCCTGCGCTTCCTCACTCTGTTTTCGGAGACGGTGAATGTAATCGAATAGGAGGCCCCAAACCCCAGCGGCTTGAGGCGTCTCGCCAGAAACGTTCGTTAACCACCGCTCAACCTGGAACATCTGATAGCTCCAGAAGACGAGTATGAGCAGCATTGCTAGGCCTAGGCCGGTTGCAGGCCTACCAAGATACAACCCAGTGGCAGCTCCAAAACCGAGAACACCAACAATACCAATAAGAGCTCGCCACCAATGACTGAGAAAGGTCACTCGGAGACCACACCCTTGGCCGAGAAACGGTAGCCCGTGCCCCTGACGGTCTGAATGAGATCACTGTAGTCCTGAATGCCCCCCTCAAGCGCCTTTCTCAGGCGTCTGATGTGCACATCGACGGTGCGCTCTTCCACATAGACGTTGGCACCCCACACATGATCAAGTAACTGGTTTCGCGTGTAGGCGCGCTCAGGGTGGGACATGAAGAACTGAAGCAAATTAAATTCGGTGGGACCCATTTCAATCGGCGAATTCGCCACAAAAATACGACGGCTATCGACATCGAGAACTAGCTCGCCGACCTCCAGACGGTCGCGCTGTTCGCCTCCAGCGCTTCTTCGCAGTAGCGCCTTGATTCGGGCAATCAGCTCACGCGGCGCAAAGGGTTTCGTGACGTAATCGTCCGCACCCGCATCAAGCCCTTGGATGACATTATCCTCGGCCACCTTCGCCGTTAACATGATCACAGGTATCTCGGAGGTGGTGTCGTTTTTCTTCAGCCGTCGCAATAGCTCAAGGCCGCTGCCACCAGGGAGCATCCAATCCAGTAAGACGATTGCTGGTCGCTCATCCACAATGAGGCGGTGCGCGTCTTGTATGTTCTCAGCCTCCAGACATTCAAAGTCAGCGATTTCAAGCGCCATTCGCAACATGTCGCGAATCGAGAATTCGTCATCAACAATCAGTACTTTTTTCGACACCATCGGGTAACACCTTCCTCACCGTCACCAATTAATGACACTAAAATGACAATAAAATTTAATGACATTAACGTGACATTAAAATGACGGCGATTAAAACCAATCGAACCATCCCTTCTTTTTAAACTCATCCTGACATGAAGCCAGTTGACGGTTATACGTTGATGCGCGCCGATCGACTTTCTTCGCAACCTCAACTAACCATGGTTTTGAGCGATAAGTTCCTCGTTTGTAGCCGCCGTGCCCCTCGTGATAGTTGAGGTACAGTCTAAACGCATCGTCTTTAGCGATCCCGTTGATCTGATGCGTGGTGTGGTTATACCAACCGACGAAGTCAATGGCGTCTTCGAACTTATCGCGATCGGCGCCATGATTTCCCGATTTACGCTTGTACCAGTCCCAGGTGTCATTCTTTGCTTGCGAGTAACCGTACGCGTCGCTTGCGCGAGGTCCCGGGATAATGCCCCAGATTTTCGTTCTGGGCGGCTTTGCACCGGCAACAAACCGCGACTCCTGGTGCATGAAGGCCATCATGATAGAAATAGGTGTACCCCATCGCTCTCTGGCGTCTTTCGCATCTGCGTACCAGTCGTCCTTTTCACGGAAAATATCGCAAATGTTATCGAGCTTATCCGGAGGCGATGTCGTGCATCCGGTCACCATCAGTATCAAACCAACGACCAGGACGGCCCTTCGTCGTAAACTCATAGCTCTGCCTCCGCTAATAAGCGCATAAAATCATCCTCATCGATGACCTTCACGCCCAGTGATTCCGCTTTACTCAATTTGGAGCCTGCGCCCGGCCCCGCCAGTAATACATCCGTTTTTTTACTGACAGACCCCGCTGTCTGACCGCCAAGCCGACGTATCGTGGCCCCTGCCTCATCACGAGACATGGCCTCTAGTTTTCCGGTCACTACCCAGGTCTGCCCCGCCAAGAGAGCCCTCAGCGCCACCTGCTCTTCAGGTAGCGACCAGACAAGGCCCGCATCAATGAGTCGACCGACCAATTCCCTATTCATGTCCCTCGCGAAAAAACGATGGATATGGGATGCCACCACCGGGCCAACATCATTCACTTGCTCAAGGGATTCTCGCGACGCCGTCATGATCATTTCCAGGTCAACAAAGTGATTCGCCAGTGCTCTAGCCGTCGCCTCACCCACTTCCCGAATGCCCAATGCGTAGAGGAATCGTGGTAACTCCGTCGCTTTACTTCCCTCGATGGCCTCAATCGCCTTCACTGCTGATTTATGACCCATGCGATCAAGCGCTGCGAGCTGCTCAACCGTTAAGCCATACAAATCCGCAATATCGGACACCAAGCCTTGATCAAATAGCTGGTGCAAAAGCTTTTCACCGACCCCATCGATATCCATAGCTTTACGGGACACAAAATGCTCAAGGGCTGCTTTTTGCTGTGCGGGACAAGCGAGACTGTTTTCGCATCGGATGGCTGCCTCATTGAGATCTCGTGTCAGAGCAGCGCTGCAATCTGGACACTCGTGAGGGAACGCCACCTTGGGCAAATCGCCCTCCCTCCGATCATCCAGAGCCTTGACGATCTGGGGTATCACGTCACCTGCTCTGCGCACGATAACCTGGTCACCGATGCGTACATCGAGTCTGGCGATTTCATCAGCGTTGTGAAGCGTGGCATTACTGACCGTCACACCCCCCACGAAAACCGGTTGTAGTCGCGCAACCGGCGTAATCGCGCCCGTCCTGCCCACTTGGAAGTCCACACCAAGCAGCGCGGTAACCTCCTCTTGTGCAGGAAACTTTCGCGCAATTGCCCACCGCGGTGCGCGCGACACAAAACCAAGCGCCGATTGCTGCTCGAAGTCGTTTACCTTGATGACGACCCCATCGATATCGACTTCTAACTCATTGCGCTGCTCAAGAATGCGATCTACGAATGCCTCCGCCGCCTGCCAACCGTCAACCACTTCCGTCAGCTTCGAGGTTTTAAAACCAATCCGTCTTAAATAGCTCAACGTTTCACTGTGTGATCCTGGCAGGCTTCCACCCTCAACATGACCAACCGAGTACGCCATAAATACCAGTGGCCGGGTGGCGGTAATCCGCGGATCAAGCTGTCGCAAGCTTCCAGCAGCGGCATTTCGGGGATTCTGAAAGACTGCCCCCCCTAAGCTCGCCTGCTTTTCATTCATACGGTGGAAAGCCGCTCTCGGAATGACCACTTCGCCGCGCACCTCGAGCATTGCCGGATAGTCACCACCCTGCAATCGTAAAGGCACCGTCTCCATCGTTCTCGCGTTATGGGTAATGTCTTCGCCGGTGGTGCCATCACCGCGTGTGGCGGCCCTAACAAGAACACCATCCTCGTAGAGGAGGCTCATAGCAACCCCATCGAGCTTGGGTTCGCAACAGAAGGTCAGAACGCTTAATCCGAGCTTGTTGGCATTCCGCTCCTCAAAAGCCTCAAGATCATCCCCACTAAATGCATTATCAAGGCTCAACATCGGTACCTTATGACGCACACTAGTGAACTGATCCAGGGGTTTATCGCCGACCCTTTGGGTGGGCGATGTGGGCGAAATCAAATGCGGGTGAGCCGTCTCTAATTCACGGAGCCGCCGAAGTTCACGGTCGTACTCCGCATCGCTGGCCAGGGGGTTGTCGTCTCTGTGATAAGCCAGAGACCACCGATCGAGGCGCGCTCTCAGCTCTTCAATCTCGTGTTCAAGTGAACTCATCGCGAGGTCTCAGCGCGCCACTTATTCTCGTACTCGCGAATCGATTGCCGCAGAGATTCAACGTACTGCTTGGTCATCACACTTCGGGTTTCGTCATACACATCGCCCCCCAAACTGTGAGCAACGGTGTGGGCCGTCTCCAGCATCAGATCGAATGCTCTTGTCATGTCATGAGGACCGGGAAGCGTCAGGAAAAACATGAGGCCTTGGGTCGAGAGTTCGTCCATGTTCTCAAGATCAAAGACGCCCGGCTGCATCATATTTGCCACACTGAACTGTATGGTGGGCACGCCGCCCTGAGCTTCACTCAGGTGAAAGAAGTCCATATCACCGAACCGGAGGCCGCAGCCCAACAACACACGCAGTATGTCGTCGCCAGCAAAACCCTGATCAGCACGGGCAATCACATTGAGCGAGTAGACTTTAGTGTCTTCGTACCTAGGCAGTCGCGCAGATTGCGCTTGACTGGTTGGAACTGACTCAATTTCGTCGAGCCAGTCCATGGTTCCAGGATCGACCGGGGCGTCTGAGTCGGTCTCTCCTTGATTTTGAGCCGGATCGGCGACGTCGAATGCTACTTCCTCGGTCAAATCTGGATCGCCGCCAGCCTGGGCGTCCATATCGCCAGCAACGTCCATCTCGGGGTTATATGAGCCGATTCCCGCATCATCTGAATCCGACTCGGAAAAGTAGTCACCGAATGTTGGTTCCTGACGATCCAACACTCTTGCCCCACCATTTGGCAACTCTCTGGAGGTTCGATCGTGTGGGTCGGGAACCGGCGTATCATCGCGAACGACGCGTGCGTTCATCTTATAGTCATTACGACGCTTTCGACGCGTATTGACCACAAGGCCTACAACCAACCCAAAAATAATTAGGATGGCGATTGTGGTTTCGGTGGTTAACGTCTGAAAAATGTCAGGCATTACCTATTCCCCTAACTTGCTGCCAGCCTCGCTGCTTCCTCAATATCGACCGTAACCAACCTCGATACGCCTGGCTCGTGCATAGTCACGCCCATAAGCTGCTCAGCTGCTTCCATGGTGATTTTATTGTGTGTAATGAAAACAAACTGCACCTTCTTTGACATCTCAGACACTAGGCGCGCGTAACGCCCAACATTCGCATCGTCGAGTGGCGCATCGACCTCATCGAGCATACAAAAAGGTGCGGGGTTTAATTGGAATATCGAGAAAACCAAGGCGATTGCTGTCATCGCTTTCTCACCACCGGACAGTAGATGAATGGTGCTGTTTTTCTTACCGGGGGGCCGCGCCATAATGGCGACACCTGTATCCAGCAAATCATCGCCTGTCATTTCGAGGCACGCGGTTCCGCCTCCAAATACTTTAGGAAACAAGTCGGCGAAGCCAGCATTGACTGTGTCAAACGTGTCCTTGAAGCGACTCCGGGTTTCCTTGTCGATTTTCTTAATGGCATTCTGCAGGGTTTCAAGCGCGGTTCTCAGATCGTCGTCTTGAGCGTCAAGGTACTCCTTGCGCTCCTCGGCACGAGATGTCTCGTCAATAGCGGCGAGATTGATGGGCCCGAGCCGGTGAATTCTCGCACCGATCCGTTCCACACGGACTTGCCACTCTGTCTCGTCGGCGTCCTCCGGCAGACTCTCCTCTACTGCCTCAAGCGTGACTTCTAGCTCAGAAAGCGCCGCGTCAATTTGCTCAACCCTAACGCCTGTCTCCGCCAACTTAAGGCGGGCGCCCTCGCTGCGCGTCTGTACGCCGGCCACCGCTTGCTCAGCTTCCATTCGAGATTGCTCTTTACTGCGAAGCGCCGACTCAAGCTCTGACAGGCCCTGTCTTGCCTGGGTCAGTTGCGACTCCACCGCGAGGCGGCGCTCGAGCAGTTCACTCAGTTCCTTCTGAGCGGCGAGATCGGGATTCTCTTCTGTTGGCATCTCTCCTCGGATAGACGCCTCGCGCTGCTCATAGCTAGTCACCTGCTCCCGTGCACGCTCAATGGAGCGGGAAAGTGCCTCGCGCTGCGTCAGTAACTCCCGATGCCGCACTTCACTGCGATTGAGCGCAACATCTGCCTGTTGCTTTTCCTGCCGACATTGACGTACTTGCTCTCTCGCCTGCGTTCTTGCTGTCTCCAGCGTCTCTCGTGCCCCTTCATCAGACTCGACCTGATGCTGAGCGCGATTAAGCATCTGTTTTGCTTCATCGATTACTGTCTGCTCTTCTACCGCTCGCGCTTCTGCGTCAGTCAAGTCCCGACGCAACTGTGCCTCACGATTCTGACGATGCTCTCGCTCGGCAATGAGTGCTCGTCGCTGCGTATCCAGGCGGCTCAAGGTTTGCTGTGCGCCTTGCAACGCCTCTTGCCCGGCATCAATGGTTCGTTCGGTCTCTGTTCGCTTCGCACGGAGCTCCTCGATACGACCATCGGTCTCTTCAAGCGCACGCGAGGCGACCTCGAAGGCCTCACTCACGGCATTTAGCTGCGCCTGCCGAGCGATAATGCCCTCTTCCTCGTCTGTTTCGCCTCTGGAGCGCATCCAATGTTTCGCAACCCAAAGACCATCTTTTGAAATAATCGACTCATCGGCAGAGAGACTAGCCCGTGCATCCAAGGCTGCCTGCCAATTGTCTGCGACACGCACGCCGGACATCAGATGCTCCAGCCCTCGGGGCAGTTGCACATAATGCGATAGCAACAGCGGGTCGGCTGATCGCTCGCCCGGCTCTGCATCGACCAAGGTTAAGCCCGCTGGTGGGACAACCGCACTCGGACTTAACGAGGCCAATTCCGCCTGTAGTGCGACCAACCAATCACCGAGCACCACATCAGCCGCAGCCTCAAATCCCTCATCTACGACAATAGCCTCGACGAGCGGAGCAGTTTGCTCTATCCCATGATTGCCAAGCCACTGGCTCACAAAATCACCTGAGGAACGCGCTCGCGCATCAGACTGAAGCGCCTCGAGAGAGGCCCGCTGACCAGTCAACGCCTGTATCTCCCGTCGGAGCTCATCCTGCTTCTGCCTCAAAGCCTCAAGTTCCGATCGTGAGGATTGAAGCGTTTCCTTTAACGAGTCCAGGGCGGTCTTTTGGGTCGCTACCGCCTGCTCCGCATCGGCTAGTTTACTACTGACCGTGTCCAGATCTGTCTCATCGACCGATTCGCTCAAACCAGCTAATTCACCTTTGATCCGTACAAGACGTTCATTGAGCGCAGCTAAGTTCCTCTCTGCATTACCCTGTCGCCCTTGCTGAACTTCAACTTGCTGCTTAGGAACTGCTGCACGCTGGGTGAAATGATCCCAATCGCCCTCAGCTGTCGCCGCGACCTTTTCTGCTTTCGCCAGCGCCTGATCAACTCGCACTACCTCTTCACGCTCGCGAGTCAATGTCGGTTCGATCGACGCTAGGGCCTCGGCAAGCTCAGTCAGGCGCTGACTGTCAGAATCGACCAGACCCAACTCCCGTTGCTTTCCCTCCAACGTCTGCTCGAGATCACGAGCTAACGTCTCACGACGCTGCTTCGCAAAATTCATGGCCTGTTCGATTCGACTGACTTCACTACCGAGGGAGTAAAAATCTCCCTGCAACTGACTCGCACCCGCATTGGCATCCGTTATTTGCTGGCGTAGCGACTCGATTTCAGAGACAGACGATGAAACCTGGGCCTGATAACGCTCTCGCTCAGTCGCAAAGTCGTCTATTTCCCTCTGAGCCCGCGACGCGACGCCAGCCTGAACTCTTCGTTGAAGCGCCAGTAGCTGCGCTTTGAGCTCTCGTTCCTCTGCTTTGTATTCGGCGTAACGCTCGGCAGCCTGTGCTTGGCGTTTTAAATGGCTGAGATTTCGCTCTAACTCCTCGCGAAGATCGGTCAGGCGATCGAGATTATCCAGCGTCCGCTGCATGCGGTTTTCGGTTTCTCGGCGTCGCTCTTTGTACTTAGAGATCCCTGCCGCTTCTTCGATATAAACCCGAAGGTCTTCGGGTTTGGACTCAATCAAGCGGGAAATCATGCCCTGCTCGATAATGGCGTAGCTGCGGGGCCCAAGACCCGTACCTAAAAAGAGGTCAGTAATGTCCCGGCGCCGGCACTTATTCCCGTTTAAAAAATAATCTGACGTGCCCTCACGCGTCACCAGACGCCTGACCGATATTTCATTGTAGGCGGCGTACTCGCCTCCTACCTTACCCGTCGAGTTATCAAACAAGAGCTCGATCGCGGCTTGTCCAACCGGCTGCCGATGCGTGGTCCCGTTAAAGATGACGTCGGTCATCGACTCGCCGCGCAGCGTCTTGGCAGAGCTCTCACCCATCACCCAACGAACAGCGTCGATAATATTCGACTTACCACAGCCGTTGGGGCCCACCACTGCGCACATATTGCTCGGCAATGTGACCTTGGTTGGATCCACAAACGACTTGAACCCGGAGAGTGAAATAGACTTTAGGCGCATTAAGTCTCTAGCGGCGCAAACATACCGCCAACATCCCATTCAAAACACTAGATGTAGTGTACCCAGAAAGGAATCCCAACACTATATGTAAATCGATCTAATTAGGCCGAAAGACCTCAGGGAGTGAGTGTTACCAGGGTTTCAGCTGCGTCGCTCAAGGCCACGTTACTAGCGGATCCACGCAGCACAGCATTGGCTAAACCCGGCTGTCCATTTCGCGATACTTGCACCTCAAGGTCGACCGCACTCAAGGCTGAAAGCGATTGACCAGCCATGCTGTTGGCGTCGCTGAGTCTTACCATCAATGGCCATTCCCCGATGGTATTGCGGCTCACCGCCGTCGGCATACGCACCTGGCTACCTGCCGGCCGCGCGATGACAAAGACTGTCAGACCGTCATAAGCCGAGGCTTCAACCGT
>DPGN01000068.1 GCA_003523185.1 Halieaceae bacterium
AAATATCTGCTCAACCGGGAGCGTGTTATCCCTAACACGCTGCTTGAAGCCATACTCGAGACGGACCTTTCACGTCGGGGTGGCCGGCTCGAATTTCAACGTGGTGTGTTGAGTCGGGATGAGGATGCGATCGGGCGGACCTCGTTGCGGGTTTCTGCCATGGGGAGTCAAGATTCGCACCGCGTGCTTGGGCTGGCTCGGGCGAACTGCACTATCAAGATAGCGGCCGATGTTGAGCACATTAGCGCGGGCTCCAAGGTCACGGTCTCTGTTTTTCCTTGGACCGACTTACAGTGAACGATGCATCAAATGCTGTTATTGCGGCGGCAATTTTGGCAGGTGGTGACAGCCAGCGCATGGGGGAAGATAAAGCCATTCTTAACGATGGGGGCGCATCGCTAATCGAGCGGCAGGTGAAGGATCTGCGGGATCTTTCTGAGGCCCTGCCCATTCTCATCTGTTCGGGGTCTCGACGCTATGAAGCGCTCAATACCTATGACGTTCGACATGTGCCGGATTCGCTAAATTCTGCCGGTCCGTTGGCGGGCGTGGCCAAGGCGCTCGAGACAGCGGCAGCCGCAGGTCTCGAAGAGGGCTATGTGTTTGTGCTGCCTACTGACTCGCTTATTCCGCCATCACATATCTATGACCGCCTGACGGGTGCTGAGTCAGCTACCAGTGAGGTCGTTCTATTGAAAGGCGAACGTTTACATCCGTTGCACGGTCTATTCTCGGTGTCACTAACCACTAGTATGACTGATTATGTCGAATCAGGTGGTCGATCGGTCATGGGGTTCCTAGATGACCGGTGTTGGGCCGCAGTGACTGTCCCCGGGGCCTGGGAACCCTGCTTGAATTTCAATACGCCCGATGAATATGAGCGCGCGTTAGAAGCGTTCGCAAAAATGACATCTGTTTAGTGCACTTTAGAGGATGAAGCGCGTAAGCAAGCACAGTTCGTTGTGGGTGCTTATAGTGATATCGTCTGTTTAATGATGTGAGCTGTGGGTGATTAATGATGAACCGACGACACTTTTTGTCAGCATTTGGGACTGCGGCGCTGGCGAGCTCTGCCATACCCGCATGGAGTCAGTACCTCATACCTGAGGGGCAGGTTCGACTGGTCTTTAATGAAAATCCCTATGGACCCAGTCCTAAGGCCATTGCCGAGGTTCAAAAGATTCTGTCACTGAGTGCGTATTATCCCGACTCGCCCTATGACTATCCAATTCGAGATGATTTGTTTGATGCTATAGCCGCCGATAATGAGCTGAGTCATGACAACCTCTTCGTGTCGTCTGGCTCGAACGAGGGACTTCAGGCTGCACTGATGGCCTATGGGCGAACAGGGTCGGTTCTGACGCCCGCGCTCACATACGACGCACACTTGGGCTACGTGGAGGCCCTCGGTGTGACAGTATCGAGGGTTCCATTGCGGTCTGATTTGCAAGTCGACTTGGATGCGATGGAGGCAATGGTTGATGAGTCCGTTGCCGTTGTTTACCTCGCTAATCCTAATAATCCCACGGGCCTCCCAATTGACGCAGAGCGTCTCCGAGCGTTCTGTCGGTCCGTAGGTCCCAAGGCGCTAGTGATTGTCGATGAAGCCTATAACGAACTCACAGATGACCCTGAGAGTGACACCATGGTTGATCTCGTGCGTAATGGTGAGAATGTTTTGGTGACCCGAACGTTCTCAAAAATTTTTGGTATGGCGGGCATGCGTGTGGGTTACGGCATGGCTAGACCTGACATTATTGAGAATACGTTTAAGCACATCATGTCGTGGCCCAACGGGGTGGGGCTCACAGCGGCATATCACAGCTACATTGATCAAGACTTTATTAAGTTCTCCCGAGACAAGGTCCGCGAGGGTCGAGTCATGGTGCAAAAGACACTCGCTGATGTCGGTCTGACGCCTGTACCGTCACAAACTAACTTTGTGTTTGTAGACGCTGGTCGCGATGCGATGACCATCCGCCGGGCGATGGCGGAAGAGGGTGTTTTGATTAATGCCGGGTACGAGGGGTATCCCCACTACCTGCGTATTAGTATGGGCAAGCTTGAAGACCTCAAAACATTTGATCGTGTATTCAAGCGCGTTATGGCGCGTACCTAAATAAGCCAAGCTATCAGGTTAATTAGAGTTATGGGCCTGCTTTTGAGCAGGCCGAACAACCGCTACTGCTCGTGAACGATTCGGCCGTTGACGACGGTCACCGCAACCGAGGTCGCGTTGATGGTCTCGGGAGGTATATCGAACAGATTTTTCTCGAGCAACACTAAGTCAGCGAGCTTCCCCTCGGTAATTGATCCCAGCGACTCCAGTTCACCCACCTGGATGGCGGTATTGCGTGTCATGGCAATAATGGCTTCAGCCAAAGAAACAGACTGATCGGGATTTCGAGGCGGCATGTCGGGTTCACCGGGCAAACGCCGTGTAACGGCCGCCTCAAGCAATTCCAACGGCTTATAAGTCGACAGGTAGGCAGAGGCAGGCCAATCCGCTCCGAAGCTTTGGTTGGCGCCCGCGTCCATGATCGAACGAACGGGATAGGCGTTCTCGACCTTATCCATGCCAACAAAGGAGCCGATATTAAAATAGGAGGGATCGCGCGCCGCCCATTGAATTGACGTCTGAGCAGTCACGTTCAGTGCTTTGAATCGCGGAATATCGTCAGGATGTACAAAGTCCATATGCGCAATAGTGGCGCGCACCGATTCGTTACCCGTCGTCGCTCTGGCGCTCTCAATGGCATCGAGGGACATGCGCACCGCCGCACCGCCAATGGCGTGAATATGAACGGGTATGTCCTGACTGAAGTAGGTGGTTACGTTGGCTATGAGATTCGCCTTCGAAATCATCGGCTGCCCAAAATCCTCGTTTGTGGAGTCAACATACGGCGTCAATAAAAAGGCTGTGTGTCCCTCGGGAACACCGTCAGCCGCTAGCTTGATGGCTTCGGGCCGGATGAGCTGGCTGCTGTAGGTTTGTTCGAAACGTTTAAACTGAGCAGCGATTCGATCTGCGGCATCATTCTCCCTGACCGAGCCAAAGACCCTCAGACTGAGATCGCCTGATTCACTCAGGGAATGCCAAATTTCATAGGCCTCCTCTTCAGTCGGGGCACCTGCCCAGGCGTCGAAAACCCCCGTGAGGCCAGACGCTGAGGCGCGTGGAAGCCAGCTGACGAAACGCTCGCGGTACGCCGCTTTATCGCCAGGTATGAATTCGGACTCAATATGTCCACCCGCTTTCTCACGGCCTGTACCAAGTGGTTCATTGGTTAGTGGGTCGCGCTCAAAAAAGCTCACGCCCGGGTGCGGATCAGGGTAGTTAGCGTCGACACCGCCCTCGAGGAGTGCACGTGATGAAAACCACCGGGAATGACCATCAACTGAACCAAGAATCACAATACGATCACCGAAAATCTCATCTAACTGTTGTGCCGTAGGGCCCGTCTTGGGGAAAAGGTGGTTCTGCCATCCTCGAGCGTAGACGGGCCTTGTACCTGGATTGGCATCTCGTATTGCTTCTAGTGCTGCCTGTAATTTCTCACGGGTGTCGGCGAGACTAAGATTTACCCCAACATCAGAGAAGGACCCATTAAAGACGTGGGTGTGTGAATCCATAAGTCCCGATATGAGGAGTCCATCTCCAATATCGATTTTTCGGGTACCGGGGCCGATAAAAGACTCAATGCCGGCTTCATCGCCAACGTAAACGATACGTTCTCCGCGAACCGCAACGGCCGAGGCATTGGGTTGTTCTGGGTCAGATGTGAATACGGCACCACCTGCAAAGATGAGGTCGGCTGGCTCGACTATGGGTTCGCTGTTGCAACCCCCTAGGATGGTTGTAGCGATAAGGGTCAAAGTAACGAGCATGATGCGCATAGTCATCGTTTCCTTTTATCTCTTCTCATTGAGTTATTTCTTGTCATTGAGCCCAGTCGGTGCAGGCCAGCGGGTTTCCCTTTTCGATGGTACCTCAATTATTCAGTGCTCGATGACCAGTGTGATGGCCTGTCACTGATCGATCACGATGTCGAAATACGTTCCAGGGTAAGGTTCATCGACCAGTGTAAAGTGCCACCACTCCGCGTAGTAAGGTCTGAATCCAGAAGCTGTCATTATCTCGCGGAGTAGGAACCGGTTATCACGGGCTCCCCGATCGACCTCATCGCTCTCCGTGTGAGACATTGGATCAAAAAAATCCCACGGCGTGCCCATATCAAGGGGTTGTCCCGTCGCACTATCGACTAGTGTTAAATCAACCGTACTCGCTCGCGAATGTCCCGATTGACTGGCGATGTATCCCAGTTCTATTAGCGAGGAACGCTCGAGGCTGGGGTAATAGGCTGGTTTGGTTGGTTCCGGGCCGGTACCGGAGACCCAATCCACGAAATCGTTCACGGCGCGCTGGGGTCGATAGCAGTCATACATTAACAGGCTCAGACCGTGGCTCTGGGCTCGCTCCTGCGCGCGACCGAGTGCCACTGAGGCGGCCTCGCTCAATAGACAGAGAGGGGCCTCGTAACCGACTACAGGTCGTCCAATAAAGTTATTGCTACCTGCATATCGTATGTCCGTCAGTAAGCTCGGCGTCCTCACCTGTGCGTTTATTAAAAGACTTGGGTCACCGTGCGCGATGACGGGTCTGAGGGTGAGCAGCAATACTGTGAATAACTGGCGCACGATGAATCTGACTCGTTCGCTGATCGATGCGTCTAGCTTGCCGCGAGAGAGTAGCTCTGCCAAGCTCAATTACAGTTATTGGGAAATGCACGCCATGGATCGACGATCACTCCTTCAATTGAGTCTCGCAAGCACCCTGATGGGGGTCGCGCCCAGCTTTGCGTTTGCAGACGCGGTGAAACGACCGAAGCGTCTGCGTCCTGGCGATACCATTGGGCTCGTTGCGCCAGCGTCTGTCACCTACGAGTCCTTGCACCTTCAGATAGCGCTTGAGGCTCTGGAGGCGATGGGACTGAAGGCGAAAGTCGGTTCGCATGTTCTGGATCGGTTCGGCTATCTTGCCGGTGAGGACGAAGATCGTGCCTCGGATATCAATGCGGCGTTCGCCGATCCTGAAATCGACGCCGTATTCGCCTTGCGAGGTGGTTGGGGTGCGAGCCGGCTACTGCCGTTTTTAGACTTTGACCTCATAGCGAAGAATCCGAAGATCTTCCTTGGATATAGTGATATCACCAGCTTACTCAACGCGATCTACGCGAAAGCGGGTGTCGTTACGTTTCACGGCCCAAATGTGATGTCACGCTGGAATGAGTTCACCTATGAGGGAATGCGTGAGGTGCTGTTTGACGCCAGATCAGCGGCCTACAGTAATCCTGAAGTCATTGATGATGATCTTGTGGCCCGAAAACACCGCATCCAGACCATCAACGCGGGGAAGGCTACAGGGCACCTGATTGGCGGCAACCTCACTTTGATGAGTGCCTTGGTTGGAACGCCGTATTTCCCGGATGCCAGAGGTGCGATCCTTTTTCTCGAAGACGTTGGAGAGGCGATTTACCGCGTCGATCGCATGATGACCCAGCTCAAGCTAAGCGGCGTGTTAGGTCAAGTTTCCGGTATTGTGTTTGGGCACTTTACGGGCGTAGAACCCAACCCTGGTCTCGGCAATTTCGCCTTGATGGACATTCTCAGGCAGCACTGTGAACCCCTCGGTGTGCCTTGCTATTTTGGTGCCATGATTGGGCACGTAGAGGAGCAGAGCACGGTGCCTGTCGGGGCGATTGCTGAGATGGATGCCGGCGCGGGCGTACTGCGACTCCAGGAGTCGGCGGTTCGATAATGATTTTTCGGGGGGGCGCTTTCGGGGTGCCGTAATAACCTCAAATAGCCTGAGGAGGGGAGTATGAAAGGAGATCTCAACGAGATGACAAAACCCAGAATTTCCAACGTACCGCGAGACCAGCTACCCGGTTTCGAACCCATATTTCAGCTGCTCGAGGGAAGCATGGGTTATGTCCCCAATAATTTCCTGTCGATGGCTCATTGGCCCGAGTTACTGAAGGCGTTTGGTGGCATCGGCGCGACCATACTGCAGACCGGAGAGATTGACCGCGGTTTGAAGCAGCTGGTGGCCATGGTTGCGAGTGCGGCGAATAGCTGCCACTACTGCCAGGCGCACACCTCACACTCCGCACACAACCTTGGTGTATCTCAGGAAAAAGTCGAAGCTGTCTTCGACTTTGAGTCCTCATCGCTGTTCAGCGATGCAGAGCGCGCTGCCCTACGACTCGCATGGCATGCCGCACTTCAGCCCAATGCGACAAGCGATAGCGATTTCGCGGCGCTGAAGGCGCATTATTCCGATCGCGAAATCGTTGAAATAGTCAGCGTCATCGCGTTGTTTGGATTTCTGAACCGATGGAGCGACACGATGGGATCAGAGCTGGAGCCCTTACCGCAATCCTTTGCTGATTCCATCAATCTCAGTGCTCGTAAGCTCGGCAGCTGACCAATCGTTCCCGGCGAAGGATATCGAACAGCCCGCTGATAGCCAGATGAGAAGCTGATACAGTGCGCCACGATTTACCAACGAAGTGGTTCAAAGCGTAATGCAACATCCCGGTTTTGCCGAACTAGTCGGCTTTGAGGTCTTTGCAGAGAGCGATGGCACTGGAAAAGCGCAGCTCATAGTCTCGGAGCGTCATCTGAATCCCAACGGTGTGGTTCATGGCGGGGCTTTGTTTACGCTCGTAGACACAGCGATGGGCGCCTCATTGATGCAACGATTAGACGATGGCGAAATTTGCGCCACACTCCAAATCTCCATGAATTTTCTGAGGCCTGTTGTTTCTGGCGGCGTCGTCGAGTGTGAGGCAAGAGTGGTGAACAAAGGCAGGCGCTTCGCTAATGTTCGCGGGGAGCTCTATGTTCAGGAGAAGCTTGTGGGAACTGCCGATGGCAACTTTGCCATCATGCAAGCCCCCTGAGGAAAAATCAGTTCTCTAGGCCTGTGCTACTACCAAAACTCCCGGATGAAGCGCAACGACACGAACGCGGTCGCCGCTCGCGAGTGATTTGTCGCCCTCTTCACGCGCTAGTTCAACGCGCCAGGTTACACCGGAGAACTGATGGGTGGACTGCGTCTCGCGATCGATCAAGCTCGACAGAGTAAATTCGTGGCCAACAAAATCAGAACTTTGGCCTGAGCGTGAGGGCTCTGTCGCCTGGTATTGCTTGAGTGGTTTCCAAAGCAGGATGCCCAGAAGGAACGATAAAATGCCCATCACCGCGAAGCCAGTTAGCCAACCCTCTGGGATAACGCCCAGATAAACAAGCAGCGCGGTAATCAGCGACCCAAGCCCCACAAGGAAAAGCACAATAGTGCTCATACCGAGTACGACTAACTCTATGACCAGTGCGAGAGCTCCGAGCGCAAACCAGAAGCTTGCTGGGTTCTCACTAAAGTACTCAAGCAGTGCCATCGGTCTTTCCTTGAACTTCGTTTAAGCGGTTGACGATGGTCATTGCCTCCGCCACCACGTTGGAGGCATTGGTTTGACTGTCGCTCAGCAGTACGACCGATGAATCTCTTGCAATAGCTTCTTTTGCTGAAATGGCCTGCTCCGCTAAGTCCAGTTGCACCGCCTTTTGACCGTCTTCGGTATTGGCAGCCGCACCGACTTTATTCAGGGCCTCCGCCTTTGCCTCAGCGACCGCAATGATCGCATTCGCCTCACCTTCGGCTTTTAGTATCTGTTCGGCTTTTTCGGCTTCGGCCGCAAGTACGCGGGCTTGTTTTTCGCCCTCCGCGACATTAATGGATGACTGACGTTCGCCTTCGGACTCGAGAATAGCTGCGCGCTTTTCTCGTTCCGCTTTCATCTGTCGTTCCATCGCGTCGAGTACGGTGCGAGGCGGTTCAATATCCTTAATTTCGTAGCGGAGTACCATGACGCCCCAAGGCCCTGCGGCCTCGTTAATTTGCGACACAATGTTGTTATTGAGCGCTTCACGCTCTTCAAAGGTTTTATCGAGCTCAATTTTACCAATCTCACTTCGCATGGTGGTCTGAGCGAGCTGGGTAACGGCATAGACATAGTCGTCAACACCATAGGACGCTTTGACGGGGTCCAGTACCTTTAGATACAAAACACCGTCTACGATGAGTGAGATGTTGTCGCGTGTAATCGCCGCCTGTGACGGGACATCAACCGCTTGCTCTTTCAGCGTACGGTTGTAAGCGACGCGGTCAAAGAAAGGATTCAGAAAGTTCAGACCGGCCTCAAGCGTGCGAATGTATTTGCCGAAGCGCTCAACCACGAAGGCACGATTTTGCGGAACAAATTTTACAGCTTTGGTGAGAATCACAATCAAGATGATTGCAATCGCGACGGAACTCACCA
>DPGN01000064.1:0-6051 GCA_003523185.1 Halieaceae bacterium
AAGTCATCATAAATGATGAGTGCATCTTCGCCACGATCGCGATAGTACTCTCCCATGGTGCAACCTGCGAAAGGCGCAAGGTATTGCATCGCTGCAGGATCAGATGCGTTAGCTGCTACGACAATGGTGTGATCCATTGCACCGTGCTCTTCGAGCTTGCGCACGACCGACGCAACCGAGGAAGCCTTCTGGCCTACGGCAACATAAATACACTTAATGCCAGTACCTTTCTGGTTGATGATGGCGTCGACCGCAATCGCTGTCTTGCCCACCTGACGGTCACCAATGATCAGCTCTCGCTGTCCACGACCGATTGGCACCATGGCATCGATCGCTTTCAAGCCAATTTGTACAGGCTGATCAACCGACTGACGCGCGATAACCCCAGGAGCAATTTTCTCAAGGGCATCGGTCATGGTGGTCTCGACAGCGCCCTTGCCATCGATTGGGTTACCCAGCGCGTCGACAACGCGCCCCTGCAGCTCAGGACCCACTGGAACCTCAAGGATTCGACCAGTACAGCGGCAGGTTTGCCCCTCGGCCAACTGTTTGTAGTCGCCCAGTACAACCGCACCGACCGAGTCACGCTCGAGGTTAAGGGCCAGTCCAAAAACATTGCCCTCAAATTCAATCATCTCGCCGTATTGCACTTCGGTAAGACCGTGAATGCGGATGATGCCGTCCGTTACCGAGACGATTGTGCCTTCGTTTGTAGCCTGCGATGCCACATCAAGTTGCGATATACGCTGCTTAATGATGTCGCTGATTTCTGAAGGATTCAGTTGTTGCATGACCGGTTCCTCTGTCAAGATTTCAACGCAGTCGCAAGCTTGTGCAAGCGCCCACGAACTGAGCCGTCGATAACCATATCGCCGGATCGAATAATGGCTCCCCCAATTAAGGAGGCATCTGTTTCAACAGTCATATCGACCGTTTTGCCTAACTTTGCGGTCAATGAGGCGGAGAGTTGCTCAATCGTCTCATCCGCCACATCAAACGCACTCGTTACCGTGACGTTTGCCGCCGCATCGAGCGCTGATCGCAACTCAGCGAACAGCATCGCGACCTCACCTGAGAGGCCGAGACGGTGGTTTTCAGCCATCACTGAAACAAACTGCGCGACACCCGCTGGAATATCGTCTCCCAGCACGGTCGCAACAGTTGCTGCGCGCTGGGATGCGGTCCTTGCAGGATCGTCGAGCACCTTGGCCACTGATGGCTCTGCGACTACCGCCGCAACGGTAGCCAATGCTTGGTGCCAGCTGTCGACAGCGCCGTTATCAACGGCGAACTGAAACGCGGCCCGCGCGTAAGGTCTCGCCAGTGTGGTTGGCTCGATCACGCTTACTGCTCCTTCACCAGCTGCTCAAGAAGGGCAGCGTGTTTGTCAGCATCGATTTCAGCTGCCAGCACTTTTTCAGCGCCCGCAATAGCCAGCGTACTGACTTGCGTTAAGAGCTGCTCTTTAGCTTGAGCTTTTTCGCGCTCCACTTCGGCAGACGCTAGCTCTTTCACCCGATCCGCTTCTGCAACCGCAGCGACTTTTGCTTCATCGACAACCGTTGCTGCACGCTTGTTGGCAGCCTCGACGATAGCGGCAGCTTCTTTCTTCGCCTCTGACAGGCGGTCAACCGCTTCTTTTTGCGCAAGCTCAAGATCGTGACTAGCGCGGTCTGCTGCAGCCAAACCGTCGGCGATCTTTTGTTGACGCTCTTCCATAGCGGCTAAGATCGGCGGCCATACGTATCGCATGCAAAACGCAACGAACGCAATGAAGGCCAAGATCTGTCCGATAATGGTCAGATTAATGTTCACAGTACTCTCCTGTGGGTTTCAGCCCCGCCCGTCATGAGCGAGGAAACTAGGGTTTTAGCCTGCAACCACAAAGATGAGGTACATAGCGATACCAACACCAATAATGGGGATCGCATCAACCAGGCCCGCACCCAGGAAGAATGTGCCCTGTAGACGTGAAGCTAGCTCTGGCTGACGCGCGGAACCTTCGATGAGCTTGCCGCCCAAGATACCCACGCCAATTGCAGCGCCCATGCCGCCCAAGCCCATCATGATCGCAGCTGCGATGTAGATCATTTCCATTGTTGTCTCCTATTGAGTCTAAGTATGGAAGTTCAGAAATTAGTGGTCCTCGTGTGCCATGCTGAGGTACACGATAGTGAGGACCATGAAGATAAATGCCTGCAAGGTGATGACCAGAATGTGGAAAATCGCCCAACCAATCTGCAAGAGCGCAGCAGGCAACAACCAAAAGATGCCTGCGCTGAACAGTGCCGCAATCAAAATGAAGATCATTTCACCAGCATACATGTTGCCAAACAGCCGTAAGCCCAGTGAGAAGGGCTTCGCGAGCAAACCAACCACTTCCATGAACAGATTGACTGGAATAAATGCCCAGTGGTTAAACGGGTTCATGGTGAGTTCTTTAACAAACCCAAAGCCTTTGACCTTAATGGAGTAAAAGAGCATCAGGACAAATACACCGATCGCCATACCCATGGTGATATTGGGGTCTGTTGATGGCACGATTTTCTGGTACTCAACACCGGCCAACAACATGAGCTCTGGCACCACATCGACGGGTATTAAGTCCATCAAGTTCATCAAAAACACCCAGACAAAAATAGTCAGTGATAGGGGTGCAATCAGTTTGTTGTTGCCATGGAAGGTGTCTTTAACCTGATTGTCGATAAACTCGACAATCATTTCGATAAAGTTGATCAGACCTGAAGGTGTCTCGGCAGAGGCGCGCACGGCAACCCAACGAAAGAGGGCACAAAAAATAATACCTAGCCCGATGGACCATCCAAGAGAGTCCACGTGGATAGCATTGAATCCCATGGCAGCGATCTCATCGGCGCCATGAGCAAACGTCCAGTGACCACCAGCAGCTACCGTTTCACCATCATAACGCTCAAAACCCTCAGGCAATTTACCGTAAGTGAGGTTCGTTAGGTGGTGGACGATGTAATCCGAAACCGTCTGTTCTTGACCAGCTGCAGCCATTCGATCTTGCCCTAATTAAACAATCGCCCTAGCGCGATGCTTTCCGTTAAACCACTTTGTCCTTCGCAGCCAGATAATAAAAAACCGGACTACTTACTAATACTGCTATCGCGCCCATGAAGATCGCTCCGGGCTGCGGATCTGTCGCTGTAGCGAACCAAAGACCAAACAACAGTGCGCTGAGACTAAATTTTGCTATCCCCAGTAAGGTTGGTGCTTGCGCACCAAACCTGCTGAACATGCTGGTCGCAAGCCATGCCTGGGGCAGTCCAATAATGACCGCTCCTACCCACACCGCTAACGCTGCATCACCACCGAGAAAAAACCAAACACCAGCAGAAAGTGCGGCTATCAAAACACTGGTAAATACCAAGGCCTTGGCGAAGTGGTGAGCCAGCATTGTTCGCGTGTACTCGGCCACTTAGCACTCCCACATTTTCGGGTTCTCAAGCGCGCGCAAGTCTATTCGAATTGCCTAAGCGCATCAACAAAGCAAAATGCCAATTTTTATTGGATACGATTTAAAATTCCGTCAAGCACGTCTAGGTCGCTGTACTGTATGACCAGCTTGCCACGGCCATTTTTATTTTCGATGACCACTTTGGTGCCAAAACGCTCAGAGAGTTGTCGCTCCAGCCGGTCGATATCAGGATCTTTCCGCTGCGGAGCTGTATCAACAGCTGGCGCTAACATGGCTTTTACAAGCGCCTCTGTTTGTCTGACTGACAACTTGCTGTCCACAACTTTTCTTGCCGCGCGAACCTGATCTCCGCCATCCAATGCCAGAAGCACCTTTCCGTGACCCGCATCAATTCGACCGTGTTCCAACATCTCCGACACTTCACGCTCGAGGGACAGCAGCCGCATCAAATTAGCAATGACCGGGCGTGATTTACCCACAGCTGTTGCAACCTCTTGCTGAGATAAATCAAATTCGGTCTGCAATCGCTTTAGCGCTCGGGCTTCTTCAAGTGGATTGAGGTTTTCGCGCTGGATGTTTTCTATCAGCGCCATTGCGATCGCTGTTTCATCGCTGATATCGCGGACGATAGCCGGGATCGTATCTAAGGCGGCCAGCTGACTGGCTCGCCAGCGTCGCTCGCCAGCCACAATTTCGTAACGATCTGCACCAATAGATCTCACAACAATCGGCTGCATGACACCTTGGGCTTTAATGCTGTCGGCCAGCTCTTGTAACGCGGCTTCGTCAAAATCAATTCGAGGCTGATATTTACCGCGTTGTAAAAACTCCAGTGGTAATTGACGAAGATCGCCGTCCCCTGGTGATGTTGTGCTCGCTTCTGCCGTGCCCACCGATGCTTTTTTGGTCAGGTCGGTCCCTAGCAGCGCGTCAAGGCCGCGATTTAACTTTCGCTTTTTCGTGTTCATTCGCCTTTCCTGAGCACTTGTCGTTCCCTTACGCCATGTTTCATCGTGTCACTGTCCGTCATATTACCGACCGAAATATCACTGTCGACGTGAAAATTCTTCAGCAAGCGCCATGTACGCACGCGCGCCTCTTGAATATCGGTCATAAACAATCCCGGGTTCCCCATGACTTGGTGCCTCTGCGAGTCGCACATTCCTCGGGATCACTGTCCGATAAACAAGATCACCAAAGTGGCTGAATAATTGCTCCGATACCTCTGTTGTCAGCGAATTTCTGGGATCATACATCGTTCGAAGAATTCCCTCGATTTCAAGATCAGGATTAACTGTCTCGTTGATCCGGCGAATGGTATTCAACAAGGCAGACAGCCCCTCAAGAGCGAAGTACTCACACTGCATGGTGATGAGAATAGAATCACAAGCCACCATCGCATTAACGGTCAGCATGTTTAGAGAGGGGGGGCAGTCGATTAAGACAAAGTCAAATGATGCATCACCTTGATGCAGCCCTTGCTTCAATCGCTTTTCTTTACCCTCAACCTCTATGAGCTCTACCTCTGCCGCCGTCAGGTCTCCATTTGCCGGCAAAACAGAGAACTTACCTGTGGGCGACTCGACCAAACACTCAGAAAGCGATGCTTCTGCGAGCAAAAGATCAAGCACAGATAGCTCTAGTCCATTTTTTTCTATGCCAGACGACATGGTGGCATTGCCCTGAGGATCTATATCCACCAATAGCACGCGCTTTCCCATCTGCGCCAACGAAGCAGCCAGGTTGACGCTTGTTGTTGTCTTACCAACGCCACCTTTTTGATTGGCTACGGCAATTATTTTCATTTTTTGTTCTCACCACGACGCAGCACAACTAACTGCCTCAATTCATCTAACCCGGGTACCACCAGATCGATTTGTTCGCTGATCTCTACAGATGCACTTAAATCTGCAATTTCAGTATCAACCGTTTGAGACTTCATAGCGAGCCAAACACCCTCCGTATCAAGTAAATGCGCTGTCAGATGACACATTCGATTTAAATCAGCGAATGCCCGACTCATCACAACATCGAAACCTTGATCTGGTTGGTAAGTCTCAGCTCGCCCCTCGACAATACTGACATTGTCTAACCTCAGTTGTTGGCGGACCTGATAGAGGAAACGGGTTTTCTTGCCGTTACTGTCCAGTAATACAAACTCTTTATCAGGGAAACACAGCGCCAAAGGAATACCTGGTAGGCCTGCGCCTGTGCCGACATCACAAAGTCGCTGACATGAACTGAGATACGGCACCAGGGTAAGACTGTCGAGGACGTGTTTAATCACCATGTCCTTGGGACGCCGCACGGCTGTCAGGTTGTAGGGTTTATTCCATTTATGGAGCAAGGTGACGTAATCCGTTAACGGTTCTGCTAACGCCATTTGTATATCGAGAGCCTTAAGCCCTCGTGTCATTTGATCGAATAAGCGTTCAACCATTGCTGACGGCGCGATCGGGAGCAGAATTGCTCTGCCGTCTCAGGTGTACCAGAAGCAGTGACAGCGCCGAAGGTGTAACACCCTGAATTCGACCAGCTCTTGCGATATTAGCCGGTCGAGTGTCTGTCAGTTTTTGACAGATCTCATTGGATAATCCGGACACTTCTGT
>DPGN01000064.1:6328-13101 GCA_003523185.1 Halieaceae bacterium
ATGGATATAAGTTGACTCCAATCGTCCCAACTCCTCATCCACCACCGCTCGTTTTTGATCATAAGCAGACCAATGCGCTGACGAGATCAACCCAAGCTCGTTGCCTTTTGGCGTCAACCGCTCATCAGCATTGTCTTCGCGAAGTTGCAGCCGATATTCAGCGCGGGATGTGAACATTCGATAAGGTTCTTGCGTGCCCAACGTTACGAGATCGTCCACAAGAACACCGATATAGGCCTCATCGCGTCGTGGCTCCCAAGCATCAAGATCGCGGGCATATCGAGACGCATTCAACCCGGCGAGTAACCCTTGTGCTCCAGCTTCTTCGTAACCTGTGGTGCCGTTAATCTGACCAGCAAAATACAAACCAGCCACATGTCGTGTCTGTAAGCTGTGCATCAGATCACGGGGATCAAAATAATCGTATTCAATCGCGTAGCCTGGCCGCGTGATGTGCGCGTTCTCCAAGCCGGGAATGGTTCGAACCATGGCGTCCTGAATATCGAACGGCAGCGAAGTTGATATACCGTTTGGATACAACTCAGTGGTTGTTAATCCTTCAGGCTCCAAAAATATTTGATGGGAAGCCTTATCGGCAAACCGGTGAATTTTATCTTCAATACTAGGGCAATAGCGCGGGCCTGTACCTTCAATGACACCACTGAACATGGGTGATCGATCCAGCCCACCGCGAATAATCTCGTGAGTGGCTTCATTAGTCTTAGTCACCCAGCAGCATAGCTGCTCAGGATGTTGAGAAACTGAGCCTAGCTGAGACATTATTGGCCTTGGCTCGTCTCCCCATTGTTCTTCAAGAACAGAAAAATCCACTGAATTGCCATCAATTCGTGGTGGCGTACCAGTTTTCAGTCTACCGGTCCGAGGGCACAACTCACGTAATCGATCTGCCAACGTAACCACAGCCGCATCACCCATGCGCCCGCCCGACTGGTTTTCCATTCCTATATGAATCTTCCCGTTCAAAAATGTACCTGCGGTAAGGACACATGTAGGAGCAAAAAACCGAATACCCGTGGCAGTTCTAACGCCGGTTACCTTTTCACCGGTGAGCTCGATATCGTCGACCGCATCTTGGAACACAGTCAGATTTTCTTGTGCAAAGAGTAGTTGGCGAATCGCATTGCGATATAACACTCTATCGGCTTGCGCTCTGGTCGCCCTGACAGCCGGGCCTTTCCTTGCGTTGAGCACTCTAAATTGAATGCCTGCGAGGTCCGTGGCTCTCGCCATCGCACCACCTAAAGCGTCAATTTCCCTAACGAGATGTGATTTACCGATACCGCCTATTGCCGGGTTACATGACATCTGACCGACCGTATCGATCGAGTGGGAAATGAGAAGCGTGCGCACACCGGTGCGGGCAGCTGCTAAAGCTGCTTCGGTACCCGCATGGCCACCGCCTACCACGATGACATCGAACGTGCGATGAGTGCTCATTTGCCGTCTTTGTTAGAAAAAAGGGCTGGGAGTATACGAATAAATGTGGCTGAACTTAAGGTGTCGATCTCCTAGGCCGACAGATTCACAAAAGTTAGATGTGTTTTTGACGTTGGTAACATCTTATAAAAATTGACTATTCATATATGTATTAGAAAAGATATTTTGATGTTGTTGTTATTAAGGAGCCTTTTTTTGTGGATAGATGCACTATCGCCAATTAGCTCCAGTATTTACGCCGCGTATAAGGTGCTTCATAAGATAGGAAAAACAACCTTATAAGGCCTGTGCTAATCGGGGATATCTCAATCTGTTGTTATGTCTCTTTTGTTGACGCCTATTTTTTCACAATGTCATACACAGAGTTGTCATCAACTCTACCCACATCAATGCAGCGCGTAGCGTCGCTAGATCAATTTTTTTATGATGTTGTGGACAAGGTGTTACTTACCTATGCAAAAACTGCTAAAAATTAATCCAAGGATATCGTCACTCGCTACACGGCCCGTCAAAGAATCAATTTCGGTTTGAACGCGTTTTAGATCTTCGGCCAGTAGCTCCCCGGCGTTATGGTGCTCGAAGGCAAGTAGAGATTCTGTGAGAGCGTGATGCGCTTCTGACAGTGCATCAACGTGGCGTTGGCGAGCGCTAAAAACAGAGTCCTGCGCCCCTTGTACCAATAATGAGTCCTCAATCGTTTGAATCAATGCGTCTATTCCATCACCTTTTTTGGCACTGACGGCAACGCAGCGGGTTTCACCGTGACTTGGAAGTACGCCTGCTTGTTTGCCAGAGATATCAATTTTGTTTAGGACCTGAATATTAATGGCGCTATCGGGTAGCCATTCGGTATTAATTTCCTGTGGTTCGTTGTCATCTATAATGTACAGTACGAGGTCAGCAGTTTGACTGCTGGATTTGGCGCGCTTAACGCCTTCCTGTTCAATGACGTCCTCTGTCTGGCGAATACCGGCTGTGTCGATGAGGTCCAGTACCACAGCGCCGGCTTTTATGCTTTGTTTTAGTGTGTCGCGTGTTGTTCCCGGAACATCAGTGACAATAGCAATATCATCACCAGAAAGTGCATTTAAAAGGCTGCTTTTACCCGCGTTTGGCGCACCAATAAGGACTGCCAGGTAATGCTGCGTTTTCCGTTGCGAGGCCGCAACATCGTTGAGTAATTGCTCAATAGTTGCGTTGCAGTCACTAAGCCTTGATACAACTGAATGGCGCTCTAAAACATCGATGTCTTCTTCAGGAAAATCGATCGATGCTTCGGTTAACGCTCTTAGTTCATTGAGTTGGCTGGAGAGGTCGCTGACCAAAACAGAAAATGCACCGGATAACGAGGCAGACGCGAGCTTTGCTGCCGTTTCTGTTTCGGCGGTAATCAGATCGGCGATGGCTTCTGCTTGTAGTAAATCAATTTTGCCGTTGATGAAACTGCGCTCTGAAAACTCTCCGGGTCGAGCTTGTCTTGCCCCTAACTCAATGCATCGCGAGAGAAGTGCTTGTAAAACAATGTGTCCACCATGCCCTTGAATTTCCACCACATCGTCACCGGTAAATGAGTTGGGACCGGGAAAGTAAATGGCTAACCCTGAGTCAATGGTTTTACCTTCATTGTCGAGGAAAGACCGAAAATGAGCGTATCGAGGTGTGAGTTCTGACCCACTTAGAGCGAGTGCTATAGCGAGTGAATCAGGTCCACTTAAACGGATGATGCCGACAGGACCGTTGCCCCGCGCCGTAGCAATAGCGGCAATCGTATCAGTATCAAGTGCTGTCATTGTTTTACGTCGATGTTGAGCTTATCGCGAAGCTGCTTGCTCAATTTGTCGAGTAACAACGTATTGCTGAGCAAATGATAGAAGGTTGTTACTCAGCCAATACAGAACAAGCCCAGCCGGGAACCACATCATTAAAAAGGTAAATGCGATAGGCATGTACATCATGATTTTGGCTTGCATGGGATCTGGCGGAGCCGGATTTAAGCGTTGCATGAGCCACATGCTGATTCCCATCAGGATAGGCAAGACAAAATAGGGATCCATGGCTGATAGGTCGTCGATCCACAAAATGAAGGGTGCGTGTCGGAGTTCAACTGATTCTAGTAGCACCCAGTACAGTGCGATAAAGACCGGCATCTGAATCAACATAGGAAGACAGCCACCCATTGGGTTGATCTTCTCTTTTTTCCACAATTCCATCATGGCTTGCTGTTGCTTTGCTTTGTCGTCTGCGTATTGGTCTTTGATACTTTGAATTTTGGGTTGAACCGTTCTCATCTTCGCCATTGACTTATAGCTTGCCGCAGACAACCGGAAGAAAACGAGCTTGATGACGACGGTCAGCGCGATGATGGCCAATCCCCAATTGATCACAAATTGCTGGATCAAAGTGAGCAACCAGAAAAGCGGCTGAGCGAGCCACCAGAGCCAACCGTAATCAATAACGAGATCGAGATTTTCGGCTAGCGCGGCAAGGGCTACTTGATCTTTGGGACCTACGTAAAGCGTTTGAGTGATGATCGTCGCTGCCCCGGGAGCGATATCAATGTTTTGGTTTTTGTAACCAATCACGTTGTCGCCATTAGAGAGCTGGCTAGCAAAGTAATCGTGAGTGGCCTGCTGCGATGGAATCCACGCAGATACAAAATAGTGCTGCAGTATTGCCACCCATCCTGCGGGCAATCGTTTTGAAAATGGCTCATCGTTCAAGTCAGAGAAACTGAGCTTGGTGTAGCGCTTATCGGGCTGCGTAAGCGCCGCGCCCAAATAAGGACTAACCCCGAAACCGGTGTTGCCGTCGGGTGCTTGCGTGTTATCACGCTTCAGTTGAGCAAACGACGTGACGGAAGCGACTGAGCTACCACCGTTTCTGATATCGAAAGATACGTCGACGTTGTATCGGTCATCATGAGCAGTGAACTGCTTGTAAACCTGCATTCCGAGCGGGTCGTTGCCTGTCCAGGCCAATGTCAATGTGTGAGTGCCGTCGCCATTGTTAGTGACGCCTTGGCTCGCATAACGCGCTCTGTTGCCGCTGGCATCAATACCATCAGGCCCTATGAGTCCGCTCTGAGCCACATACCGTCGCAGGTTGTTGTTTTCCAGCAATCTAAAGGGTTGATCCGGCGTATCGAGTCTTACCGGGAACTTTGGTAAGGACGCAGAAACAACATCGCCCCCGTCAGCTGATACAACCAATTCGAGAGCGTCGGTAGACAAGTTGAACGTCTCGCTGTCATCGAGTAGCACTGAAAGAGGGTTCATTACCTGGTTGACACTCGGGATACCGTCATTAATGCCTTGGCTCATGGGCGCAGCTACTTGTTCATTCGTTACAAGGCCAGGCTCGGTAATTACGGCCGTGTATAACTCACTCTGCTGCCTTTGGTACTCGTCAGAATACTGATTCCATTCAATAAGCAGCATTAGAGACAATACGGCGGTGGTGCTTATTAACAGTAGTCGTACAGGGTCCATTGAGGTCCTCGGCATTATTCGTCGTCGGGTTTCGACAAGCTAGGATGTACAGGGACAGGATCATAACCGCCGGCAGCCCATGGATGACAGCGGCAAATTCGCTTTGCAGCCAGAAAACCGCCTGAAACTGCGCCGTGTGACTCTAATGCTTCAATGGCGTATGACGAGCACGATGGAAAATATCGGCAGCGATTTCCAATAAAGGGACTGATCCCAACTTGATAGAACTTGATGGGCAGTTTCAGCAGCGCGGTGAGAACGTTATTGATCATTTTCAAACCGAATCTGCGGGTGTTTGTGATTGAGCTTCCGCCAAAGGCGATCAAGGTCGCCTGTCACGTCCGCGTTGCTTAATGTTCCAGCCCCTCGCTTTGCCATAAAAACAAGGCTCATCGAGGCTGAAAGGGGGTGGTTTCGAAAGTACTCCCTTACCAGCCGCTTAATACGGTTGCGGTCAGTGGCTAATCGCACGTTTTTCTTGGCAACAATAATACCGAGGCGAGAGCGATCGTCTGATACAGGAAGGGCAAGGACGGTGCCAGCCGTTGAGCCGGCACGTATTGAGCAGTTGTTGAAAACTTGGGAGTAGTCGTGGGCGTTAAGTAAGCGCGCGGACTTTGGAAATTTTTGGGACATAGTGAGTTGCCCCGATGCGCTTACGCCGACAGACGTAGACGTCCACGCGCACGACGGCGAGCGAGCACCTTGCGGCCGTTTTTAGTTGCCATGCGAGCACGGAAGCCGTGGTTGCGCTTGCGCTTCAGAACGCTGGGTTGAAAGGTGCGCTTCATACGAGTGCCTTTACATCAATGCGGTTATCAAAGGGGGCAGAATTATAGGGACCCCCTGTGTGACTGGCAATAGCTGGGGATGTAAAAAAGTAAGTGGTTACAAAACCATTATTTTTTTGGTGTTAGTGGCCACTTACCGGGATCGACTGTATTGCTCTCTTTTTACCAGTTTGCATGAATCGATTGGTTGCTTTTTGTCACAAAGCATCCATAAGTTATAAAAAAGTTATCCACAGACAAACAAAAATACGGCTTGCATTTTATTTTTTTATAAA
Organism: Halieaceae bacterium; assembly: GCA_003523185.1. Classification (GTDB taxonomy): domain Bacteria; phylum Pseudomonadota; class Gammaproteobacteria; order Pseudomonadales; family Halieaceae; genus Luminiphilus. The sequence continues at coordinate 12,341 of DPGN01000064.1, forward strand.
AACCCCCCAAAAAAACACTAAACCAATGATTTATATGACATTTATTTTTGTTGAACCGGAGATAAATGTGTGGATAACTATACACCGTTGTCGAGAAGTGGCGGATAATTGAGCCAGAACTCAACATAAATGCTGTGATAAGTCGCAGATTCGGCTCAATTCGCCTTGAAGAGCAATAACAACATGCAAATAGCGTCTCAATCTTCCTCGTCAGTTTCGAATGCGGTGCTGTGGACACAGTGTCTCGAAGAGCTGCGTCGTGAAGTGCCAGAGATTCAATTCAATACGTGGGTGCGACCTTTAACCGTGATAGAAGATGGCGCTCACTTTGTGTTGTGCGCACCCAATCGGTTTATCCGAGATTTTGTAGAAGAAAAATACAGTGCAACCATTTCTCAGTGTCTCGCTGCTGTGAGCACTGAGGCGGCCCTGGTGTCTGTGAGGGTTATAACGGGTGCCGGCGGGTCAAGCATCACCCACCCAGCTAGGGTGAATAACGAGTTGAGCCTGCCCGGAACCACTGTGGTTCAGGGCGCGGAGACTGCGAGAGTGGCGCCAGCAGAGCCGTCACGGACAGTGAAAAAACAGGCGCCAGCCGTCGTGGTGCCATCGCATCAGCACAACCTGGTGGACGGGTATACCTTTTCTAATTTTGTTGAGGGTAAGAGTAACCAGCTAGCGATGGCCGCTGCTCAGCAGGTTTCGGAAAGTCCGGGTGACGCCTACAACCCTCTGTTCCTCTACGGAGGCGTAGGTCTGGG
>DPGN01000064.1:13292-35184 GCA_003523185.1 Halieaceae bacterium
CAGGAAGAGTTTTTTCACACGTTTAATGCGTTGCTAGAGGGTGGCCAGCAGATGATCTTGACCTGCGATCGTTACCCAAAGGAGATCGATGGGGTCGAGGAGCGGTTAAAGAGCCGCTTTGGGTGGGGCCTAACAGTGGCGGTGGAACCGCCAGAACTGGAGACCCGCGTCGCCATCCTCATGAAGAAGGCGGAGCAGTCAGGCATCGAAATGTCTCATGAGGCAGCATTTTTTATTGCACAACGAATCCGATCGAATGTTCGCGAGCTTGAAGGTGCGCTAAAGCGAGTCATTGCGAGCGCGAACTTTACCGGCAGGCCTTTTGATATTGATTTGATTAAGGAAAGCTTGAAGGACCTCTTGGCCCTGCAGGATAAACAGGTCTCGCTAGAAAACATCAAGCGGACAGTTGCGGACTACTATAAGATTAAAGTCGCGGATTTATTGTCGAAAAGACGAAACCGTTCAATCGCGCGTCCTAGACAAGTAGCGATGGCGCTGTCGAAGGAGCTAACGAATCATAGCTTGCCAGAGATTGGCGATGCGTTTGGGGGAAGAGACCACACGACAGTGCTTCACGCTTGTCGTAAGATAGCGGAGTTGCGTGGAACAACATCGGATATTGGGGAAGATTATAAGAATCTGCTGCGCTTACTGACTACGTGATATAAGCGCTGGCTACGACAAGAGAGATCATACGAATGAAGTTTTCGGTATCACGGGACGCATTGATTAAGCCTTTGAACCTGGTTGCAGGTGTGGTTGAGCGTCGCCAAACACTACCCATTTTATCTAACGTTCTCATGAGCTTAGAGGGCAATCGTTTGTCGCTTACAGGTACCGATCTAGAGGTTGAACTTGTTGGTCGCATCGATGTGCAAAGCGAAGGTGCTGATGGGGACATCACTGTGCCAGCGCGAAAGCTGGTTGATATCTGTAAAAGCTTGCCCGACGGGGTCGATATTTCCTTTAGTGTTGAAGACGGTAAAGTCACCGTGCGAGCAGGGCGAAGCCGCTTCACCTTATCCACATTACCCGCGGCAGAGTTTCCAACCGTAGAGGCGGGCGACGGTGAGATAGATTTAGATTTGGCGCAGCCACTTGTCCGCCAGATGATTGATCGCACTGGCTTCGCCATGGCGCAGCAAGATGTGCGCTATTACTTGAATGGTATGTATCTCGAAATTAAAGAGGGAAGGCTGCGCTTTGTGGCAACAGACGGTCACCGCTTGGCTTTGTGTACGGCACCTGGACAGGTAGGTGCAGATGACAAGTCCGTGATTGTGCCGCGCAAAGGCATATTGGAGTTGTCGCGTTTATTGGACGGCGATGGTTCCGTTACGTTGAGTGTCGGCTCTAACCATATTCGTGCGGCAACCGATCAGTTCACATTTACGTCAAAGTTAGTTGATGGCAAGTTCCCCGAGTATGAGCGTGTGCTTCCTAGATCGCCTGACAAGTCGGTGTCGGGAGATCGATCGGAGTTGCGACAAGCCTTCACGCGAACAGCTATACTTTCCAACGAAAAATATCGTGGTGTGAGGCTGTCTTTGACACCAGGCTCGCTGGAAATTACCGCTAATAATCCTGAGCAGGAGCAGGCGGAGGAGTCCGTACCGGTAGATTACGCCGGAGATGCGCTGGAGGTTGGTTTCAATGTTAGCTACTTGCTCGATGTGATGGGCGTGCTCACTGGCGCTACCGTGCGCATGTCGCTTTCTGACTCGGCGAGCTCTGCGTTAATCGAAGAAGGAGAAGCGGGCGGTGATAAAGACGCAGAAGCGTTGTACGTCGTTATGCCCATGCGGTTGTAAGCCACTTCTGATAATGCTTTGCTAACGCAGCTATCGATCCAAAACTTAAGAAACTTATCTGAGGCCTGTCTGGAGTTGTCAGAGGGGCTGTCGGTGTTCACGGGTCTTAACGGTGCCGGCAAAACCTCTGTGCTTGATGCCGTTCATATTCTGGGGACGGGCAAGTCCTTCACAGCGTCGCAGCTTAGCAAGGCTATACGTGACGAGCAGCCAGGGCTCCAAGTGGTAGGCCGCATGAAATATGGAGGCGCCGAATCCGTGATTGGGATCAGGCGGCTGCGAGCGGGTGGCGGTGAAACCCGACTATCGGGTACTCCCGTGAAGGCCTTATCAGAGCTCGCTCGTGAACTCCCGCTGGTTCTTTTAAACGCCGATTCACTGAATGCGCTGAGGGGGGGTCCAGAGGCGCGGCGGCGACTGATCGATCAAATGGTGTTCCACGTGGAACATTCTTTTATCTCGTCGTGGCAGCGATATCATCAGGCCTTGAAACAACGCAATATCCTGCTTCGAAAGACGCGTGGTGGTGATGACGGCGTGTGGACAAACGAAATGGCTGCTGTGGGCGAGCAGGTTCATGAGGCCAGAGAGCGAGTTACCGCACTTTTATCAGATGAGCTGTCTGAGGTTTTGTCATCAATGGGCGTTGATTTTCCTGGTATGTCATTGGTTTTGAGATCTGGATGGACTGCGGGTGAGTCGTTGACCGGTGCGTTAAACGCCAGTGCGCAGAGTGACAGACAGCGTGGCTTCACACAGGTGGGCCCGCATCGTGCGGATTTACAGTGTTTACTCGGGAGTAGGCCGGCGAATGAGGTTTTGTCTCGCGGCCAAATGAAGGTTCTCATGTCGGCTATGCGGGTGGCGCAGGGCCGGGTGCTCGCAGAGGTGGCAGGCCGTGCGCCTGTGTTTTTGTTGGACGATGTGGGTGCGGAGCTTGATGGCGATAATGCTAGAGCCGTGTTTTCTGTTTTGGCCGAAAAAAAGGCGCAGGTGCTTGCGACCGCGGTTTCTCTGGGTGATCTCTCTAGGTGGGCAGATTTTGTGCCATTAACAGTGTTCCACGTGGAACAAGGGGTGATCACAGAGACCAAATCAATGGCATAATACTCGGTGAGTGGAAGGAGATCTCATGGAAGACAACACCCCCGGCGCTGAAGAAGCCAATTACGACTCTTCTAGTATTAAAGTACTGAAAGGTTTGGATGCCGTCCGAAAACGACCAGGCATGTACATTGGCGATACGGACGACGGAACCGGCCTCCACCACATGGTCTTTGAAATCGTCGATAACTCTATTGATGAGGCATTGGCGGGGCACTGTAGCCAGATCGACATTGTCATTCACCCCGATGAATCGGTGAGTGTTAGCGATGACGGGCGCGGCATTCCGACAGAGCAGCACGAAGAGGGTGTTTCTGCGGCAGAGGTCATTATGACGGTTCTGCACGCGGGCGGTAAGTTCGACGATAACACCTACAAGGTGTCGGGAGGCTTGCACGGTGTGGGTGTCTCTGTGGTTAACGCGCTGTCCGAAGAGCTTTGCTTAACCATCCGGCGACAGGGAAAGCTCCACGAGCAAACCTACAGACATGGTGTTCCTGACGCACCGTTGGCTGTGATTGGCGATACACAGGAGTCGGGTACATCAGTACGTTTTAAGCCTTCTGCCGATACCTTCTCCAACATTAAGTTTCACTTCGATGTGTTAGCCAAGCGTTTACGAGAGCTGGCTTTCCTGAACTCTGGGGTAAAGATTGTTCTGTTTGATGAGCGAAGTGGCGAAAGTGAAACGTATTGCTACGACGGTGGTTTGAGCGCCTTTGTTGATTTCCTTAACCAGGCTAAGTCGCCCATTAACAAGGTTTTCCACTTTGAGACAACCAACGAGGATGGTGTTGGTGTTGAGGTGGCGTTGCAGTGGAATGACGGGTTTCAGGAAAGCATTTTCTGTTACACCAACAATATTCCTCAGCGCGACGGTGGTACACACCTCGCGGGATTTAGATCGGCGCTTACTCGCGGTTTAAATGGCTACATAGAGCGCGAGGGTCTGGCCAAGAAGGCTAAGGTCAACACAACGGGCGACGACGCGCGTGAGGGTTTGACCGCCATCGTTTCTGTCAAAGTGCCGGATCCAAAATTCTCCTCACAGACGAAAGACAAATTAGTTTCGAGCGAGGTGAAGCCAATCGTTGAACAGGCCATGGGCGCCGCCTTTGGTGAGTTCCTCTTGGAAAACCCTAACGATGCAAAGCAAATTGTGGGCAAGATGCTCGATGCAGCGCGGGCTCGAGAAGCGGCACGTAAAGCACGCGAGATGACCCGTCGTAAGGGTGCGCTCGATATTGCCGGCCTGCCTGGTAAGTTGGCGGATTGTCAGGAACGGGACCCCTCTTTGTGTGAACTTTACCTGGTGGAGGGAGACTCTGCGGGTGGTTCGGCCAAGCAGGGAAGAAACCGAAAGTTCCAAGCTATTTTGCCTTTAAAGGGCAAGATCTTAAATGTAGAACGGGCACGCTTTGACAAGATGCTAAGCAACGCGGAGGTTGGCACCATTGTCACCGCGTTAGGGTGCGGTATTGGCAAGGATGAGTTCGATCCTGACAAGCTTCGCTACCATCAAATCATCATCATGACCGATGCTGATGTGGATGGATCGCATATTCGAACGCTGTTGCTAACGTTTTTCTTCAGACAAATGCGAGAACTGGTGGAGCGCGGGCATGTCTACATCGCGCAGCCCCCGCTTTATAAGCTTACTCGCGGTAAATCAAGTCAGTACCTCAAAGACGAAGATGCTCTGGCTGAATACCTGACGAACGCGGCCCTTATTGATACGACGCTTTTCAAGAACGATTCAGATGAAGGGTTATCGGGGGATCCGCTTGCAGATATCGTGTCACGCTATCAGCGAGCAGAGTCGACTATTGATCGCCTCAGTCGTGTCTATTCATCCGATGTACTTTGGGAGCTTGTTTACACTTCTCCGCTGACTGTCGACGATATGGCAGATGAGGCGCGTGTAACGGCATTTTCTGAAGCCCTAAGTAAGCGCTTACTTACAATATCAGGTAGCAATGTAGGGTTTGAGTGCTTCGTCCGGCGTGATCCAGAGCGCGGCACTTACTACGTAGTTGTTCGTCGAACTGCGCACAGTGTGGCCAGCGACATTGTCCTTGGTCACAATTTGTTTAGCTCTGGAGAATACAGGCAACTCACCGAGCTGGGTGCATTGCTTGCCTCATCAGTCACATCAGAGAGTTTTGTGAAGCGAGGCGAGAAGGTATTCGCTTCCTCTGATTTCTCAAAGATCATGCAATGGCTGCTCGATGAGGCCCGGCGTGGTTGTTCCATTCAGCGTTACAAGGGCTTGGGCGAGATGAACCCCGATCAATTGTGGGAGACCACAATGGACCCTGATGCCCGACGAATGCTTCGCGTGACGATTGAAGACGCTATTCGTGCTGACCAAATGTTTGTCACGTTGATGGGTGATGACGTCGAGCCACGCCGAGATTTCATCGAAACTAACGCGTTGGCGGTGGCAAACCTAGACGTTTAATCGCGATATTTGCGGTTAACTGTAGCTATTTGTCGCCATTGTCTCCTTTTTTGCTGGGCTTATCCGTCGCTAGCGAGAGCTGGCTAGCGTCAGTCTGATCGGGCAGTACATCCAGGTTTTCAGGGAAGGTTTTTGATACGCGCGTTGATAGTGTTTGAAACCGATCTACTTTCCCGTGTAGCCCCTGTCTGCCTACGAGGCTCTTTACAGCTTCGTTATAGCGTTTAGTTGTTTGCGACAACGAAGCGCCTACGCTTTCCATGCGTTCAGCTACTAAACACACGGCATTGAAAATGTCGCCAGCACGGTCACTGATATCGCGCGCCTCGGCGTTACTCCGTTCGACCATCCAGAGGTTCGCCACGGTGCGCAAGATGGGCATGAGTGTCGTGTGCGAAACGAGAACGACGTTCTTTCGATACCCATAGTTAAAGAGATCACGTTGCGTGCGCATAATCTCGATGTACGCGGGCTCCACCGGCATGAACATGAGGACGAAATCTGGGCTTTGCAGACCAGCAAGGTTGGCATAGTCCTTCTCGGAAAGTTGGTCTATGTGGCGCTTTACGGCGGCCGCGTGTGCTGCAAGGCTTTGTGTTCGTTCGCTGTCATCATCGGCAGTGACTGCGCGCTCGTAATCAACCAGTGACACCTTGCTGTCGATGACAATATGTTTGTCTTGAGGAAGGAAAATGACAAAGTCGGGGAGCATCCGCTGCCCGTCTTCACCTTTAAAGGCTTGTTGGGCCTCAAAATGCTCACCGCGTCGAAGGCCGGCTAACTCGAGTGTTCGCTCTAGCTGTGCTTCACCCCAGTTCCCAACGAGTTTTTTGTCGCCTTTGAGTGCCTGCGTGAGGTTGCTTGCTTCTGATGACATCTCCTGACCTACGTCATGAAGCTGCTTAATCTGCGTTTTGAGCGCTGCGTTTTGTCCTGTTAAATCGCTGTGAACTTGGTTAACTCTGCTTTGAAAACCATCGATCTTCTCCGAAAGTGGTTTAAGTAGCTGGTTTAATGATTCTTGATTTCGGGTAGATAGTGACTTCTCGCCTTGACTGACCAGAGCCTGGGCTGTCTTTTCAAACTCGAGTCGAAGCATCTTCTTCGCATCTTCGAGTAAGGCGATTTTTTCGGCGTGTTCAGTTTCCTTTAGAGCAAGCGTCGCCTTAAGACCCTCTTCGCGACCTGAACTGGCAACCAAGTTTTGATTCATCTCCTGCAGTTGCCGCTTCAGCGCTTCGACCTCTTCTTTAGCAATATCACCACGAGCGAGCGCATCGGCTACCGACTCGCGGTAAGCACTGTGTTTCCGGGTAAGGAGGCCGATAGCAATAACGCTGGTTGAGATAAGTGCGAGAGCTACAACTATGGCATCAAATGACATGAATAGGCAGGCCTTATCTGGCGAGTACCGCGAGATCAGCGACTTTCAAAAACTGACCGCGCAATTCTTGAAGCAGTGCTAAACGGTTCAGGCGAACACTCGCATCGTCTGCGTTAACCAGCACGTTGTCAAAGAACGCATCCACGGGCTCGCGAAGCTTGGCTAAGTTCGATAAGGCCTGTGGATAGTCGTTATGAGCAACTGCCACGTCTAGAGACGCTTGAGAGTCGGCCAGTGCTGCACGCAAGGCTAGCTCAGCTGTCTCTGTCAGCAGCAGCTCATTAATCGCTGGCAAGGTTTCATCTACTTTCGTCAGGATATTGGCAACACGCTTGTTGGCAGCAGCAAGCGCATTTGCAGCGTCAGATCCTGCAAAGCTTGCTACAGCTAGGCTTCGACAATCAATATCGCCAATGGTCTCAGTACCGACGGCGGTCACACTGCGGAGTATGTCCACCGATACTCCCTGCTCCTCGTAGTGTGCAGGCAGACGATCAAGCAGATACGCCTTCACCGTATCAACAACGCCCTCATCTAACACGCCCGAGGGGAAGGACTGCTTCGCCGTCGTCAAAATCATTTCGAGGTTTGCCGTTGGGGCAAAGGCGAGGAGTATTCGAATGACGGCGAGAGATGCTCGGCGCAGCGCAAATGGATCTTTGGATCCTGTTGGCACCTGCCCTATTCCAAAGATGCCAATCAAGGTATCGAGTCTGTCGGCTAAGGCTAGTGCTGCTGACTCTGGCGAATGGGGAAGTTGGTCGCCTGAAAACTTTGGCCAATAATGTTGCTCGATGGCATTGGCAACGGCTTCCGACGCTCCGTCATGCAGTGCGTAGTGCCGCCCTGCTATACCCTGAAGCTCCGGAAACTCTCCTACCATGTCCGATACAAGATCGGCCTTAATTAAACAACCTGCCGCCTTTACCGTTGACTTATCAGCCCCAAGATATTGGCTAAGCTTCTGTGCAACCTCTGAAATGCGCGTCTGCTTTTCCGCTAGGGTTCCAAGGTCACGCTGAAATAAAACGCTCTCTAATCGCAGGGCCTTGCTCGCGAGTGTTGTCTCTTTGTCAGTGTCAAAGAAAAACGCGGCGTCGGCTAGGCGCGGACGGATAACCTTCTCATTTCCATAAACGACGGCCTCCGGGTGCTTGCTCTGGATGTTGGAGATGGTAATAAACGATGGGACTAACTCGCCGTCGGGGCGCTCTATATGAAAGTACTTCTGGTGTTCGCGCATCGATGAAATCAGCGCTTGTCGAGGCACGGTGAGGAACGACTCATCGAAACTGCCGCGCAAGGCCACCGGCCACTCGACCAGCCCTGTCACTTCTCCGAGCAGGTTGTCATCGATAACTACTCGCTCGTCCTTTGAGACCAGTCCCTCGACTTGGGCCTTAATCAGCGCTTTACGCTCGTTCACCGAAGCGATGACAAACTGTTCTTTCAGTGTCGCCTCGTAGGCATCGGCATTGGCTATTGTCACCGATGACTGACCATGAAAGCGATGGCCTCGTGACACGCGATCGGAGGTCATCCCGAATAAAGAGACGTCAATGACCTCGGATCCGTAGAGTAATACTAGCCATTGCACCGGCCGCAGAAATTCGTGGCGCTCCCTGCCCCACCGCATACGTTTCGAGACGGGAATATTTTCCACTGCCTGAGCGACCACGGCTCGCAATATGTCAGCACACAAGGCCCCTGCCGCGACCTTACGAACGCCCAGCCGATCACCTTTTTCTGTGCTGATTATCTGCAACTCGTCAGCACTCATTCCCTGCTTTTTTGCAAAACCCATGGCAGCGGGCGTCCAGTTCCCATCATCCGCTTTTGCTGCTGCCACCGGTGGGCCTAAGACCTCTTGTTCTGTGTCATCGGCGCGCGCTTGGACATCTTCAATTAGAACCGCCAGGCGTCTTGCAGTAGCGAATACGGTCACTTCGCCGATTGCGAGCCCTTGTTGCTCTAGACCAGAAGCCATCCCATTGGCCAGGGCATTAGCCATGCCTTCGTACTCGCCGGCCGGGAGTTCCTCAGTGCCGAGCTCGAATAAGACTGTTTGAGTACTCATGCCGCAGACTCCTCTGCCAGCGCTTTGAGCACTGCTTCGGCTAGGTCTTTATCGGCAAGAGGGAAACCCAATTTGGCGCGAGACGCGACGTAACCCTGCGCAGCTAATCGGGCCAGAGTTCTTACCCGGAGAATATAGCGCTGTCGCTCGGTCACACTGATGGCATGTCGTGCATCCAGTAAGTTAAAGGTATGCGACGCTTTCATAACGAACTCATAGGCCGGAAGTGGCAGTTCGAGGGAAACCAATCGCTCAGCTTCCTTTTCGCAAAATTCGAAGTAGCCAAACAGGTGATCAACATCTGCCTGCTGAAAATTGAACGTCGACATTTCCACTTCGTTTTGATGGAAAACATCGCCGTACTTAATGGTACCCGTTGGCGTCTCAGACCAGACGAGGTCGTAGACCGAATCGACGTCCTGCAGGTACATTGCCAGGCGCTCAATACCGTAAGTAATTTCGCCGGTAACAGGTAGGCACTCCAGTCCACCGGCTTGCTGGAAGTATGTAAACTGAGACACTTCCATACCATTTAGCCAGACCTCCCACCCGAGGCCCCACGCACCGAGGGTGGGTGATTCCCAGTTATCCTCGACGAATCGAACATCGTGCTCAAGCGGATCGAGTCCCAGTCGTCTCAGGCTATCGAGATAGCGCTCTTGGAAGTCGGCGGGCGATGGCTTCATGACTACCTGAAACTGGTAGTAGTGCTGCAGGCGGTTGGGGTTCTCGCCATACCGGCCATCCTGTGGCCTTCGGCTTGGCTGAACATAAGCCGAATTCCAGTTTTCGGGCCCTAGCGCTTTCAGAAAGGTTGCAGGATGAAACGTTCCAGCTCCCACTTCGAGGTCAAGCGGTTGAAGAATTACGCAACCGTTTTCTCCCCAGAAGCTCTGAAGCTCCAGGATTAGCTCTTGGAAAGTTAATGAACTCACTTCTCTGTCCCGAAATACCGAAGGGTGGAGTATACAGTGGCCAGCACTGGCATAATATGAGCAACCAGACCGAATTAAGCGCATCTCTGTGCCAAAGAATCACAATTCACTGAAATTCCGATTGAAAGACGGGCTCGCTGTAACGATTTTGCGATCGGTATTGTGGCTGTCAGCACTTGTGCCTCTAGAGGTGGCGCGGTCTGCGGGCCGTTTTGCAGGGCGTCTGGCGTTTAGGATGAACACGCAGACGGTTCGCGTTGTGCGCAGAAATATTGAGCTGGCATACCCACAGCTGCCGGCAGAACAACAAGCGGCACTGATGAAAGAGGCGGTGCTGGAACAAGGTGCGCTGACCGCTGAATTGGGGCATGTTTGGCGCCGCTCCCCTGCCTATGTCCTGTCCAAACTCAGGGTTCTTGGAATCGAGCACCTCGAAGCTGCCGCAGCTGATGAGCGAGGCGTTTTAGTACTCGCACCGCACGTCGGTAACTGGGAGGTATTGTCCCATCACCTGGTAACCCAAGGCGATCTTCTGGGATTGTTTGAACCCCCAAAGTTACCGTCAGTAGGCTCGCTTGTGCTGGAGGCAAGAAAGCGTCCCGGTGGTGCCTATGTACCGACAACCCCGAAAGGCCTAGTGCAACTGGTTAGGCATTTTAAGCGCGGTGGGCTCACGGGTATATTGCCCGATCAAGTGCCGGCGCATGAATCAGGTGGTTTAAATGTTCCGTTCAAGGGCGTCGAGTGTTTCACAGCAAGCCTCTGTGCCAACTTGTTGTCGAAATCGGGTGCACGCGCTGTACTCGCCGGCGTTTTTCGCGTGAGGGGTGGATGGGAGCTCGTCTATTTGCCGGTATCTGCCGACATTTATAATGAGGATTTAGAGGTTGCACTGAAGGTGATGAACCAGGACATTGAGACGCTGATATCTGGCCGCGATGCACAGTACCAGTGGTCATATAAACGCTTTAGAACCTTGCCACGGGGCACAACCAACCACTACGAGGGCGTCAAACGGGCGTCTCACAAGGATCCCGCGCGATGAATGTCTACACAGGTAAGATTCTCGGCAGCTTGCTTGGGTTTTTGACCCTCGGCGTCATCGGCGGTCTGGTTGGTATTTTTGTGGGGCACCTCTTCGATTCTGGCTTGGTGAGAGCCATTCGTATGACTGGCCCTGATGGGCTTCATGCTTTACAGCAAGAGTTTTTTGATACGACGTTTGTCATGCTGGGATACATAGCAAAGGCAGATGGCCGCATATCAGAGTCAGAGATCGCGCAGGCTGAAGCTATGTTTTCTCAGCTGAGGCTTACACCGTCGCAACGTGCCTCGGCTATCAAACGTTTTAAGCGCGGAGCGGAGTCTGATTTTGATCCCTCTGCCGAGCTCTTGCGATTTCGAAGGACGGCGTCGCTGAGGCCTCAAACGTCTCAGACACTGATGCTCTTTTTAGTCGGTATGGCGTTAGCTGATGGTCGACTGGAAACTGCTGAGCGCAATGCCCTCGCACGAGTGGCTAAAACGCTCGGTATTTCAGATGCTGCCCTGCAGCGAATTGTTAGCATGGTGGCCGCGCAGGCCAACTTTGGTGACCAGCGTCAGCACCAACGGCAGCAATATCAACCGCAGCGTAGTCAGCTCGCAGACGCCTACAAGGCTCTGGGCGTGAGCGCAGATGTCGATGATCGTGAGTTGAAAAAGGCTTACCGCCGGCTCATGAGCGAAAATCATCCGGATAAATTGAGTGCTCGGGGTGTTCCAAAGGAGATGGTTGACCTCGCGACTGAACGCTCACAAAACATCACAACGGCTTATGACTTGATCAAGGAGTCGCGAGGGCTGAAGTAACTCAGGCTGATTTAGGGTCTCCAGAAGGTGGGCGTAAAGAGAATCAGCAACGTGAAGATCTCAAGTCGCCCAAGCAGCATCGCCATACACAAAATCAATTTACCGGCATCGGTGACGGTGGCGTAGTTGGCTGCAACGGAGCCTAAGCCTGGCCCGAGGTTATTGATCGCGGCGATAACGGCGCTGGCGGCGGACAGAAAGTCCAAACCTGTTGCCAGCATACACAGCACCAAAATGAACGACGAAAACATGTAGACCGCGAAGAAACTCCAGACCGCACTGACTACCTCGGGACGTACTCTTCGATGATCGAGCTTTAGCGGAATCACAGCATTGGGATGGAGCAGTTGTCGGAGTTCCCTCAAGCCCTGCCGAAAGATAAGCAAGATGCGCATGGCTTTCATGCCTCCGCCGGTGGAACCCGCGCAGGCGCCCATTACACTGAGCATGATCAGAAATATCGGCAGAAAAGAGGGCCACGCGGCGAAGTGATCGCTGGCATAGCCAGTGGTCGTCGCAATCGACACGGTTTGGAATAAACCGTGAATAATAGCCTTGTCTGCCGACAGCGTACCCATAGCCACGAGCGTGATGCAGGTGACAATGGCGGATATAAGTAACACGCCGCAGAAAAACTTTGTCTCCGAATCGAAGCGATAAATCCCGGGATTGCGTTTTGAGAACGCGACAAAGTGAAGACCAAAATTGACGGCGCTGATCAGCATGAAGAGGCAGGCAATGAGCAGGATAAGGTCACTTTGGAAATAACCCATGCTGGCGTCATGAGTTGAAAACCCACCAATGGCAATCGTTGAAAATGCATGGCTTATGGCGTCGAACGCGGACATACCAGCGAGGTAATACGCTGTGGCACAAGCGACGGTCAGTCCCAAATAGATGGAGAAGAGCGCTTTCGCGGTCGAGGTGATTCGTGGCGTTAATTTGCTGTCTTTCGCAGGACCTGTACTTTCAGCTCGATACAGCTGTACGCCGCCGATACCCAACATCGGGAGCACGGCTACCGCCAATACAATGATCCCTATACCGCCTAGCCACTGGAGCAGCTGCCGGTAGAGAAGGATGGACTGAGGCAGCGTGTCGAGGCCAGCCAGGACCGTAGCCCCTGTCGTTGTCAGTCCCGAGACAGATTCGAAGACGGCGTCGAAAACGGATACCTCGATCGCGTCACTGAGTAAGAATGGCAGCGACCCATAGAGACTGAGAACTATCCAGAAAGCTGCCGTCACTAGAAAGCCATCGCGAATCTGCAACTCGGTATTAACGCGCCGAGTTAGCAACGATAAAACAACGCCCGAAATAGCGGTGGCAGCGAAGGCCTGCCCGAAGACCTGAGCGGTGCCGTCTTCTTGTACCCAACCTAAGACCATTGAAGGCAAGGTCCCTAGGCTGAACAGCATGAGCAATAGGCCAACGATGCGAATGCACAGCCCAATATTCATTAGATGAAACTACCACCGACGACAAACAGTTTTTCTACTAGGCTGATTTTCGAGGGGTCAGTGAGGAACAAGATGACGTGATCATCCTCTTCTACCACCACATGGCGATGCGCAATGATCACCTCGTCACCACGCAGTATTGCGCCTACCGTGGCCCCCGGTGGTAGGTCTAATTCATCAAGCCGGCGGCCCACCACTTTCGATGTTTTGGGATCACCATGGGCTGTAATTTCGAGCGCTTCGGCGGCTCCGCGGCGCAGCGAATGGACGGTACTGATATCGCCCTTGCGAACGTGGGTCAGCAGACTGCTAATGGTGATCTGCTGGGGTGATATTGCGATATCGATTTCTTGACCCACCAGCTCGGCATAGGCTGAGTTAGTAATCAGCGTAATCACCTTCTTTGCACCCAAGCGCTTAGCCAGCATCGACATCATGATATTGGACTCGCCGTTGTTGGTCAGCGCACAGAACACGTCGGTGTTACTGATGTTCTCCTGCTGCAGTAGCTTCGAGTCATTTGCGCTTCCGTTCAGGACAATGCTCTCCTCCAGCTCCTCGGACAGCACACGACAACGATCGTAGTCGAGTTCGAGCACCTTGACCTGATAGTCACGCTCGAGCCGCTTAGCCAGCGATGCGCCAATTTTTCCGCCACCGGCAATCATTACACGCTTGTAGGGCTCATCGAGCTTTCTGAGTTCTGATGTGACGGCCCGGATGTTTTCACTTGCGGCAATGAAAAAAGCCTCGTCTTCGGGCTCGACTACGGTGCTGCCTTCGGGAATGATGGCGTTTTGAGACTTTCTAAAAATAGCGGCGACCCGTGTATCAACACTCGGCATGTGCTGCCGAATTTCTTGTAGCTCTCGTCCGACGATAGGACCACCCTCTACGGCGCGAACCGCGACCAGCCGAATCTGTCCATCGGCAAAGTCGAGGACCTGCAGCGAGCCTGGGTTGAGAATTAGCTGGTGAATGGCATCGGTCACCAAGTGCTCCGGGCTGATCGTGACATCGACTGGAATGGCGCCTGATTGGAAAAGCTTCTTATCCTCGTTCAGATAGTCAACTTCCCTGATGCGACATATTTTTGTGGGCGTGCGATAGAGCGTAAAGGCAATTGAGCAGGCGAGCATGTTGACTTCATCGCTGTCGGTTACGGCGATCAACATGTCTGCATCTTCAGCACCGGCCTCCGAGAGCGTTGTCGGTTTCGACGCGTCACCTTTGACGGTACGTATATCGAGGCGCTCTTGCAGTTGGCGCAGTGCGGTGTCCGAGCTGTCAACAACGGTGACGTCGTTTTGCTCGTCGGCGAGGTGCTCGGTTAGTGTTCCACCAACCTGACCGGCTCCTAGAATAATGATCTTCACGACGCTATCGATTCCTTAGACAACGATTGATCTGTGCCGTTTAGCACGGAATGGTACTCCGATTTTCCGTGAACTCCAGATTTAACGGGGTTTTCCAACAATCACTCCCTTAAGGGGTGGGTTTTCCCAATAGCGCGTAATAGAGCCCATCGCCGCCTACTGCAGAGGGAATGACTTGTTGGCCATAGGTTGTGGTTTCACCGACTGCTTGTGGTAGGGGTAAGGAGCAAGCGGTCGTTTCAGCGTCGAGAAAGCGACCAACGACGGCATCGTTTTCTTGCGGAAGTACTGAGCAGGTAGCGTAGAGCAATTGACCGCCTGGTTTGAGCAGCGTCCATACCGACTGCAGTAGTTCGCTTTGCAAGGCTGCGAACTGGTCCAAATCACTTTTTCGACGGATCACTTTTACATCCGGATTTCGTCGCATGACGCCTGTTGCAGAGCAGGGAACATCAAGGAGGATTGCGTCAAAGGATGCGGGCGCCAGCACCTCATGCAAACTTCGTCCGTCACTGAGAACCGAGGTAATAGAGAGGTTAAGTCGGCTCGCGTTTTCATCCACTTTGACCAGTCGGTCTTCGGAGACATCAGCCGCCGTGACAGTTGCCCCAAGCTCAGCTAAGTGACAGGCCTTGCCGCCCGGGGCGGCGCAGGCATCGAGCACCGTCATGCCGGGCTCGGGTGATAGGAGCAATCCTGCGAGCTGTGCCGATTCATCTTGCACGCTCACAAATCCATCATGGAAATGAGGTAGCTGTGATACCGGCAGCGGCTGCACTAGCGTAAGTCCAATGTTGCCCGCCACGCGCGCATCGATCCCCGCTTCTGTCAGCAGCGCACTGTAGTCATCGACAGAGATGCGCTCGGTATTTATCCGTAGGGTAAAAGGAGGCCGTTGTCGACTGGCGTTTGCCAATTGATCCAGCCGCTCCGGATAGGATTTAGACAACAATTTGTGAAGCCAACCAGGCAAGGCTGCGCGTTCACTATCCCCAAGGGATTCAAGAAGTGTTGCTTTGTCACGCTGATATCGCCGGAGACAGCCATTAATAAGGCGGTTAGCCCAAGGCCGCCCTAGTTGCTCACAACAATCGACAGCCCCGGAAACCGATGCATAGTCTGGTGTGGCACATTCATCCAGCTCGTACATTGCCATGATGAGTAAGGCTTCTAAGACAGCGTCTCTTGTTTTCAACGGCCGCTCAAGAAGCTGGCGCGTGACGCCTTTGTAGAGAGGCCATAGTCTGAGGGAGCCGTAAACCAGCTCGCGCAATAAAGGCTGCTCGCTGTCGGCGACCGATCGCTCCGCACGACTATAAATCTTGTTAAGAGAGCTTCCTTGAGCAACATCGTCTAGGAGAGACGCTGCTACTGCCCTTACCGGAACGGTCATTTCAGATGACTTCCAAATTGGTTGCCGGGAGACAACGGTGCCGGATTCCCGTTAACTATCTCTGCGATAGACAACGGCTTTTTGTTGGGAAGTTGTAAACGTGTGATGGATACCAGGCCATCACCTGTCGTGACGATTAAGCCCTCTTTATTTACCGAGATGATGGTCCCCGGGGGGCTGTTGGCGTTACTTTCGTTTGAGACGGCGCTCGCTTCCCAAAGCTTAATGCGCTGGTCGCCCAAAAGCGTGAAACAGCCTGGCGCCGGGTTAAGAGCGCGAATTTTCTGCGTAATGCTGGCCGTTGATTGGGACCAATCTATGACTGCCTCGGCCTTAGAGATTTTATGGGCGTAGGTAATACCGTCTTCTGGCTGATCTACGGCTTCGTTCAATAGCGCCGGCAGCGAGTCGAGCGTTGAAATCAGCGTTTTTGCACCGAGGGTTTCGAGTTCGTCGGTTAGCGTGCCGGTTGTGTGACTCGCAGTAATAGAAGTTTTTGCGATCTTCAGCATTGCGCCAGTATCTAAGCCCTCATCCATCCGCATGATGGTGACACCGGTTTCCTGGTCGCCGGCCTCTATCGCACGATGTATGGGGGCGGCGCCTCGCCATCGCGGAAGTAGCGATGCATGGACATTGATACAGCCGAACGCGGGAATGTCCAAAATGTTCTTGGGAAGCAGCAGCCCATAGGCAACCACAACCATCACGTCGGGTTTAAGTGCCTGCAGAGTAGCTTCTTCCTCCGGTGATCGCAGGCTGACGGGTTGGAACACAGGAATTAAATGGTCTTGTGCGACCGTTTTAACGGGTGAGGCAGTTAGCTGCTTGCCCCTGCCGGCAGGTCGGTCTGGCTGCGTATAGACGGCTATAACCTCGTGCTCCGAGGCTAATAGTTCAGTGAGGTGTCCTGCGGCGAAAGCTGGGGTACCTGCGAAGACGACCCGTAACGGTGTTGGCATCTGGTGTTTACGCTCTGCGACGCTGTTCTTTTTCGAGTCGCTGTCGGATTCGCTGTCGCTTCAGAGGGCTTAAGTAGTCGACAAAAAGCTTGCCTTGCAAATGATCCATCTCGTGTTGAAGGCAGACGGCGAGTAAGCCAGTCACAGTTTCGTCAATGGTGCTCCCATCGCGATCAAGGGCATTGACGCGGATGGCTTTGGGCCGTTCAACAGATTCGCTAAATCCGGGCACAGACAAGCAACCCTCTTCAAAGCCGTCGAGGGTCTCGTCGATGACTTCTACCTTCGGATTGACAAACACCCGTGGGGTTGATCGATCGCTGGAAAGGTCAATAACGATAACCTGCTCGTGGACATCGATTTGTGACGCCGCCAGTCCGATTCCGTTAGCGTCGTACATGGTCTCGAACATGTCATCAATCAGCGTTTGTATTCTCTCATCCACAACCTCAACGCTCGCCGCACGGGTTCGCAGGCGCGGATCGGGGAATTCAAGAATTTTTCTGATGGCCATAATCGTCGCTCAGGCATGAGTGTGGATGAAAAAGGTGTCAATTGCACCGCGGTGAGCTTGTCAGGCACAAACCGTCAGCGCACACTAGCTATTATACCGCTTAGCGGTGATACGCCAATTTTCTCTGGTTTGACGGTGAGGTATCTGCCATAACGTCACTGGAGGTGGACTTGGGGAAGCGCATGAAAAACAGATTGATCATCCTACGGGACAAACGCAGGCGCTCAATGTCTGCGCAACTTCTGCTCCTATTTGTTTCACTGGCCTCAGTGGCTTTGGCTCATGCGCAGAGTGCAATACCCCGGCTCGCTGACAACGCACCCGACACCTACACCGTGGAGCGAGGCGATACTTTATGGGATATCTCGGCGCTTTTTTTGAATGAGCCCTGGCGCTGGCCGGAGCTGTGGTCTGTAAATCCAGATGTGAGAGACCCCAATCTTATTTACCCGGGCGACGTGCTGTATCTGCGATGGAACAACGGTAAACCCGGCGTGTATCTAACGTCGGCGCCGCGTGCGAGCGTGACTAAATTGTCCCCCAAGATGCGCAGCGAGCCGCTGACATCAGCGATCCCAGAAATACCACGCGACGTGATTGACCCATTTATTGCCAATCACCGTTTTGAGAACACCGTTGATCGGTCGATGTACCCACGTGTTCTCGGGGGCGCTGGTGGCCGTCTGATTTCTGGCATGGGTGATTCAATTTACGTCGCCGGCAGTTTGTCGAGCGGGGTTGAAACCTACGATGTGGTGCGACCCTCTTAAGAACTCAATGATCCCAAGACCGGAGAGCCGCTGGGTCAGCTTATGATTTCTGTAGGGCGAGTTGCACTTGCCCGCGAGAAAGCCAATGCCAATGAGGCGAGCCGCTTTGATGTGCTCGCAGCGCGAGAGGAATTGCGCGCGGGCGATATTTTATTCCCCGTTATTGATGGCGAAGTCGTCTCGATGTTTAAGCCGCGCGCACCAGATAAACAGTTGTCCTCAGGGGTGATTTTGTCGGTAGACAGTGGCGTGTCGCAAATAGGTGCTCTGGACGTAGTGGCGACCAACCTGGGTCAAGGAGACGGGGTAGAGGTAGGTCATATCCTTGGCATCACAAAAGGCGCGGAGAGAATCAGGGACCCTGAAACGCGAGATTGGCTTTCAATACCGGCCGAGCGTGCGGGCCAATGATGTTATTCGCAGTTCACGAAAAGGCTAGTTTTGGCCTGATCTTAGGCGCAAATCAGCCGCTTGCCGTGGGCGATGAGTTAATAAACCCGTAAACGAAATCGGCCAGAGGACGCTGGTCGCAAATGAACTCAAGGACGAGTTATGCCACACACCTTATCGGGCGATCAAAGTGCAGCCTCTCAGTGGACTGGTTACGCGCGGTTCTTGCTTACGCAGGGTGATGAGGCACGATCTTTAGCCCTCGCCTTTCCCTCGCCAGATCATGTGCTCCGAGCCGCGGAAACGCCCATGCTGCGCCTGTGGCGCCGGGACGTTTTGGAGTCTGTTGATAAAGCCGCGTCGTTGCCGCCTGCATCGTGGGCGCTACCTATTTCTGATGAGGATTATTCTCCGTTGCTAGCTGAGTGCTCCGACGCTCCTTGCCTGCTGTTTGGTCGGGGTGATGCATCGATTCTCACTAAGCCCGCGATTGCTACTGTGGGTAGTCGACAGCCCTCCCTTGATGGTTGCTCTCTGGCTGAGCACTTTGCCCACGATTTGGCGCGAGCGGGCTTTGTGATTGTCAGTGGGCTTGCGTCAGGAATCGATACCGCGGCGCACCGAGGAGCGATAAAAGCCGGCGGCAAGACCATCGCGGCGGTGGCGACAGGCATCGATACCACCTACCCCCGCTCAAATAGGCCACTGTGTGAGGAAATCGTTGAAAACGGTGCTGTAGTCAGTCAGTTCCTACCAGCAAGTGCGCCGAAAAAGCACCATTTCCCCCGTAGGAATCGAACCCTGTCCGGTCTGTCGCTCGCGACAGTTGTTATTGAGGCGGGTGTGCCCAGCGGCACACTCATTACAGCGACCGCTGCTGCTGAGCAAGGTAGGGATGTCTTTGCACTGCCTTGGTCTGTTAATCATCGCGGTGGTAGGGGTTGTCTTGAGTTGCTCATGGACGGAGCACTTCTAGCACTTAGGCCTGTTGATGTAATTCGCGCCGTCAATTGGTCACACCCTTACATCGACGCGCCTGAGTTCGATGAGGCAGTTTTCAACGACACGGTAGACCCCACAGCCCTACCCGGCCGTGGGGGAAATGATGCTTTCGATGGATTATTGGCGGCTATGGGTGACGGCTATCACTCGGCAGAAGATTTGGCCACCGCGCTTTCATTGGATATCCGGGTCGTGAACCAGACGCTTGCCCAACTAGAGATCGATGGGCAGTTAACCCGCCAAGGTCAAGCTTATTGGACCCGCGCACGGAATTAGTGCGGTAAAATGATGTCGTCGTTTTAGTTATCGAGAATGTGAGTTATGGCCTCGTTGTGGCGCATAAATGAAGCAGCAGCCTCCATAGAGGCTGGCGGCGTGATTGCCTGTCCTGCGGAAGCCGTTTGGGGTTTGTCCTGTGACCCATGGAATCCTTCTGCGGTCGCGTTTCTCTGTGAGATGAAGCAACGCGCGCTGTCTAAGGGTGTCATTGTGGCCAGTGGCGATGTGGCGCATTTCGCTCCCTTGCTCGATGCCTTAGATGATGATGAGCGCAGCCGCGTGCTGTCCTCATGGCCCGGGCCTGTTACTTGGCTGGTCCCGAACCGCGGTTATTTCCCTTCTTGGGTCACGGGAGAGAGCAACGAGGTCGCAATACGTGTAACCTCTGCACCAGGCTTGTCCAGTTTGTGTCGCGAATTGGACGGTCCAGTGGTTACAACCAGTGCCAACTGGGCGGGCGCGCAGCCGGCGAAGCATCTCTTTCAGGTGCGGCGATACTTCGGCTCGGAGATTGCGGTGGTGCCCGGTGAGGTGGATCTGGCCGGTAAACCATCCACGATAAAACGAATAAAAACAGGCGAAGTGTTGCGTTGAACATCGCCTAGATCAGGGGAAGGCTATGGATTTGCCGGCGGTAGAGCAGTACTTGAAGGGTCTGCAACAGTCGATTTGTGATGAGTTGAGTGCCATCGATGGCTCCGCACAATTTGAAACAGAGTCCTGGGACCGACCTGAAGGTGGCGGTGGCATTAGCCGCGTGCTGGCTGATGGGAAAGTCTTCGAAAAAGGGGGCGTCAATTTCTCGTATGTAGAAGGCGGTCAGATGCCGGGTAGTGCCACTCAACATCGACCCGAACTTGCGGGCCGCAGTTTCAAAGCAATGGGTGTCTCGCTCGTGATGCATCCACAAAACCCCTACGTACCCACATCGCATGCCAACGTCCGGTGTTTTGTCGCTGAAAAAAAGGGCGAAGCGCCCGTTTGGTGGATGGGCGGTGGCTTTGATTTAACCCCCTACTACGGCTCGCAGGAAGACGCTGTGCATTGGCACCAAACCGCCAAGGAGGCCTGTGAGCCTTTCGGCGATGGCGTGTACCCCAAGTACAAAGCCTGGTGTGACGATTACTTTTTCTTGCCGCATCGTAATGAGCCTCGAGGTATTGGCGGGCTGTTTTATGACGACCTGAATGAGTGGGGTTTTGAAAAGACGTTTGGCTTTATGCAGGCCGTTGGCAATGCCTATTTGAAGGCTTACGTGCCCATTGTGCTCAGAAACAAGGACAAGGCGTTCGGCGAGCGTGAGCGGCAATGGCAGTTATATCGTCGCGGACGCTATGTGGAGTTCAACTTGGTTTTCGATAGAGGCACTTTGTTCGGGCTTCAATCAAACGGCCGAACGGAAGCCATTCTAATGTCTCTGCCACCGCTGGTTCGCTGGGAGTATGGCCTGACGCCAGAGGCAGGCACGCCCGAAGCAGAACTTTTGGACTACTACCTCAAGCCGCGTGACTGGGTGTGAGATACTGCGTTTAGGGGTGCGCAGAAACCTCTATCCGTTTTTAGTTTCGACCCGTTGCACTTGGAGCACCACATGAGGCGGTTCGCCGTACTGGGCAATCCCATCGAGCACAGCAAGTCGCCGGAAATTCACCGCGCGTTTGCCCAGAGCTGTCGGCATGACATCGACTATCAGAGGGTGCTGGTTGAGGCAGGTGACTTTGATCGTGTGGTCGCTGAATTTTTTGCAAGCGGTGGCATTGGGTTGAATGTGACTGCTCCGTTCAAAGGCGAAGCCTTCGCATTGGCCGAAGTTCATACTGAAGACGCTGTTGACGCCAAAGCCGTGAATACCCTGTGGCGTGATGTTGAGGGGCGTGTCTGTGGTCACACGACCGACGGTAGCGGCTTGGCTCGTGACCTTGAAGTGAACTTGGGGTGGCAGTTGGCTGGAGCCAACATTTTGTTTCTGGGTGCTGGTGGCGCCATGCGCTCTATTCTTGGTCCGCTCTGCGATCGTGCTCCAGCATCGATTCATGTCGCGAACCGCACACCTGAACGCGCTGAAGATCTCGTGGCGTTGTTTGAGGCCAGTGGGTCACTGACTGCGGGGAGTTTGACGG
>DPGN01000041.1 GCA_003523185.1 Halieaceae bacterium
GCGCGATCGCGTATCTCGCCGATATAAATGACATCGG
Organism: Halieaceae bacterium; assembly: GCA_003523185.1. GTDB lineage: Bacteria > Pseudomonadota > Gammaproteobacteria > Pseudomonadales > Halieaceae > Luminiphilus. Next base: position 38 of record DPGN01000041.1, read on the forward strand.
GAGCTTGCCGCAACGTATTTTTAAGCGCGTTTTCCCAACTCCGCGTATCCACGCCTAGTTCTCGCTGATTAACGATCGACCGCTTGTGCCGATGAATAAATTCAACGGGATCTTCGATGGTGACGATATGCCCACCCATAGTGCTATTTCGATGATCAATCAGAGAAGCGAGTGTGGTGGACTTACCTGAGCCAGTTGCACCAACCACAAGTAACAGGCCGCGTTTTCTTTTGATTAAGTCAGCGGCGATTGAGGGCAAACCTAGTTGTTGCATTGGCGGAATATCAACGACGATATAGCGAACCACCATTCCAACTTCGTTTCGCTGCTTGAAGATATTCACCCTGAAACGGCCTACACCGGGCAGAGAAATAGCCAGGTTCATTTCGAGCTTCTCATCGAATTCGCGTGCTTGCTAACCGTCCATCAGCTCGTAGGCGAGATCACGTGTGAAGCCGGGGGATAGTCTCTCGTCCGACAACGGCTTCAGCTCACCATCAAACTTCGCACTGGGCGGTGCGCCTGTCGTCAAGTACAAGTCCGAGCCGCCCTCATCAGCGAGGGTCTTAAGCCAATTTTCAAAATTCATGCTGCCTCCATTCTCGGGTTTGCGTCGAACTGCTGTACCAACTGATCTGATAGAGCGTACACTTGCGACCGACGTTGTACAGCGATCCGAAATAGCGCATCGACGTACATGACCCCAGTGGTTTGTAAGGTACTACAAGATGATGGCTGCGCCATTTAGAACGGCAATAACAAACGGTAGCCCGTCTGACATTCTGCAAGTAACCCGGGGCATCGAAAAAGAAGGCCTTCGTGTGTCTTCAAGCGGCCATAGGCTCTCGCAGAAGCCCCACCCCACACCACTGGGTTCTGCCCTAACCCACAACGCCATCACAACGGATTATTCGGAAGCGCTTCTCGAATTCATCACGGGTGTCCATGACACGCCTTCAGGCGCGCTGAACGAACTCCATCAACTGCACGCCTACACCGCTCAGTCACTTCCCGACGAAATCATCTGGGGCGCCAGTATGCCGGGAGAACTGGGACCCGAGATGGAAATTCCCATTGCGAACTATGGCTCATCCAACATCGGTACGATGAAACGTGTTTATCGAAATGGATTGAGCGCGCGGTATGGTCGAACCATGCAGGTCATCGCTGGAATTCACTACAACTTTTCATTACCCGATGCTTTCTGGGAGACGTCTAGACTCATCGGTAACCCAGACTGTTCGCTCGCCAATTGGCGAACGCAAGGCTATCTGGCGCTGATAAGAAACTTCCAGCGCAACGGCTGGTTACTCAACTTTTTGACGGGTAGTTCTCCGGCGCTGAGCCGATCGTTTGTTCGGGGCGAGTTAACGGAGCAACTGCAGAGCATCAACAACCACACACTTTATGGCGAGTTTGCTACATCACTTCGTATGGGAGATCTGGGCTACACCAGCTCCGCGCAGGATGGTTTGCAGATTTGCTACAACCAGCTAGAGACCTACATTGAAACGCTGACCAAGGCCATCGTGACGCCACATGATGACTATTGCCGACTGCCACATGTCACGCACGGCGAGCGCACCCAGCTAAATGACGGATTACTCCAAATCGAAAATGAGTTCTACAGTGCCATCCGTCCAAAGCGTGTCACGCGATCAGGTGAGGCTCCCGTGCGAGCGCTTGAAGAGCGCGGTATCGAGTACGTCGAAGTAAGATGTCTCGACATTAATCCCTTCACACCCCTGGGTATCAATGAAGAAATCATTGCTTTGGTCGATACCTTCCTACTGTCGTGTGTCCTGTCGGATAGCCCATTATGCGATGCCGCGACTCGCAGCATCGATAACACCAATACTCAACGGATCCTTAACTTTGGACGTGATCCGTCACTTCAGCTACTGACAGAAGATGATCGGGCGATACCGCGTAACGAGCTTGCCAAACCTATTCTTGATGCGATGCAAGAGGCCGCTGAGTGGCTCGATAGTGCAATAAGTACAACGCGTCACAGCGACGCCATGATTCGAGCACGGGGCATGTTAATGGGCGACGTCGAGACCCCATCTTCCCGCGTGTTAAGAGAAATCTTCGAGCAGAACATCAGCTACTCAGGCCTGATGGGGCGTTATGCTGAAGAGTGGCATCGTGAATTCGACGCCCACCCTATACCGAGCGAGATCAGAACCGGTCTGGCTGATGAGGCAATCGCATCGCTTCGACGCCAGCGTGACATCGAATCCTCCGATAGTGTGCCGTTTGATGCTTTCCTACAGGAGTTCTACGCGCAGTACCGTCGCTAAAACTCAAGCAGAAGCGGCCGGTATCGACCGCTTTTTTGTAAGATAGAGTCTATCCCGCTCTCATTAACCGTCCATTTAGCCGTGGTGAACCACCAAACGGTATAACTGTTTTCGAGCGCGGGGTCTTTAGCGGCTTATTGCGCAACGACCGCGACGAGCTCTACCTTAAAGATGAGTACCTCATTTGGCCCAATTGCAGCGCCCGCACCACCAGC
>DPGN01000077.1:0-10305 GCA_003523185.1 Halieaceae bacterium
CTGTGAAGTGTCTCGGATTAAAGAATTTGACGCAAGTCGAAAGGTTCTCATCCTCAACCTAAACAGCAATATGACACGCTGATTTTTGAATGTTAATCATGATAACATCTGAAGTTAACGTTATTAACATACGAGATACGCGAAGCCATGACATCACGGATGTTCTTTACAACCCTCTTCAGTGCTGTCGGTGCCGCCGGCATCGTACTATTCGGGTCTGATGCAATCGAGGCAAACGTCAAACCAACCATTTCGACGGAAGCACAGCCCCTACCCGTTGTCGTTGTGCCCTATCTGCTGGAGCGCAGCTACACGACCAAGACACGCTTTTTAGGTGTTGTCGAGGCAAGTTCAGATAGCAATGTGGGTTTCGAGGTCGCGGGCGTTTTAGACGCTCTCACTGCACAGGAGGGTGATTTCGTCACCACCAATCAACAACTAGGCAAACTCGATACGCGTCAGCAAGAAGCCGCGCTCTCGCTTGCGAAAGCGCAATCGAAAGAAGTGGCAGCGCAGCTAGAACTTGCAGAACTTAATTTAGAACGGATCAACAGCCTACTGGGTCAGGGCCTTGTGTCACAAAGAGAGGCTGACGATGCGCGACTTACCGTTGAAGCTACCCGTGCTCGACTTGAAACCACCCAGGCAAGCGTTCGAAATGCCGAAATAGTCATTGAAAAGAGCCAGTTGACCGCACCCTTCGATGCTGTCGTGTCAAAGACTCTGCGAGAACCCGGAAGCATCATTGGCCCTAATGTACCGGTCCTGCGCCTCGTATCTGTCGGTGAGCGAGAGGCTCACGTTGGCATATCACCAAAATTCGCTGACAGCGCCCGAATTGGTGAGCAGTACACCCTCTATCTCAATGACAAAGCTGTTTCGGCAACGCTGCGAAGTATCGGTGCAGACGTGGATTCCCAAACGTTGACGGTGCTCGCTGTTCTGACCCTACCTGAGGGATCGCCGGCTCGAGTTGGGCAAACCGTCGCACTCCAAATCGAGGAGAGTGTCACGGAAACAGGCGGATGGTTACCCCTCAGTGCCCTTCTTGAGGGCGACAAGGGACTATGGACCGTGCTCGTCACCCGTAAAAATGAGGCCGGCGAGACAATTACAGCGCGAGAAAGTGTGGAGGTCATCTACAGCGAGGGCGATCGCGTCTTTGTACGAGGAACGATCACCAATGATGCAACGGTTGTTGCCTCCGGCATGCAGCGGCTGTCACCTGGATCTCCTGTCGAAATCGTACCCTCGATACGCGTGATCAACTGAGCACCCAGCGATGATTGCCACAAGCCTTTTTGAAAACGGGCGCTATCTCGCCCTACTCGTAATTTCTATCATCGTTGTGGGGGTCACTTCCTACAACAGTTTGGGTCGACAGGAAGACCCCTCGATTACGCCTTTCGTTGCCTCGGTTCAAACCTTCTATCCCGGCGCAAGCCCTGCGCGTGTAGAAAGCCTCGTAACGAAGCCGTTGGAGGACGCTTTACGTGAGCACCCCGATGTCCAAGAGATCGACTCCAGTTCGATCAATGGAGTGTCTACCATCGTTATTGAGGCCGACTACTACCTATCTAGACCCGATATCAAGCGGGTATGGTCCGAACTCCGGGGTAAAGTTGACCGGGTCACTGCCGACCTTCCCGAGGGGACAACCCAACCGATATTCGACGATGATCTTTTCACCACGTTTGTGAAGATCATTGCCATCAGTGCGGATGAAGGTGTCGATATCTCGCCATCACTCCTGCGCCGCGAAGCGCTTCGCTTTGCCGATGCGGCGCGTAAGGTGCCTCAGACACGACGTGTAAAACCTTATGGGCTGCCGGACGAAGAGATCAATGTAGAGATAAACGGCACAGCACTTAGCACATTAGGACTCTCAGTCGACGATATTGCTCGGACATTGGCCCTCTCTGACTCAAGGACTCCGGCAGGTAAGCTCGCGTCGCCCACAACTGCACTCACTATCGACGTCGCCGGCGATTTTGGGGACGCTCAGGCCGTACGCGATACGTTTATCAAGGCTGATTTTGATAGCGTTACGGGCATCCGAATTAGCGATGTCGCCACTGTGACTAAATCGGAGACGGAACCACCGCTCCGGCTAGCGCTTTCAAATGGCCGTCGATCCGTGTTCCTCGCTGTCGAGATGAAAGAAGGGTATCAAGTCGATAAGTACAGCAAGCAATTCGATGCGTTTCTTGAGGATTACCGCGCGAATGCCGCCGACGGCCTGACAATTGAGACAACGTATGATCAAAGTGGCTATACAGAGGCCCGCTTGGCGGGCGTTGCGAAAAACATCATCGCCGGTGTGCTGATCGTTGTTGCTGTACTTTTCGTGACCTTGGGTTGGCGCGCCGCATTAATCGTGGCACTCAGCCTACCGCTGTGCACCCTACTATCGATGGTAGTACTCAATTATCTCGACGTACCCATACATCAACTGTCTATGACAGGTCTCGTAGTGGCGCTAGGATTGTTAGTGGATGGCTCCATCGTTGTAACCGATGAGATCCGCAAACATCTTCTCGAAGGTGATGAGGCAATCGAGGCGATGCAAAAAGCCGTTAAACGCATGACAGTGCCTTTGGTTAGCGCCACCGCTACGACCGTCCTTGCATTTACGCCCATGGCTATTTTACAGGGCCCGTCTGGTGATTTTCTGGGGAGTCTGGCCACCTGTGTCATCGTCATGCTCGTTATGAGCTTAGTCCTCGCACTGTCCGTGACAGCCGCGCTTGGGGGACGCCTCTTACCCGGAGCGATGACGGAGCGTCCCGCGTGGTGGCGATCTGGTATCGTCTTACCCAGAGCGAGAGAACGTTTCGCCGCCTCGATTGATTGGTCGCTAAAGTATCCCTTGGCCTCGGTGCTACTCGCAGCATCCGTCCCACTACTCGGCTTTGCGAGTGTGTCGACGCTCACAGCACAATTTTTCCCCGGCACTGACCGTGATCAAATGTACCTTCGGGTTGAAATGCCGAGGAGCGCCGGTATTGAAGCAACGCTGGAGCTTGTCCGTCAGCTCGATGACGATCTTCGCGCAGAACCTCTAATTCGACGGGTTGATTGGTCCGTTGGCGAAAGTCCGCCCGCCTTCTACTACAACCTGCGCTCCAACAAGCGAAATGCCCCTAGTTGGGCGGAAGGTATGGTGCTGACTCGAGACGAAAACCAGACCAACGCGCTAATACGCCGCCTACAGAAAAATTTTGATCGTAAGTACCCTCAAGCACAGATCCTCGTTTTAGGTATTGATCAGGGTCCGCCTGTGGATGCGCCGCTAGAGGTCGTTCTTTATGGTCCCAATACACACACCTTGCGGGTATTGGGAGAACAATTTAGGCAACGCCTGCAAGAGCTGCCAGACATAACACACACGAAGCTATCCATTAGCCCAGCCGCCCCCAAAGTGGAGTTCCAACTCGACGAGGAGAAGTTACGCCGACTGGGTCTCGAGCGAACGCAAGTAGCAGGGCTTGTTGATGGTTATCTGCGAGGTCGATTCGGCGGTGCGGTCATCGAAGATACGGAGCAGTTACGTGTCAGAGCAAAGTTAGAACGAGAGGCCTGGCAAGATAGCGATGAGCTTCTCAATTTGCAGATCCCTCTTCCCGGACAACTCGGACAGCCACGCTTTGTGCCCCTGTCCGCGGTCGGTGAAGTGAATATTGTCCCAGACGATGCGCCTATCGGACGCAGAGACGGCGAGAGAATTAATCAGGTACAGGCGTTCTTGACCAGAGGCGTGCTCCCGGAAGAGGCATTGAAATTACTAAGGCAGTCTCTCAAAGAAAATCCGATCGCTTTGCCAGACGGCTACCGATACAGCTTCGGCGGTGACAGCGGTGAGCGCGAAGGTGTTGTGAACGATCTCATAGGGCCGGTCGGACTGGTGATGTCGCTACTCCTCGCAACCATCATGCTCACATTCAACTCGTGGCGCCTTACCGCACTTGCCTTCGGAGTTGTAATCTGCGCCTTTGGCCTCAGCTTCCTTGCGCTCGCCCTGTTCCGCTATCCACTCGGCATAATGGCGCTCGTGGGTGTCGTTGGCTCCATTGGTGTAGCCATTAACGCGTGCATTATTATCTTGACGTCCTTTCAACAATCTCCCGCCGCTGCGAGCGGCAATCGAGAGGCTATGCGCGATGAAGTACTCGACTCCAGTCGACACATCATATCGACCACTTTGACTACATTTGGTGGGTTTTTGCCACTTATTTTGGAAGGAAGTCAGTTTTGGCCGCCGTTTGCGATGGCCATTGCCGGTGGGGTGCTGTTATCCACCATCATCTCATTCTATTTGGTGCCACCAGCCTACGTACTTCTGGGCGCACCCCAGGATAACCGCATCGAGCGAGCTCAGCTCAAGGCGGCTCGGGGAGCGTTGGCATGAATCAATCGGTAGCGCCCTACCATCATGGCGATTTGCGCAACTGCGCTATCATTGCAGCAGCTGAACTCATTGAAGCCATAGGCAGCTACGACATCACCATCGCACAGGTGGCAAAACGCGTGGGGGTGAGTTCCCCCGCCCTTTACCGTCATTTCAAGGACAAGGACGCACTGCTCACAGCCGTGAGAGAGCTTGCCCATATTGGCATCATGGAGTACACCACGGACGCGCAAGAATCTGTCGCAACTGGCACCCTCGCTCACATTGATGCACTTGGATCTGCTTACTTGCGCTTCGCCATGGATAAAGAGGCCTTTTTTGGACTGATGTGGGAAAACCATGGAGACGCTGATGAGCGGAGAGCTGAGGCGCGTGCGAAACGAACCGGTTTTCAGGTACTACATGAAGCAATTGAGCTCTACTTGCGGCAGCAGCGACCCGAGTCTGTAGAGACGTCGTTACAAACTGCAACGCTGTTGTGGTCCGCGGCACACGGCATTGCAACGCTGCAACACAATCGCTTGTTAGACACCTTTGACCAAGACGCAGACGCCGAAGCCATGCTACGCACCGCCACCCGGGCAATCTTAAAGGCCGGTATGTAGGTCGGCACACTGGACTCGACTCGGTGACGAAGGTTTTATACATTGCTCGCTGCAACCAAGTTCGGATATGTTGTTAGGCGGGTAAACACATGGCTGATGCCTCTATTCCACTGTGGCTCATAGCCACATTCATAGGCCTTTGGTTAGGCTTTAGGCTCAGTCATTCAATGCATGATGGCGCTGCAGATTCTCGTGCTCCCAACACGGCAAGAGCATTGGTGACGGTCTACTGTCTATCTGTCACGGCCATCCTCACTGAGGTGGGGTTAACCGACTCGTTACCGCGAACCGTTCAACTAAGCTGCCTATTGATAGCTGCCGTCACGGCCCTAATGCAGTTACTGCAAATCTGGACTGAAAAACCGATACCGGGAAAGGACTGTCAAGGTCGCGATATCGTGGAATAACCGCGTCTGATTGTGCGATACTTGCGCGCCCCGCGCCCATAGCACAACTGGATAGTGCACGTGCCTTCTAAGCATGAGGTTCCAGGTTCGAGTCCTGGTGGGCGCGCCATCTTCCTGCCGCGATCTCAGGCTGATTACCACATTAGCAAATTTGATGCTCTAGCCGTGGTTGGTATGCCTGATATAAACCACGGTGACTACGATGCCGTATCGTCTATAACGACTAGGCAGCAGTTCAGTAAATCGAAGAAAGGCGTAACGCACCGGGTTACCAACAAACTGTGGCTGTAAATTCTGAAAACAATTTCGGAAGGAAATGGCTTTGATCGAACCCTTCATCATCTTAACGGCACTGCTGTGCGGTATGGCAAGCCGGGCGGTTGGCTTCCCCGCACTGATCGGCTACTTGGCCGCGGGTTTTGTCCTCTACGAGTTCGATATGAGCAGTGGTCCTTTGCTCGGGATACTGGCTGACCTCGGAATCACCCTACTACTATTTACCATTGGTCTTAAGTTGGAGCCGACCAAACTGCTCGAGACTAAGGTTTGGGGCACTACACTGATTCAAATGGCGGCCACACAGGTCGTTATGTTTGTGTTGCTCATATCCCTGAGCGCCGCCCTGCCGGCGTTAGACCTTGACTACGCAGGAGCAGGTATTATTGCTCTCGCTTTAACCTTCTCCAGCACCGTATTCGTAATCCAAACAATGCAGGAGCGCGGCGAGGTGGACTCCAGCCACTCGGCGCTTGCCATCGGCATATTGATCGTTCAGGACTTGGTTGCGGTTCTATTTCTTGCGGTCTCCGCGGGTAAGATTCCCACAGTTTACGCCATAGGCATGCTGGCCATTATTCCATTACGGCCCCTGATTCTGCGTTTACTCGCCATCGCTGGCTACGGTGAGTTACTGACACTACTGGGACTTGCGCTCGCAATAGGTTCAGCACAAATTTCTGAGTTAGTTGGCATCAAAGGCGATCTGGGGGCTCTGTTTGTTGGCGCAGTCCTGGCTGGTCATCACAAGTCAAAGGCGATGGCGAATAATCTGATGCAACTGAAGGATTTGTTCCTGGTCGGCTTCTTTTTGTCCATCGGGCTCGGCGGTTGGCCATCAACGACTTTGATTTTAGTCTCGATCCTCATTGGTTTGCTCGCGGGCCTGAAGCCATTGTTGTACTTTCCGCTTATGACGCGCTTCCACACCAGTCCGCGAACGGCGGTGTTGTCCTCAGGCGTGCTTGCAAACCACAGTGAATTTGGGCTTATCGTAGTGTCTGTGGCGGCCGCAGCGAATTTGCTTGACCCAGAATGGAGCGCAGCCCTATCCATCGCCGTAGCCGTCAGTTTCGTCATCGCTGCGCCACTGTCATCAGCGACTCATGAGTTTTATCGCAAGTACCGAAATCGACTGCTAAGCTTCCAATCCCCAGAACTAGTCAAGAGTTTCGAGCCCACCGATCGTGCATGTATTGTCATTTTGGGGATGGGGCGGGTAGGCACAGGTGCCTATGATTCTCTGGAACCCCAGTGGGGCCAAGAGGTTCTCGGAGTTGAAGAGTTGGAGTCTCGAGTTGCGCATCATATCTCTGAGAAACGTCGAGTTGTAAACGCTGACGCTTCCGATCCGGATTTCTGGTTCCGACTAAACCTCAATGAGCTGAAACTAATTATGCTGGCACTGACCAACCATCGAGAAAACATGCTGGTCGCCGAGCTGTTGCGCAGCATGGGCTACCGTGGTGAGTTAGCAGCCGTGGTCCGTCATGAAGACCACGCGAGGGAGATGCACCGGGCAGGGATATCACCGTTTAATCTCTACGGCGAGGCCGGGAGTGGTTTTGCCGCCCACGCTAGCGAATTGCTAACGTCATCCTGAGACTAGTCGAATAGAACACTCGGATTCACCATGGTTTTCATCTCGAGTACGTTACCGTTAGGGTCTGAGATGAAGAACGTCTCTTGCTCGAATTCAGTCCCTTTAAATCGACGGTATGGCTGGTCGAGATAGTCAAACTGACTAGACTCAATTCGTTGCTTCAATGCCTGAAATTCGGCCTCCGGCATATGCGCGCCAAAGTGCGGAACACTGACATTGCCCATATCGACATCGTGGCGAACACCCGGTAATTGCTCCTCACTCTGATGCAATGTGAGCTCGTTACCCCAAAAGTTAATATCAATCCATTTCCCTGGTTCGCTGTTACCCGTCGCGCAGCCAAGAACCTCCGTGTAAAAAGGAATCGTAGACGCTAAGTCGCCTGCAGGTACCGCTAAGTGGAACGTATTTGACACAACACACCTCGCTTTAATTTTTAACAACGTTCGTCTGATTTAAGGTTATTACGTACTTTGCTCCGAAACCGCACATTACGGACCGGGGGGGCTTTATAGTAGATCTCCACCCGCGGCCAAAGCGGTTGTGCCGTCGCGTTCATAGGCGCGCAGTACATTCTTCCCTACTTTCCAGCGGTGAACTTCATCCGGCCCATCAACCAAGCGCTGGCTTCGAATCGATGTATACCAATCCGCTAGCGGTGTATCTCGTGAGTACCCTAGTGACCCATGAAGCTGGAGCGCGGTATCCACGACCTGATGAACCATATTGGCCAGAAATATTTTGGCAATCGAGTTTTCCTGAGTCATATCGAGCCCGTTCTCTGCCTTGTAGGCAATATGCATCAACATGAGGCGCGCTTTATAAATCTCGGCCGCACAGTCCGCTAGCATGAACTGCACACTTTGACGATCAGAGAGCTTTTTCCCAAAAGTCTCTCGCTCCAGTACATGTTTGGCCGCCATGTCGAGCGCTCGCTGCGCTTTAGCAACGTTGTGCATGCCATGCCGCAAACGACCGTAGCCAAGGCGGTGTTGGCCCATGTTGAACCCTTGACCCCGTCCCCCCAGCAAATTCGCCTTTGGCACAATCAGATTTTTTATTTCGATCTCGCAGTGGGCAGCACCTAATCGTTCACCTAGCGGTGTGTGACGATGCATGGTGTCGATATTCCGAAGAATTTTGAAACCGGGATTGGGCAACTCGACGATGAACGTAGAAAACTGCTGATGTCGCGGTGCGTCGGGGTCAGTCTTTGCCATAACTACGGCGATATCGGCCACGTTTGCCGACGAGATGTACCATTTATCGCCGTTCAGTACGTAATTATCGCCGTCTTCCACCGCCCTCGTTTTCATCCCCGTTGCATCTGCGCCGCCTCCTTTCTCGGTCATGGCGTAGCACACTCGTTTCTCACCAGCCACGAGAGGCTTGAGGAAGGCTTCGTGCTGATACTCGGTGCCGTGGTGCAGCAGCGTCATCATTGTCGCGTCATCAGGGCCTTGGGTGTTTAGCGCGAGGGCTCCTAAAATCGACTCACCTAATTCCATCTGCACTAATGCATTTGCTAAAGGCTTGAGCCCCATGCCACCCCATTCGACGGGAAAAAAAGGACACCAAAGCCCTTTGGCTCGCGCTTTTTGACGCAGCTCTGCGAGTATCTCGTCATAGGTATCGACTGTGAGTCCCTTTTCAGCGGGCATACAGACGTCATGCACAAACTCTCGCACAATGTTTCGGACTAACTTGGTTTCCTCGGGTATTTCAAAATCGATCATGGGTAACCTCTTTTTTTTTTTCGTTACTAATTTTTATCGTTACTGACGTTGGTCTCTCTTCGTTTTATTGTTCTTCGACTGCTGGTTAGTCGTTGCAAGTTATAGCAGCACTTGTTGAGCAAACGGGATTTCGCCAATCGTTTATGAGCGGACCATCACTCAGCAGTGCAACGCATGAGCAATTCGCCATGCCCAGCATTTGCGCCGTAGCTTTGGCTAAAATACGATGATGCATACTTGAGCTTCAACACACTCTCAAAACAACAAAACGGCATTCAGAACCCTCGGAGTGAATGTAGGGCTCGAGTCTTATTTGTTCGATTCGTGCGACCCCTGAGACATGTAAGTCGGTCACAAAATCAATGAAGTTCGTCGACTGCCAGTAATCGTCTCTCACCGTGAAAACCAATACGCCACCAGAGCGTGTAACCCGCGCAAGCTCTGTGACAGCCTCGGGTTTAACATGGGTCGACGTGAAGGTACCGATACAGGTCACCGCATCATAGCTATCCGATGGCAACGTCAGAGGAAGATTCATATCCATTGTATGGAGCGCGTCATACACACCTTTCCTATCCGCCTCAGCGAGCATCCCGGATGAGTAGTCAATGCCAGTTATAGACGACATCCCCGCTTCTTTTAGGAGGACACCCACTAACCCAGTACCGCAACCGGCATCCAATACCGCGAGCTCACGGGAGCCCATTGCCTCAAGGAGTAGCTGCACCGCTTTGTGAGGACTGGTATAGCCCCAGTCCTCCAGTAATTCACGGTCATATCGATCCGCCCAACCGTCGTAGACCTCCATTAGCTCATCGGTAGATGCTGCGGTAAGAATTTTGACGTGTATGTCGGCTTGTTCACCCATTGTTGTAATCCGTTTTTCTTATTATTTCTTTTCTGATCTTGGCTCTCGGCAAACGCCGCACCAATCACTGGTTCAGCCGTTAGCTCCCGAACGCGGCGTCTTTCACCGTCATCCAAAGCAGTGCAAACCCGCACATCAGCATGACTAATACGAAAGCACGTTCTGTTTCGTTTTTGAACATGATTGCCCCCCAGCGAGACGGTATTGGATACACAGTAACCGGCCAAGACACTGTAGTCCAAACAATGTGCGCCAAAGGTATGAGTCGCGCTGACACGACTTATCATCGACTCACGTCTAAACAGGTGGAGAAAAGCTGGACGGATCTAGTCCATGACAATCATTTTTGGTTAATCTACACGCCATCTGCTCAACAAACCTGCCAAGGTCAGCTATGAATCA
>DPGN01000077.1:10599-17813 GCA_003523185.1 Halieaceae bacterium
ATGTGGACTGAAGGACGAAAGCCCACCTCCGGATTTTGGTCGGTCTCTCGCTATGATGACGTTAAGCACGTCGAGCTGAACCCACAGCTCTTCTCCTCCCAACGCGGCAGTATGCACATGGCTGTATTACCAGCCAGTGGTAAAGCCGATCGGCTGATGTATGCCGCGCACAACTCGCTGATTAACCTTGACGCCGACGTGCATCGAGATCTCCGTTTGCAGCAGTCCGAATTCTTCTTTCCTAAGTACGTGGAGACCCTCAAAGAACGTGTTGGCAAGAAAATTGATGACCTACTCGATAATATGGAGCGGCAAGGCCCCGAGGTCGACTTCGCCAAAATGTTTTCGACAGAGCTACCGATGTTCACGCTGTGTGAAATGCTGGGTGTCGACGAGGAAGATCGACCCGATATCATCAAGTGGATGCACTACCTAGAGCTTGCCCCTCAGTTCCTGACTCACCCGTTCCGAATGTTCATGGCTGAGCCCATGTTCCTATTTAGGTTTAATCAGATGCTCGAGGATATGTTCAATTACGGCGAACGTGTCATGGCGGATAGAATCAAGAATCCGCGTCAGGACCTTCTGACAGTGATTGCAAACGCAACGCTTGATGACAAACCCCTGTCGCAGAACTATCTGGACGGCTCGTGGCTACTGATCATTTTTGCGGGTAACGACACCACGCGTAATTCCCTTTCAGGCACCATCCGGCTCATGACCCAATTCCAGCAGCAGCGGCAAATGGTGATTGATGACCCGTCTCTGATAGATCGAATGTCACACGAGGCGCTCCGCATGACGTCACCCGTCATGCACATGCGTCGGACGGCGACCGAGGACACAGAAATCGCAGGGCAACGTATTGCCGAGAATGAAAAAGTCATCATGTGGTATGGCGCCGCTAATCGAGACCCCTCGGTCTTCCCAAACCCCGATGTCTTCGATTTAACGCGCGATAATGTGGAGAAACACGTGGCGTTTGGTCATGGGGTGCACCGTTGCTTAGGCAATCGCATCGCACAGATGCAGCTGAAAATGGCCTACGAACGCATTCTTGAACGTTTCCCGAATATCCATTGGACCGGAAAACAGAAAATTGAACCCATTATCCTGGTTCATGCCATCTCGAGCCTTAAGGTAAATCTCTACGGCAAAGACGCTAAGCGTCCAACACAGCTATCGGTGCCTCGCTAAGGCTGCGTTGCCACTAGGAGAGCTGGGTGGCTAGGGGCAGCTCGGTGGTATTTTTTATTTCCGTGACGGCGATATGAGAGTGCATTTCACGAACTAAGTCGCCGCTAAGCAACGTATTTCTAACGAAATCCTCGTAGTGCCGTACGTCTTTGCAAATGATCTTTAGTACGTAATCCCAGATCCCCGCCATGGTGTAGCACTCAACCACTTCGGGATGCGTCTCCACCTCACGTTCGAAAGCAAGCAAATTCTGCCTTCCCGTTTGAGTCAGGTTCACCGTCGCAAAAACAACGATCTCCATGCCAAGCGCTTTTCTATCCAACAGCGCCACTCGCCGTTGAACAACCCCCTCTTCCTCTAGCCGATTGATGCGTCGCCAAACGGGTGATTGAGAGCTATTCAAACGTTCCGCGAGCGCGGCCGTCGATACTGTCGAGTCTTGCTGTAGTGAGGACATGATAGCGATGTCCTGCTTGCTCCACTTTGAAGACATTTCTAGTCCATTTTTAGCTTAAAAAGGGAATTATAATTCATTAATCGCGAGATTTTGAAGAAAAAAGAGGAAATATTTCCCGCAAGAAGGCACACAATTATTTTAGGGATAACGATTAATTAATCAGCTATACGACAAGAAAAAAAGCGCTGAGGGAATCAAGCATGACGCATGCAACACCACATCTCCTCCGTAATGTTCAGTTAGACGATAAATTTGCTCCCGGCCCCACTCGCGCCTACTTGACGGGAATTGATGCACTTGTTCGACTACCCTTGCTGCAACGTGAGATTGATACCGCCGCCGGCCTGAACACGGGGGGGTTTATCTCGGGATACCGAGGAAGCCCTCTTGGTGGCTTAGATCAGGCGCTGTGGGCTGCCAAAGCGCACTTAGACACCCACAACATTAAATTCAATCCTGGCGTCAATGAAGAACTCGCTGCCACCTCTGTGTGGGGTTCACAGCAGCTTGGCATCGTCTCTGAGTCTGACTACGACGGGGTCTTTGGCATGTGGTACGGCAAGGGGCCCGGTGTTGATCGCAGCATGGATGTGATCAAGCACGCAAACGCATTTGGCACATCGCCTCATGGCGGCGTATTGGCGGTGGCTGGTGATGATCATGCCTGCAAGTCATCAACCCTACCTCACCAATCAGAACACATGTTCATGGGCGCATCGGTACCCGTGCTTGCTCCCTCTAACGTTCAGGAGGTCCTTGATTTTGGGATCTATGGCTGGGCAATGTCGCGCTTTTCAGGTTGCTGGGTCGCACTGAAGGCGATCACCGACAATATGGATGCGGCGATGGGTGTTGAAATAGATCCCGGGCGCTACTCCATCGTCCTACCACCCAAGGAAGCGATCTCACCTGACGGTATGCATGCGCGATGGCCCGATCCGCCTCTCGATCAAGAAAAGCGCCTGAATCTTTACAAAATTTACGCAGCGAGACTGTTTGCGAGCATAAACGGACTCAACCGCCTTGTGATGGACTCGGTAAAACCCACGCTTGGCATTATTACATCGGGTAAAGCCTACCTCGACGTCATGGAGGCGCTAGGTTCACTGGGGATCGATGACCAAACCGCGAACGATCTTGGGATTAGAGTGCTCAAAATCGGTATGCCCTGGCCGCTGGACCCTGAAATCATTCAGATTTTTTCACGAGGCTTGACCGAAATCCTGGTGGTTGAAGAAAAACGATCGGTCATAGAAGACCAACTGACGTCGCAGCTTTACAACCTAGGAGGGGAGTCCAGACCGAAGATATACGGCGAGTTTGACCACAAAGGCGAATCATTACTGCCTAACACAGGTGAACTGGACCCCGATCTTGTCGCTCACGCGATTATCACTCGTCTCGGAAACTTGGGCGTCGCTCTGCCTGGCGCGACTAGCTTCAAGGCAGCTAAGCAAAGTCTCTGCATCGATAGGCCAACTAGAACACCGCATTTTTGCTCTGGCTGTCCTCACAATACGTCGACCAAGGTGCCCGAGGGCAGCGTCGCTATGGGTGGTATCGGTTGTCACTACATGGCGACCTGGATGCCTGATAGGGACACCCGAACCTTCACGCAAATGGGAGGCGAAGGCGCGGCCTGGATAGGACAGGCAGCATTCAGCTCGAGGAAGCATGTCTTCCAAAATCTTGGCGATGGAACCTATTTTCATTCGGGCAGTCTGGCAATCCGCGCCGCGGTCGCTAGCAAGGTCAACATCACATATAAAATTCTTTTCAACGAAGCAGTGGCAATGACAGGTGGGCAAGCCATTGATGGCAGTCTGTCTCTCGATGATTTACTGCATCAGATACGTGCAGAAGGTGTAGAACACATCGCCGTCGTTTCCGAGGATGCGGTACCTCGTGATCTTCCTTCGTTCGTTGAGGTACGGGAGCGAGCCGATTACGACGAGCTACAGCGGCGGTACGCCGAGTTAGAGGGAACTTCGGTTATCGTCTACCAACAGCTCTGCGCGACTGAAAAGCGACGCCGACAAAAGCGACAGTTGATGCCGCAGGCCAAAACCAAAGTCTTCATTCATCCTGAGCTCTGCGAAGGCTGTGGCGACTGCGGACACCAATCAAACTGCCTGTCTATTCAACCAATTGAGACCGAACTCGGAACTAAACGTGTCATTGATCAGCACAGCTGTAATACCGATCTCAGCTGCGTCGACGGGTTCTGTCCGAGCTTCATCACGCTACCGGCAACATCGGAGGATCTTTCAACAAGAGCACCAGAACCCCCCGCCCCTGTTTTTGACCCTCTCCCCGAGCCCTCAATTGTCGCAATCGAGAAGCCCTGGTGTGGGCTAGTTGCCGGCATCGGGGGAACTGGCGTTCTAACGGTCAACTCACTCTTAGCCATGGCAGCGCATATCGAGGGCAAGGGTTTTGCCACGATGAATCAAACTGGACTCGCTCAGAAATACGGATCGGTAGTGAGCCACATTAAGATCGCGCGAGATCAGAACAACATTCACGCCGTCAGAGTTAAGGACGCGCAGGCAGACCTGCTACTGGGTTGCGATGCCCTCGTAGCATCTAATCCCGACACACTCCGCAAGCTGGGCCCTTCGTGTCATGCGATAGTGAATACCCAGACCACGGAAACCAGAGATTTTCTCTACACCGCTGAGGCAACGACCTCTAGCGGAGAGTCTGAGCGAGTGATTCGCCAAATTGTCGGTGAGCAGCGGGTGGATGCCTTGGATGCATCATCGCTCGCGGTCGCACTTACGGGAAACGCCATTGCAGCCAATTTGTTCTTGGTGGGTCTAGCTAGCCAACGAGGGTTGTTACCGATCTCACCCAAGGCGATTGAGCGAGCAATCGAGGTCAACGGCGTCGCAGTTGAACTTAACCAGTCTGCATTCACCTGGGGTCGACGGTTCGTCGAGCAACAAAAGAAGGTTCTAGCTCTACTGCCAAAATCTACGTCAACTCAGCTGACGTCACTCGAAGACATTGTTGCCGATCGGAGAGCCCGTTTGACTCGCTATCAGTCGGAGCACTTCGCGTCCGTGTACGTCGAACGCATCACCGCTGTTGAGGAGCGTCTCAATCACTTACCCGACACAGAGGGCCTACTCTGTGATATCGCAAGGCAGCTCTACCGCTTAATGGCACTCAAAGATGAGTTCGAGGTTGCTCGAATATTAACCTCGGGCGGTGATACGGACGGCGTTCCAACGCTGAATCAAGCGGGCGTTAATTTTTACTTCGCACCACCGCTATTATCGCGATGGTGGCAGCGCAATGGTCAACCGAAAAAGATTCGGATCGGCGCGTGGGCCAGATTTCCTCTGAAGATGCTCGCAGCACTGAAGTTTGTCAGAGGCACAGCCATGGATGTGTTCGCTTATACAGATGAAAGACAGGCTGAACGAGCCGATCTTTCAGACTACCTTGCTGACATCGATCTGATCGCTGAAATGGCCACCATCGAATCGATGGACTCAGCAAAACAACTCGCCAACGCCCCAGCAAAGCTTAAAGGTTATGGGCATGTGAGAACGCAAAGCCGCACGACATGGCTAGACCAACGAAATCGTTACCGAGCAGAGCTTCAATTAATACAGCCACTCCAGCTGAAAGATGTAAATCACAGAGGTATCAATGAACAATAGCTTTACCCACCCCGAATTCGCCGATCATGAACGTGTGGTCTTCGTTAATGACACAGCAGCGGGACTCCAGGCCATCATCGCCGTGCATAATACGCAGCGAGGCCCCGCGATTGGAGGTTGTCGTATGTGGTCATATGAAAGTGCAGATGCCGCACTGACTGACGTTCTCCGTTTGTCACGGGGGATGACCTATAAAAATGCCCTCGCAGGCATCAGTAGCGGCGGAGGCAAATCTGTCATTATCGGTAACCCACGAACAGAAAAAACGCCGGCACTTTTTAGAGCGATGGGTGCAGCCATTGAGTCGCTCGGCGGGCGGTACATCGTGGCCGAAGATTCCGGTACCTCTCCGGCCGACATGGGGCTTATGGCAGAAGTAACGTCCTATGTTGCCGGTCTTGAATCAGACTCCAGCAGCGGCGACCCCTCACCTAGTACGGCCCTGGGTGTTTTCTTGAGCATTCGCGAGGCCGTGGGCTTTCGGTTTGGGCAGTCCAGCCTCGTTGGGGTCCGCGTTCATATCCAGGGTTTGGGCAAAGTAGGCTTCGAGCTCGCGAAATTACTCGTCAGCGATGGAGCCATCGTTAGTGCCAGCGATATCAACGAGGCTAATTGCCGCCGTGCCCGTGACGAACTCTCCATACGTACCGTGAGCAATGACGTGTTACTGACTGAGCCGTGTGACGTTTTTGCGCCATGTGCTCTTGGCGGTGTGCTAAATGAATGGTCTATTGCAACGCTAAATACCGCGGTCATCGCAGGTGCTGCGAACAATCAGTTATTGACCCAAGAAGATCAGGAGCGACTCGACAATGCAGGAATTCTCTATTGTCCCGATTACTTGATCAATGCCGGTGGCGTCATCGACGTATTTCAACGCCGACATGGCGGGACTCAGGAGGATATCGATGCTGACATATCAGCTATCGCAGCACGCCTTAAGTCCATTCTGACTGAAGCAAAGTCGCGGAGAATCTCACCGGCGCAGGTGGCTCAGGAACGCGCGGAGATCTTGATTAACGGGCGACAAAACGACCCTATTCCGACCGTGGCGGCGTAATCACTATCGATGAAAGATGGGGTGGCTGATGGGTCTCGAACCCACTACCTCCGGAGCCACAATCCGGTGCTCTACCTGGTGAGCTACAGCCACCACTGACTGGGCGGTTACCCAAGACCTTCGACCGTGGCGATATGGCCGAAAAAGTGGTCGGGGAGGAGGGATTCGAACCCCCGACATCCTGCTCCCAAAGCAGGCGCGCTACCAGACTGCGCTACACCCCGAAAAAGGCGTGATGTTCAACATCTCGCGGGCGGCGAGTCTACAAGGTTTGCGGTCGTTGGGTCAATTGCAGAAATCGCCTTTCGCCGACATTTGAATTCTGAAACAATTGCGCCGAAAAATAAGGGGGAAGGTTTATGCCGGCCACGCTTCTGGATGGAAAACACGTAGCGCAACTGACCGAGGCTAATCTCGCGGAGCGTGTCGCATTGCTCAAAGCAAACACAGGCGATAGAACACCTGTACTCGCCACCATTTTGGTGGGCGATGATCCTGCCTCCGCTACCTACGTCAAGATGAAAGCAAATGCGTGCAGACGCATCGGCATGGAGTCATTAGCCATCGAACTTCCCGCCTCTATCAAGACCAATGATTTGCTGCGGGAAATCGAGCAACTCAACGCGAATCCGGATGTTCATGGCATTTTGCTTCAGCACCCTGTCCCCGCTCACATCGATGAGCGAGCTGCCTTCGATATGATTGCGCTCGAGAAAGACGTCGACGGCGTGACCTGCTTGGGCTTCGGTCGGATGAGCATGGGTGAAGCAGCTTACGGGTGTGCAACGCCACAGGGCATCATGCGTCTTCTGGAACACTATGAGATTGA
>DPGN01000077.1:17997-37790 GCA_003523185.1 Halieaceae bacterium
CGACCCGAGTTTATTCGCGCCGACTGGATTAAAGACGGTGCAGTTGCTGTGGACGCGGGCTATCACCCCGGTGGGGTCGGTGACATTGAACTCGGGCCGTTGGTTGACCGGGTGTCGGCTTACACGCCCGTTCCAGGTGGTGTTGGTCCGATGACGATCAATACCCTGATCATGCAAACGGTTGAATCCGGAGAAAAAGCGTTAGGCTAAACGTCGGGCAATCATTGGAGCTCAATTTGTTCTCGGATATTGAGTTTAGGAACGTCACCGCCAACGGCATCACTTTGCGACTTGCCATGCAAGGCAGCGGTCCCTTGATCGTTCTATGTCATGGCTGGCCCGAGAGCTGGTACAGCTGGCGTCATCAAATCCCGGCCCTTGCAAAAGCGGGCTACACCGTCGTCGCTTACGATGTGAGAGGTTACGGTGAATCGGATAAACCCCATGAGGTAGAGGCCTATACACTTAAAGAGCTTGCCACCGATGTGATCGGTATTGCCGATGCACTGGGGTTTGATCGCTTTATTACAATCGGGCATGACTGGGGCGGCCCTATTGCCCTAACAACAGCCCTACTCTATCCCGATCGCGTCTATGCCACGGGTTCGCTTTCGGTTCCCCATTTGACTCGACCGCCACTGCCAACGCTCGATTTGTGGCGAGAACTCTACAAGGACCAATTTTTCTACCAGCTGTACTTTCTCAACGAGGGTGTAGCTGAAGCTGAGTTTGAAGCCGATCTGCCCGAGTCCCTATTCCTGGTGTACACCGCCATTGATGCCCGCGGAATTAGACATCAGCAGCTCAATCACGACGGCGTATTTGCGGGTACCAAGCCAGCTACAGCCAAATTACTAGACGGTATGACGCGCTTCGACAGCTTCCCGGACTGGTTCTCCCAAGATGACTTGGACTACCTGGTATCGCAGTTTGAGCTGAGTGGGAAACGAGGCCCCTACAACCGCTATCGAGCGCAAAACTTAGATTGGCACGAACTTGCCCACTTAGATGGCGCCAAGATTCAACAGCCCGCATTCTTCATCACCGGTGAGTTAGATCCGGTCAGCAGCTTTGTTCCGCTGAGCACTTCATTTATCGATCACGTGCGAAAGAACTATGACAATCTGCTGATAGCCCGAGAGCTACCGAATGTGGGTCACTGGACCGCAGAGGAGGCTCCTGAAGCAGTGAATGAAGCCCTGTTGGCATTCCTTAAACAGGTGCATCACTCGTAGTTAAATTCGAGCTTACCCACGCCGCCAAGTAGCACCTGACGCGCTATCCTCGATGATAATACCCGCCGCGTTGAGTTCATCCCGAATGGCGTCGGCTCGCGAGAAGTCTTTGTTGGCTTTTGCCTCGGCACGGTCGATAAGCATTTGATCGATGACCTCCGCAGTTAAACCATCGCCGTCGGCATTCGATTTTGACAACCATTCGACAGGATCTTCGGACAAAATTCCCAAGACGGCGCCACCTGCCAGTAAAGCCGCCTTTGCCGCGCTTTTTTCACTCTCCGACGCTTTGTTTAGCGCTTTTGCCAGCTGGTGAAGCTCGGCAATCGCCGCAGGGGTATTCAAATCATCTAGAAGCGCACTGAAGACAGGTGAAAGATGTGCTTCCGAGGATTCTACTGGGGTATCGCCCGCATTACGCAAAGCGAGGTAAAAGCTATCTAAGGTGGCTTGTGCGTTATCCAGAAGCTCCCTTGAAAAATTGAGTGGCGAGCGATAGTGCGCCGAGAGAAGCGCGAACCGAAGGGTTTCGCCCGAGTACTGCTCCAATAGTTCACGCACTGTTCTCACGTTGCCCAGCGACTTGGACATCTTTTCACCATCCATATCGACGTAGGCGTTGTGCATCCAGGTCCCGACAAAGCTCCCACCGTAACCACAGCAGCTTTGTGCTCGCTCGTTTTCGTGGTGCGGAAATATCAGATCCCTACCACCACCGTGAATATCAATGCTGTCGCCCAGGTGCTGGTGGATCATGGCCGAACACTCGAGGTGCCATCCCGGCCGCCCGCGACCGTAATCGCTGTCCCACCCCGGATCATCGCCTGTGGACGGTTTCCATAGCACGAAGTCACCGGGATGCCGCTTGTAAGAAGCCACCTCTACGCGCGCACCTGCCAGCATGTCTTCGAGGTTACGACCACTCAATGCGCCGTAATCCTCCATGGATGTTACGTCAAAGAGCACGTGGCCATCGGAGACGTAAGCGTGTCCGCGTTGGATGAGCCGGGCGGCAAGATCCAACATCGCTGCCACATGGGCTGTCGCCTGGGGCTCGATTGAGGGATCGAGATTATTCAGAGCCGCCATGTCTTGGCGAAACTTATCAGTGAATTCCTCAGTGAGTGTCATGATATCGGTGTCACGCTCGCGCGCTGCAACGATAATCTTGTCGTCTATGTCCGTGATGTTACGGGCGTAAGTTACCTTGGGGTACAACGCTTGCAGCACCCGAAATAAGGTATCGAAGACCACGACCGGGCGCGCGTTTCCAATGTGCACAAGGTTGTAAACGGTGGGGCCACAAACATACATCCGGATATGCTCAGGATCGATGGGCTTGAAGGCAGATTTACTTCCGCCTGCACTGTTTGTGAGAAGCAGTTCAGTCATTACCAGCCCATGTATCACGCAGCCCAATCACTCTATTGAACACGGGCTTGTCGCTCGTGTGGTCAAAACGATCGGTCACAAAGTAGCCCTCACGTTCAAATTGGAATCTATCTTCGGGGTCCGCCGAGGCGAGTGAAGCTTCGACAATCGCTTGGCCGACAACGAGGGACGTCGGATTGATTACATCATCCATGTTGTCTGCTTTTGATGGGTCTTCCACAGTGAAGAGACGATCGTAGCTTCTAATTTCTGCCGAAATACCGGTCGTAGCATCAACCCAGTGGATGACGCCCTTAGCCTTTACACCGTCGTCCGGATCTTCACCCAAGGTTTGGGGCACTATCGACGCGTACACCGCGGTTACCTCGCCGTCAGCGTCGACGTCACATCGCTCTGCTTCGATGACATAACCGCCCCGCAAACGGACACGTTTACCCAAAACCAATCGCTTGAATTTCTTATTGGCCTCTTGCCGGAAGTCATCCTTGTCAATCCAGATCTCAGGTCCGAACTGCACCTCGCGCTTACCCTGTGTTTCATCCGCCGGGTGATTTGCCACCAGTAACACCTCAGGCGCTTCCAGGTTGGTGATCTGCAGCTTGAGTGGATTCAATACAGCCATGGCACGCGGCGCGGACACATTAAGATCATTACGGACAGCACTCTCCAGCATGGCGACGTCGACCACACCGTCAGAGCGCGATGTGCCCACCTCCTCGCAAAAATGCCGCAAGGCAGCGGGTGTGTAGCCGCGCCGACGCATCCCAGCAATGGTTGGCATACGCGGGTCGTCCCAGCCACTAACGACGCCGGAATCGACAAGAAGCTTCAACTTACGCTTGCTGGTGACCGTGTAGTTGACGTTCAAACGAGCAAATTCATATTGTCGCGGCCTGGAAGGTACCGGCAGATTATCGATAAACCAGTCATACAGCGGTTTATGATCCTCGAACTCCAGGGTGCAAATCGAATGCGAAATGCCTTCAATCGCATCTTCCTGTCCATGCGCATAGTCATAGGTGGGGTAAATAACCCACTCGTCACCCGTTTGGTGGTGGGCTACCCGGCGGATGCGGTACAGCGTTGGGTCCCGCAAGTTGATATTTGGAGACGCCATATCAATTTTTGCGCGCAGTACCCGGGACCCATCCTCAAACTCCCCTGCTTTCATTGCCGCAAACAGGGCATGATTCTCGTCGATCGACCGATCCCTATACGGGCTATTCTTACCTGGTGATGTCAATGTACCTCGGTAGTCACGTGCCTCATCAGCGCTCAAGTCACACACGTAAGCCTTGCCTTCATCGATGAGATGGAGTGCCCACTCATAAAACTGCTGGAAATAACTTGACGCGTAACGGACCTCACCGTCCCATTGGTAACCCAGCCATTTCACATCCGCCTGAATGGCATCGATGAAGACTTGGCTCTCCTTTTCGGGGTTGGTGTCATCAAAGCGCAGGTTACAGACACCACCATATTGTTCGGCGAGTCCAAAATTAACCGTTATCGACTTCGCGTGGCCGATATGTAAAAAACCATTCGGCTCGGGCGGAAACCGAGTGACTACCCGATCCACAACCCCAGCGTCCAGATCGCTCTGAATTTGAGTCCGTAGAAAGTTACTGCGAGGTTCTGTGTCCATACGACGCCCTTGATGTGTGAGCGCGAGTTTACCAAGCGAAATCGGTCACGTCAGTTTCCAACAATGGTGACAGGCTGGTAGTAATTTACTCGAATGCACAAGGCTGACCTTGTATCATCCGCCCTTTCCCAAAAAAGGCAGTATCAACCATGGCGATGACTCGCGTATTAATGAAGACGCTTCTCGGAGATATGACATTGGAGCTGGATGCCGATAAAGCGCCAGCCACCGTTGCTAATTTTGTCGAGTATGCTCAAAGCGGGCACTTCAACGGCACCATCTTCCATCGAGTGATCAACAATTTTATGGTGCAAGGCGGCGGTTTTGATACCGACATGCGCCAGAAAGGCACTAATGCGCCCATTCAAAATGAAGCCAATAACGGCTTGAAGAACGACCGCGGCACCATCGCCATGGCGCGCACAATGGACCCACACTCTGCGACAGCGCAGTTTTTTATCAATGTCTCAGACAATGACTTCCTGAACTTCTCTGGTGAGAACATGCAGGGCTGGGGCTACGCCGTGTTTGGTCGCGTAGTTGAGGGCGAAGACGTGCTGGACAAGATCCGCGTTGTCCCTACGGGCAGTCAGGCGGGCCACCAAGACGTCCCTAATGACCCTATCGTTATCGAATCTGTCACGGTGCTCTCCGACTGACCATGACGCAATCCCTGTTCATCAGCGACCTTCATTTAAGCGAGGATACGCCGCATATCGAACAAGGACTGACAGCGTTCCTGAAACAAGAAGGCGATATCGATCGCCTTTTTTTATTGGGCGACATCTTCGAAGCCTGGATTGGGGATGACGATGACAGCCCACTGGCGCAGCGGTTTGCCGACTCCATGAAACGGATTGCAGACACTGGTACTCAAATCTACTTTACCCCCGGCAACCGGGACTTCCTTGTAGGGCAGAACTATTTGGATCAATTCGGTGCGACGCTACTCGGTGACTCCGTGTGTATAGAGGTTGCTGGTGCATCTACACTACTCATGCACGGTGACCTACTTTGCTCCGATGACGTCGATTACCTGGCGTTCCGCGCCATCGCTCACAACCCGGAGTGGCAGGCGGAAATGTTACGCAAGTCACTCGAAGAGCGAAGAGCGCTAGCGAGACAACTCCGCACCATGAGTAAAGAGGCAGCGAGTAACAAGGCTGAAGACATCATGGATGTTAACGATGATACCGTTCGCTCCGTAATGGAGGAGCACAGAGTCACACGATTGATTCACGGTCACACTCACAGACCATGCCGACACCCACTGCAAAACGCCGAGCGAATCGTGTTGGGCGACTGGAATGAGACCGGCTGGTGTTTACGAGAACAAGGAACATCATTGGAGCTATGCGAGTTCTCGCTTTAACTACTTTGTTTCAGACTATAGGCACGCCGCTGTGAAAGCGTATCTCGGTATCCTCACTCTCAATGAGCTCCTTTTCTACCGAGCGGAATAAGGCAAGCCGGTCCTCCACAGCGCTTGCATCCTCTAGATTTTTCGCCAGGCTGATGTAGTCGGCGAAATGGCGCGACTCACTTTTCAGCAGTGATGTGTAGAAGTCTCGCAGCGTGTCATCAACATGCGGTGCTAACGCCGCAAAACGCTCACAGGAGCGGGCCTCGATAAGTGCCCCGACAACAAGGGTGTCCACTAGTTTATGTGGGTCTTTTTTACGAACCTTTCCCCGGAGAGTTTGCGCATACCTAGAGGCGGTCACCGACTCATAAGCAATACCTCGCTGTGTCATGAGTTTTAGCACCTGCTCAAAATGTCTAAGCTCTTCGCGGGCCAGTCGCGACATTTTATTAAGAAGCGGTGTGTTGTCCGTATATCGGTGTATGAGCGACATTGCGGTTGCCGCCGCCTTCTTCTCACAGTTCGCATGATCAATCATCAATATGGGCAACGACGTTACCGCGGCTGATAACCAAGCATCGGGCGTCCGGCACGGCAGAAAATCAAAAACGGGCGTCAAATCTACAGAGGACGGCATGGCCTAGCGCTGTACTTCTGCGAAAAGATCGGGTGTGGCTAGATAACGATCGTAATGGGCTGTCGACAACACCCAAAAGTCTTCGTCGATTTTATCACGGAGGTCAATGAGACTGAGGTCTGCCCACGATGGATGAACTCGAAACCCATATTTACTGGGATCACTGATCTGACTCGCACCCGCCTTAAGTAGCTGAAACAGCCAACAGTATTCATCGTGCTCATCGTTGTATCTCACCAGCTGCGTATCAAGCTGCCACTTCAGCAACTCACGATCGGTGACCGTGCACTTGTGGGCGCAAGCCTGCGACAAAAATTTCGACAGTCGCTGATCAACGAATCGTTTTTCGTCCTGAGTGTAGCCGTTCCAGTGAATAACCTCGTGACTAAACCGCTTGCAGCCCCGGCAAACGCTATCACCAATACCTGTTGAGCAGACGCCAATACACGGCGTCTTGATTGGCTTTAGGTTCGTTTGTGGTGGGTTACCCGTCGACATGACGCGAGAGTCTAGGATAAACATCGCATGAATGCACAGAATTGATCGAATCGCTGTCGACAGACCTGGTCACAAGCTATAATTCGCGCGCCAAAGTGCAAGGCGCCCTTTAAAAGCGAGCGCCCTCACAAATTCTGGGGAAGAGGAAAATTCAGTGCTTGAAGCTTATCGTGATCATGTAGCCGACCGTGCGGCTATGAACATCCCACCAAAACCACTATCACCGCAGCAAGTCGCAGACTTGGTGGAGCTGCTGAAAGCGCCCCCCGCCGGTGAAGAAGACTATCTTGTCGATCTAATTTCCAACCGTGTTCCACCGGGTGTCGATGAAGCCGCTTACGTTAAAGCCGCCTTCTTATCGGATGTTGCGCTGGGTAATGTTGAATGCCCCTTGATTGACAAAATCACGGCAGTCGACCTTTTGGGTGATATGCACGGCGGTTACAACATCGAGACTTTGGTAAAACTCCTAAGCGACAGTGAGCTGGGCGGCCAAGCAGCAACTGAACTCAAGCACACATTGCTTATGTTTGATGCTTTCTATGACGTGGCGGCCCTCGCAAAGGACGGCAATGCCAACGCGCAGTCAGTCATGCAGTCTTGGGCAGACGCCGAGTGGTTTACTAAGCGGGATGTATTACCTGAGTCACTCAAGATGGTTGTGTTCAAGGTCACTGGCGAGACCAATACGGACGACTTATCACCGGCGCCCGACGCGTGGTCACGACCCGATATCCCGCTCCACGCACGTGCCATGTACAAGATGACACGGGACGGGCTGGAGCCCGAAGACCACAGCAAAGTCGGCCCCATGGCCCAGATCGAAGCCGTGAAAGCAACTGGCTTACCGGTCGCGTTTGTAGGCGACGTCGTAGGCACAGGCTCGTCCAGAAAGTCCGCGGCTAACAGCGTCTTGTGGTATTTCGGCCAGCCCGTAACAGGTGTCCCTAACAAGCAAATGGGTGGCGTGTGCATTGGCGGCAAAATTGCGCCGATTTTCTACAACACCATGGAAGATGCTGGCGCCCTCGTCTTCGAAGCGCCCGTCGAGAAGATGGGCATGGGCGATATCATCGATATCCGTGTCTATGACGGGAAGGTGTTGAACGAAACTGGCGATGTCATCTCCGAGTTCGAGCTTCGCTCGGATGTATTGCTGGACGAGGTTCGTGCCGGTGGTCGGATCAACCTCATTATCGGCCGCGGCTTGACCGCTAAGGCGCGAGAAGCACTGGGCTTGGGCGAGAGCACCCTCTTTAGAAAGCCCGATATGCCCGAAGAGACGAATGCCGGCTTTACCCTCGCGCAGAAAATGGTGGGTCGCGCCTGCGGTGTTGAAGGAATTCGACCAGGCACCTACTGCGAACCCAAAATGACGACTGTCGGCTCTCAGGACACCACGGGACCTATGACACGGGACGAACTGCAGGATCTCGCTTGTCTGGGTTTCTCCGCGGACCTCACCATGCAGTCTTTCTGTCACACAGCGGCCTACCCTAAGCCTGTTGACATCGAAACACAGCACTCATTGCCTGACTTCATCCGAAACCGAGGAGGCGTATCACTTCGTCCGGGTGACGGCATTATCCACAGCTGGTTGAACCGTATGCTGCTACCTGACACGGTTGGCACTGGCGGCGACTCGCATACGCGATTCCCTTTGGGCATTTCCTTCCCTGCAGGATCGGGCCTCGTAGCCTTTGCCGCAGCAACCGGTGTTATGCCACTCGACATGCCAGAGTCTGTGCTTGTGCGCTTCAAGGGCGAGATGCAGCCAGGAATCACCTTGCGTGATCTGGTACATGCGATTCCCTACTACGCCATTCAAGAAGGCCTACTAACCGTCGAGAAAAAAGGTAAGAAGAACATCTTCTCAGGTCGTATTCTCGAAATTGAAGGGCTTGAAGAGTTGACCGTAGAGCAAGCCTTTGAACTCTCCGACGCGTCTGCTGAGCGCTCAGCGGCTGGTTGCACCATCAAGCTGTCTGAATCGACGATTGGCAGCTATCTGAAATCAAATGTTGTCCTCCTGCGTGCAATGATTGCCGAGGGTTATGGCGATCCGCGTACGCTGGAGCGTCGCGTTCGAAATATGGAAAAGTGGCTCGAGAACCCCGATTTACTTGAGGCCGATGCAGATGCCGAATACGCAGCCATCATCGAAATTGACCTCGCCGAGGTGACTGAGCCCGTCGTCTGTGCCCCCAATGACCCAGATGACGCACGCTTACTCAGTCAGGTAGCCGGGGATCAGGTCGACGAGGTATTTATCGGTAGCTGTATGACCAACATCGGTCACTTCAGAGCTACCGGGAAACTACTTGACCAGCACACAGGCGGTGTCGCAGCACGTATGTGGATCTGTCCGCCCACCCGCATGGACGAGTATCAACTCATGGAGGAAGGCTATTACGCCATCTTCGGACGCGCAGGTGCACGAACTGAAATGCCAGGATGTTCATTGTGTATGGGCAACCAAGCACGCGTGGCGCCAAAATCGACTGTTTTATCGACCTCGACGAGAAATTTCCCTAACCGGCTGGGTGAAGGCGCGAATGTCTACCTCACATCGGCGGAGTTGGCCGCTGTAGGAGCCATTCTTGGGCGTCTTCCAACACCAGAGGAGTACATGACCTACGCCGATGAATTGGATTCGATGGCAGGTGAAATTTATCGATATATGAACTTCAACGAGATCCAGAGCTTCCAGGCGCTGGCCGATGACGGGCAGAAAATCGCGGCAACGCTTATTGAAGAAGTCGCTTGATCCCAAGCTCGCCCAAGAAAAAGCACCCTACTGGGTGCTTTTTTTCTACCTAAAGAGAGTGCTTAACAAGTCTCTTGGCCACTATGCCTAAATGGCAGCAAAACCTCGCTCACAATCACGCTTGAGGTCTTCTAGGTCCTCAAGTCCCACTGCAATGCGTATCAAGCCCTCGGCAATACCACCTTGCTCCTTCTGCTCATCCGTTAGCCGTCCATGCGTTGTTGATGCGGGATGACATACCGTGGTTTTAACGTCGCCCAAATTGGCTGTTAGCGACATTAGTCGAACCGCGTTGATAAACGCCCAGGCCCTATCGCGCCCTCCATCAACCTCAAATGACAGGACGCCGCCAAAGGCCGATTGCTGAGACGCCGCCAACGCGTGATCAGGGTGCGACGCTAGACCGCAATAATTGACTTTTTTCACCCCAGTATGTGCTTCTAACCACTCTGCTACGGCTTGCGCGCGCTGACTGTGAGCGTCCATTCGCAGTTGCAGTGTTTCCAGCCCCTTGCTGAATATCCATGCGTTAAACGGGCTCATCGATGGGCCACACACACGGACAAAGCCCCGGGCCTCAGCCATTAACTCCTCGGAGCCGACTAAAGCACCTCCGAGCACCCTACCCTGACCATCGAGATATTTGGTTGCTGAGTGCATCACCACATCGGCCCCTAGGGAGAGTGGACGTTGTAACGCGGGTGTACAAAAGCAGTTATCAACGGCAAGTAGTGCGCCCGAGTCATGCGCAATGTTCGCAATTTCTCGGATATTTCCAACCTCACACAGCGGGTTCGAGGGCGTCTCGCAAAAGAAAAGCTTGGTATTCGAAGTAACCGCTTGTCGCCAATCATCGAGCTCGCGCAGCGCCACGAACGTTACAGAAATATCTAGCTTGGTCAGTATGTTATTAAATAAACCTACAGTACTTCCGAATACGTTGCGTGAGCAGATTACATGATCGCCCGCTCGTAACACGGTCAGGCAGAGCGTCAGAATCGCGGCCATACCTGAGCTGGTAGCTACACCCTCTTGCCCCCCTTCGAGGGCGGCGAGTCGCTTCTCAAAGACAGACACCGTGGGATTAGAAAAACGCGAGTAGGTATTACCGTCTCGTTCGCCCGAAAACGTCGCCGCGGCCTGCTCAGCCGATTCGAAAACAAAGCTAGACGTTGCGTAGATCGGATCGGAATGTTCTTGCTCGAAGCCCGGCTTTAATCCTTCTCGGATGGCCAACGTTTCAAAACCAGCCTCTTTTAACCACTCGTTTGACACCCATTAACTCCGATTATGAAGGCCAACAAGGGCACCATCAGCGCGATCAACTGAGTTGTCGGAGCGAGCGTCACTCAGTCCTGTGAGATAGGCATCGTCAATGACGCCGGTTTGATATTGACCGTCGAAAACCGACAGCTCAAAGCCATCGACCAGTGAGTTTCCCTCGCGGGAGCACTCAATGAGGTCATCTATCTCCTGATAAATCAGCCAGTCTGCACCAATGTGCTCACAGATCTGCTCTATGGTTCTACCGTGAGCTACAAGCTCAGACGCGGTAGGCATATCGATGCCATAAACATTCGGATATCGAACAGGCGGCGCTGCTGATGCAAAATAGACTCGCTTCGCGCCAGAATCGCGGGCCATCTGGATTATCTGCTTACATGTTGTACCACGAACGATCGAGTCATCGACTAGAAGTACTGTTTTACCCTCGAACTCGAGCGGTACAGGATTCAACTTCTGACGCACTGATTTCCGGCGCTGCGTCTGCCCCGGCATGATAAACGTGCGACCAATGTATCGGTTTTTCATGAAGCCCTCGCGGAACTTCACACCCAATTCATGGGCCAGAGCTTGGCCAGCTACTCTGCTGGTGTCCGGAATCGGAATCACGACGTCAATGTCATGATCGGGGCGCTCACGCATGATTTTATGCGCTAGCCGCTCACCTTGGCGCATCCGTGTCTTGTAGACGGAAATGCCATCCATCAATGAATCAGGGCGCGCAAAATAAACGTGTTCGAAAATACACGGTCTGAGCTTTGGCTCCGCCGCACACTGTCTTCGGAAAAGCTCCCCGCTGGCATCAATAAACAAGGCCTCACCAGGGTCCACATCGCCTATAAGCCGGTAACCTAGCACGTCAAGGGCTACACTTTCAGAGGCCAACATATAACTTTTGTGATCGCCCTGAGTTTTAACGCCAACCACTAGGGGCCTTATGCCGTTTGGATCCCTAAACGCCACTAAACCGACACTTGCAATCATCGCTATCGCCGCATACCCGCCTTCACAACGCGTGTGAAGTGTTGTTACCGCGTTAAATACGTCCTCTGCAGAGGGAACCAACTTGCCCTGGCGCTGCAGCTCGTGCGCGAATACATTCAGTAACACTTCCGAGTCACTATCGGTGTTCAGATGGCGCAAGTCCGTCTGATAAAGCTCATCTGACAAGGCCGCAGAGTTAGTGAGGTTACCATTGTGTGCCAACGCAATGCCGTAGGGCGAGTTGACGTAAAAAGGCTGAGCAAGGGCTGATCCTGAACTCCCCTGAGTTGGGTAGCGTGTGTGACCCAAGCCAAAGTTGCCCGCCAATTGCTGCATGTGATCGGCTTGGAAGACGTCTCGAACTAACCCCTCCCCTTTGCGCTGCAGGAACTGCCCCTTGTGGCAGGTCATGATGCCAGCCGCATCTTGGCCGCGATGCTGAAGCATGGTTAGAGCGTCGTAAATATCGGCAGCCACACCTTCGTTTGAGGAAATTCCAACTATGCCGCACACTGCTTAGGTACCTTCTGCCATGTCACTCGCATCATCCACTGTCTGTTCAAATAGACTGTTTGGATCCTTGAAGAATTGGGACTCAAAGCCACTACTTAAAAACGATTCAGTGATTTCAAGGTATTCTGCATAAACGCTTTCGCCAAAAGTGTCTTTCTGCCACTGAGGCGCTGCCGCACCCATCAAAAGACTCACCACTGACAATAAAACGACTCCGCGGCCCACACCAAAGGCCGCTCCCAGCAGAGCATTACCGGTCTTTGTATGTCCATTTTTTAATCTCGCAGAGAGACCAGCACCCACAGTCGAAAAAAACACCACAACCGCTGCGAAGACCAAGCCATAGCTAAACAGATAGAGCAACGAGTCCTGTGAAAGATCTATTCCCACGGCAAATATAATTGGCTCTGCAGAGACTGTTGCAATGAAGTGAGCAAGAATCCAACCAAAAAGTGAAATCGATTCTTTAATGAATCCGCCCTTTAGGCCCATAAGCCCCGAGATACTGCAAACAGCTATTATCGTCCAATCTATAAAAGATTCTGGACTAGCAAAAGAGACTATATCCAAACATCTACTCCCTTAGATTGGTGTAAATCTCACGATAAAGCTTTCAACAGAAAAATAGTCATTAATGGCAGGCTGGATTTCAATAAGGCGCTGCTTTTGTAACTTTGGGCCTATCATAACTCTAAATAAACGCTGATCGTCCAATATTATTGGAGAAACATAGGCCTTGTGACCCTTGTCTCGCAGTAACTGCGAAATTTTTTCAGCTCTCTCTACATTGCTGAAAGTTGCAATCTGAAGCTCCCAACTAACTGGCAGGCCTTGATCGTCAAACTCTGCTCTCTCCAATGCCGACGACTGTTGATCTGGTTCATCATCAGCACCTATAAGAACCATATTCGGCGCGGGAGACGCGATATCAACGGGTTGAGAGATAGGTGGCTGACGCTTCGGCACTTTTGGAAGCTCCGCTTGATCTACTTTGTTGAGTGTGGGCTCACGACGCTCTGACACCTCGATTGTTGGCTTTGGCGGCATTTCGAAGGCGGGGAGTTGAAAATCATCGGCATTTTCCGGCGTAATAAAAACTACAGGCCAGAAAATAACTGCAATCGCAACAAGAACCACAAAGCCGACAAACCGCTGTTTAATCACGTTTGATCATCCAACTGTGCCAGGCGCACGCTATCAAGCGCTTTCATACCTTCTCCCACGGTAAAAAATGACCCAAATATAATGAGTCTGCCTCCATCCGCCAGGCTTCCCATCGCGCCTTCAAAGGCCGATTCGAACGTTGGTGTAACGTGTGTCGTTCCGGAAATAAACCCTGAAACTACCTCCGGCGACTGCCCGCGCGCTCCGCCGATACCTGACGGTAGGTACCATTCATCGATGACTGGCTCGACGGTCGCGATCATATCACGGCAGTCTTTATCGGACATGACAGCAAAGATAGCTGTCGTTGGCTGCGCAGCTGTTTGGCGTTCGAGGAATTTTCTGAGCTCCACCGCGGCATCGGGATTGTGAGCAACGTCAAGAACAATATCGATATTACCGAATCGCAAGGCCTCTCGTCGACCATTGAGCACAAGACGCTTCATACCCGCAGCAACAAGCTCTTCGGTGACCCCAACACCAGAAGCCTCGAGCGCTCTGAGGCCCGCAGCGGCATTCAAAGGCAGAATACCTGCTGGTAACGACCAGGCAATTAACCCCGCCTTTAGACTCGCAAAATACTTGTCAGCGAAAGCGTAATCGCGCAACGCCCTTACTTCACAAGCACCGATTCTCTGTAGTTCTGTCGATACCGAGACGGGCGCCGCCGAGTCGGCGACAACGCAGGTACGTCCGTCACGTGCGATACCGCATTTTTCAATGGCAATGGTCTCAACATCCGAGCCCAACCATTCTTGGTGGTCCAAACCGATGGCGGTGACAACTGCCACATCTGCATCGATGATATTCACCGCGTCAAGCCTGCCGCCCAACCCCACCTCAAGGAGCTGAAAGGCCACATCGAGCTTTTTGAAAATCCACAACGCGGCAAGCGTATTGAATTCGAAATAGGTGAGAGAAATGTCCGATCGCGCCTGGTCAATGGCCTCGAAGGCCTCAACAATAAGCGCATCTGCTACCTCTGAGCCTTCGACACGAATGCGCTCGTTGTATCGGACTAAGTGTGGGGAAGTAAACGCACCAACACTTTCACCTCTGGCGCATAAGATGGCTTCCATGACGGCAACGGTACTGCCCTTACCATTAGTACCCGCAACTGTGATAGTAGTAACGGCTGTTTCCAGTAGGTCAAGACGCCGCGCTACCTCACCGCACCGCGCGAGACCCAGGTCAATCGCAGAAGGATGTAATTGCTCGAGGCGTTCAAGCCACGCGGCAAGATCCAAAACTACCCCCGGTTTAACTTATGAAGCGAGCTGTGCGTTAGTGAACTTCGCGAGAACACGAGCAAGCGTGTCTCGCATCTC
Organism: Halieaceae bacterium; assembly: GCA_003523185.1. GTDB lineage: Bacteria > Pseudomonadota > Gammaproteobacteria > Pseudomonadales > Halieaceae > Luminiphilus. The sequence continues at coordinate 32,808 of DPGN01000077.1, forward strand.
AGACCGTGGAATAATCATATCGATGGCACCATGCTCAAGGAGAAACTCACTCCGCTGGAAGCCACGAGGTAACTTCTGTCGAATCGTCTGCTCAATAATATTGGGGCCGGCAAACCCTGCGCGGGCATCGGGCTCCGCAACGTTGATATCGCCCAAGAGCGCTAGTGAAGCAGACACACCGCCATAAATCGGGTCTGTCATGACCGACACGTAAGGTACACCCGCGGCCTTCATCCGCTCAATCACAGCTGATGTCTTGGCCATTTGCATCAATGAAATCAGAGCTTCCTGCATGCGCGCGCCACCCGAGGCGGCAAAACAAATCAGTGGTATGCCATTTTCAAGAGCGACGCCAGCAGAGCGGGTGAACTTTTCACCCACGGCGTAACCCATGGATCCGCCATGAAAGTTGAACTCAAACGCTATTGCGACAACGTCCATACCGTGGAGTGTCCCCCGGAATGCGATAATAGCGTCTTTCTCACCGGTACTCTTCTGTGCCGTACTCAAACGATCTCGATAGCGTTTTTTATCTTTAAATTTCAGGCGATCAACCGTTTCCAGATCTGCAAACAGCTCAGTACGACCGGCATCATCTAAAAAGAGGTCCAGCCTTCGACGCGCGGTGATGCGCATGTGATGATCGCATTTGGGGCAAACCTCAGCATTCCGCTCCAGATCGGGAAGATAGAGTACGGCATCGCACTTAACGCACTTACGCCACAACCCCTCGGGAATGCTCGCCTTTTTATCCCCGTCCGTCTTCCGCACACCCGCGGGAATGATTTTATCTATCCAGCTCATTTTGGCCCCCTGCACATCACGGTGCGCAGTATACGTCGTTGACAGTTTTAGTTGGAAGTTGCCAAATTTACGCCGTTTCGGATGCTTGAGATCAATGAATGTGCCCCAGAAATGGCACTCGTGTGAGAACCGCCACTGCTGAGGTCGTTCGCTACGAGATCAACCAGTGCACTACCGACCACAACCGCATCAGCGCATCCCGCGACTGTCGCTGCAGTGTCTGCATCTTTAATACCGAAGCCAACGGCAACCGGCAGACTCGTATGCTGCCGTATGGTGGCTAGATGCGCCTCAACTGCGTCCGTGTCCAGGTGTCCTGCCCCTGTGACGCCCTTGAGTGCAACGTAGTAGATAAATCCACTGGCTTGGGCCGTAATTGTGGCGACACGGTCATCACTAGTGGTCGGTGAGATAAGAAAAATGTTATCGATGTTTTGGCGCTGCAATTCGGCGTTCATCGCTGCAACTTCTTCTGGAGGCAGGTCTACCGTTATCAAGCCGTCGATACCTGCTTCAGCGCAGGCATCAGCCACGGCAGCATATCCCTTACGCTCGAGTGGATTCGCGTACCCCATCAACACCAGGGGGGTTTCTATATTTGTTTCACGAAACTGCTTCACCAGTGCAAGTGTTGAAAGAAGACTAGTACCTCCTTCTAGCGCTCGCTCATGGCCCTTCTGAATTGTGGGCCCTTCAGACATCGGATCCGAAAATGGCACGCCGACTTCAATGATATCTGCACCTGCCTCAACCAGACTGTGCATCAACGGCACAGTCAACGCCTCATCGGGGTCCCCCGCCACCAAGTAGGGAATCACTGCGCGACGATTTTCCGCGCGAAGTGTGTCGAACAGAGGACCAAGACGCGACATTAGCGAGTCCCCAGATCAATACCGTCGATTTCAGCGACAGTGAGGATGTCTTTATCGCCGCGACCTGAAAGATTAACGATGATGTGTTGATCCGGCGTCATTTCAGCAGCGAGCTTCTCTGCATAGGCGAGCGCATGCGCAGTCTCCAATGCAGGCATAATGCCCTCTACCCGTGTGACACGATGGAATGCAGCTAACGCTTCCGTGTCGGTAGCATCAACATAGTTGACACGACCGATATCCTTTAGCCACGCGTGCTCAGGTCCAACACCCGGGTAATCCAGGCCCGCTGATACCGAGTGGGTGTGCATGATTTGACCGTTCTCGTCCTGCATGAGGTAGGTACGATTACCGTGCAGAACACCGGGAATTCCAGCGCTAAGTGGCGCCGCATGCTCACCGGTTTCCACCCCTTTACCACCCGCTTCCACACCGTACATCGCAACCTCGTTATCACTGAGGAACGGGTGGAAAAGCCCAATGGCATTCGAGCCACCGCCAACGCAAGCTACTAGCGCGTCGGGGAGCTTACCGGTCATAGCAAGCGACTGCGCGCGGGCCTCTCGACCAATGACACTCTGGAAATCCCGTACGAGCATCGGATAAGGGTGGGGGCCTGCGACAGTCCCAATGATGTAGAAGGTGTTATCCACGTTGGTCACCCAGTCGCGCAATGCTTCGTTCATCGCATCTTTGAGGGTTTTAGAGCCCGAAGTTACGGGAATGACTTCAGCACCCAGCAGCTTCATACGATAGACGTTCAAAGCCTGCCGCCGTACATCTTCCTCACCCATGAAGACATGGCATTCCAAACCCAAACGAGCTGCAACGGTGGCACTTGCCACACCGTGCTGGCCTGCGCCGGTCTCGGCGATAACTCGCTTCTTTCCCATATATTTCGCAAGCAACGCCTGCCCAATAGTGTTATTCACCTTGTGGGCGCCCGTGTGATTCAGATCTTCACGCTTGAGGTAGATTCTTCCGCCACCAATCATGTCTGACCAGCGCTCTGCTTCGTAAAGTGGTGATGGTCTTCCCACGTAATGCGCGAGATCGAGATCAAACTCGCGAAGAAACACTGGATCGTCTTTCAGATCGTTATACAGACTCTCTAGCTCGGCCAACGCAGACATGAGTGTCTCGGCAACAAACTTGCCGCCGTAAATACCAAAACGCCCGTGCTCATCTGGCACCTGTGCGTAAAGATCAGGGTTAATATCAATCGTCATAATGCAAGGTCCCTACCGGCCACCTTTGCGGCGGCAATAAAACGTTCTAGCGTCTTGTGATTTTTAATTCCGGGCTGCGATTCAACACCACTGCTGACATCCACCGCATCTGGACGCGCTATTCTAATCGCTTTTGCAACATTTTCCGTGTCTAAACCGCCCGCAAGGATGCGATGTCCAATATTTTTCTCTGGCATTTTTGTCCAATCAAAGGTTTTGCCGGTCCCACCGTGCTCTCCAGGCACATGGGTATCGAATAAGTAGGCTCTGGCATTCGTGTGATCAGCGATCAGTGTCCTGATTCGTGCCGCATCGACCACCGGGATGCTTTTGACATACGGGCGACCGAACTGTTCGCAAAAAGCCGCTGACTCCTCACCATGGAACTGAATTTGCGACACCGCAACCTTGGATAGGACCTTGAGAACTGCAGCTTCCGTCGGATTGACGAACAAGGCGTTGATCGATGTGTAGGGAGGCAGTTGTGCGACGATCTCGGCGGCGCGATGCTCATCGATACAACGCTTGCTACCCTCGTAAAAAATGAGCCCAATGGCATCAGCGCCCGCATCAACGGCCGCGCGCGCATCTTCACTGTTAGTAATGCCGCAAATCTTTACTTGCACGCCGATACCCTTGAGGAAAGCCGTATATTGTATCAAACACTGTAGGACAGCAGCGTTGCTGCTTTCGGGCCTGCGGGAACACCGTAGTCCTCGGGATAGCCCACTGATAACAAGTACAGACCCGCACTGCTCGCGGTGTCCCCAGATTTCGTTCGATCTTTGCCAATAAACACCTGTTCAAACCACGTTTGCGTCTTAAGGCCCGCCCCAACCAACATCAGACTTCCCACGATGTTGCGTACCATGTGATGCAGAAAGGCATTGGCCTCGAGCTCAACAATGACAAAATCGTTTTGGCGAGTAACTGAAATTTCAGATAAGTGACGCCATGGCGTATTGCTCTGACAGCTTGCCGCCCTGAATGCACTGAAATCGTGCTCGCCAACGAGTAGTTGTGCGCATTGATGCATCGCTTCTGCACTCAGTGGACGTCGATACCAAGTAACCAAACCCGAGAGTTGTGCCGATCGAGTCTGTGTATTGGCGATAATATATTGGTAGCGCCGTGAAACAGCACTGAAACGCGCATGAAAATCACTTGAGACAGATCCAGCCCAGTGAACTGAGACGGCATCAGGTAGCTCACTGTTAACGCCCAATACCCAAGACTTCAAGCTACGCCCAACAGGGTCGTCGAAATGAACAATTTGACCGGATGCGTGAACTCCCGTGTCCGTGCGACCGGCACACCAGGTGCGGATTGGCTGATTGCCGATGACACTCATGGCTGCTTCCAAGGCTTCCTGCACCGTAGGCACATCCAGCTTTGTTTGAGCCTGCCAGCCGTTGAATGCCCTTCCATCATACTCGACACGCAACGCGATTCGAGTGCCGGGGTCGAGCCTTTTGTCTGAAAATTTCATTGAACTTATTCTAGACTGCCTAACAACGGATGACTTGTCAGAGGTATTTTTCGATGAGAACTTCCGCAATCTGAATGGAGTTCAGCGCTGCACCCTTTCGAAGGTTGTCGGCGACCACCCAGAGGTTGAGCCCTCGGTCATGACTGATATCAGAGCGAATCCGGCCCACGAATACAGGATCGGCACCAGCTCCCTCCGAAACCGGTGTTGGATAACCCCCGTCCTTTCTCTCATCGATAACTTCAACGCCCGGCGACGCCTCAAGCAGAGATCTAGCCTGGTCCGCGCTCAATGATTCGTTCGTTTCGATGTGTACAGCCTCCGAGTGGCCGTGGAAAACGGGAATGCGAACGCAAGTGGGATTCACCAAAATCGAGTCATCCTCGAGAATTTTTTGGGTTTCCCACACCATTTTCATTTCTTCACGGGTGTATCCATTTTCGTGAAAGGTATCAATGTGCGGAAGTGCGTTGAACGCGATGCGCTTCGGGTACACCTTTGCCTCCGCCGGCTGACCGTTCAGAAGGCGTGCTGTCTGGCTTGCCAGCTCTTCGATTGCAGACTTCCCAGTGCCACTGACCGCCTGATA
>DPGN01000086.1:0-25927 GCA_003523185.1 Halieaceae bacterium
GCGCCCTCGCTGGGGTCGTGAAAGCGTTGTAATAATTCAAAGAGCGTTGATTTTCCGGCGCCTGAAGGGCCAACGAGTGCCAAGGTTTTTCCCGGAGCAATCGTTAAATTGAAGTCTGAGAGTGCAGGATTGTCTGGTCGCGCGGGATAGGTAAAGCCTAGGCTCTTGGCAACCAGGGCTTGACCGTGCGGGATAGGAGATGAGCCATGATCGGGAATATCGCTTTCCTGATGGAGAAGTTCGACAAGTCGCTCGGCGGCACCGGCAGCGCGCTGCAAGTCACCCCATACCTCCGATAATGTGGCAAAGGCGGTACCCAGCATGACAGCGTAGAAAACGAAGGCGCCTAGGTCTCCACCACTCATTCTGCCCGCGATAACATCTTGTCCGCCGGTCCACATCATCCCCACCATGCCACCGAGGAAAAGGAAGATGGCGCAAGCCATCAGCCAAGCGCGTTGCTGGATCCGTTTTTTGGCGATGTCGAAAGCGCGACTGACCTCCTGCTCGAAGACCTCGCGCTCCATCGTCTCCCGCTGGAAGCTTTGAACAATTTTGATGGACTGAAGCACCTCACCGGCCCGATTACCCACACTCGCAATGCTGGCTTGGCTTTTATTAGACAAATTCCTTACCCGCCGACCGAGATAGAGCACGGGGAGCAAGGTTAGTGGCACACCGATCAACATGATGAGCGTCAGTTTTATGTTGGTCAGCGACATTAATATCAGGGCGCCAACGAGTGTTAGGGCGTTGCGTGCCGCAAGACTGACCGATGAGCCAATCAGAGTCTGCAAAAGTGTGGTGTCGGTCGTTATCCGCGACATGATCTCGCCCGCGTGATTCTTCTCGTAAAACCCCGGATGAACTGTAAGCAGGTTGTTGAAGACATCGCGGCGTAAATCTGCGCTTACGCGCTCACCCAGCCAAGACACCATGTAGAACCGGATGAAAGATCCGCAGGCCATGGCAAAGCCCACGCCCACCATAAACAGAACGGCCCGGCGTAAACCCTCTTCGCTTTGATTGGAAAATCCCTGGTCGATTAGAATTTGAATGCCGTAACCCAGTGATAGTTGGGTCATGGCAGTGAATACGAGGGCGGCGCTTGCAATAATCAAGCGGCTCTTATGGGGCCAAAGGAAGCCTAGTAGCTCTCTTAACGGCCTGAGCGATTTTGACTTTCGGTTGTCATTTTCGCTGCCGTTGTCGCTGGGTACTGAGCCGGCGTCACTCATCTTCGTTTTGGCTCCTAGACAGGGCGCGGCCCATGACAAGCCCAACCTCAAACAGGAGCCACATTGGTAGTGCGAGCAGTGTTTGGGAAATCACGTCGGGTGGCGTGAGCAACATGCCCATGACGAAACAGCCAACAATGACATAGGAGCGGTTGTTTGCGAGCTGATCCGCGGTAACCACACCGGTGAGTATGAGAATCACCGCTGCGACTGGAACTTCAAAGGCGAGGCCGAAAGCAAAGAAAAGTTTTAAAACAAAATCGAGGTATCGATTAATGTCGGTCATGACTGAGATGTCCCCGGGACCGACAGTGGTAAAGAACCCAAAAAGAAGCGGAAAGACAACATAGTAGGCAAATGCGACGCCGGCATAAAAGAGTATGACGCTGGAGGTCAACAATGGGATGGCAATTCGCTTTTCCGATTTATACAGACCGGGTGCGATGAAACCCCAGAGCTGAGCGAGTATGACCGGCATGGCGACGAATACGGCGAGTACCAGCGATAGCTTAAACGGCGTCAAAAAAGGTGACGTCACTTCTGTCGCAATCATTGATGACCCCTCGGGAAGGAGTGATCTCAGCGGCTCCGATACGTAGGTATAGAGCTCATTAGCAAATGGAAATAAGCCCAGAAATGCGACAAAGACTGCAATGAGAGCATTTCGAAAACGATCTCTCAGTTCGCGCAAATGCGCGACAAGAGGCATGGGCTCGTCAGTACTCACCGAGGTCAAGCTCCTTTCTCAAAGGTGCTCTCTACACTGGCGATTTCCTCGGTCGGGTCGTCTGCGGCAGTCTGCGATGATAGGTGTGTGTTTGATTCCGGTTCGGAGGCGTTACTGTCAGCAGCATTCCCTGGAAGTGATGCATCGCTCTTTTCGCTATTCTCAGTGAGCGACAACGCGCTGCTGACGTCAGTCAAATCTTGCACTTCATCGCGACTCTCTTTTAATGCCCGCATTACCTCTTCGTTGTGCAACTCTCGACTCACATCGGATTTGATTTCCTCGAAGCCACGGCGCACGCGTCCCAACCATAACGAGATAGAACGTATAGCACTTGGAAGTCGTTCTGGCCCAACCACAAAAAGGGCTACGGCGCTGATGACAAGGAGTTCAGCAAAACCAATATCGAGCATGATGGGGTGGACCTCTTAAGGGTCTTCTTTCCGATCCTCAGACTTGTCGATTTTGGCGGTATCACCGTCGTTGCGCTTCATTCCTTCCCGGAAGTTGGTAATAGCGCTGCCCAGGTCTTTTGCCGCACCAGGAAGACGCTTGGTTCCAAAAATCAGAACTACGATCGCGAGGATGATGAGTAGTTGCCAGATTCCAATGCCGCTAAATCCCATAGTAATTCACCGTTTGTTAAGTCTGCTGGGCTTCTATGCCTTAATCAGCGTTGCGTGATGCCTTTTCCTCGAGGCCAGATACACCTTGCCGCGCGGCCAAAGCTGCCATAACGTCATTATGACTGATACCAAGCCGATCGAGCATCACCAGAATATGAAATACGAGGTCAGCCACCTCGTTGATCACATCTGCAGAGTCACCCATCGAAGAATCGGCATTTTTTGCAGCCAATACCACTTCGACGGCTTCCTCGCCGACTTTTTCAAGAATTTTGTCGAGACCTTTTACATTCAAACTTGCGACGTAAGAGGTTTCTGGATCCGAATCACGCCTTTCGGCGACGACTGCAGCAATAACATCAAGAACATCACTCACGCGTCATTGCCCCCTAGTATCCAGCCCTGATCGTCGGGCTCGTAGAAAAAACAGGAGCGGCGGCCTGTATGACAGGCGCCACCACCGACTTGGTTCACTTGCAATAACAAAGTGTCTCCGTCGCAGTCTAGTCGCGCGGCAATGAGGCGCTGGATGTCCCCTGAAGTTTCGCCTTTGCGCCATAAACATTTGCGAGAGCGAGACCAATAGACGGTGCGCTTTTCGGCGAGAGTTAAGCGCAGTGCCTCCTCGTTCATCCATGCCATCATCAACACTTCACCCGTATTGGCATCCTGCGCAATAGCCGGTATCAGCCCGTCCGCATTCCAGTTTGGCTGCATAGTCGCTGGTGTATCACTGTATTGGGGAGTGCTCATGACGGGATTATGCCACGTCGGTGTTGCCTGATCACTTGCGCCGGCAGATCAGGCCCACAATGACAAGAAGGGTTCCTATGGCGACATACCAGGGGTCACTCAGCTCGGCGAATAGAGAGACGATCAACGTAGCAATGCCAGAGCCGACTAAGAGTGGACTACCTTCTGATGGTTTGTCCTCGCTAGGTGCTGTCTTGAGCGCTTCTCGTTGCGTTGCAAGAAACTGTGGAATCACCTCAGGCAGTTGCGAGGCGTGATGTACAAAGGCAGGTGCGTCGCGCTGCAGTTGTTTGATGACATTGACAGGGCTGTATTGACGTTTGAGCCAGTCCTCAAGGAAGGGCTTGGCTGTTTCCCAAAGATTGAGCTCCGGGTAAAGCTGGCGTCCCAGACCTTCAATATTGAGCAGTGTCTTTTGCAATAGCACGAGTTGGGGCTGGACTTTCATGTCGAAAGCGGACGCCGCCCTGAACAGATTAACCAGCATGTGCCCTAGCGAAATTTGATGCAGTGGCCGATCAAAGATAGGTTCGCACAACATGCGAATGGTGGCTTCGAAGTCCTGAATACGTGTCGAGGAGGGTACCCAGCCGCTCTCTATATGAAGCTCTGCTACCAGCCGATAGTTTCGCTGGAGTATCGCTAGCAAGTTCCGAGCAACGTAATACTGATCGCCTCTGGAAAGTTGACCTACTATGGCGCAGTCAATAGCAATATACGTCGGGGTCTCTGGTGACGTCGCATCCACAAAGATATTGCCCGGGTGCATATCGGCGTGGAAAAAGCAGTCATCAAATACCTGAGAGAAAAAGATTTCAACACCGCGTTCAGCGAGCACCTTCATGTTGACGTTGGCCTCATTGAGGGCGGCAATGTCGCCAATAGGGATGCCGGAAATTCGTTCCGAGACCATGAGTCGGGGTGTGCTGTAGTCCCAGAAGATGGTGGGTACAAATACGAGTTTGCGAGCAGCGGTATTTTTCTTCAGGAGCGACGCATTGGCAGCCTCTCTGCGTAAATCGAGCTCGGTCGTTATCGTGACCTCATAGTCTTCCACCACCTCGGGTAGGCGCAGCCGCTTTAGGTCATCAGACAGCCGGTCGATCAAGCTGGCGATTCGCTTGAGAAGACGAATATCGGCCTCAATTTGTTTTTCTATTCCCGGTCTCAGCACCTTCACAACGGCTTCTTCACCATCGTTTAGCGTGATGGCATGGACCTGAGCGACCGAGGCTGCTGCGAGGGGCTCGCTGTCGAACGTCTGAAAAGCGGTAGCAATATCCGCTTGCAGCTCTTCTTCGATAATTTTGATGGCTGACTCGCCCGGGAAGGGTGCGACCTTATCCTGGAGGCGAGCCAGTTCATCAGCGATATCGTCCGGAAGCAGGTCCCGGCGAGTAGACAGTAATTGACCGAACTTTATCGGCACGGGACCGAGAGATTCCAGGGCGAGGCGCAATCGCTCTCCTCGTGGTCCATCGCTGGCTTTAGCCCTGGCTCCTAGCAGATGCTTCAACAGGCTGGTCGTTGCCGAGCTGTCGGGGATAAGGGCACCCAACCGGTGCCGTCTCGCGATCAACAAAAATTTCAGTGCGCGCTTCATTCAATGGCTCCAGTCAGACTGGCGGCCCGCTTTTTGATGCGCTTGAGACGAGACTCGATACGGTCCGTTCTGAGCACGAGATCGTCTACCGCGGTGAAAAATGAATCGAGCTCAGGTTTTGGTGGTGAGAGGCGAGCTTCCTCAAGAATAAACTCACTGAGCTGTCGCTTCATTCGTCGGTGTGTCGTCCCTGACGCTGCGGTTATTGCACGAATAACCTGCGCCAATTGGTGACCTAAGACAGGGCCGATGGCATTGACTATGGGTGCTTCCCAGTCGATGTCGAGCTCACCCACAATCGTCTGTAGTTGCATTAGCGGCGCGGTGTCACCGCTGATCTTCACGTCGCCATTGATGAGCGCCGCCGCGGGATCTGATGCAGTTGCAACGCGCGAAAAATCCAGCCAGGTTCCCTCAATTGAAACAGTTGCTTTCGTTTCTCGGTAACTGGCGATTTGAATACCGCCGTCTTCTTCGACACTAACGAATATTTTCAATGCGGGTTGTGTGCAATGAATCTCAATGGCAAGCGGGTGAAGTTGCTTCAAACGGCTTTGAGTCCCGGGCGACAATTCAACGGCCTTCGCAATCACAGTCTCGATCGCAAGGCTGACGCCAGCAATAACGGCGGGATCGTGCTCCACGCAACTAGCCCTTGATGCCTCTGTGCACCGCCACAATGCCACCGGTCATATTGTGGTATCTGCAGTCAACGAAGCCCGCGTCCTCGACCATCTCGAGCAGGGATTCCTGATCTGGGTGCTTCCGAATCGATTCGGCTAGGTAACGGTAGCTGTCAGCGTCATCGGTGATCAGTTTTCCCATCGCGGGTAACGCTGAGAATGAGTAGGCATCGTAGACCTTCGACAGTAACGGCGATGTCGGCTTCGAAAACTCGAGCACCAGCAGACGACCACCGGGCTTTAGAACGCGATGCATTGATCTCAGTGCCTTGGCTTTATCAGTGACGTTTCTGAGGCCAAACGCAATAGTGATGCAATCAATGCTGTTGTCTTCGAATGGGAGGAACTGGGCATCGGCTTGCACCACATCAATGTTGCTCAGCGCACCCTTGTCGATAAGGCGATCGCGTCCGACTGACAGCATGGCGGCGTTAATGTCTGCCAAGATAACTTTGCCGTCAGCACCCACAAGTTTTGAGAACTTTGCCGCGAGGTCGCCCGTACCACCGGCAATATCTAGGACGGTCTGCCCTGATCGAACAGCACTGAGCTCAATGGTAAAGCGCTTCCAGAGCCGATGAAGGCCGCCTGACATCAGATCATTCATAAGATCGTATTGCGCCGCGACGGAATCGAAGACCTCACGGACACGTCCGGCTTTTTCTGCCGTTTTGACTCGTTCGTAACCGAAGTCAGTGCTGTCGTCAGTCAGATTGTCTTGGGAGCTCATGGCCAATTCCTATTATGTTGGACGTATTGTCTCAACCTATGATCTTTACAATGTTTGTGTCGGGGTCTCGTGACTCTCCCGCCTGCGCTAACTTCGCTAAATAGTCAGCCCACAGCCTATCCTTGTTTTCGGCAAGCTGCGCTAGGTACGTCCAAGTGTACAGTCCGGAGCTGTGCCCGTCGTCAAAACTAAGCTGTACCGCATAGTGACCTACTGGCTGAATGTCGGTGATGCCAACGTCTTTTTTGCCAGCTTGCAACACTTCCTGACCTGGTCCATGGCCCTGTACTTCAGCCGAGGGTGATAGCACTCTGAGTAATTCAGCAGACAGTTCTACAGGATCATCGCCGGGGAATGAGAGGGTCAAGACGCGTCCGCCACTGCTGTAGTTGATAGCTTTGGGTGCCTGAACGGTCATGGAGTTCAACCTATGCTCACTGAGCGCGCTTCAGGAGCAGCGTATCAATATCTGACTGTGCGGTGAGCGCTCTCGCTTTGGCCATCGCCGAGCGACTATCGAAGGGGCCGATGTACACGCGGTGCCAACTTCCCGTGTCGGTATTCATTTGCTCAATTGAGGATTCCAATCCCAAGAGTGCGAGCTCTCCGCGGCGCCTATCGGCATCGGCTATGGCTCGAAAGGAACCTGCCTGAAGCACGTACTGTGTGTATTCAGATGGACCGGTTTCCACGGAGCGCCCTGTATCTAGACTGAAGGACTCGTCTTCCAACGTGTTAAAAAAGGTGAAGCTGGGTTGTGGTGTTGACTCCGCAGTCCCGGCAGTCGAAGGTGTGATGGCTGCGGGTAGGGCTGTTGGATTGATGCCCGCGACGATGCCCAAGCTAGCAATGGCGCCTGTCATTACGCCGACGATAAATCCATTGACGTGTGAGACGTTAAATAGCGGAGTATCCGCAGATTTTTTCTTGGTTTGTGCGGGCGTGCGTCGAGTTGCACTCGCGGCGCTTCGCTTGCGCTTGGTACTTGTTGATGGATTCGCCACGATCACATTGCCTCAGGTGCAGAGACACCTAGAATTCTGAGACCACTCGCGATGACTTGTTGCGTCGCGGTCGCGAGTGCAAGCCGTGCGAGGCTGATTCCCCCATCCGCTTCCATTATCTTGTGCGCGTTATAAAAGGAGTGAAACTCCGATGCCACATCGCGAAGGTAGTTAGCCAGGGCGTGCGGTTCTAGGCGCCTAGTCGCCCCAGCGAGCACCTCGGGGTATTTACTGAGCACCAAAGCCAGCGACTGCTCCTCGTTACTATTGAGGAGTTCAAGGTGTTGAATGCCGTCGGCTGCCGTCCACTGTCCGAATTGCTCAAGTGCTTTACGTTGAACGCTACAGATTCGCGCATGCGCGTACTGGATGTAGTACACCGGATTTTCGTTACTTTTTGACAGTGCAAGGTCAATATCAAACGTGAGTTGGGAAGTTGCTGCACGTGCAGTGAGGAAGTAGCGTGTGGCATCCCGACCCGCCCAGTCGATGAGATCACGAAGGGTGACGTAGCTCCCGGCACGCTTGGATAGCTTGACCTCTTCACCGTCGCGCATGACGGTCACCATCTGGTGTAGGACGTACTCTGGCCAGCCTTCCGGAATATTTGTCTTCAGACCCTGTAATCCCGCCCTGACTCGAGTGATGGTGCTGTGATGGTCGGCTCCCTGCTCATTAATAACGCGCTCGAAGCCCCGATCCCACTTGTTGTGGTGGTACGCCACATCGGGGACAAAGTAGGTGTAGCTACCCTCGCGCTTTCGCATAACACGGTCTTTGTCATCGCCAAAATCGGTTGTACGCAACCAAAGCGCGCCATCCTGCTCGTACGTGAACTGATTGTCGATTAGTGTTTCGACTGTTTTCTCAACCGCGTTGGACGTGTAAAGCGACGACTCGAGAAAATAGTAGTCAAAGTTGACGTCAAAAGCTTTGAGATCTTCATCTTGCTCACGGCGGAGCCAGGCGACTGAAAATGCCTGTATGTTAGCCACGTCTGCGGGATCGCCCGAAGCCGTGACTGTGCGGTCTGCTGCATTCACGGTTTGTTTATTCTGATAGGCGGCGGCGACGTCTTTTATATAGTCACCCTGATAGCCATCGGCGGGCCAGGCGGTATCACCCGGCTCCACCCCATCGATTCGGGCTTTCACCGACATAGCCAGATTACTGATCTGCTGCCCCGCATCGTTGTAATAGAACTCCCTATGCACCGACCAGCCGGCATTGTCCAAAAGCCTGCAAAGCGCATCCCCAATCGCAGCCCCTCGACCATGACCCACATGCAGGGGGCCCGTTGGATTGGCTGAGACAAACTCGACCTGAACGCGCCTTCCTTGCCCTTCGTTTGAGCGGCCATATTGCTCACCCGCTGTCAGGATGGTCTCGACAACAGCGATGTTGCTCGCGTGAGAAATATGAAAATTGATAAAGCCCGGACCGGCGATATCGCACTGAGCTATCACGTTATTTTGCGGTAGGCGCTCTATGATGGCTGTCGCCAAGTCGCGCGGTGGCATGCTGGCTTTTTTGGCTAGCACCATCGCTGCGTTCGTGGCCAAGTCGCCGTGCTTGGGGTCGCGCGTGTGGTCAACCTGGGGCGTCGGAAGCTCACCCTCTGGCAACATGCCTTCCGCTTGGATTGCCCGAATAGATTGCTCGATTAAATCAACTACCTGATCTTTCATTGATGTCGCTTGATCTGCTGTGACGTGAAACGCCTTATCTGTTGGACCATATTGTATCTCGTTAGAGCGTTTCCGTTGGATCGATTTCAACAAACCAGCTTACTTTTCGTCCTAATTTTTGCTGTGATCCAATGTCTCTAGCAGCCTCCAGCAGAGAATGGACCGCTCTTCGGGTCTGGGCGTGCACAATAATCTGATAGCGATACATGTTGGCGCGACGTGTCATCAGCGTTGGCATTGGGCCAATTAAGCGCACCTCGTCGTGGATCGGCAGTTGTTCACGAAGGGCATCTAAGAAATCTATAGCGTCTTTTTCCTGCTTGCTATCACTGCGAATCAAGCCCATGGCTCCCTTCGGTGGCAGGCGTAGTGCGTCTCGGCGCAGTAAGAGGGCCCGTGCTTGGTCCGAATAAGGCCGTTCGACAAGCTGCTGCATCATGGGGTGGTCTGGACTGCGCGTCTGTATCAAGACTTTCCCCGGGAGGCTGGACCTGCCGGCGCGTCCCGCTACTTGCACAAGCAGTTGAAGCAGCCGCTCCTCTGCTCGAAAATCTGGGCTGTATAGGAGGCTATCTGCGTCGACGACAACAACGCAGGTGACCCTCGGGAAGTCATGTCCTTTGGACAGCATTTGCGTGCCTAAAAGTATGGCTGACTTAGCGTTGGCGATACCGTGTAGGGCTTGCGAGAGAGTTTCCATATTTTTGATGTTGTCACTGTCTATCCGGAATACCGGGGTCTTACTAAAGTGACGGTTCATCAAGATTTCAAGTTGCTCGGTGCCGATACCTCGACTTGTCAGGCGAGTGCTGTTGCAGTGATGACAGTAGGTTGGGGCACGCGTTTTGGTATTGCAGTAGTGACAGCTCAAATGCGGTGGTGTCCGATGAACGGCCATGGATGAGTCACAGTGTTGGCAGTCTGCAACCCATCCGCAGTCCTCGCAATGCAGGCTATGAGCGAATCCCCTCCGGTTTATGAACAGGAGCGCCTGCTCGTTTCGCTCCAGTGCGCAGCGAATCTGATCGATCGCTTCATCTGATAATCCACTGCTGAGCGCAAGGCCTCGGGTATCGATCAGAGAGATATCAGGCAGCGCACTCCCGTGTGGCCGTTGCATCAGCGCGTGATGCTGATACCGGCCCTGGTCGCAGTTGGCGATTGTTTCAAGGCTGGGTGTGGCGCTCCCCATAATAATGGGACAGTTGCAGATTTGAGCGCGTTTAACAGCGACATCTCTCGCCGAGTAGCGGGGATGATCCTGCTGTTTGAAAGACGGGTCATGCTCCTCATCGACGACAATTAGGCCCAATTGCCTGAAGCTACAAAATACGGAAGAGCGAGTGCCAAGCACGACGTGGGCAGCACCTGAACGCGCCATCGCCCATGTTCGACCTCGTTCAGCCTCAGTGAGTCCAGAATGTATGATCGGCACTTCACACCCCAGTGCAGCCTCGAAGCGCTGTTTTGTTTGGGGTGTGAGACCAATTTCGGGAATGATGACCAGTGCCTGATGACTCTTTGCTATGACCTCCTTAATACACTCGATGTAGATCTCTGTTTTTCCGCTGCCGGTTACTCCCTCGAGCAGATGGGGTTTGAAGCCTGTCATTTGCGCTTTCAGCGTGGTGCAAATCTCTCGCTGTACTTGAGTCAGTTTCACTGTCGATTTTGGCGAGTAAGCGGGGTGTTCCGCTAGCTTTTTTTCTACCAAGCCCGATTTGATGAGGGCCGATATCACCGCTGCGGAGAAACCCGCCTTTGTAAGGCTGGCAATCGGGACGGTGTGTTCGCCAATGAATTGAACTGCCGCCCGTTGTTTACTCGCTCTGGTGGGGATTTTATCAATCGTTTCAGTGCCATGTGTGAGGGCGATGTGATCAGCTTCGGCAGTCCATGCGGAGCGTCCTTTGCGCTCTCGTGTCGCCAAGCCCATCTGCAATGCCTCGCCATGAGGAATGAGGTAATATTCAGAAAGCCATCGAAGTAACTGAAGTTGATCTGAACCAAGCAACGGCAGGTCGCTGTCTAGTAATGTTTCCACACATTTGAGTGTTGTTGTGGCGGGGAGCTCACTCCGTCTTTCCTCGAGAAAAATCCCGATCACATCACGGCCGGCGAACGGGACTTTCACTCTCGCCCCCGGTTGGGGCCTCATTTGAGTGCCTGAGGGTGGTAAATATTCAAAAACCCGGTGTAGAGGCGATGGCACCGCGATTACCCACACAAGAGGGCTTGAATTGGCTTTGGGCTCTGGTATCATCCGCGCTCTTTTTCACTAGACACCCACAAGGTGCTCGAGGGCAACATGAAGGCAGATATTCATCCGCGTTACGAAGACATCACTGCACGCTGCAGCTGTGGCAACGAAATCAAGACGCGTTCAACGCTTGCGCAGGATATCACTATTGACGTCTGCAGTCGGTGTCATCCGTTTTTCACCGGCAAGCAGAAAATCGTTGATTCTGGTGGCCGAGTCGATCGCTTCAACAAGCGCTTTGCTGGTCGCAGCCTCAAGAAGTAAGCGCCTGATTTGGTTTGAAGACGCCGGCTTATGTCGGCGTTTTTTTTACCTTAAAAAAGTTTCGTCTCAGAACAACCCATCTAAATCCTCAGAGTCGGAATTATTCCGGCCGCGTTGATTGGTAGGGGTAAACTCTTGAAGGAAAACCTCCCACATTGATGAGGACTGGCTATCTGTTCGCTGTCCTGACTCCTTGTCGATTCGCAATCGGACAACCCCGCGCGGCATTTCTGCTGCGGCGCTTTCTGGTGGTAGGGCCACCCGCATAAAGTCGATCCAAATTGGTAATGCCGCGGTGCCGCCGAACTCCCTGCGGCCCATAAGACTGTAATCATCAAAACCTACCCAGGTGGTTGTGACCAGATCCTTGTTATAGCCCGAGAACCAGGCGTCTCTTGGGCCATTTGTGGTTCCTGTTTTACCCGCGAGATCATTGCGTTCGAGGACGCGAGCGCGTCGCCCAGTGCCGCGTTGGATTACGTCTTCCAGCATGGAGGTCAGGACGTAAGTAACGCGCTCGTCGATAATTCGTGGCGCCTCTCGGAAGTCGGGCTCGGGATCTTCCAGTAAGTCTTCGATTCGGGATGCTTCAAGGAACTCATCGTCCGATGCTTGCTGATCACATGCAGAGCAGGCGATCAATGGGTCGGCCTCGTAAATGATATTGCCGTCAACGTCCTCAATTCTGTCGATGAGCCAGGGCTCAACTTTGAAACCGCCGTTGGCAATGGCTGTGTATCCGCTGGCAACCTCCAGTGGCGTGTAGGCATGGGTGCCCAGTGCGAGTGTCAAGTTGGGCTGCATGTCGTTGACATCGAATCCAACCCTAGACGCCATTTCGATAAGCTTACGGACCCCGAGTTGCTGAAGGACGCGAATTGACACTAGGTTTCTCGAAAACGTGAGCGCTTCTCGAACGCGGGTTGGGCCGTAAAATCGACCACTATCATTTTCCGGACGCCACAAGTCCTCGTCGGTTAAGTTCCCCACTACGACAGGTGCATCATTAATCAATGTCGCTGGGTGGATACCGTTCTCGAGAGCGGCGGCATAGAGAAACGCCTTGAAATTGGAGCCGGGCTGGCGCTTCGCTTGCGTCGCTCGATTGAATTTTGACAGCTCAAAGCCCATGCCGCCCACGAGGGCCTTGATTGAGCCGTCGCTTGGGTCGAGCGATACAAGCGCTCCTTGAACGCGGGGCACCTGGGCGAGACGAAGGCCATCGTCTTTGTCGCTGACTCTGATCAAATCACCCACCGACAGCAGGTCGCTGAGAGCCTGAGCACTGCCGGTTCGTCTGTCTTCGTCCAAGTAGAGGCGAATACGACGGAGATCCTCGCGCCAGGAGAGGAAGCCGTCACTTCCATCTCTCAATAGCACATGAGCCCCATCATCAAGCAGTTCGGTGACAATGGCGGGTCGCAAGTCAGCAATGACTGGCATGGCGCGAAGTGCGCTCCGCCAGCGCTTGTCTAACGCCTCGGCCGTTTCTCCCCCGAGTGGCGGATGTTGCTGTTCGGGTCCGCGCCAGCCATGGCGATTGTCATAGGTAATGAGTCCATCAATCACCGCGTCGCGAGCGGCCTGCTGCAAATCTCCATTGACGGATGTGTAGACCAAATACCCGTCGGTATAGGCGCTGCTCCCTAGTCGCTCAACGGCAAACTGGCGTGCCATTTCAGCAACGTAGTCAGCATCTACCTCAACCTTCAGGCCATTAAACGATGCAATATCGGTGCTCGCGACTGCCTTCTCGTGGGTCGCTCGGTCAATCATGTCGAGCGATAGCATGCGACCTAAAATCCAGTTTCGCCGGATTTCACTGCGCTTGGGGTTACTCAAAGGGTTATTGCGAGAAGGCGCTTGCGGCACCCCTGCCAACATGGCGTGCTCCGCGACGGACAGCTCGCTGAGTGATCGTCCGTAATACGTTTGCGCCGCCGTTTCGAAGCCGTAACTTCTGTGGCCTAAAAAGACTCGATTCACGTAGAGCTCTAAAATTTCTTCTTTGCTCAGGCGTTGCTCAATTTCCAATGCAAGGAGAATTTCTGTGAACTTCCGGATGAAAGTTTGATCCAGTGTTAAGAAAAAATTTCTTGCCACCTGCATTGTGATGGTAGAGCCGCCACTTTGCTTACTGCCAGTCGTCACTAACTCCGATACGGCACGTGCCAATCCGAGGAAATCGATTCCGGAGTGTTTAAAGAAACCGTCGTCTTCTGCAGCAAGCAGTGCGTCAATAAAGCTCTGAGGTAGATCCTCATAGCGTGCCGGTATTCTTTTTTGCTCACCGAACTGGCCAATCAGTTGTCCATCGGAACTCATGATGCGCAGCGGTGTTTGTAATTTGATGTCGGTGAGTGCTTCTGCCTCAGGTAACTTTGGGCTGAGGTACAAATACAAACCGGCCAGCCACCACGCAGCGGCAACTGTGATCAGCATGAGGGCTTTTGCGCTTTGTTTGACTACTGACAAGCCTTAGGTCTCCGGCCTTAGTTTTGGGTGGAAATGCGACGCAGTCGTCATACTTTCATTCATACATCTTAACTCCCAAGTCGCACTTTATCCCAACCTGTGTTGCAATAAATGACCACTAGTGTTGGCAGCCAGCCGACGAACGAGAGATAACATGCGCGTCTTTTTGGTCGGTCCCCCTGGGGCCGGTAAATCTACCGTTGGTAGGCACCTTGCCGCACACTTGCAGGCGACTTTTTTCGATCTTGATGAGGTGATACAGGAGCGAGCGGGCGCAGACATCCCATGGATTTTCGATGTGGAAGGAGAGTCCGGTTTTCGTGATCGGGAGTCCGCTGTCGTCAAAGACTTTGCATCGAGAGACAATGTGGTGATTGCGACCGGTGGTGGTGTTGTTCTTAGGCCCGAAAATCGCATCGTTATGTCGAGCGCGAGCACGGTTGTGTATTTGGAGGCGTCGTTATCGACCCTGGTGAGTAGAACTGAAGGTAAGACCAAGCGACCGCTGTTGGTGGGTAAGGATGTCATGAAGGTACTTCAGGAGATAATGTCCGTACGTGCACCCCTCTACCACGAAGTTGCCGATATCACGGTCGCATCAACCGGTGGCTCTGCTAAAAGACTCGCAGGGGTCATCGCGGAAAAACTTACAGCCTTCAACAGGGGTGAACCATGAGTTCCAGAGCACCAGAGGTAATGGTACGACTTGCCGCAGAGGGGGCTGACAGAAGCTATCCAATCCATATCGGTCCGAGCTTGCTTGCCCAGGGAGATCTGTTGCGAGCGCTTGTGGGCGATCGTAACGTTTGTCTCGTTACTAACGAGACTATTGCGCCATTGTTCCAATCATCTGTTTTGAATGCTCTGCACAACAATGAAGCAGCTAGTCGCAAAGTGACTGTCGTAGAATTACCCGATGGCGAGGCGCACAAGACGCTTGCGTCCTATGAGCGCATCCTGACGTCCGCCCTGGAGGATAAGCACGAGCGCAGTACCGTGTTTATTGCGCTTGGCGGTGGCGTGATTGGTGACATGACTGGATTTGCTGCCGCTTCTTTTCTCCGTGGCGCCGATTTCATTCAAGTGCCAACGACGCTGTTGTCACAGGTTGATTCTTCTGTCGGTGGAAAGACAGGTGTCAACCACCCGATGGGTAAAAACCTGATTGGCGCTTTCCACCAGCCCATCGGCGTCATCATTGATACTCAGACACTGGAGTCCTTACCCGACCGAGAATACGCTGCGGGCATGGCCGAGGTTATTAAGTACGGTTTGATCGCCGACGCCAACTTCTTCGATTATTTGATTGGTCACACGGAAGCGCTGGTGAGGCGTGACGAAGCGCTGTTAGCCAATGTGATTGCACGATGCTGTGCGATCAAGGCAGACGTGGTGAAGCGGGATGAGCGCGAAGGTGGTGTTAGAGCTATATTGAATTTCGGACACACCTTTGGGCATGCGATCGAAAAGGAGCAGGGCTTTGGCGTTTGGTTGCACGGTGAGGCGGTGGCGGCCGGTATGGCCATTGCCGCACGGATTTCAGCCGGTCGCGGTGCTATCGAGCCCGGCACAGTCGCGGCGTTAGCCGGCTTCTTACAAGCGTTCTCCCTTCCTATCCATGCTCCCGATGGTATGGGTGTTGATGCCTTCATGTCTGCGATGCAGGGCGACAAAAAAGTTCAGGCGGGAAAAATCCGCTACGTGCTACTCGAGTCATTGGGGAATGCCTTTGTCACCCCATGCCTAGACGAATCCGAAATAGCGCTCAACTTGTAAAACCCCCTAGAGATAGGGTGGTCTCATTTTGCGGTTACGCAAATTGTAGATAAATGCCCAGAAGTGTAAACTGTTTAGCCTTTTTGGCTTTGTGCGTTCATTGCGTCAAGCCCCAGTTTTATCAAGCGAGCAAGCTCAGACATGAAGTCATCAGGCATCGTGAAGGCGACCGCTGGCACGACTAACGAAGTGCGCGGCTTATACAATCCCGACGAGTTCCGGGATAACTGTGGTTTTGGTATGATCGCCCACCAGCAAGGTGTGGCGAGCCACAGGCTTCTGCAGACGGCCATTGAGTCTCTCACTTGTATGACGCACCGCGGTGGTATTGCCGCTGACGGAAAAACGGGCGACGGATGTGGGTTATTGCTCCAGATGCCCTCCGATTTCATGCGCGCTCGCGCGCGAGATCTTTTAGGGCGTGAACTGAAATCAACCTATGCGGTAGGTATGGTTTTCATGTCGACCGGCGCTGATAGCCAGACACGCGTCAGAGAGGCCTTTGCTGTCGCTGCGGCTGAATTTGATTTCTCAGTGGCCACATGGCGGGTCGTACCGACACAGCCGGATGTCTGCGGCGAGATCGCACTCGAGCAACTGCCCGTCATTGAGCAAATCTTCCTCGAAACTGACGATGCAACCCATGAAGAGGTGGCCGCTCGATTGTTTATGATTCGGCGTCGTGTCGAGACGGCATTGGCAACTGAGCCTGATTTTTACATTTGCAGCCTGTCGGATCGCATAATTTCCTACAAAGGCTTGGTGATGCCGGCCGATCTTGAGCATTTTTTCCCCGATTTGGGTGATGAGTCCTTAGAGACTGCAATTTGTGTTTTTCACCAGCGTTTCTCTACCAATACATTACCCAAGTGGCCGCTAGCGCAGCCGTTCCGGATGTTGGCTCACAACGGTGAAATCAATACGATCGAAGGTAATCGCAATTGGTCGAAAGCACGCACGCCTAAGCTCTCTTCGCCTTTATTGCCCGATCTATACAGCGTCACGCCGCTGGTTAACGAATCAGGCTCTGACTCATCCAGCCTCGATAATATGCTTGAGCTACTGGTAACAGGTGGTGTTGAGTTGCCCAAAGCGCTCCGCATGCTTATCCCGCCAGCGTGGCAGAACATCGAAGACATTGACCCTGACTTAAAAGCGTTTTACCAATATCACGCGATGCACATGGAGCCCTGGGATGGTCCAGCGGGCATCGTCCTAACCGATGGCCGGTACGCCTGCTGTTTGCTTGATCGAAACGGACTTCGCCCCGCTCGCTGGGTAACGACGACTGACGGCTTTATTACTTTGGCATCAGAGGTTGGTACCTATCACTACGAGCCCGAGACTGTCGTTGCCAAAGGCCGCGTTGGACCGGGCCAAATCCTCGTTATCGATACCGAGACCGGTGAGGTGCTCCACACCAAGGATATCGATGACAAACTGAAGACCAGCAAGCCTTACAAGCGCTGGCTGCGCGACAATGCGCGACATATCGAGGCCTCCTACGACACCAAAGTGTCGGCGCCCATTGAAGGCGATGAGCTCGATATCTACCAGAAGATGTTCCAGGTAAGTCTCGAAGAGCGTGATCAGGTTCTAAAGCCTTTGGCTGAATCGGGTAATGAGGCTGTAGGCTCCATGGGTGATGACACGCCCATGGCCGTTCTATCCTCCAGAGAACGATCGCTATACGACTTCTTTAGACAAAAGTTTGCTCAGGTAACCAACCCACCCATTGATCCTTTGAGAGAAGCGATCGTGATGTCACTCGAGGTCGACCTTGGAGGCGAAGGGAACTTATTTGAGGAAACCGAGCGGCACGCGCGTCGGGTTAGCCTTACATCACCAGTCCTGTCTCAAGGCAAGTTTGAATCGATCCTAGCGCTGAATGAGTCGGGCTTGAAGGTTCAGGTCATTGATGCGACTTACGATCCTGAAGCAACGACGCTCAAGGTTGCACTGGAGACGCTTTGTCAGGAAGCGGCTGCACACGTAACGGGCGGAGCCAGCGTCTTGGTGCTCTCCGATCGGAGTATCGCCGATCCTCGAATTCCAATTCACAGCCTTCTCGCCACGGGCGCAGTGCATCACCACCTAATTGCCCACGGTCTGCGCGCGGACTCAAATCTCATTATCGAGACAGGGAGTGCGCGAGATTCGCATCAAGTGGCGTGCTTATTAGGCTTTGGCGCGACCGCGATCTACCCCTACCTGGCCTATAGTGTGTTGTCGGATCAATTGAACAGCGGCGAGATCCTCGGTGCGCCATCGGTCTGCTACAAGAACTATCGAAAGGGCGTCAATAAAGGCTTGCTTAAAATTATGTCCAAAATGGGCATTTCAGCGGTGAATAGCTATCGTGGTGCTCAGCTGTTCGAAGCTGTGGGCCTTGACGCCGACGTGGTTGAAATGGCGTTTCGGGGCGTTTCTTCAAGAATTGCCGGCGCTGGTTTTGCTCATTTGGAATTCGACCAGAAACAGCTGGCGCGTGCGGCAAGACTTAAGCGCAAGCCACTGGTTGCCGGTGGTTTGCTGAAGTACGTGCACGGTGGTGAGTATCACGCTTACAACCCCGATGTTGTCATGAGTTTGCAGCGTGCGGTGGTCAGTAACGATGCACGCGATTACAAGACTTACGCTGATCATTGCAATGACAGGCCGGTTGCAGCCCTCCGTGATCTTCTTCAATTAAAACCGAGCCCAACACCCATTGCAGTGGATGAGGTCGAATCAATTGAGGCTATTCTCAAGCGCTTCGACTCTGCTGGTATGTCCTTAGGTGCGCTGTCCCCGGAGGCGCATGAGGCGCTGGCGATGGGTATGAATGAGATTGGTGCGCGTTCGAACAGCGGTGAAGGCGGTGAAGATCCAGCGCGATACGGCACCAACCGCGTTTCCAAGATTAAGCAGATTGCCTCCGGGCGGTTCGGCGTTACTCCTCATTACTTGGTTAATGCGGAAGTGTTACAGATCAAAGTAGCACAGGGCGCGAAGCCAGGTGAGGGCGGGCAGTTGCCGGGTGGCAAGGTCAATGACCTCATTGCCCGTCTACGTTATTCGGTCCCCGGTGTCACACTGATATCGCCACCACCGCACCACGATATTTACTCTATCGAAGATTTGGCTCAGCTAATCTTTGATTTGAAAGAGGTTAACCCCAACGCCTTAGTCTCGGTAAAACTCGTGTCAGAACCAGGGGTCGGCACAATCGCTGCGGGTGTTGCGAAAGCCTACGCAGACCTCATCACTATTTCAGGTTATGACGGCGGCACCGCGGCTAGCCCGCTAACGTCAATTCGGCATGCTGGCTCTCCTTGGGAGCTGGGTCTAGCTGAGGTCCATCAAACCCTGCGGGGCAACCGACTACGTGGAAAGATTCGCGTTCAAGCGGACGGTGGAATGAAAACGGGTCTTGACGTTGTGAAAGCGGCTATTTTAGGTGCAGAAAGCTTTGGTTTCGGCACGGCGCCAATGATTGCGATGGGCTGTAAGTACCTTCGTATCTGCCACCTCAATAACTGCGCGACTGGCGTCGCAACGCAAAACGATCAACTGCGAGAGGACCACTTTGTAGGCGACGTAGAGCGTGTCGTCAATTTCTTCCGCTTTGTCGCTGAGGAGACTCGGGAATGGATGGCAACACTGGGTGTCTCCAAGCTCGAGGACCTCATTGGTCGTGTTGATCTGCTAGAGCACATTGATGGCGCAACCGAGAAACAACACTCTCTCGATTTGCACCCGATAACGTGGACTGATGAGACTGCGGTTGATCAGCCACAGTTCTGTGAGGTAGAGCGAAACCCTCCTTTTGATCAGGGTGAAAAGGCTGCTCTGATACTGGATCAGGTGCTGCCATCCATTGAGGCCAAGCAAGGTGGTGAGTTTGACTTTACTGTCACTAATTGCGATCGCTCCATTGGCGCCAGACTTTCAGGTGAGATTGCCAAGCGCTACGGCAACCTGGGCATGGAAGATGTCCCTGTTGTTCTCAAGCTTAAAGGCACGGCTGGTCAGAGCTTTGGCGTATGGAATGCCGGTGGTCTTCATATGTACCTTGCTGGCGACTGCAACGATTATGTTGGAAAGGGTATGGCCGGCGGAAAGTTGGTGATTTATCCACCCGAAAACAGCCAGTTTGAAAGTTGCGATGCGAGCATTATTGGTAACACTTGTCTATATGGCGCCACAGGTGGACGCCTCTTTGCATCGGGGTGCGCTGGAGAGCGCTTCGCAGTCCGAAACTCCGGGGCGCATGCGGTGATTGAAGGTGCGGGTGACCACTGCTGCGAGTACATGACGGGTGGTTGTGTCACTGTGTTGGGCGCGACGGGCTTAAACTTCGGAGCGGGCATGACGGGCGGCATGGCCTTCGTTCTTGACCAAGATCGTGTATTCCCTGACCACTACAATAGCGAGTTAGTCGAAATTCACCGTATCAACGGCGAAGCGGCTGAAGCGCATCGACACTTCTTGCGTGACAACATCGAAGAATTTGTCGCTGAAACGGGTTCTCAGTGGGGACAGATAATTCTTGATAATTTCGAGGATTACGTTGGTAAGTTTTGGTTGGTAAAGCCTAAGGCGGCTGACTTCCATCAACTAGTGGCGCGATTCCGCTACACAGATTGAGGCTGACGCAATGACTGAGCGATTAGGAAATCCATTCCAGTTTCTCGATGTCGAGCGACGCGATCCGAACAAGCGGTCGATGCAGTCTCGAACGGAAGAGTTTGTCGAAATATACGACCCATTTACTGAGCAGACCGCGGCTGAGCAGTCTCACCGATGTCTGGAGTGCGGGAATCCGTACTGTGAGTGGAAGTGCCCAGTTCATAACTTGATACCCAACTGGCTCAAACTGCTGGCAGAAGGGCGTCTTTTCGAAGCGGCCGAACTGAGTCATCAGACCAATACACTACCCGAAGTATGTGGACGGGTTTGCCCTCAAGATCGTTTGTGCGAGGGTGCCTGCACACTGCACGATGGATTTGGTGCGGTCACCATTGGTAATGCCGAGAAGTACATCACTGATACGGCGCTTGCGATGGGTTGGCGCCCAGATCTGTCTGACGTCATTCCAACGGGCAAGCGGGTGGCTATTATTGGCGCTGGGCCTGCGGGCTTGGGTTGTGCCGATATCCTAGTGCGTAATGGCGTTTCTCCCGTTGTCTTTGATCGGTACCCCGAAATCGGCGGGCTCTTAACCTTCGGTATTCCGCAGTTCAAGCTTGAGAAGCAGGTCATGCAGCGTCGCCGGGAAGTCTTTGAAGGTATGGGCGTTGAATTCCGTCTCAATACGGAAATTGGTGTCGATATTGATGCGGATGATTTACTCGAAGAGTTCGACGCTGTTTTCCTTGGCATGGGAACCTACACAGCGATGCAAGGTGGTTTTGATGGTGAGGACTTGCCCGGTGTTCACAAGGCGCTCGATTACCTCGTCGGGAATGTGAATGAAAAGATGGGCTACCCACAGCCAAAAGAAAACTTCATCGATTTGAAAGGTAAGACAGTTGTCGTACTGGGCGGTGGCGATACTGCGATGGACTGCGTGAGGACAGCAGTCCGCCAACAGGCCGAGCAGGTGTTCTGTGTTTACCGCAGGGATGAGGAAAATATGCCGGGTTCGCGTCGCGAGGTTCAAAATGCTCGCGAGGAAGGTGTGCAGTTCCTCTTCAACCGACAGCCAATAGGCGTTGTCGATTATTTTGGCGAAGCCATTGGTGTCAAGGTCGTGCAAACACGCTTGGGAGAACCCGGGCCCGACGGGCGTCGTCGACCGGAGCGGGTAGAGGGCTCTGAGGCAACACTTGAAGCGGATGCCATCATTATGGCCTTTGGGTTTCAACCGAGCCCGACTCAGTGGATGGCCGATATGGAAATCGCACTGAATGATTGGAAGGGCGTGATTGCACCCGAACACCAAACGTTCAAGTTTCAAACAACAAATCCCAAAGTCTTTGCTGGTGGTGATATGGTACGCGGATCTGACTTAGTGGTTACGGCCATTTGGGAAGGAAGGCAGGCCGCAGAGGGTATCTTGGATTACTTAGCGGTCTAAATATAAAAAAGATCAGAGTGAGTTTGCACACAGAGGCGACCGCTCGGGGGATCCTGCCGATATGGCACCACTGCAAAATGATAGATTTTTGCGGGCCTTGTTACGTGAGCCCGTAGACCGAACACCTCTTTGGATGATGCGCCAAGCGGGCCGTTATCTGCCTGAATATCGCGCCACGCGCGCACAAGCTGGCAGCTTCATGGGTTTGTGTACCCAGCCGGAACTTGCCTGCGAGGTCACTATGCAGCCGCTGCGTCGGTACGACATGGACGCGGCTATCTTGTTCTCAGATATTTTGACAATCCCTGATGCCATGGGTCTAGGGCTTTATTTCACGGAAGGCGAGGGGCCTCGGTTTGAGAGACCCTTGTCGACTGAGGCCGAGATCGCAGCTCTGGAGCCCAATAGGGCGCGGGATGAGTTGGGCTATGTCATGGACGCTGTTTCTTTAATTCGGAAGGAGCTCAATGGCAAGGTTCCGTTGATTGGGTTCTCTGGCTCTCCATGGACCTTGGCCACTTACATGGTCGAGGGTGGTTCGTCCAAGGACTTCGCAAAGACAAAGTCTTTGGCTTTCAATAATCCTGTGGCGATGCATCAATTGCTCGATAAGCTTGCGGACGCCGTTGCGGTTTATCTGACAACTCAGGTTGAGCAAGGGGCGCAGGCGCTCCAAATTTTTGATACCTGGGGTGGCTCGCTAAGCCACAATGATTATCAGGAGTTCTCGCTTCGCTACATGCAAGCAGTCGTCGAGCGTTTGCCTCGAGAAGCGGATGGTCGACGGGTGCCCGTCATTGTCTTCACCAAAGGTGGCGGGCAGTGGTTGGAGCAAATCGCTGACTGTGGAGCCGACGCGGTAGGTCTCGACTGGACAACCGATATTGGATCGGCACGCGCACGGGTGGGTGACAAGGTCGCGCTGCAGGGCAATATGGACCCAGCCATGCTCAACGCGCAGCCTAAGCGGATTCGCGAAGAAGTCGCAAAGATTCTGGAAAGCTATGGGCCAGGAACCGGGCATATTTTCAATCTCGGTCACGGCATCACACCTGGAATTGATCCTGAGTGTGTTGGAGCAATGGTTGGCGCAGTTATAGAGCTATCGCCGGCTTACCACTCGTAGTCAGGTATTTCATGATTCATGTTAAGCGCGGGAAGGTCTGAGTCAGGCCTTCCCACGACCTTGGCAGGGACACCCGCAACGGTCGTGTGTGCTGGTACATCTCTCAGTACGACGCTACCTGCACCCACCTTCGCGCCCTCGCCAACTCTAATGTTCCCAAGTATTTTTGCGCCAGCACTGATCAACACGCCGTCAGCTATTTTCGGGTGCCTGTCGCCATGCTCTTTACCCGTGCCCCCGAGTGTCACACTTTGCAGTATCGAGACCTGATTGCCGACAACGGCGGTTTCACCCACCACAAGGCCTGTCGCATGATCCAACATTATGCCACTGCCAAAGGTGGCGGCTGGGTGTATATCGACGCCAAATTTCATAGACGCTCTACTTTGCATTAGCAGCGCTAGTGATCGCCTGTCCTGCAGCCAAAGCCAGTTTGAAACTCGGTGCAGTTGCAGCGCGTGAAAGCCCTTAAAGTAGAGAAGCGGTAAATGAAATGACTCACATGCAGAGTCTCTTTCAACCACTGCTTGCAGATCATCACGCATTGCTTGGCGAATATCGTCACGTGTTGAGAACGCCTCGGAGATGACATGGCACAGTACGCGAGCGGGAATGGTTGCACAGTCGATCTGGTTTCCAAGGTGGGCACTGAGTGCGCTCTCCAAGCTCGAGTGATTAAGGACAGTGCCTCGCAGGAAGTCCTCCAGCATGGGTTCGGAGCGAATCAATTCGCGAACTTCCGAGCAGATCGTCGTCCAAAGCGGATCCCTCGCATGCTCGGCGTCTGTGGAGGGAAGTGCATGCACCGTCATAGTGTCCTCATTATTGTTACCGCACACATTAGCGCAGAGACCTCGATTAATTCCAGGGACTTAGGCCAGAGCTGCTCTGCATACCCATAAATTTTCGCTATTCGCAGCGTATTTACGCTCGAACAGTGTCAGAGGGTCTGTGGCTGACAAGCTTTCGACCTGAGTGTCTAAACCCAGCAACTGCGATGCAGCAGCGAATTCATCGACATAAATTTTCCAGTTACTCCTGACTTCGATAGCGCCGCCCAATTGCTTGAGTAACGGAAACGAGGGATGGCCGTGGATTCTGCGCTTTAAGTGTGCCTTCTTGGGCCAAGGGTTCGGATACAGCAGATAGTGCTGCGCACATACAACATTGGCTGACACCATCTGAGCCCATATGTGCTCGCAGTTACCACGTATCAGGTGATAGTTGCGTGACTGTGTATGCACATGTCGCCTCAGTCGGTCTGCCGATTTATCAATGCCAATGACCAGTGCTTTTGGTTGCTGCGATGCCAGTTTTGCAGTACTCATCCCTGTTCCGCAAAAAGAGTCCAAAATGAGCGGTCCCTTGTGGGCCTTCAGCAACGCGATTATTTCCTTCATCGCCTCGCGATCGTGTGGAGGTGTTGGCTCCTGCCAGGTTGATGCCATGTGCTTCTGCACGAGTCTAGCGAGATCATCGTGAATCGAGGACTGGTTGGAGTGCACGTTAGTGCTGCCCTCACGATTCATTTGATACGAGTCCTATTGGTTGCGATCATAAACCCTCATTTTATCGGGCTAGCCTGTCATGCGACGTGATGTGAGACCTTATTGGGTAAAGCGGTTGTACCTGAAGTTTCGCGCATTTTGGATCTGGTGGTTTCTCGCGCCGCGATGCGAATCATTGGGGGCTTTCTCAACGATCATGTCTCCCTGGTTTGTCATCATATCAGGTCCCAATATCCGCATCGGGCACTCCTTTACGGCCATCGGGGAAATGCATCATCCAGTCCAAATTGGCGTATGGGGCCGCAATTTTGGTGAAGGCTGTGTCGAGATTGGCGATGCTTGTCTGATGAGTCCGGGCGCAAGAATTTCCGCTAGCGACGAGGTGGTGTTAGGGAATGGCTGCATGATGGCCCATGGCAGTTACATCACCGACTCTGATTGGCATGGGCTTTATGACCGCGTTAATCGAGATGGCACTCCGAAGCCCGTTCGTCTGGGCAACAATGTGTGGTTGGGTGACCGGTCCACCGTTTTGAAAGGAGTGACTATTGGCGATAATAGTATTGTTGCCGCGAGCTCTGTAGTGACCAAGGACGTTCCGGCCAATGTCGTCGTAGCCGGCAATCCCGCTGTGATTGTGAGAGAACTCGATGAAAATGAGCCTCGCTATACGCGAGAAGACATGTTTCGCGACCCGGCTGAAACGCGAGCGTATTTTGATGCGCTCGATAAAACTCTGTTGGCAGATAACTCGTTTTGGCGATGGGTTATCAATTCTTTATATCCGCGTTCTCGACGCCGGCAATAACAGCTCCCTGGCCGTTGCTAACGTCAGTGCACTGACCTCCAGGGCACCCTCGCGCGTCAGTGCTGCCGCGGCTGCTCTTAACGTGTCACCGGAGGTGATGACGTCATCGATGATTAATATCCGTTTGCCCTTGACGGAGCGAACGGTACGAAAGTGATCAGGATCAATGTGACGATCAGAGGCCACTTGCAAATGCAGGAAGGGTAAGGGCTTGAAGTGCTTGAGGGTTTTGGTCGGTGGTTCGATCAAGCCTGTTTTTGCGAGTGCATTGGCGATCAGCCATATGTGATCAAAACCGCGAGTTAGTCGCCGTCGCCAATGGCAGGGAATCACGGTTGCCAGGTCGTATGAAGGCGAAATCTGGCAGTGGTGAGCTACCCATGACGCAATAAGGTTTGTCAGTTCAACCATGGCGTCATACTTCCAGCGAATCAGCAGATCGGGCACCACGTCGCGGTAGAAAAAAATCGACTGCAGCTGGCTTATTCCTGCAACGTGTTGAGCGCCTGTAATAGTGACGCTGTCTTTGGTCTGTGAGTAATTACAGGCCCGATCATCGGGTAATCGTATTGATCGTGGACAAAGAGTGGATCTGAG
>DPGN01000086.1:26187-28547 GCA_003523185.1 Halieaceae bacterium
GATCGGTAAAGCCCTGCTAAAATAGAGGCGAGCGCAGTCGTTCTGTGCTGTTCTGCAGGTAATCTTGAGAGTCGCTATGAGCAATGAAAACCGTGAAGATGACCATCCTGTCTTGTCTGAGGAAGATCAGGCGCGAGTCGATCACTTCATACGCACGGGGGTTAATGCAACGGAAAAGAGGCCGTTCCGGCCCATTCTGCTTGTTATTTTATTGATTGCTGTCGTCACTGGCTTCAGTTTGCTAAGCCAGATATTGGCGCGCATGGCGGGGGTTTATTGAGCTACGGTAGCGAGGATTTAAGTCTTCGCTCCTCTATGATCAGAGTCACGAGCAGCAGTAAGATCAATAAAAGATTAGCCGCGTACATCAGAGTTACTGAGAGATTATCCTCGGGCATCGTCCGCCATTGCCTGCCGACACCGCTGACTAAAAAATACGCTTGGATCCATGCCATGGTCGTGAATGTCTCATCGACATGCCAGTCGAAGTTCAAGGCCACGGTACCGATAGTGATCAAGATAAATGCGAGCAAGAAGCGGACCTGATGGAGTTGATAGTCTGCTTCAAGCCCAGTGACCGCGGACGCCATGTAGGGCTTGAGCAAACCCGTAAACCATCCCATCAGGTAGAGAATGGTCACGGCCATTAATACCAACCATGTCCGCTTAAACAGGGTCGTCCGTCGGTCAAGCGATGCCCTGACACCTTGAAAAGAGAATATTGAAGGCGAGATTAACAGCGCGTCCAGCTCTTCTTGTGACGGTCTAATAGGGTCATCGTTTGGGCGGTCTCTCATCTGAGGTCAATCTCCCATTGTTTGAACGCGACATAGGTCAGGGCGACGAGGAAGATCGGGCGCGTGAAAACCACGGCTTGTGCTAAGGGGTGGCTGGCAATGAATAACACACTATCGAGAACCATGTAGTCTTCGAGGAACATGATCCAAGCGATGGCAGTTAAAACGGCAACTACCACCGCGCTGGGTTGGTTTGTTGCGCTTTTCCATGAGTAAAAGGCTAAACCTGCGACCACAATCCATATTCGAACCGCGGTTAAGTCCTGCACTAGGGTTGCGCCCTGATCAGTGGTTGGCTCGAAGGAGCCGTCGCTGATGATGAGTGTGAATAATGCTATTACGAGGCTTGCAAATAAAAAGCAGATGGATACTGAAAGTTTGTACATGAACTGAAGTCTCGGACTAATCTCCATGATGCCGAGAGTGTAACAAAAATGTCATACTTGTGACAAATACGATATTTCTGCGCGTGCATTTTATTTGGAGCGAACGTCCTCGCCGGTTTGGTTTGGTTTTCTCCAGGGCGCGCCTTTGCAGGTATGTCGATTTGGGCATTTGTCTGTACAGCCCCGACAAGGGAGCAACTCAGCTGATTGTGTGGGAGAAGCGGTCATAATTCGTGGTTTCAGATTCAAGTTACCCGGAAGTTAGATGATAGCTTAGCGTATCGATCATTGTCTGCGAGACGCGGCGGTAAGTGAGTAATTTTTTCGGGTCAAAACTGAAGCTTGAGAGCATTCAAAGCGCAGATTGGCGTGACTGGTTGCTCAGTTATTTAGGGCTAGGGTTGTTCGTTGTAGTTCCGGTATCGATGTGAGTGTTTCTTGGCCGTTAAGAGCCGTTCTAATCCCGACCACATAAGCTAATCGCAACCGTGAGCTCGGTTAGAAGATAGCTGACCACTCCGAAAGCAGGTGCGATTGCTGCTCTGCGAACTGTTACAACCCCTCAATGAACTTCACCAAGGTGGAACTACTAGCGACATAAAGCGGGTGCCTTGGGGCGCCCTGCTTGGTAATGCCTACACATTGCCAGTCATCGCGAAGTGACAGTATGTATTGATCACGCCGTGTTGATTGACCGTAGGACTTCAGTCCGTGGTTGCCCCACATAGCAACTACAGTGTGTGCTTGTTCGATGGCAGGTAACAAGAATCGATCATTTGCTGGTCCAACAGGATCTTGATGAGTTGATAAGATCTGAGGGTGACGGCAGCGCACCGCGAACAGATTCGCCATAGTCATGCCAGAAAAGCCCCAGGATCTCGCTAACGCTGCACACTTTCTTACCGTCGCGTCATCACTGTCTGCTGTGGCCGTTGATGGATTCAACCCAACGAACAGGCAGTTGGGGCGGTCATCCCATCGTCGTTTCAGAAGGTAGCGGTAATCACCACAGTCTGAAAATGTGGCCGTGGATTTGGCAAAATTATTCTGCCTCACGCTGGGAGGCTACTTCTGCCGCAAACTTGGCGCGAATAAAATCAGAGTGAGGGACATACAGTAGCTCCGATGCCTTTCTGATTGCAGCTTCTTCGTACTTATCAATCACACCGTCGGCATA
>DPGN01000086.1:28797-36721 GCA_003523185.1 Halieaceae bacterium
CGACCTCTAGCATTAGCACGGCTAAAGTCATTCCGAGTTCGTCACGATCGTTTCCTTTCTCGCTTGCTGACTCCCCAAGCTGGGTTAACTTCTCTAGCCACTTGAATGCCACGTGATATCCTTTTTCTCGAAGTGCGAGAGCAAACTATGCGCGTTTCGTCGTTCTCTAAGACGACGACTGAGCTCGCCCGGTTCTCATTGTAATAAAAAATACGAAGTAAGCCTCCAATGCGCTTAATGAAGTCTCACAACATTGCTTTCTTGATTCCCGTCGTTGCCTTGATAGTAGGTTTACTGGCGACCGTTGCAGACGTAAGACAATCGGAAGCCGAGCGGAATGAATTACTGCAAGAGCGGTTCGAATCAGATGCTGCATTGAGACTGCTTGTCCGCGATGCTTTGGCAGAGCGCCTTCAGACGCATTTGCAGGGTTTTTTGCAGGACCTTGCAACTACGAATGTAGGAGACCTTAAGCAAACTATTGATCATGCAGGAACCATTCTCTCCAACAGTTATGGTTCTGATTCCGCCTCACAAGTAGTTCATTTCTTTGTGGCTACAGTAGATGCCGAGCAGCGTATTTTTATTGCCCACGCTTATCCTCGACCCGAATTGGTTGGGCAGGAAATTTCCGAGCATTCGATGCTGCGCGATTTCGATTTTTCGAGCGCTACCGGGCTGATTGATCAAATCGGCTTTCTGGCCTCTCGTGAAAATGACTTGTCATTTACATCTGAAAGCCCGGTCATTGTGCGGCGCCATGTGTTTCGCTATCCGGAAGCCAATGTTCCAGTCATTGGCATTGTTAAGCTCAACCTTGTCGAGCTTCATAGGCACATTGATTCAGAGCTACGTGCGCTCGGTCCGCTCCCGTCACTCGAGGTAGCCGTGTATGAGCCATCAACGAATCAATGTTTGCTTAGATATCGCACGAATGAGGGCAGTTTCCCGTGCTCGGAGTCTCGCCCCGATGACGCTTTGCAATTTGTGTCTGAAAGAAATGGACTACGGACAATTATCACGGCGACACCTGAATACGAAAAACTATTTGAGGCCAATCACCCTCGTAGTGTTGCACTTGTGTTGATGTTCACACTGGTCGCAACCGGTATTGCCCTGTTGGTGGCATTCTTTATTCGAGCACGTCTGGCCAGCGCTGATCAGGAGGTTGCTGCCTATCGCGGCTCGCTTGATAGCAAGGAAGAGCTGACAGAAGCAATTCATACGATTGTCATTGATAACTTGACCCAGCTCTTGAAGCTCGCGCAGCGTGTGAAGGAAGCCCCGAGTATGGCCGATGCCGAGCGACGCTATCTCAATATAGCGCAGTCAGAAATGAGCCAAATGCGTTTGAGCCTCGATGCGAAAATTATGGCCGATCGAAACTCGCAGGGGCATAAGCCTACTGAAGGCGATGGAAAGATGTTTTCAGTTGACGAGGTTGCGAAAGCGGTTGAGTCGGAGCTTAAAAGACTCGGTGTGGCTGAGGGCATTGAAACACGCGTGCTCTTGGATGACAGCTTGAAGACCGATATTGAGGGCTCCGCGTACTGGGTGGAGTCTGCACTTTTGGCTTTTATCAATACATCGCTGACCTTTATTGATGAGGGTTTTATCGAGCTCTCGCTTTGGACTGAATCATCTAAATCAGGGGAGCCCGAATTGCTCGCTAGGATCAGAGACGCGGGCGTCGAGTGGTCGCTCGAAGATCCCGAACTCGATCATGCATCGCTCACAGTTTTGAAGGACATTCTCGAGGGCCTGGGGGCGGCAATCTGTTCTACCCCAGCTTCTACAACAGGCAATCAAGAGCACGTTATACGTTTTAACCGCGCCTAAATTTTCATTTCGAGACCTGTTTCGCATTTTGCGAATTAAAATGCAAAAAATAAGACGCCCGATTGGCAGGTTGCTACAGTGTAATCATTGGCTTGCAGGAGCTTCTAATGGAAGTTTCTGTTCGTGGAAGTCGCTCTCAATGAAGTGAGTTCTCAACGAAAGGTGCTCTCAATGAAAGACACATTCATCAGTAATAAATCTGATCGACAATTTGATTCATGCGCAGGCAGTGGTCTGAAGCCTCAATGTTGCTTCCCTGCCGCCATCAGTAGATTTGGGCGGGGCAACCTGAGCCCTAACCTACCAACGCTTTTTTTTCTCAGATCACCCGCAAATCAGCCCGCATTTTGCACAGGAGGTGCGCGTGACTTTACCTAACTCTTCTGCACTGAGATTGATTTGTAACGATGCACGGTCTAACCAAACAGAAGCGAGTGTTATTCGCCGGGAGATGATGACCACCGCGCTTCAAGTGTCAGATCTGGAGGCGTGGTATCGGGAGCAAGGTATGCTAATCGAGGTCAATGACGACGATTATCAGGAGCCGAGGCTCAGCGTTATTGGTTGACGGCGATAATTGGAGCGCTAAACCGGTGTCCCTCACCGTAATGAGTGGTAATAGGATCCACGGCGCTCACCTTGGCGACAATCTTCTGTCGTAATCGCTTTATGACAGCATCCAAAGCGCGATTAGCTGACGAGTCAAATCGCCCATAGAGCGATCGCGTAAGTGCCTCGCGGTTGGTGGGCTCAGAGGGGGCTTCCGCTAGTGCTAAACAGACTTTGACTTCATTGCGCGTCAATGCCACCACTTGACCCGTAGGCGCTACCAGTTCTCGCTGCAGTGCCTTCACCTGCCATGGAACGTTCCCTGAGGTTTTGGTTGGGAATGGCACTACGGCGGCGGGTTTGGATGACTGTCTCACTGCGGGTGTTGCCATAGCCTCAATGGCTGCAATAATTTCTGCCGTACCCTCGGGCTCTCGTAGAAGCAGATTCACGCCTGCTCTGTACAGACCCAGTCGCATCTCAGCATCAGCCAAGTTACCGAAGAGGACAACATTCTTCGCTTTGTTTTCGGCTAGGTATTTAGCCAGTACGTGACCGGGCTGGTCTTCCAAGTGTTGATCAATCAAACACAGACTAAAGCGCTCAGGTGAGGACCAGGCAGAGTAACAATCCCGTGCCAGTGGCGCTCGCACGGTTTTATAACCCTGAATGTGGAGTGACTCAGTAAGTTGCTTGGCCAGGTAATTATCCGATACGACCAATAATGCACTTGGCTTCCCTGACAACTGCCCCATAACACTTACCTCTCAGATTCAGCTGTCAACATACCACGTGTGTTTTGCAATACGCGGTTCCCCCGCATTTTGCGGTCGTATTTGTCACTATTAACGAAGGATGGTCGCGGCGTGGTGGGGTGACCCGCCGTATCTCGATACGCTAACTCACCTCATCGACCAAGGCGATCTCTCAAACTGTAAAACAGCATGCCTGCCACTAGCGATGGTCTTCGGAGCAGGGGACCACCCGGGAACTTGAGGGTCTTGAGCCCGGATATAAGATCAAACTCGTCGCAACCTGCGTCAATGGCTGCCGCAATCAATTTACCCGCGATCGTGGCTGTGGGAACACCGTGCCCTGAAAAGCCTTGTGCGTAATAAACCACACCTTTGTGAACGCCGAGATCTGGCATGCGATTGCGGGTGATAGCGAGTGTACCTCCCCAGCCATAATCGAGCCGCACATTGGATAGCTCCGGATAGATCGCCAGCAGCTTCGGCCGTACAAAGTCGGTAATAGACTCGGGGAATTTATCGCTGTAAGTTTCGCCACCGCCAAAAATAAGTCGCCGGTCTTCGGACAGTTTCCAGTAGTTGATTACAAACAAGCTGTCTGACAACGAAGCGTTAAGTGGGTTTATTCGATTGGCCGTCGCCTCGTCCAAAGGCTCCGTCGCTACGATAAAGTTATTGATCGGCATAATATTGCTGGCGATGGGCGGAAACAAACTGCCGAGATAACCATTGCATGCCAGAACCACCTTTTGCGCTTTGATTATGGCTTTGTCTGTCGAGACGACCGCATGGTCGCGTTTAACATCGATAGTTTTTACCCTGCTTGTCTCAAATACCGAGGCGCCCGCCGTCATGACCGCTTTAGCTAGACCCAGACAATACTTGAGTGGGTGGAGATGTCTTGCGCCATGATCAACGACACCATAGTGAAAGCCCACGCCAGACGTGAGCTCTTCAAGTGAGGATGACTCGACGCCACTGATTTGATCGTAGTTGTAATTTGTTATGAGATGATCGACCTCGTGTCGTAACTCGTCGACATGAGATTGCTTAGCTGCGAAATGGATATTCGTCCTGCCAAACTCGCAGTCGATGCCGTTTTTCTCAACGAGATCCGAGACCAAATCAACGGCTTCCAGCCCAAGTCGCCACAGCTCTTTTGCTGTCGTTTTGCCGTACCATTTTTCGAGTGAATGCTGGTCTGCTCTTTGCCCGGTACCAACGTGCCCACCGTTCCGACCCGACGCGCCCCAGCCCACCCGCTCTGCCTCAAGAACAGCGACGGACTTACCCGATTTTGCTAGGTGCAATGCACACGATAATCCGGCGTAACCACCCCCAACGACACAGACATCATAAGCAAGGTCTCCGCTGGCGGGTGGTTGCTCTGCCAGCATTGGGGAGGATGCGACGTACCAACTGTCGGGGTAAGTGTTCATAGGCTTCGATAGGGTGCCGTTACACGGCTTTATAGATAGCGCAATTATGCCGCTTGATAGGATCGAATTGCCACACCATACTGGCCGTCCAGTACCAACATGAAGGCTTTATGAGCGCGTCGAAAAAGCGGTCTGACAACAATAAAACGATTGTGTATTCGCCCGATGTCGATATGGCGGACACTCCGGCTCAAGAGAATGCAGCGGAAATCCGAGCATGGCTTGAAGCGAACGAAATTTCAGAGGTGGAATGCCTCGTACCCGATATGACGGGTAACGCGAGAGGGAAGTTTATCCCGGCGCACCAATTTCTTAGTAGAGGCGATCTCAAGCTTCCTGAGTCCATCATGGTGCAAACGGTGACGGGTGAGTACACCGACGAGCATTGGGATTTTGTCGAACCCACCGATACAGACATGCTGTTGGTGCCTGACCCCAATACCTTGCGAAAGGTCCCTTGGGCCCGGGAGCCCACCGCACAAATTATTGCCGATTGCTATAAAGCATCAGGCGAGCCGCATCCTTTGGCTTCTCGCAATGTACTGAAGCACATCATCAAGCTTTACGAGGAGGTAGGACTGCGCGCAGAAGTCGCCCCAGAGGTTGAGTTCTTTCTGGTCCACAAAAACACCGATCCCGATTATGAGCTGATGCCACCGAAGGGTCGCTCGGGGCGCCGCGAGGTCGCACGAATGTCATTCAGCATCGACGCCGTGGCCGAGTTTGAAGACTTTGTGGAGGACATGTACGACTTTGCTGATGAGCAGGCACTGAGTGTCGATACCCTTATTCACGAGAACGGCGCGGCTCAACTCGAGATTAACTTTAATCACGGCGATCCATTGGACATGGCCGATCAGGTGTTTGTCTTCAAGCGGACCGTTCGTGAAACAGCGCAGCGTCACAATATGTACGCCACATTCATGGCCAAGCCCATGCAGAAGGAGCCGGGGTCAGCTCTGCACATTCATCAAAGCATCTTGTCGCTGGCGACAGGCGATAATATTTTTAATGGTGCAGACGACCGGCCCACCCCAGAACTCATGCATTTCATCGCAGGGTTGCAGCGGTACACGCCCGACTTGATCAGCTTTTATGCGCCCAATGTGAACTCGTATCGTCGCTTAGCACCTGATATCTCAGCCCCCATTAATTTGAGTTGGGGTTACGACAACCGCACTACGGCATTTCGAGTACCCGATAGTACGCCCATCAATCGGCGCGTGGAGAATCGCTTCCCCGGTGCTGATGCCAACCCCTATTTGGCAATCGCTGCATCGCTTGCCAGTGGCTTGCTGGGTTTAGAGCACAAATTACAGCCCACGGCGCCGCATCAAGGCACGGCAAACGACGACAGTGTTGAGGTCGCGCGCTCCCTGGAAGAAGCCGTTCGTAGGTTAAATGCGAATACCGATTTGTCTCGAGTGATGGGTGACCTTTTCTTGCGGGCGTATGCTGCTGTAAAACTCGATGAATTCGAGGAGTTCAATCGGGTGATTAGTTCGTGGGAGCGAGAGCACCTGCTGTTGCAGGTTTGATCTCGTCCTTAAATAGTTATGCTGTCCGCCATTTTTCAAAATCGAGCCGTATTCCAGTGCGTCAAGTATGCCGTCTACCTTGCCTTACTTAACAATGTCTATTTGTTTCTTCTGGTGGAAATTGAATCTGCTGCAGCACTGAATACCTCAGTCACATCATTGGCCAGCATGTTTCAAATTTTTTCCACGACCATTGATACGGCGGCGTGGTTAGTTTTATTAATCTTCTTTGAGCTTGAGACGTATGTGCTGTCGGATCAAACTTTAAGAGGGTTTACGGGGCGCATAATTCGGCTAACGCGAGGTATGTGTCTCGCCACCATCTGTGTAGCGTGTTGGGGATACTTTGCGGAGTTTTATAGTTTGCTTGCGAGCAAGCCATTGGATCCGATGTACTGCGGTATGGTTAACGACAGTTGGTCATTGCTGACGGATTTGGACCAATATGAGCCCTTGTTAGTCAATGTGTGTGGTCAGGGTGATTGGTTGGTACTGACCAACTATGAGCGCGTACTAGCAGCACCCGAACTTCTTCAGAGCGCTATTTGGCTGGCTGCGACTGACTTTATTAATGCGGCTGCCTGGATTCTTGTGGTTGTGGTGTTGGAAGTAGAAGTTCGCTCGGTTCTCGCGATGCGAGGCCCTGGCGCTTTAAGTGGCGGGCTGATCTATCCCTTTAAGTTATTCCTTTATTTTATCTTGCTCGCAGCGGCCGTGTACTGGGGATTCGAGGGAGATCTACTCGATTTCTGGGACGCGATTTTATGGCTATTCGCATTCTTCGTAATCGAGCGTAATGTCGTTTCCTGGCGGGAAGAAGCCGATTTGCTAGGTGGGTGATTACTGCGTCAGCTCAATCAAAGCAGAAGTCATCATCACCTAGTTCTTCTCGTAAACGTCGCATCTCTAATAAATCTTCTGCACGCCGCCGTCGCTCCGCTAGCCGCGCAGAATCAGAGAGGCTTGGTGTTGTTTTCTCGATCTCATCGAGCGCTGTCTCGTCGAAGTCACCGACAATAGCGTCGGAGAGATCATCTGTCAGCGTCAATTCGCTGTTGTCTTGGTCTCGGCTCTGCATGTTCACCCCCAGCTCACTCTAAAGGTAAAAACTTAACCGCTAGCCTCACTCTCCGCTCTTTCGAGAAATTCCACAAGCGTTTTTGAATGAATTTTGAATGACGCATGGAACGGATGTGGTGTTCGGTAAGACGCTCCCGCCTATGTACACATCCCTGTGTTATTCGCGGTCCATCCTAGACGGCAGGAGCATGGACTGTATTGCAAGTGCCATGCCAATAAGGCGTCGACTTAGCAGCGAGCTTTTACGCGGCGCAAGGCCGACCAACTTGTGCCACGTTGGGTTAGGGGACGTGTCCGTTTACCTTCAATCGCTGTCCAGCGCAGAGACAATATGTCCGGAAATGGTTTCTGGAGGGTCACTATCGACGTCGATCGTTACATCGGCATAACGCTCGTAAAGCGGGACTCGTTCGTTATAGACATCCTCTAGTGTGTGACTGCTGGGTGACGCGATGCCACGATCAGGCGCCAGAGAAATTCGATATTCAACGGTTGCTAACTGTGATCTCAGATAGATCACTGAAGAAGCCTTCGATAGGCGATTCATTATCGCCTCGCTGTAGACAACGGACCCGCCGGTTGAAATAACAGAGGCCCCAATGTCCATATCCAGCAGAACTTGCTCCTCTATCACGCGCAGTGCTTCATGGCCTTTTACCGCAATAATCTCGGCAAGCGTTGCTTGCTCCTGCTCTTGAATCAATAAATCGGTGTCCACAAAGGCGAG
>DPGN01000002.1 GCA_003523185.1 Halieaceae bacterium
ACCAGCTGCCGCAAGCCCATATTTTTCATAGCGCGTGCCACCGCACCGATGTTCCCTGGGTGCGATGGATTGACCAATACCACCTGTATGTTGGAAGAATTCATAAAACGCCCATTTTGAAGGGCCGCGAGTGTATCAAACCCTAACGCCTCAGCGCGCTCTTTGTTATGATCGCGCTCCCGCCGAATACCCGGACAACATCATGGAACCAATGGTCAATATCGCGCTTCGCGCAGCCCGCAAAGCCGGCAACTTGATAGCTCGCGCGTCAGATGACCTGACTCGGCTCCGATTCGAGGCCAAAGGTAAGGCGGATTTCGTCACAGAGGTTGATCTCGCCTCAGAACAGGAGCTGATTACCAATCTTCAGAAGACCTATCCAGACCATGCCTTTATCTGCGAGGAAAGTGGTCGCGCTGGCCCTGAAGACGCCGAGTTTGTCTGGATTATCGACCCGCTCGATGGCACCAGTAACTTCATGCGAGGCATTCCGCACTACTGCATTAGCATGGCGTGCGTTCGTAACGGCAAGCTCGAGCATGCAATTATCCTTGATCCGGTGAGGCAGGAAGAATTCACAGCTTCACGGGGTCGCGGTGCTCAGGTAAACGGTCGTCGCATCCGGGTATCCGACCGCACCGACCTTAAAGAGTGCCTCATTGGCACCGGTACACCCTTTTTGGGCCAGTCAGACGATCGTATGGACTGGTACCTCAAAGGCTTGGGTGAAGTGGCG
The DNA here is from genome assembly GCA_003523185.1 of Halieaceae bacterium. GTDB lineage: Bacteria > Pseudomonadota > Gammaproteobacteria > Pseudomonadales > Halieaceae > Luminiphilus. Next base: position 737 of record DPGN01000002.1, read on the forward strand.
GGCAACTCAATGGGCATACGCCGAGCAGGGGCAGCCGCTCTGGATCTCGCTTATGTTGCAGCGGGTCGGCTTGATGGCTTTTGGGAAGCAGGCCTCAAACCCTGGGATCTCGCAGCGGGAACACTGCTAGTAAGGGAGTCAGGCGGACTCGTGACTGATTTCAAAGGCAGTGACAACGTGCTCGATGGCGGCGATATTATCTGCGCCAATCCGCGACTGCTCAAACAACTGGCTGCCGCTATCCGCTAACACCTGCTAATACACATCTTACCGGCACTTTTAGGGTGTCAGCGCTTCCTGGTCCTCGCCCTCTTTGACCGGTATTGCTACGTCTTCTTTGGTAACGCCCAAAGCCAAAAGCGATGTGGATGCCACATAAATCGACGAGTACGTTCCGATCGTCACGCCGACGAGTAAGGCAATGGCAAAACCGAAGATCATGTCACCGCCGAGAACGGCCAAGGACGTCAGTACCAACATGGTGGTTAACGAGGTGACCAAGGTACGCCCCAGCGTCTCATTGAGTGATACATCGATCACGCCAAGAGGCTCCATCTTGCGGATCTTTCGCAGATTCTCTCGAACGCGATCCGACACAACGATGGTGTCGTTGAGTGAGTACCCAATCACAGCAAGAATGGCCGCCAAAACAGACAGATCGAATTCAAGTCGGGTGATCGAGAAAAACCCGAGAATGATCAGCACGTCGTGCGCGAGCGCTATCACAGCTCCCATGGCAAACTTAATCTGGAAACGGAAACCGACGTAGATCAACACCAACCCGAGTGCCAGCAGCATGGCTAGCCCACCCTGCTCACGCAGTTCATCACCCACCTGCGGTCCGACAAATTCCATACGCTGCATCGTAATTTCTTGCGATGTCCCACCTCGCAATACCTGAACCATTCGGGCGCCTTCGGCATCAGAGTAGCTTATGGGTAGCCGCACCAACACATCGCGATCAGTACCAAAACTGACCACCATTGCACCCTCGTAGCCACCGCCGACAAGCTGATCTCGAATATCGCCAAGGTTCGCGCTAGAGTCATAATTAAGCTCAATCAGCGTGCCGCCTGTGAAGTCCAAGCCCCAGTTAAGTTGCTGGACAGACAGTGAAACCGCCGTGGCAAGTAATAACAGTCCTGAGATTGCCGCGGCAACGAAGCGGCCTTTCATGAATGCGATAGGCTTCATGCAGTCGCCTCCTTTGAAGCCGCATCGGCTTTCATTCTTACCCGACCAATACTCAAACGCTCCACACGTCGACCACCGTAACTCAGGTTAACTAAGGCTCGGGTTCCCATAATCGCAGTAAACATCGAGGTGATAATTCCTACCGATAACGTGACGGCAAATCCCTTGATGGGCCCTGTCCCGACAGCATAGAGAATGATCGCCACAATGAGCGTCGTGATATTGGCATCCAAAATAGTGGTCACAGCACGCTGAAAGCCGCTGTGGATGGCCAGCTGGTTGGAGGTTCCCGCCGCAAGTTCCTCACGAATACGCGCAAAAATCAGCACGTTCGCATCAACCGCCATACCCACCGTCAGTACGATTCCGGCGATACCGGGCAAGGTCAGCGTCGCGCTCAAGAGCGACATCACCGCTACCAAAAGAACGAGGTTTGCGGTCAACGCGACAACGGCAATAACGCCGAAGATCCGATAGTAAACCATCATGAACAGGACCACTAACGCCAATCCAAGCTGCAGCGACTTCACGCCCAGCTCGATGTTTTCAGCGCCCAGTGAAGGCCCCACCGTTCGCTCCTCAACGAAGCTTATGGGTGCCGCAAGCGCACCTGCACGCAGCATCAAAGCAAGCTCCGACGACTCAGCAGGACTGTCCAGCCCCGTGATCTGGAATTGCGCACCCAAAGCTGACTGGATGACAGGTGCTGTCAGTATCTTTTTCTCGTCGTAGGGATCACGAATTACTACCGTCTCACCGTTCTCATCAGTCTCGTAACGCGTGCGGTACTTTCGTTCGATGAAGAGAACACCCATGCGCCGCTTCACGTTCGCGCGCGTCGCACGGGACATCAGCATGCCACCCTCACCGTCGAGGGTTATCTGCACATTGGGCTGTCCATTCTGATCAAAACTCGCTGCGGCATTCGACACTCGCTCACCGGTGATAATGATCTCCCGCTCCAGCCACTCGGTCATTCCCTGCCGTGTTTCACCGCGGTAATCAAAACGCTGGCGCTCAGAAATAGGAGCATTCGACTCCGCAACGAGACGAAACTCGAGGTTCGCCACCTTGCCGAGAATACGCTTGGCTTCAGCCGTGTCCTGAATGCCCGGCAGCTCTACCACGATACGATTCTTTCCCTGCCGTTGAACGAGGGGCTCTGATACACCGAGCTCATTGACTCGATTCCGCAGTGTGGTGAGGTTCTGTGCAACGGCATACTCAACCACCTCGGCAATTGTCGTCTCCGTCACCTCAGCAAATAGCTGCGGCATATCCTCATCGACGCGATCAAGCAGCAGTTCGGGGTAGAGATCTCTGACCTCTGTCCGCGCCGCATCGCGGTCTTCGACGGAGCGGAAGGTCATACCTATGCGCGCCCCCCCGAGCGCTCTCCGCCCGCGACTACGTTCCTCGCGTAATCGGCGCTGGACGCCGTTTCCCTCCTGCAC
>DPGN01000013.1:0-7680 GCA_003523185.1 Halieaceae bacterium
GCTACTGGTTGATTTTGCTGCCGGTGCTGTTGACGGGCTCTCGAAGAACGACGATCGTTTTTCCCGCTACGGTGATGTAGCCGTCACCCTAGAGCATTTTTAGTACTCTTCCCGCCATCTCGCGAGAACAGCCCACCAGTTTTCCTAGCTCTTGCCGTGTCACCCGAATTTGCATCCCATCAGGGTGGGTCATGGCCTCGGGCAATGTGGTGAGCTGAATGAGCGATCGGTGGATACGCCCGTAGACATCGATAAACGTCAGGTCGGCAAGCTTGCGGGTCGTATTTTTTAGGCGTTGCCCAATTTGGGTTGTCAGCGCATACAGCACATCCGGGAACTGCTGCCGAATTGCGTGGAAGTCTTGATAGCTGATGCGACCAAACTCGCACGGTGTGCGTGTGACAAGGTTAGCCGTACGGTGCTCTTCGCCAAATAGCCCCATCTCACCAAAGAATTCACCCGGATTGAGATAGCTCACCACCATTTCCTGCTCTGGGTCTTCGATATCGTCCACGATCACAGACACCGAACCATCCAGAATGAGGTAGAGGTCCTCACTGGGTTCACCCTGACGGAATACGACCGACCTCGATTTCATCGAGAGTCGCTCGCAATGCACGAGGAATGCCTCGGCATTGGGAATACGCTTACTCACTAGGTAGTTCATCGGGATCGCCGTTATGTGATTTATCGCACACTTACAGTAGCATAGCGGACCGCGCGGCGCGGTGCCACACATTGCCGCGCCTAGAGTTTCCATTGATTTGATCGAGAAGATTGGTATGCACGGGACAGTGAAGTGGGTAGATGGCGTCATGACGCTCGCCGAGTCAGGCTCGGGACACAGTGTTGTTATGGATGGCCCGCCAGAGCTTGGAGGCAAAAATCATGGGTTGCGTCCTATGGAGATGCTACTTCTGGGAACGGGCGGCTGCGCACTTTTCGACGTCATCACTATGCTCAAAAAGTCTCGGCAATCGATTTCAAACTGTCGAGTTGAACTTCAGGCAGAGCGAGCGGATGGTGTGCCCGCGGTGTTCACTGCTATCAATTTACACTTTGTTGTTGAGGGCGAAGGTCTTAAGGACAACCAGGTAGCACGTGCCGTACAACTGTCAGCAGCAAAATATTGTTCTGCTTCTATCATGTTGGCGACGGCTGGTGTCGAGGTAACTCACTCTCACGAGACACACACCCGATAAGGATAGCCTCGCACGCGAAGGACAGGCGCGCCACACATTGGTGTTATTGTTACAGCCAATAAGTGGTTTTGGTCATCACCTGGCTGGCGGTGCGCATCATGCGTTTCACGGGATCTGAAAATTCCTCGCCACCTTGCTCTAAGGCGTGCTCGCCGTGTCGCTCTTCCTCAGCGAGCATTTGCTGCAGTACCAGTTGCGACTTGCGGTCATCCGCAGGGAGCTTCTGCAGGTGTTCCTTCAAGTGCATTGCCACACCTTCCTCCGTCGCGTGAACAAAGCCGAGGCTCACCTTGTCGCCGATAGCGCCAGTGAGTGCGCCCAGCGCGTAGGAGCTTGCAAAAAAAAGCGGATTAAGTCGGCTGGTGTGAGTACCTAACTCTTCGATTCGTTCTTCACACCAATCGAGATGGTCTTTCTCTTCCTGAGCGGCCTCAAGTAGCGCAGTGCGTGTTTCCTCTGTCTTGGAAACAAGCGCCTGACCACGGTAGAGCGCTTGGGCGCAGACCTCACCCGTATGATTAATGCGCATTAACCCACCGGCATGTTTGCGCTCCGCCTCGGTAAGCTCGGCCTCTGTATGCTCGGCTGCAGGTGACGGTCGCTCACCGGTCATGGCATTCGTGCCATGACTCAACTCCCGCATCGCGGTGTCGAGTGTGGATATGAGGCGATCAAGGCTGCTGAGTCGTCGTTGCATGGTCATAACCGTAAAATTCAGGACCACAGGTTAACGCTGCAGTGCGCGCCATCCAATATCAGACCGATATTTCATGCCATCCCAGCTGATATCAGAGGCGGCTTCGTAGGCACGCTGTGCGGCAGTAGCGAGTGACTCAGCCTTCGCCGTCACACAAAGCACGCGACCACCGGCCGTCACTGTCTCGTCGCCTTCTTGACGAGTGCCGGCATGAAATACTTTGCTCGAGGGGCGCGATGTACTTAAACCAGCGATGGGAAGCCCCGTGGGGCTGGAGCTTGGGTAATGCTCTGAGGCTAGAACGACACCAATGGTCGCCTCATCACTCCAAATGGCTGTTTCATTTGCGAGTCGGCCTTCGCATGCGGCCAGGCAGTGCTCAGTAAGATCTGACTCCAGGCGCATCATAATGGGCTGGGTCTCGGGGTCACCAAATCGGCAGTTGAACTCAATCACTTTGGGTGCGCCGCTGCTGTCGATCATGAGACCCGCATACAAAAAGCCGCGGTAGCGATTGCCATCGTCGAGCATGCCTTGGACTGTCGGGTAAATGATCTCTGTCATGACACGCTCGTGGATCTCTGCAGTTACTACCGGCGCTGGGGAATACGCTCCCATGCCTCCGGTGTTAGGGCCAGTATCGCCTTCACCAACCCGTTTGTGGTCCTGCGACGTTGCCATCGTAAGCACATCAGTCCCGTCGACCATGACAATAAAACTTGCTTCCTCGCCATCCAAAAATTCTTCGATAACGACTCTCGCACCAGCATCCCCAAATGCGTTCCCTGACAGCATGTCGCGAGCTGCTTCTTCTGCCTGATCAACGCTGGACGCGACGATCACGCCTTTACCCGCAGCGAGGCCATCAGCCTTCACCACAATGGGGGCGCCGCGAGCACGGATGTAGGCGCATGCCGCTTCGGCATCGGTAAACGTCTCGTAGGCACCTGTGGGTATGCGGTGACGCGCTAGGAAATCTTTTGTAAACGCTTTTGAGCCCTCAAGTTGGGCTGCAGCAGCCGTGGGACCAAAACAAGCCAATCCCTCTGATGAGAAGTGATCAACAATGCCATCGACAAGCGGTGCTTCCGGACCAACCACGGTTAGTCCGCAATCGTTGTCGCGCGCAAACTGAGCGAGCGCGCCGAAGTCACGAGGGCTGATATCCACATTGTGACAGTTCGGCTCGTTGGCTGTCCCCGCATTACCCGGTGCCACAAACACAGTCTCCACGGACGTCGACTGTGCCAGCTTCCATGCGAGCGCGTGTTCACGGCCGCCGCTGCCTATCATCAATACGTTCATATCAGTGCCTAAAGTGACGGACGCCAGTAAACACCATGGCAATGCCAGCTTCATTCGCCGCCGCAATTACCTCGTCATCTCGAATCGATCCGCCCGGTTGGATGACAGCGCGGATACCCCGCTCAGCGGCATTGTCAATGCCATCGCGGAAGGGGAAAAACGCGTCCGAGGCCATAACGGCGCCGGCAACTTCAAGTCCTGCATGCTCAGCTTTGATGGCCGCAATACGCGCTGAATTTACTCGCGACATTTGACCTGCACCGACACCGATTGTGCGCTGACTCGAGGCGTAGATGATGGCATTCGATTTCACAAACTTAGCGACTCGCCAAGCAAACAAAAGGTCCTTCATCTCCTGCTCGGTGGGTGCACGCTCCGAGACAACACTGAGATCATCAGCAGTGAGGACGTGGTCATCCCGATCTTGGATGAGCAATCCGCCGTTCACTTTCTTGAGGTCCCAGGTTGGTGTTCTCTCGCCCCAGTATCCCGTGGACATGACGCGGACATTGGGCTTGCTGGCGGCCGCAATCAATGCATTTTCCGCGATGGCTGGCGCGGTAATGACCTCAACAAACTGCGAGTCAATGATGTTGCTTAATGTTTCCTCATCTAGCTCTCTGTTAAAGGCAATGATTCCACCGAAAGCAGACTCGGTATCGGTTTCGAAGGCCTCTCGATAGGCTTCCAGAAGGGTCGGGGCGACAGCAACACCGCAGGGATTCGCGTGTTTAACAATGACACACGCGGGTTCGTCAAATGATTTAACACACTCGATGGCCGCATCGGCGTCAGCGACGTTGTTGTAACTTAGCGGCTTCCCTTGATGTAACGTCGCTGTTCCAACACCGGCTTCAATGACATTCCCATCGATGTAGAACGCAGCGCTCTGATGCGGATTTTCGCCGTACCGCATGACTGCGCTACGATTGAATTGGAAATTGGCCGTACGCGGAAATGCGTCTGGCTCTTCAACACCTACTCGGCGACCCAGATAATTTGCGATCGCTCCATCGTAGCCTGCGGTGTGTTCAAAAGCCTTTACGGCAAGGTCGAATCGGAGCGCATCGGATGTGCCGCCGCTCGAGGCAATTTCTGAGAGCACACGATCGAAGTCATTGTTATCGACAACGATGGTCACATCGCGATGGTTTTTTGCTGCTGCGCGAACCATGGTTGGACCGCCGATATCAATATTCTCGATGGCGTCTTCGAGCGAGCAGTCAGGATTGGCGACGGTGGATTCGAACGGGTAGAGGTTGACCACAACCAGATCGATGCCATCGATCGCGTTCTCTGACATGACGGCATCATCGGTTCCTCTGCGGCCTAAAATGCCACCATGAATTTTTGGATGGAGCGTTTTGACTCGACCGTCCATCATCTCGGGAAAGCCCGTGTGATCAGAAACCTCAGTCACTGGTATGCCTTCGGATAGTAAGAGGCGGCATGTGCCTCCCGTTGAGAGAATCTTTACGCCCTGTGCCGCGAGGGCTTGGGCAAAGGGTACAACACCTGTTTTGTCGGAAACGCTAATCAAAGCGCTGTTGATAGGGGCGACTCTCGCCTCGGTCATGTGATTACCTCTGGGGTCTGATAACTCTCAGTTGTCTAAGTTAGCTATTACAAAAGCTAGGTCATAAAAGATTGTATTGGCGCAGTTTTTTTCTCAGCGTACCTCGATTGAGTCCGAGCATGGCTGCCGCGCGACTTTGGTTATTGGCAGTGTATTCCATGACTACGCGTAAAAGGGGCTCTTCGACTTCCGCTAGGACCAGATTATAGAATTCGCTGGTCTCCTCGCCGTCCAATGTTTCAATAAACTGTCTGATCGCGTCTTCGGCGGCGGTCTTAAGAGCGCCTTTTGTGTTCGTTGTCACGCTGCCAATCTCCCCACGGATGTCTCGTGAAACCGGCTCATTAAATTGATGATGGCACCTTGCTGAGCATCTAAAAAGCCTTCTTGCGCATCAGCATTTTCGAGAGCATTAAAGGCTCGCTTGATTGGGAGGTAGGCCTCGCCTAGCTCGGCCTCGAAAAACCAGCCTGCGTGCTTGCGCGCAATTTTATGGCCCATGACAGTCCCATGAAATGCCTGCACCTGCTGGATATGCTCGCGCATGATGGCAAAACGCTCATCCCGAGAAGGCGCCCTTTCGTCACTGTGGCGTAAGGCCCTCGCTATTGTGCCGGGAAGCCACAGTCGGCCCTGTGCAGCCCTGCCAATCATGATGCCTTCAGCTCCGGTGTAGGTCAGCACCCGTTTTGCCTTATCGGCGCAGGTGATGTCGCCGTTAGCAATGACCGGGATGTTGACTGCAGAGACGATTTGGCGAAGTGTCTCGTATTCCGCAGATCCATTAAATTTATCGGCACGCGTGCGTCCGTGCACGGTCAGCATCGCAATACCACTTGCCTCAGCGATGCGCGCAATTTCGACGCCGTTTCGTTGATCGGGCGCCACGCCCGTCCGAATTTTCAGAGTCACTGGTACCGAGACAGCCTCAGTGACGGCGGTTAACAAGGTCTCTACCAGCTGCGGATCTGCCAGCAACGCAGATCCCGCCGCTTTCTTGCACACTTTTTTGGCGGGACAGCCCATGTTGATATCGATGACCTCGGCTCCGCGCTCGACGTTATACCGTGCCGCTGCTGCCAGCGCGCTGGGATCATTACCGACAAGCTGAATCGTTCGTAGTCCAGCCTCGGTACTGTGCCGAGCACGCAGAGTGCTTTTACGCGACTCACTGAGGGACAAGTCGCAGGCCATCATCTCGCCTACAGCGACGTCGGCACCGTACTTCACGGCGAGCTGACGCATAGGTAAGTCCGTTACTCCTGCCATGGGTGCGAGGAATACCGGAGTCTCAGTTGAGAACGAGCCGAGCTGCATGTGTGGGACACTGTTTGAAAGAAAGCCCGTAGTTTAAAGAAGCCCTGCGCTCTCTTGAAGTCCGCTGGCGGTCGTTTTGTGTGGCCTTTTATATCGACCGCTCTATGTTTCGTGAATCACGTGTAAAAGTAGCTATCTTCGGTAAAAAAGCACAGATTAGTCGGCTTTTTTTGAAAACAGTAGACAGAGCGGGGGTGCTGGTGGAGACTCCGCCGTCTGTCTTTTATTTTTGAATGGTCTGCGCATGGCTGACATTTTGGTGTTACACGGCCCCAACCTGAACCTTTTGGGTACTCGCGAGCCTGATGTCTACGGCACCGAGGACTTAGCCTCGATTAATGCACGCCTGGCAGAGGCGGCCGCGGCGTCGGGGCGATCGCTCGACAGCTTTCAGAGCAACTCGGAAGCTGATCTGATTGAAAAGGTACATGCGGCGCGAACCGAGCAGACACGGGCCATCATCATTAACCCCGCTGGTCTTACGCACACCAGCGTCTCACTGCGTGATGCCATTGCAGGCGTGGCCATTCCGTTCGTTGAGGTTCATTTGTCCAACGTCTATGCGCGTGAGCCCTTCAGACACCACAGCTTCTTTTCAGATTTGGCCGTAGGCGTCATCTCTGGTTTTGGAAGTGCAGGTTATGACTACGCACTGCAGTTTTTATTGAACCGAAATCACTGAAATGAGTAATAACAAGAGATTGTAGAGGTGACCCTATGGATATTCGTAAAGTAAAAAAATTAATCGAGCTTCTGGAAGCGTCCAGCGTTGACGAAATTGAGATCAAGGAAGGTGAGGAGTCGGTCCGAATTAGCCGAAATACGGCTGCCCCGATCACAATGGCAGCGCCTGTCGCGGCACCTGCCATGCCCGCGCCCGTACCTGCCGCACTAGCACCGGCGCCTGCGGCTCCCGAAGCGGCTGCCCCGAGCGCAGCCAACGCTGTGAAATCGCCAATGGTGGGTACGTTCTATCGCTCGCCAAGTCCTGATGCAGCACCGTTCGTTGAGGTTGGGCAAAGCGTCCGTGCCGGAGACGTTTTGTGCATTGTAGAAGCCATGAAGATGATGAATCAGATCGAAGCGGATCGTGCGGGAACCGTCACCGCTGTCCATGCTGAAAACGGTGAGCCCGTAGAATTCGATCAGCCACTCATTACCGTTGAATAGACGCTCGCATCTCGTTTAAGGATTAACGCTATGTTGGAAAAGGTACTCATTGCGAACCGCGGTGAGATCGCGTTGCGAATCTTGCGAGCCTGTCGTGAGCTGGATATTCCCACGGTTGCGGTGCACTCAACTGCCGACAGCAGTTTGAAGCACGTGCGACTCGCCGATGAGGCGGTCTGCATTGGACCCGCTCCGTCGACACAAAGCTACTTGCAAGCGCACGCGATTCTCAGCGCCGCAGAGGTTACCGGAGCTGATGGTATTCACCCGGGCTATGGCTTCTTATCCGAGAATGCTGATTTTGCTGAGCAAGTGGAGCGTAGCGGATTCAAATTTATCGGTCCGCGGTCAGAGACCATTCGTCTGATGGGTGACAAGGTGTCGGCCAAGCATCAGATGCGTAAGTCCGGTGT
>DPGN01000013.1:7939-12874 GCA_003523185.1 Halieaceae bacterium
GAAGTACTTCTGTCATCTATAGAAGTTACCCAGTCTGAAGCCGCGGCGGCGTTTGGTTCACCTGTGGTCTACATGGAAAAGTTTTTACAGCGGCCTCGTCACGTGGAAATTCAGGTGTTAGCCGACGGGCAGGGCAATGCGGTGCATTTGGGCGATCGAGATTGTTCATTACAGCGTCGACACCAAAAAATCATCGAGGAAGCACCGGCTCCTGGTATTCCAGATGACGTGCGCGAAGAGGTCGGCGCCGCGTGCGTTCAGGCTTGTATCGACATCGGCTATACCGGCGCTGGGACCTTTGAATTCCTCTACGAGGACGGACGCTTCTTCTTTATCGAGATGAATACGCGCGTACAGGTTGAGCACCCAGTGACCGAAATGATCACTGGTGTTGATATCGTTAAGGAGCAGTTGTTGATCGCAGGTGGTCAGCCATTGTCGATCAAGCAGAGCGACATTAAATTTAATGGGCATGCAATTGAGTGTCGGATCAATGCCGAAGATCCGCGAACCTTCATGCCATCACCCGGCACCATCAAAACCTTCCATGCGCCGGGCGGCCATGGTGTTCGTGTCGACTCTCACATCTACAGCGGTTACGCGGTGCCGCCGCACTACGATAGTTTGATTGGCAAGCTCATAACCCACGGCGATTCACGTGACATCGCGTTGAAGAAAATGCGCCAGGCACTCGATGAATTCATTGTCGAGGGCATTCGGACGAACGCCGCACTCCACCGCGAGTTGGTTGTCGACTCGTCCTTCGTTGCTGGCGGTGTCAGCATTCACTATCTCGAGAGCAAGCTGGAACACGAGCATTGAGTTCCAGCGACTGGCAAGAGTGGGTCGTTGAGACCTACTCGCACCTAGTCGAACCGCTCGAGGAATGGCTGTTTGAGCAAGGCGCGTTGGCAGTGTCCCTCGAGGACAATGCTGATGAGCCTCTACTCGAACCCGGTCCGGGCGAGACGCCGCTCTGGCAAAACGTGAAGGTGACAGCCCTGTTTACTGGGTCGATCAATCTCTCGCCCATTAAACAGGCGTTGCCTAGCTCGCTACTGGCGGGTAACTCCAGAAACGACATCTCAACGCTCGAAGATCGCGATTGGGAGCGGGTTTGGATGGAGGACTTTATGCCGATTCAGATGGGACCGCGGCTCTGGATATGCCCCAGCTGGACGCCCCCTCCGGAAGAGGCGCTCGTGCCCGTTTTACTTGATCCGGGGTTGGCATTTGGCACGGGTACACATGCAACGACTGCCATGTGTCTCAACGCACTCGATGGATTGATCAGGGGTAACGAACGCATCATCGATTTTGGTTGCGGATCCGGTATTTTGGCCATTGCCGCACTCAAGCTCGGAGCTGGGGGTGCTTTGGGTGTTGATAACGACCCGCAAGCGGTCTTTGCCAGTCGAGACAATGCGCAGCGCAATGGCATTGAGCCCGACGACTTTGCGGTGGTGATGCCGGACGACGAGGTTATCGTCCATTGGGATGGTAGCGCCGATCTGATGGTCGCTAATATTCTTGCCGGGCCTTTAATGGAGCTCGCTGATCAACTGATAAGCCTGACAGCACCTGGCGGCGCAATACTGCTAACGGGTGTTTTGGAGGCGCAGGCGCCTCAACTCATCGAGCGCTATCGCAACGTTAATCTTGAAGTGAATCAGCAGCGTGACGGATGGGTACTGCTCGCAGGTAAAAAACCGAGTTAACCCTGTGCGAGCAATTCTCTTAAGTCGATAAGCGCGGCATTAGCCCGAGAAAGATAGCTGGCCATAACCAGAGAGTGGTTCGCCCAGATACCGAACCCCGATCCATTGAGAATCACCGGACTCCAAACAGTCTGTTGCGTCGCCTCAAGTTCGCGAATGATTTGTCTGAGACTGACCGTGGCATTTTTCTTTTCGAGTACATCCGCGAAATCGACCTCGGCGGCTTTTAAAAAATGGATCAACGCAAAGGCGGCGCCACGCGACTCGTAATAGACATCATCAATTTCATTCCAGGGGGTTTTCACCATAAGTTCCTGGTTTTCTCCCGTGGACTGAGTCGCTGCTGCGTCCCCTGCTAGGTCGGTATTGATCCGTCGTTGACCCACGCTGGCCGATAGGCGCTGGGACAAGCTGCCTAAACGCTTTTCAACCATACTTAGCCAGAAGCTGAGATTATCTGCTCTTGCGTAGAACTGTGCTGAGTCTTCACCACCCTGAGGCAGGCGATCGAGGTAGGCCTGTAAATACCGTCGAGCATCGCGATATTCGGACTCGGTGGCGGGTAAGGCCCAGCTGGAGTTTTGGAAGTTGATGCGGGGCTCGGCGAGCGTCAGATCAACGTCCTCTTGGGATTGTGATTGCGACCGGCTTAGCACTTCTCTCAAGGCTCTAGCTAAGTCCCGAGACTGGATTAAGGCGCCGTACTCCCAGTTAGGCATGTTGTCCATAAAGGCCCCCGGGGGGGTAATATCGTTGCTGATGTAGCCGCCGTCTTTTTCCAACAGGAGGCGTGTAACCTCGAGCAATGCGGCGGTGGTTGCAGCGCCCGTGATGGATTGATCGGAGGATTTCACATACTTGGCCCTATTTTCCACCACGTCAAAAGAGTCAGGTGTAATGCTCCAATAAAAGCCAAGTCCGAGCGTGAGCGTTAGGTAGATGGCAACGGCGGCAATGACGGCACGTCTACCGCCTTTACTTTGAAGCAGGACAAGAGGATCGCCCGACGGGAGAACCCCCCGGATCTTTGTCAACGCTTGCGATAACCGCTCGCTCAGTGTCATTTGCTATGCCGCTCCTTACGCGGTGATGCCATTCTCAGTGGTGGTGCGCGGCTTTATTACCGTGCCTCGCCACAGAGAACGCACTGCATAGGCTGTCATTGTTCTCCAGCTCGAGGCAGATGTCGATGCTTTGTCCATCAGTTAAGGGCTCGCTCAGCTTCATTAGCATGATGTGAAGGCCGCCTGGTTTCAGACTGACGCGCTCTCCCGCCTTGATTGATAATTGTGCTACCGGCCGCATGGTCGATCGATCACGCTCAATACGGGTCTCATGGAGTGAGGTGTGACCTGCAACCTCTGCTGATACACCGGTAATAGTGATGATGTCTTTGCCAACGTTTTCGATCGATGCATAGCCCGCGGTCATCATTTTGCCAGGCGGTGTCGCGCGCACCCATGCATCTGAGATAATCAGGTTGTCGTAGGCGCCCGAGGCGCTGGATGCCAGCGTCAATGCAATAACGAATAGGGCTCGCAGCGTCATGGAGTAATTTCCTTTCAGTACTGGCATCGATATGGGGATATCAACGCGCGTTTTCAATGGCACTTAGGACGATATCGCGCGTCAACAGTTGGGGAAGTATCACGGGCGTGCTCCCGATCCCTCGTGGGTACATGACATACAGTGGGATGCCGCTTCTACCGTGCGACTGAACGAAGCGTCCAATGTCTGCATCGTAGTCGGTCCAGTCTGCAATCATGTAGGGAATATCTGCATCGATGAAGGCTTGCTCCATCTCTGGTGTGAAGAGTACCGCAGCCTCGTTCGCAAGGCAGGTGATACACCAGTCGGCTGTGACATCAACGAAAATCGGATCGCCCCGGTCAATGTAGTCATCTAAAACGGAGGCAGACCACGCAATCTGACCGTCGCTTAGTATACGGCTTGAATCATCGCTGCCCGACTTATTGTCCGATGGTATTGCGAGGAAAACAGCGCCAGCGACAAGGATAATGCTGAGCCCCTTACGCAAGCTGGTATCACCATACAGGTAGGCCGCCAGCGCGAGTAACACCAAGCCAGAAAGTGCCAGTGCCATGGTGTTAACCCCAGCCTGATTGCCAGCGACCCAGAGCAGCCAAACCGAGGTCAAGTAGAGCGGGAACGCGAGCACATTCTTTGCCGTATCCATCCAGGGTCCGGGTTTTGGAAGTGCGCGGACGGCGGCACTACTGTGGCTAAGGATGACCATGGGTAATGCCATACCCGCGCCAAGCGCCGCGAATACTATGAGCGTCACCACAATAGGTTGGGTTAACGCGTATCCCAATGCGGTACCCATGAAAGGTGCCGTACACGGGCTGGCGACAATAACGGCGAGTACACCGGTAAAAAAGTTACCGGCATCACCGTCCTGTTCTGTCAAAGACTGTCCAACATTCATCATTGACGTTCCGAAATGAATCAGTCCGTTGAGGCTGAGGCCCATCACGGTGAACAGATAGGCTAGCCCAATGACGAACGCAGTATTTTGCAGCTGAAAGCCCCAACCGATGAGCTGGCCCGTTTGCTGGATGGCCACGAGCACACTTGCTAGGGCCATAAAGCTCACGATAACGCCCGCGGCGTAGACCAGGCTCGCTCGACGATGCTGGTCTGCACTGCCGTGTGTAAAGCTCAAGGCTTTGAGCGACAGAATAGGAAAAACGCAGGGCATGATATTGAGGATAATGCCCCCGAGAAACGCGAAAGCAATGGCTGCTAGCAGACCGATGCCTGCTCTGCTTGAGGTGTCGTCACCGGATTCGAGCGCGCGGGGTGTTGGGGCGAGGGAGCCAGCCTGAATCTCTCCGGATGCCATGTGCCACAGGAAGGATTTGGTCTCAGGCGGGTAGCAGAGCCCGGCATCGGCACAGCCCTGGTAGGTCACTTTAATTTGTGCGAGCTCGGTAGTTCTCTCCAAGGCGACCACGGCCTCAAGAGCGTCGTAGTAGACTTCGACGTCACCGAAAAACTCATCTGTTTTGGCGAGGCCATCGGGTACAACTAAGTTCGCGGTAATACTGCCCTCCGAGTCAGATGCTTGCGCCTTGAATGCATGGCGATAGAGGTAGTACTCCGGCGCGATCACCCACTGCAACATCAGCCGCTGATCGCCGTCGGCGACGAGCGTCAGTTGGTAGGCTTCATCGACGGGCAAGAACTGGGTTTG
>DPGN01000012.1:0-3891 GCA_003523185.1 Halieaceae bacterium
AACCGCAACGGTCTTCCAGACGCCCCACCACTTCGCCAACGGCAATGGCGGAGCGAAACTGCCCTGACGCAGGTTCACCTGAGGCGCTGACTTTGTCAGCAACAGAACCGCGCCCCAGCCACCCTGACGCCAATCAACGAGCGCAGCCTGATCATCGGTTAATTGCCCTACCACCTTTTCTCGGTCGGTGCCGTAGATAACGAGGCTGGACGGCATCTCCGCCAACGAATCCAAAATCATAGAAAACATGGACAAATCGACGCGAGCGCCATGCGCGTCACCCCAACGCAAAACAACCTCATCAGCATCAACGACGGCACAAAACTCGTCACCCTCAAGCGGTAAGCAAAGTGCCTCCGGGGCAAATACTTTAAGACTGTCGTTCGAAGCCAGTTGGTCAATCCAAGCCGCCATAATGTCCCGCCGCGTGAATGCCACGAGATAGCGCTCTTCATCGAGGGCACTGGATACGAAGTGCAGTTCTTCGACGTCCTCGGCAACCTGCTCTTCCATCATGAATGGAAGTGACTTCGCGAGATGCTTGCGCTCATCTGGACTTACGCTGAGCAACGTTGATCGAACATCGTCACTGGGCAGACCTACAATCACACCTTCCGGAAAAACTGTGCCCTCTGTGACTGACTCGCACGCGGTGGCACCGGCGCGCCATAGAACCGGCGCTCCGTCTTTCCAAACCACGAGACTCGGGTTTTCGACACGCATGTCAGTCAGTAAACCTCTCTTTGCCTAAACAACCATTATCAATACGGCTATAACAGCAGCGCTCTCCACTGCGACAAACGCCGTTATTACGACCCCTGAAGTCGTCGACATTCATCACATCAGTGCCATTTACGTATTCACTCGAAACGTTTTCTTCACCCAATGTGCACTCAGCGAAGTGACCGCTCACTAAAGCTCCCCCTCGGTTCGATGGACAACCGAAATAGCGCGCCCTTGACGATGCAAGACACTGTACAGGCGGCGTTCTCTATCAGCAATCTCGACACGAGCATCGAGTAGAAACCACGATGACTTTATATCGACCAGGTCACGCAATTCGTCGGTTGCGCCATCAGAAAACATGACATCCTCAATGAAGGTATCGACCTCGTTCAGCATACCGTCGTCGCGGAGTTCGATGATGCGTGCGACCTGTTGAGCCGATAACGGCTCCAGAGCATCATCCTCATTGAGCGCGGCCAAGACTTCGGGCGGTGCGGTCAGAAGATTTACCTTGCTACCCTCTGCAGGCCAAACGGTTAAGAACGGGGCGATCAAACGGTACAGCTCTGGCGTAATCTCATCGACAGCCCTGAGCTCACTCACGCTGGCCAGCGGTCGATTGGGTGCGCGGTAAGGGAACGCCGAGGAGAGATAGCGCTCATCCTCAGCGCCCTCAATGCGTGGGTTGCGATCAGGATCGACAAAATCCGTAATCCGCTCAACGAGCCGTGTTGCCTCACTGCGACTCAACTCCGCTTCCTCAATCGCGAGCAACAGTCGCAATAAGACGCGTTGCTCGGCGTTAAAGCGTCGCGTTTCCCCGGTCTCACCGACGGGTTGTGCAGGCGCTTCACCGAGAGGCGTGTTGGGGTCCCTGCTCTGATTATTGGAGTGATCAACGAGACTGTTGATGTTAAAGCGGCCTTGTAGGTCATAAATGTCACCGCTTAAAAAGCCAATTCCATCGAGTGGATACGGTGCCTGCGGCTGCGCCCACAACTCCTGCAAAGAATCCACCGGAGTATCACTTTTTGCGTCCTCGTCGACATCAAATCTCAGCGCTAATTCAGCGAGCGTCTCGGCACCGAGTAGAAACGACCAACCCTGCTCTGCAAAGAAGGTATTGGTACTGCGCTGCAACTGAAGATTAAAGTCGCGCTGCACACCCACCATCAGCGCCGCCGCAAGTGCAAAAACGAGTAGCGCAATGACTAGGGCTGCCCCTTGCTGCTTATTGGAACGACGGCATGACATAGAGTCGCTCCAATTCACCCCAATCGCTCAGGGTTACACGTACTTCAATGGCAGCGGGGGGATCGATGAGTTTGTCGGTGAAGCCAACATCGGCCACCCAGTTCTCCTGCCAGAATCGGCGATCAATAACCTGATTTCGATCCACTTCTACCGCATTAATTGACGGTAAAAATCGTAATTCGAAAAGCTCAACACCCTCAATTAGAACCGTTTCAGTCGGTTCGATCGCGGTAGTACGGTCCAGTACCGGGTAACTCAATCTCAACAACCTGTCTTCTTCTAAGCGATAGGCCACGCGCTGCAAGGTGCTTCGAGGCGCTCCGGTACTGTTGTGCCAACCCGAGCGGGTCAAGCGTAGAGGATCTCGCGCCAACTCCCCACCGGACACAGCCGACGCAACCTGTCCAAATTCGTCACGGACTGGTCGATTGGTCAGTTGACGAATGTCCCGCGAAAGCACAGTGAAGGCCCGGTTAATCTCATGAAGACGCCCAGACTCGGCGCGCGCTGACTCAATACCTACCAGTGCGGTCGACAAGGTTTGATAGGACAACACTGACACGAACGCAGTGATCGCCATCGCAATGAGTACCTCGACCAGCGTGAAACCCGCCTGCCTAGGGCGATGATCAGCTCGGCGCATCCACCACCTCCGCATTTAAGAACGCATCGAGCGTGAACAACACCGAATCATCGTCGGTATCTTCGCCAGTCACGGTCACCGTTAATCGCATGAAACCGGGCACCGGCGTTTCTTGAATTTCACTTTGCCAGTACCAGGTCCGCCCTGCCCGCTCAGACTCACCAGCAATAATTCCCGGTCTGGCGCTACGTTGCTTCGCAACGGCCAGCCGAACTTCAGCCACACGATCGGCGGCCACCCATTGCGCGATAGAGCGATCTCGCAGATAGGCGGTTCCATCAATTTGTTGGGATAGCAGGAAAAGTAGAGCGGGCAAGGTCACGGCCACCACGGTCAAGGCAACCATGACTTCAATCAGAGTGAATCCCCGATGTTTGTTTTCTCTAATCTTCGAAGACATCGTCCGGCTCTATACCTTTGGGCATGAAGGTCATGCGCCCAAAAAGATCCCACCGCAGGGTGTAGAGCAGGTCACCAGACCGCTCATCTATCCAATCAAGTTCGCCGGGAGTGACCTCTCCACCCGCAAACAAAATAATCTGTGGCGGTGGATTGGCATCCTCTTCCAGCACGTCAAAGTCGATCGGGGGCTGCTCTTCAAGGCGGAGCTCTAGTTCAAGCCCCATTTCAAAGACCAAGTCCTCGAACGCCGTGTTGAGCGACAGGGGTTCCGCCCAGCCTTGATCGTAACGTCTCAACCAGAGTCCACCGTAAGAGCCATCATCAAAGCCATCAAGTTGATGGATCAACAGCCCGTGGTCGGTACCGCTGAGCTCTGCCTCCGTCAGAGCATAGCCCAGCATGGCTGCCACATCGCGAACCTGATTTTCTCGGTTGATATCTGCACTTCCTGAACCGACATTCAGACTGACCAGCGAAGTGAGAAGGACAACGACGAACACCACAGCCAGCATCTCGATGAGACTGAAACCCTTCTGATATCGACGCATCGATGCGCACCCGTCACCCATTGCGAATTAGGAGTTGTCGTCCTCTCCCCAGTTGCCGATATCAGCACTTTGATCCTCGCCGCCCGGCAGCCCATCCGCACCCAAGGAATAAATATCCACTTCCCCATACTCACCGGGTGACAGATAGAGATACTCCCGGCCCCACGGGTCCATGGGAACCTCAGGTAAGTAGCCCCCTTTTTTAAAGTTTCGGGGCTCAGGCTCCAGCGTTGACGCCTCAACCAGAGCAACCAAACCTTGCTCCGTCGTCGGATAAACATAATTATCAAGACGGTAAATCTTCAGCGCCGTTTCAAT
>DPGN01000012.1:4223-14294 GCA_003523185.1 Halieaceae bacterium
TTTCGCCCGATGCCACCATATGCACCATCATGGGAGGAAAGAACGCTTCCTGTGACAGCGCACGATTCAAGCTAGAACCCTCCTGTACCTTGCCTGCAACCTCTTTGCTTGCAGCACGTAATACAAGGTTGTTCATCACCGCCCCAGCGATGCTTAGGGCGTCGAGCAATGGCACCCCAGACGCCATTAAAATACTTAAGGTCGACGAGAATCGCGCCGTGTCCATCCCGATGAGCACGCGCCGAATACCGGGAATCCTTAGCAGACCAGCGTCGGACATTTTTTTGTACGTCGGGTTCTTCAACAACCGGCGAATAATGATGACCAGCGCTACAATCCCAAGACCCAGAATCCATCCGTGGCTGGTCAGAAAATCACTGGTTGCGATGAGTGCCACAGTCAAGGGTGGCAAATCGGTTTTGGTCTGGGCAAAGATGCCCACCATCTCGGGTACGACGAAGACCATGAGCGCCGTGACCACGGCGATCGCTACCCCGATGAGAACAAACGGGTAAATCAGGGCCATTTGAAGCTTCTGTGCCGTGTGCTGTCGATTTTCCGTGTAATCAGCCAGCTGCTCTAGAACCGGTCCCAACTGGCCTGCCTGCTCTCCCGCGTTCACCATCGCCCGATACATATCACCAAAGGTCTGAGGAAATTGCGCCATCGCATGTGCCAAGGTGTGACCCTCTGCAACTTTCGAGCGGACCTGGAGTAACAGTGCTTTAGTCGACGCTTTACGCGTCTGTTCTGCAGCAGCTTGCAGGCACTCATCAAGGGGCAGCGCCGAGGCAACGAGCGTTGCTAATTGCCGGGTAATCAGAGCTAACTCACTGGCGCTGAGACGCGGTGCAAACAGGCCACGACGGACACCACTCTCAGTACTGGCGCTATTGGCCGCGCGACGGCCTGCAGAAGCAACCTCAATGGGTCGCAGGCTCTTGGTTCGGAGTTGCGCGCGAATTTGACGTTCTGAGTCTCCCTCGAGAACGCCTTTGACAACCTTTCCCGAGGTGTCGAGTGCTTTGTACTTAAAGGCGGCCACGCTATGTCACCGAAGTAACGCGCAGAACCTCTTCAAGCGTTGTCTCACCGGCCAATATTCTGCGACGCCCATCAACCTGAATTCCGGGATACTGCTTTCGGGCCACCGCTAACATGGCCTGCTCACCCTCACCTTCATGGATCGCCGTCCGAAGCTCTTCATCGACTTCGATCAATTCGTAGATGCCGGTCCGACCGCGATACCCGGTCATGTTGCATTTAGCGCATCCCTTGGCGTGATAAATCTGAACCTGGTCGTCACCTTCGACACCCAACATCTCCCTCTCGGTGGGCGTGGCATCAGACAGCACTCGGCAATCGGTGCACAACAGTCGCACCAGCCGCTGCGCCATGACGGCGACCAAGCTAGATGACAAGAGGAAGGGTTCAACCCCCATATCCTGTAAACGCGTTACAGCACCAATCGCGGTATTCGTGTGTAGCGTCGATAGCACCAAGTGTCCCGTCAGCGACGCTTGGACGGCAATTTCGGCCGTCTCCAAATCGCGGATCTCACCGACCATAACCACATCGGGGTCCTGACGTAGTATCGCGCGCAAACCGCGTGCAAAGGTCATATCGACCTTGGGATTAACCTGAGTCTGGCCTACCCCGTGAAGCATGTACTCCACAGGGTCTTCAATCGTCAGGATATTGCGCGAGCTCTGATTGATGCTGGATAGCCCTGCATACAGCGTCGTGGTCTTACCCGAGCCCGTGGGGCCCGTGACCAAAATAATGCCATGCGGTCTGGCTAATGCAGCGCGGTAGCCATCGCCGACCTGCGCATTCATCTTTAACTGAACCAAGTCCAATTGTCCCGCCTGCTTGTCCAGCAAACGCAGGACCACGCGCTCACCGTGTGCTGATGGGATAGTCGACATACGAATATCAATGGCATGCCCGGCAATACGCACCGAAATACGGCCGTCCTGCGGGATTCGCTTCTCAGCGATGTCCAGCTTAGCCATCACCTTGAGTCGCGATACCAAGAGCGGTGCCAACATGCGCTTGGGCGACAGCACTTCGGCGAGCACACCGTCAATGCGGTAGCGCACGGAGAGTCGATCTTCGAAGGTTTCAATGTGAATATCAGACGCCTGCTCTTTCACGGCCTGAGACAAAATAGCGTTAATCAATCGAATGATCGGCGCATCGTCCTCGGCATCCATAAGGTCACCAAGATCAGGTATCTCGTCGACGAGCCGGGCAAGGTCAACGTCAGAGGATAGGTCCTCCGCCATCTGCGCCGCTTGATTCTGGTTGCGCTGATAGGCGCCACTTAGGCGCGTTTGGAAAGTGATTTCATCGACCTGCTCAAGTGCAAAGTTAGCGCCAGCGGTGCGTCGCACCTCGAGCAATGTCTCTGTATCAAGCTGCCCGACATAGCTCAGTGTTAAGCCGTCTTCATTCGATTCAAGAACCACTTGCTTGGCCTGTGAGAACCCGAAAGGTAAGAGACCACTGCGTGTTTCGGCGGCGGTTTCTTCCGAAACGGCCGTTTCGAGCGCGTCGGTCACGTCGAGATTGTCGGCCGCAGTGTTCACCGGTTGATTTGCTCCTCGGGCACCTCTGGCAGTGACCGAACTCTGTCTTCCCACGTGGGTAGGACAGGCATCACATCATCATCAAGGAACATTAGTCCCTGCTCTCGTCGCTGCCGCTGCTGATCGCGGATGTAGCGGTACTTCTCTGCCGTCGCACCTGCAAGATCATCATCATCACGAATGATGGTCGAGCGGATGAATACCAGAAGGTTCGATTTGGTGACCGAGACCACGTCACTTCGGAAAAGTCTGCCGAGGACCGGAATACTAGAGAGTATTGGCACCCCTTGCTGGGAGTCTTGGACATCGTCTTTCACCAGACCGCCTAAAACGACGATATCGCCGTCTTTTGCTAATACTTTGGTTTCAATCTTACGCTCGTTGGTAATGACGTCTGAGGCGGACAGGACCTGTTGAGAGATGCTCGAGACCTCTTGAACGATGTCCATGACTACCGAATCGCCCTCGTTAATCTGCGGGGTTACCGTCAACGTCACGCCGACGTTCTCTCGCTGTATCGTCTGAAACGGGTTCGCCACGCCATTTGCAGCACCGGTGTTGGTGTAACTACCGGTGACAAACGGTACTTGCTGGCCCACGGTAATAAAGGCCTCCTCGTTATCCATTGTCAGCAGGCTCGGTGTTGAGAGAATGTTGGCATTACCCTGTGAATCGAGCGCATTGAGAATCGCCGTCATCGTGAGATTTTGGTCAACCACCCCCCAGCCAAAGGTCGTGCCGGGAACCTGTGAGAGGGCGCCCGCTAGATCACGAACCCCAATTTCTGTAGATGCAGGATCTTCGGGCAAGATCGCTTGAGCGATGGCAGCGTTGCGGCCCTGCTGTGCCTGACCCGTGCTGATGTTACTTCCATATACTCCCGAGTCATTGGCGAACAGCCACTGCAGCCCCAGCTCTCTACCCTCAACAATTTCCATCTCCACGATGATGGCTTCCACCAGCACTTGTGCGCGACGGATATCGAGCCTGGCAATAACAGCCTCCAGCGCCGCCATCTCGTCGGTATCTGCAGTGATAATCAAGCTGTTAGTGCCCTCGTCCGCCTCAATGGTCGCCTTAGCGGCATTCGCAGCGCGATTGCGCCCGTCACCACTTGCGTCTAGACGCGATAAATTCTGCATCACGCGCGTAAGCACCTGAGCAATCTCTGTGGCATCCGCGTACTCCAGATACATCACTCTGACATTGCCGCTTTGCTCCAGCGGAATATCCAAATATTCGATAAGTCCCTTAATGCGCTCAATACTCACCTCGTCGGCAGTGACGATCACACTATTGGTACGTTTATCGGCTACGAAGCTGACCTCATCATTGGCATCAGCACCCTCTCCTGCTCGAGACTTCTCGAGTGTCTTGAGCATTTCTACAACAGCTGAGGCAACGCCATAGCGCAGCTGCACAATTTCAGTTTCTTTGACGGCCGACTGATCCATGCGACTGATAATTTTGGCAATGCGATCAATGTTGGCTCGGATGTCTGAAATGATGATTGCATTACTCGGCGCATAAGCCGCCATGTGGGCTTGTTGCTGTACCAAGGGCCGTAAAACGGGAATCAGTTTCGCTGCGGATACGTTATCTAACCTGATGACCTGAGTGACGTATTCGTCATTAATAACTGAAGTACCTGAAATGACATCCACAGGTGCCGAGCGCGCATTCTTATTGGGGATCACACGAACAACTTCACCACTCCTAACCGCTGTATAGCCGTGAACATCCAAAATGGATAAGAAGAGATCGTAGAGCTCGGCGCGCGACACCGGCTTGCTCGATACCACTTTCACCTTACCTTTTACGGCAGGGTCTATCACGATTGTGGTGCCGGTGACATCGGCTACAAACTCAATGAATTCCTGAATATCGGTGTCTTTCAGGTTAACCGTGAACTCCTGACTCCATACGGGCTTGGCAAACAACAGCAGGCTCAACACGAGTGTGATGACAAGGCCTTTTGCATTGGTAAGCATGGCGTGCATGTTATTTGTTACTCCTACTGAAGACTGCTCAGACTGACGCTGATCGATACTGGACTTCCGTCCCGCTCTATCTCAAAGGTTGCGTCAGTGGCATCTCGCATCAATTGATACAAGCGTACCGTGTTTGTGGGATCGCTGAGCGTGTACCCGTTCACCGCGGTGACAATATCACCCGCTTTAAATCCAAGCGCTGTAAATTGTTCCGCATCTCTTCCGGGCGCTACCCGATATCCCTTAAGTCCACCGTCCGACTGGACCGCGCTAATGGAAACAAGACCCGCCAATGATTGTGGATCGCTGTACAACTGCTCGCGGTAATTCGCGGCAAGCTGTTGCCGCTCTGGTTGATTCGTCGACACCTCTGCTGTTAATGCTGGAGTTCGATTAGGTAATTCAGACGACGCCGACTGCACGATACCAACGATGCCATTATCGTCAAATAACGTAATCAGCTCGTAAGTGCCGTTATTATCAATCACTACTTGCTTGGGCATTATTTTGGCCAGAGTAACCTTGCCGTTGGCCGGCAGGTCATCACCAACCGAATAGAGTTCCTGCTTTTTTCGCGCTTCAATCATGGCACTACCCAACCCATCTGCCGTCGAGGCCACGATACCGGTCAAAGTCAGCGCGAGACTGGTCTCCCGCGCGCCGTTCTCTATGCCCTCACGGGGGGTTGCAACGGCGTTAACCGGTGCGAGATCTTGCACCTCCGAAGGCTCTGCCGCACCAAAGACGCTCATTCCCAAAATGGAAGACACATCGATCGTCTCAACACCACCAGACGCGTCTGCAGTGGATGGTGGCGGATTGATGACCACCGACTTTGAGACTTCTACCGGCGAGCTTGGTATGAGCGCCCATACGGTATTCGCCATACTGTTCACCGCCCAAACCACCAGGACCGCGATCAACCCCCTCTGAAGCATGAGTAGCCGCTGCTCATCCGCTACCCAGCGATAGAGCCCGCGAAATCGCGCGTCAATGTAGAGTCTATTTAGCAACGTGGCCGGGTTGTTCATGCGATGTGCCGAATTTATTGTGGCAATAGTGTAGCTGAGGTCGAGTCCAAAAAGGTGACGAAAAAGTGACTATCATCGCTCAAAAGTTAACCTTGAACGCGAACCAGCTCACTGCCTTACTTTTGCACACCCGCGTTGGCCGCTCCTAGTGTTCACAATCTCCGATGATTTGACACTACTTTGGACCTCAGTCTGATACAATTTCGACATCCTGCGGGGTGGCGTCGCCTGAGATGCTCAAAGAGCAAACCCGTTGAACCTGAACCGGCTAGTACCGGCGTAGGAACAGGACTCTCGAGCGCACATCGCTCGCTTCCTCCGATGATTCCTCCGTTTTTACCAGCCGGAAAAACCCTATTGCTGACAAAGGAATTGTCATAGTGAAATCGGCCTCATCGTTAAAACACCAATTTGCTACGGCATTGGTCATTCTTACCGCATCGCACTCGACTTATGCACAAGAACTAGCACTTGAGGAAGTGGTTATCTCTGCTGCTCTCATGGCCTCTGATGGCAACCGGGTCAGCACGAGCAGTCTAGGTGATGCTGAAAAGTCACTCAGGGCGGCGGTTCACCTTGAAGATCTACTAACGGTCATTCCCAATGTCTCCGCCAGCGCTGGTGCATCACGTCAGCGCTTTTTTCAGATTCGGGGTATTGGCGAGCGCTCCCAATTCATCGAACCCATCAACCCGTCGGTCGTGATTTTGCAGGATGGCGTCGACATAAGTGGCTTGGGAGCGGCCCTCACTACTTTCGACACCGCGCAAATCAATGTGTTCCGTGGTCCTCAGGGGTCGCTAATGGGTGCGGGCGCACTTGCCGGACTAATCGACGTGACAACAAGCGGTCCCAAGCATAAAGCAGAAGCCTTGGTGGGCTTTGGCGTTGAGAATTATGGCGGAAGACGCGCTAACGTTATTGCCAACACAGGGCTCACAGACAGGTTGTCAGTGCGTTTAGCTCATCAACGTTACGAATCGGATGGCTGGATCGACAATACCTTCCTCGGTGTTAGCAACACGAATCATCGTGACGAGCACACGAGCCGATTTTCAATGCGCCACGACTACAGGACCGACGTCATCGATGTGGGTGTAACACTCCTCGATATTGACAACGGATACGATGCTTTCTCCTTGGATAACACGAGGCAAACGCTGAGTGACGAGCCCGGCGAGGACAGCTTGAAGCTGACATCGACTTTCCTTCGGTGGAGACGCAGTGGTGAAGCCATCGATTCGCAGCTACAGTTCAGTAGCGTGGATGCTGACTCCATTTACAGTTACGACGAGGATTGGAGCTTTGTCGGTATTCGACCATTTTGGGAGTACAGTTCCTTTGACGCCTACGAGCGAGACATCGAACGCACCACCGTCGAGTGGCGTTTAAGCCCATCTGAGGCTGGCGACCTGGACTGGGTGGTGGGCCTATACGGGCGCGAGGACAGCGAGACGCTGGGTCGGGATTACACCTATTTAGCAAGTCCGTTTGATAGCAGTAATGACACAGATACCTGGGCAGCCTTCGGGCAGTTTTCCACCCCAGTCAGCTCAACCATTACGGCCACTATCGGTGGGCGCGTCGAGCGGCGAGAGGTCGACTACCGCGACTCTGCCGAGGTCTCAGAGAAGTTTTCAGACCAATACTGGACGGGTAATGCCTCGCTTGAATGGCAGATGAGCACTCAGCAGTCGTTTTACGCCACGCTCGCCAGGGGTGTTAAAGCTGGCGGCGTGAATGCATCGCTGTCCTCTACGCTGCTCGCGCTTGTAAGCGAAATTGATGTGACTCCTTATGCAAGTAGGACTCGCTTCAATGAAGAGATCGTCTTAAATCGTGAGCTGGGTTGGCGCCTGCGCACCACAGACGGTCGCCTGCGCGCTACGCTCGCAGTATTTTCCATGGACCGCGACGATCAACAGGTCAAAGGGTCACTGGTCATCCCACGCGCGGACGGCAGCACCTCTTTCACGGACTTTACCGACAATGCAGCGACCGGCACCAATCGAGGCCTCGAGTTCACGGTCGACTGGCTGCCATCAGAGCGTCTGACGTTGAACCTGGCGATCGGCCGGCTTGATACCGAATTCGATGAGTACATCAATGTCGACGGTACTCGCCTATCCGGACGTGATCAGCCGCAGGCGCCCGCTTGGCAATATCGAGCAAACGCCGCGTGGCGACTATCAGCCAAACTAACGGTAAGTCTCGAGGCCACTGGCCGAGACGCTTTTTATCTGTCGGATCGACACGACGTGCAGTCGCCACAAGCGGATCTGCTGAACGCCAACGTCCTCTGGGAAAACGGAGAGTGGTCTCTCAATATCTGGGGACGCAATCTGACGGACGAGCTGACGGTGACGCGCGGTTTTGGGACCTTTGGTAATGACCCGCGAAAAGACTACGCACTGGAACCCTACTATCAGTTTGGTGAGCCGCGTACAGTAGGTGCGACAATCAGTTATCGCTTCGGGGAGTAATCAATGAGAGTTACGGCTGAGCTGAGTTTGTACCCACTAGCGGGCGATGTTGAAGCGCCCGTTTGGGCCTTCATCGAACACATCATTGCCTCTAACCGGTGCAGTGTGGCAACCAACTCGATGAGTACTCAGGTAACCGGTGAAAGTGCCGATGTTTTCGATTCGGTCAGACAGGCGCTCGAGACGAGCTACGAGGCCTATGGACGACAGGTACTTGTCGCAAAATTCATACCCGAGCATCACACTGACGTAGAGCCACCTGCCGCCCCATGAGCCCGCTAGAAACGACAGCAGTGGGTCTGGCGCTCGCCTACATCGCGCTGGCTATGCGGCAGAGTCGTTTGTGCTGGGTGGCTGCGATTATCAGCGCCGCCATTTACATCGTGATCTTTACCGAGGTGAAGCTTTACATGGAGGCGGGCCTTCAGCTGGTCTACATCGCCATGGCAATAGTGGGCTGGATTTACTGGGGTAAAGATGACAGCGACGAAGCACTCGCGGTGACAACGCGCCCGTTGCAGTTTCACCTCATCGCTATCGCCGGCATAGCAATTGCCGCAGCCTGCGCCGGATTTCTGCTCTCACACTTCACCGACGCAGCAAGGCCTTACATCGATTCAACGACCACGGTCGCAGCGATTGTCTGTACCTGGATGGTGACACGAAAAATTCTGGAAAACTGGCTCTACTGGATCGTTATAAACTGTGTATCGGTGTGGCTCTTCATGGATCGCGGCTTAGACCTCACGTCTGGACTCTTCGTGCTGTACGCCGTGCTCTCTGTCGTCGGCTACTCCACTTGGCGCCGATCCTTACTTCAGCAAACATGATATGCCGATCCGCACTAGCCATGATCCGTCGATAGAGGTCGCGCTCGATCAGTGGCGCCTCTGGACGTTAGGAGATACCAACGATCGCCCTACTCTCGGAGAGTTACTCGGTGAAGGCTCGGCAAATCGTGTCTACGAGTTACTCCCGATGCGGCGACAGGTGCTTCGGTTCGCATACAAATCGCATAAGCTAAGCGTTAACCCCTCGCTAGAAGAAATTGAACTTTGGAAGCTGGTCGCAAATGAAGGTCTGGCACCCGCCGTGTATTACCACTCTGACGGTGGTGATGTCGTGATTACCGATCGCTTGTCATTCAGTGGCGTCTCCCTTGAGGCGCATGCAGAACTGTGCAAACACATTCATCATCTTGGGCCCTGGGGTTCACGACTCAAACTCACTGAGGTTGCGGCCACGTACCGCGCGGCGGCGAATGAGAAATCATTGCACATCGCCTCGGAGACAGAGCGACCATCCATCAGACGGGATTTGTCGCAACTGGATAGCGAATCACCCGTTTTTTGCCACAATGACTTATCGTCACAACACGTGGGGTGGCTCGGAGACCGGCTTTTGGCGATTGACTGGGAATATGCGGCGATGGGAAGCCCTCACTATGATGTCGCTTCCGCCAGCGAAGGTATGAAGCACAATGAGAGACACGAATTCGCCATGCGTGTGTTAGAGAACACATTCGACAAGAACCTATGGTCCACAGCTTGCCGCGTGGTACCGCTGATCAACTACCTGTGGGCGCTGGCAACGGAAGATCACATCACCGCCTCATCACTTCGCAGCGTCATTGAAGAGCATTACCCAACATGAGTGATCGCTGGCACATTCTCGGCGTCGGAAGTATTGGCGGTCTCTTTGCACATCGCCTCAACGCGGGCGGCGCAGACGTCCGATTGCTCAGCCGCGATGCCACAGAGTCCCATCGACAGCTTACACTGGCCACTAAACCGGACTCTGCAACCCATCTGTTCGAATGCGAGTCGATGGAGGACACCGCTGAGATTGAATATCTGCTGTTAACCACCAAGAGCTGGGGCGCCCATGACGCCATAAAGCGTATTCAGCATCGCCTCAGGAAGCGCACGGTTGTCGTTGCCATGATGAACGGCATGCAGCATGTCGATGACTTAAA
>DPGN01000012.1:14455-43366 GCA_003523185.1 Halieaceae bacterium
CCGGTCGGGTGACAAATGGGTACCCGCCGGCACTGGAAGAACCATTATCGGGACCGATACTGAGCGACCCGCGCCGCCATGGCTTGGCTGCTGGCAACTGGGTGTTCCTAACCTCTCGTGGCGAGTAGATATGACCGAGCGATTGGTAGAGAAAGTCGCAATCAACTGCTGCATCAACCCACTGACTGCCGTTCACCGTGTAAAAAACGGTGAACTCCTCTCTGAGATTCACAGGGACCAAGTAACCACCGTCATCAGTGAGGTGTCTTCAGTGCTCGATGACTTGGGATACCCGGCGCTTTCTATAGAGCTTGGACGGAGGGTTCACGAGGTGATGAACGATACTGCTGAAAATCGCTCATCGATGCTCAATGATGTGATGGCCGGTCGACGCACAGAAGCGGACGCCATTGTGGGTTGGTTACTAAGGCAGACAAAAAGAGACCTTCCGGCCTTAACCGCACTTGCTATTCAATTGAGAGCGCTCGAGCCAAATCAGTAAACGCGGCCCGCCAGACGCGCTCATCATCGGTATTGATGACTGCCGAGTGATGCAAACAGAGCGATTCATCAGGGTGGTGCTCGAGAAGCAGCTCGCACACACCCCGATCGCAGTTAATAGCCATCGAAATCGCTTGAGAGTTGGCAGCCTGTGTGTGAGTCCAGGTAGTGGGTAATGAGCTGCTGAACGCCCCACGAACCCAGCGATCATCAAAGCTCGTCGGTAGTGCCGTTGCGGGCGAGACATCCGATGTGTCGACGCTTAAGGAATAACTTTGAACTGGCTGATACGCCGCCAAGCTCAATATCGCCAAAGCCGTGATGGGTAGTGACCACTTCAGTGATGACCAAGCCTGACGCTCACCCTGCCACTCAGGGAAATCGAACACCGTTTTAGGCAGCGGCTCGCGCGGCGTGCGAGTCTGAACCGCTGTGGCCAAATTCGTGCGACTCAGTGGCTCCAGCCAACGGTAACTGAGCTTGAGTTTGTGCTGAAGATCCGTGGCAGAGGGCCGAAGATCGGGATCGATACGGCTCGCCGCGACCGCCAAATTGAGCAAGTCCGATAGCATATCGGCGCGGTTACGACCGTCATTGACCTCTACTGACACAGGCTTTCTCGCATCATCATAGACCAACGACGGCGCGGCCTGAGTAATGAGCCAAATAATGAGTGCACCCACAGACCAGGTGTCGATGGTGGGCAGGCTAACCCTACGGGAATGCCGCTCTGGCGCTGAGAAACCAATTGTTGCGCTGTCCGATAGTGGCTGGCCCACCCGACTACAGGATTCAAAATCCAGCAGTCGCACCTGACCGTTAACGTCGACAACCACATTGTTTGGCGATAAATCGGCGTGCACCAAGCCTAGTCGCTCGAGACAGCCTAACGCGCTCAACAAATCTCGGGCGATTAGGTAAATACTCTCTGGGCTGAGCTCATCGACCAGTTCCGACAGTGGTAGACCCTTGACGAACTCGCCCACAAGCCAAGTTTTACGCCCATCAGGTATGACTGCGAACACGGTGGGAATGGCAGGATGAGCAACATCAACGCGTGTCTGAAGGCTTCGCGACGTCCCCTGCGAGGCCGCATCCCCAGTGTCCACTTTTTTAACAGTGTCCAAACGACTGAACGGGCGATCTCGGGCAAGCAAAACTTCTCCTTGCCAACCTAGGCCTAGATGATCGAGAAATGCCATACGTCGCAACGAGCCCAATAGCCCCCAAGGGCCCTTAAAGCGAGTCAGCCAGCTCACTTGCGTGCTCCCAGTTGCTTCAGTCGCTGGGCAATGGCTGCCCGCGAGATTTTCGAGTGGTGACTAAGTATCAGCGCACGACGGCTCAAATGTTGCTCATTAAAGGCTGGATCGTCTCTGTAAAGGGGCGCATGTCGACCGATAACTGAAGCGTCAAGACGCATGATTCCCGAGGCGTCGATTGTCCCCAGCTTCATGGATGCACCGATGCGGGTCAGATCAGGATGAAAAACCACCGTCAGCCGCAAATGTGCCGGCGCGTGGACCTCATCTGACTCCCGTGATCGCAGCGGCGCCCTGGTCTTTTCGCCAGGTTGCATGCTTCCCCCAGTAATAACTTGTTTTTATTTCTTTTATTAGAACCCTTCCAGCCTAGTCGAGATTAACCTAGCCACCGCATTTGTCTAGGTTTTGTCGCGAATCTGGAGCGCATCATTTTTCGTCATTGCGACTCAGGTGCAACAGATAAAACGCACAGGCGGTGCCAAAAAAGGCCGTTAACCCCACGCCACCAAAGTAAAGTTGGTAGCCGACGTTGTCCCCATACGTATCAATTAAGTACGTGTTCAACATAGGCATATAAATCTCGGGCGTGTATCCAATCATTGATACCATTCCGATGGCGAGACCTGCTCGTCGAGGCTCAATACGCGTGGTGTTGAATGAGGCCCAATAAATGCCGCGGACCCCATAGATCACAATCGACGAGGTGGCCACCGCAAAATAGAGCAAGGTGTATGGAGAATCTGCGGGTAATACCGTTAAACCCAGCAGCGAGATACCCGCTACTGCAATGGCGATGCCCAATGAGCGCACCGGGTGAAAACGATCTCCAATAAAGCCCACAAGCACGGCGCCAACGGGGCGCATCCATAATCGCACGGTCGTTAGGGCTGCAACAGCCACGGCATCGAGACCAAATTGGGTTTGAAAAAATCGTGAATAAGAATACGTCGACCAAAACACCTGATAACCAACGAGGATACACAGTGCGACCAACCACACACGAACGTTGGTCAAAAGACTCCAAATATCGCTAAGTGTCTCTCTGAACGTTCCTGAACCCTCATCGGCCTCTTTGGTATCCGTCGCTTCATGGGGATTGTCTTCTTTCAGGACAAACCACAGGAAAGCCGCTATGACGAGACACACGATGCTGTAGAAATGAATGACCTGCACCATGGCCACTTCGCCATCCGAACCCAGAGACCCGATGGCATAGGCAAACCAGGCGACCGCGATGGTGGCAAGAAGCGCCTCGAACAGCCCACGCCCCCCTTCCAATAGACCGAAGTAGCGTGCCTGCAAATGCTCGGGGGCCAGCAATGTGCAGCCTTTGATTAAGGCGGCCCAAAACGTCAGCCCGGTCGTGATACCCCACAGGCCAAAGATAATGGTTACCCAGAGGGCCGATGGTAGGGTTGCATACCAAATACCAATAACCCCGGTCATCCCGACAGAGAACGTCAGCAGAGCTCTGGGAGAGAAGCGATCGGCCAACCAACCGCTCGGCACGTAGCTGATGAAAAAAGATGTACCGAGAATACTGGAGGCCACATTGAGCTCGGAGAGGGTCATCCCGAAGGTCGAGAGCAACGTCAGCTCAAAGTTCTGCCGCAAATACAGCAGCGGATAGATGGCACCACCCGCCATAATGAGGAAAAGGAGCTTTATGTAGCGAATGACGTCGGGGTGCGCTAACGCGGTATTTATTGTTTTAGGCATACCTCCACCCTACACGGAAGTTTAACGAAGGTCTTCCCGGCAACCGTGGCTCAGACCCGGTTGACCAAGCTCACAAGGGCAGATAACAGTATTACAACCAAAAAAAAGGCGCCGAAGCGCCCTTTTTACAGTTACTTACAGCCATTAGCCCGTAGGCACATCCGTAAACGGAATACCTTTATCCATTCGAGGTTCCTGCGGTAGGCCGAGAACGCGCTCTGCAATGATATTGGTCATGATCTCGTCGGTACCGCCGGCAATTCGAAGGCCCGGCGCACCCATGTAGGAACCAATAATGTTGTCGGCCAACTTAGAGCGACGGCTATCCCAGATGGCGCCTGATGTCTCGAGCAGATCCATACAGAACGACGCCAACTGCTGCATCTTGGGCGCTCCCACCAACTTACCAATCGAGTTCTCGGGTCCCGGGATATCACCGCGTGATAGCGCTGACAATGTCCGGTAGCTAGTGAATTTGAGCCCCGCCTCTTCCACATAGAAATTAGCAAGACGCGCTTTCACTGCGCTGTCCTCAATCGCTGGCTTGCCATCAATCATCACCTCTTTGGCGAGCTGGATGGCCAAATTAACGTTCACGCCACTGCTACCCGCGCCAATCGCTGCACGCTCGTTCATGAGCGTGGTAAGCGACACTTGCCAACCCTGACCTACTTCACCCAAGCGCTGTGAGTCAGGAACGCGAACGTCTGTGAAGTACACCTCGTTAAAGTCAGACTCGCCGGTGAGCTGCTTGATGGGCTTGATCTCAATGCCGGGTGACTTCATATCGATGAAGAAATAGCTCAGACCCTTGTGCTTTGGCACCGTTGGATCGGTGCGGACAACCACACAGCCGTAGTCTGAGTAGTGGGCACCTGAGGTCCAGATTTTCTGGCCATTGATGACCCACTCATCGCCGTCTTTTTCCGCTTTCGTGCGAAGCGCTGCAAGGTCAGAACCACCTGCAGGCTCGGAGAACAGCTGACACCAGATCTCTTCACCGCTGGCGAGCTTCGGCAAATAGCGCTCGAGATGCTGTGGTTGCGCGTAAGCCATGAGTGTTGGGGCCATCATGCCCTGACCAATCACAAAGAAGCCGGCGGGCACGTCGTACTTTGCCTCTTCCTGCTTCCAAATGACCTGCTCAATTGCTGACGCGCCGCGGCCACCGTAAGCGGGATCCCAGCCAATGCAGGCCCAGCCCGCATCGTACTTTCGCTTCTGCCAGAGCTTCGCTATCTGTAAGCGGTTGAGACCCTCAGTCTCTTCTTTGGTCGGTACGTTCGCGGCAAGCCAATCGGCTGCTGATTTACGAAACGCTGCCTGTTCGGGAGTATCGTTAAAATCCATGATTAACCTCTCTTATTCTTCGTTTCGTTATGCTGAAGCCGCGAGGCCGTCGACTAGACGTCCTTGCCACTGTTTTTCGCTACCAACC
Source organism: Halieaceae bacterium (assembly GCA_003523185.1). Classification (GTDB taxonomy): domain Bacteria; phylum Pseudomonadota; class Gammaproteobacteria; order Pseudomonadales; family Halieaceae; genus Luminiphilus. The sequence continues at coordinate 19,379 of DPGN01000012.1, forward strand.
GCAAGGCTCAATAGCTTGGCGCGACGATAATAGAACTGACAGTCAAATTCCCAAGTGAAGCCCATGCCGCCGTGCGTCTGAATATTTTCCTCAGCCGCAAACAGCGATGCCTGAATCGCGGCAACACGCGATGTTGCAGCCGCAACGGCCAGATCGCTCGCACCCGCATTGAGTGCCCATGCACCGTAGTACGCATTACTGCGCGCCAATGTGTTCTTCACATACATTTTAGCCAACTTGTGCTTGATAGCCTGGTAAGAGGCAATCGAGCGACCGAAGGCGAAACGACCCAGCGCATACTCTCGTGCCTGCTCGAGTGCCTTATCCGCTAAACCAATTTGCTCCCAGGCAAACAAGATGGCGGCACTGTTCATGAGTGACTCTACCGCTGCCCAGCCAGCGCCCTCTTCACCCAAAACCTCCGCGCATGCACCGTTGAATGCCAGTTCAGAGTGCCCGCGACTGAAATCGATCATCTGCACATTGTCTTTCGCGACCGCGTCCTGACTCAGGTCAACCAGCGCAAGCGTTGCGCCGTCACCACCATCAGACTTGCAGACCACAATAGCGACGTCTGCGATACCACCATCGGCCACCGGCACCTTGGTGCCGTTAATCACGCCATCGGCCATCGCTGTACTAATCTGATCGGGTGTCACTGCACCGCCGGCCTCACCAAGCGCAAAACAGCCAATGGCTGATCCATCAGCCAACTTGGGTAACCAAGCCTGCTTCTGTGCTTCCGTTCCCAGCGCCATGATCGCCTCGGCGGCGAGATACACGGTGGAGCTGAACGGCACAGGTGCACAGGCACGGCCTAGCTCCTCTGCGATTACAACCAGCTCGAGGTGCGACATGCCTAAGCCGCCGTACTCTTCAGGAATCGTGGTTGCCGTCCAGCCCATTTCAGCGATGCCTTTGTAAAGATCTGCATCGTGGGTTTCGCGGTTGTTCAACACGCGACGAACGAGTGTGGTGGGACAATGCTGAGTCAGGTAGTTACGCGCCTGATCCCGCAGCATTTGCTGTTCTTCAGAAAACTCGAAGTTCATGCCTTGGTCTCTATTGTTGTTAGTTGTGGCCTAAGAGTAGCGGGCGGCATAGCGACTGCCAATACATTGGGGTGATATTGGTAGGATGGCGATGTAACAAAAGTGGGCCTAAAAGCCACCAAGACTCAGGTTTACAGCTCTAACGCTGTCCGGGCCATTCCCACAAATGGATCAGCCGTTTCTGCTGCAGACGAGGCACGGTCGACTATTTGCCCTAAGCGTTTAGTCGAGGACTTGATGTTACCGGTCACAGCGTAAGCATCTGCAATTATCAAAGCCATGCGATTAACCTCTTGAGGCTCGATTAATCGAAACCACCAAATATCCACGTGATTATCGAGGGCTATTAGCTTTTCATGTTGACGAGTTTGGTAGTAATGAACGACGAGTGTTTGGATGGCGGTGAAGCTTACATATTCGAAAGGCACTTCCTCTTTGTCATGAAAAATGAACTGCTCGATGAATTTATAAGCGTCATCTGAATTACCCATCATTAGTTCTGCATATCCAGCGAAAAACAACATGCGGTGGTTTCGCGGTAGTCGACCCAACGCATATTCCTTCAGACCCGCCCAGTCAGCACTGTTAATCCGCCTGTCGATACTTCGTTGCTCATGAGGTTTGAGAAAGGTGAACTTAATTGGTTCATCGCCAACATCCTTGTGCTTCCCAGCCCCCTTCAAGTCGAAAAGAAACTTGTTCTGAACGCCCGACACGCGCTGTGGCATCCCATCAACGATACGCGGCTGATAAGTGAACTCTCTCGCCGACTCCACGCTGACACCCTCGAACAAACCGATGGGGCTGCAGTCCTCTGGGAACACGTCCTCTACCTTGCCCTGCTCGGTGACCGTGTACTCGACAATGCAGTAGCCCTCGATTCCATTGAACTGTGTGATGTGGGGGTAGATTGGCGCCTTTTTCTCGAGCGGCGCATACTCCTGATTCAGGGGTGTGTCCGTTTCTTCACCACTTACATACATCGAACGAGAGATAGTCAACGCCGCGGTCAAAACTATGAGCGAGCGTTTCATTTGATGGTAGCCTCAAGTTTGTTACCGACCTCAAGTTGTAGAACATAAAATAAAAACTTTCAAATTTGACGCGGTTTTGGTTCAACTTCAATCGTAGGGTAAGAAAGGACAGCGTGATGCTTAAAAAGTACAAGCACAGGGATGCAGCAGGCATTGGTGGAGTTTTAACAAGCGCCTTCTTGACATTAACCGCTTGTGGTGGAGGCGGTGGTGGAGGTAGCACGCTACCAACCCCCGTCGTTGTCACGCCACCAGCCACACCGTCTGGTCCGGACTTCTCAGGTGTCGATGCATCATTCCAGGCCTTTATTGATGGCACTGCGGATTTCGATGGCATTAGCTATGTGTTAGTTGACGCGGGTGGCATTATCCATCAAGAAGTCTTCGGTGATCACACGGAAGACACCATCGTGTTGTTGGCGTCGACCAGTAAGGTGCCAGCAGTAATGACGCTGATGGCATTACAAGAAGACGCTAACGTCGAGTTTTCCATTAGCGAGCCGGTCAGCAGTTATCTCCCTTACGACGGGCCTTATGCGGACCGAACGGTAGAGCAAATGGTGAGTAACACATCGGGCATTCCCGGACTGCGTCTGCTACCCGCGTATGGCTCACCGATAGGCCCAACCATCGAAGATTTCAATCATCTCTGTCAGTACAGCGCCCAACCTATCTTCGAGTTCGAGGCTTGTGGTCAGACGCTGGTGCAAAACGAACTACCCACCTCACAGGCAGCCGGTAGCGTTTATGACTACGGCGGTAGCCAGTGGCAAATCGCCGGCGTTACAGCCAGCACTGTGGCGAACGCGACCTGGAATCAATTGGTCGATCAGTATCTGGGTACACCCTGTGGTCTTGAGGTCTTTACCTTTGGTAATCCCTGGGAGTCACCCACCTCATTCACCGGCTCTGTCGACACCCTCGCGGGTACGGCCAACCCCAATATCGAGGGTGGTGCGATCACCAATATGGCTGATTACGCCAAGCTGCTGCAGGTGCACTTGAATGGCGGCTTTTGCGGCGACACGCAGGTCTTGAGTGAAGACGCCATCGCCAGTATGCAGGTGGACCGCGGCGGTGTGGTTGCCACCAACGCCACGCCCTACGGCATGGGATGGTGGATACGATCAGACAACCCCGGTGTCTTTACCGACCCCGGTGCATTCGGCGCTGTCAGCTTCATCGACGTGAATCGCGGCATTGGAGGTTACATGGCCATTGATGAGTATGGCGATGCAGCTGACTCCGGCGCACCACCAGGATTCTTCATTGGACAGGCCATCCCTGCTATTCAAGCAGCATGGGACGCGGCTCAGTAAATAGATTTGTCCTTCGACATCGATCAGGAAGGGGCCCTACGGCCCTTTTTTAATGTCGGGTTTTTTTAATGCCGTTTTTTTAAACGGCTTAATGACTGTTTTTTAAATCGGATTTTGATGTCGACCAGTAAATCAGGGGGCAGCGGGCGCCTATCTAAACAGCATTTCCCGCTAGGGGTTAGCTGGGAGATCTGGCAGAGGCTCATCATCGCAATCGGACTCACGCGCTTGGATGAAATCGAACTCGGCCTGATCGAATAGCAACTCGTTCTGAGACTTGGTGAGCACCCACTTTTTGAGATAGGTGCAGTGGTAGGCCTCATTGCGGGGCATCCATTCCGTTGGGTCACTACTGCCTTTCTCACCGTTCGACGAGGCGCCCACAGCGAGGAAATTATGGCTTGTTTCTGGCAGGACACCCTCAGTGAGGCTGCCGGTGTTTGCATAGCGGCGCTGGAGCGATGTACTGAGATTACCAAGACCTGACACCCATGACTCGTAAAGCGCTACAACGTGATCAATCTGCACGTTGGATGCCGAGTAGTAGTAGATATCGTCGTAGGGATCGAGCCATCGTCCGGTCTCTACAAAGCAACCACTGGATGACATCACCAAGGGATACGCACCGTCACCATCCAAGTGCTGCGCCATCAGTACCTCATGACGATCAGAAATGCAGTCACCGTCTTCGTCGTCCCAAGTACTGGGGCGATCGTAGTCTGGGGTTGAGACCTCACCCACCTGAACATTCAATCCGAACAAACTGTTCTCACTGACTCCATCATCGCTGGGATCGTTAGTCACAGTGATAGCGACAGGTACTGAAGTTGTGAGTAGCCCATCCGACGCTAGCAAGTCAATGTCGTACCGATTGTTCTCGTCGCTGTCAGCAGGCGCTTCAAAGTCGGGTGGCGCAATGAAGGCGAGGCTACCCACACTGGTGACAGACAAGACTTGGCTGTCTGTCCCGCTGATTGAAAGAGTTACTGGGTCACCGTCTGGATCGGAAAATGAAATACCACTGACTATCGTGCCCGTGTTTTCCTGAATGGTGAGCTCGTAGCTAGCTTGATCAAATACGGGCGCGCGGTTGGTCACCTCAGGTGCAGCGGTTGAACTACCCCCACCCCCGCCGCAGGCGGCGAGAGAACCGGCCATCACCATGGCGACCATGGTTCCGGAATATTTGATTTGCCTTTGGAAAAACGTTCTCGGCATATGACTTGTCTGATTTTTTCACCGGCGAGCACTATGACCGCAAAAGATGACACCTTTACGACCTTTGATGCAAAACACGCGTTGCTGATCTGTACTTGTGGTGACAGACTCCCGACGACTTTTTTGACCTCAATCAACACGTAATTGCAAAACCTATCCATGACAGATACTTCTTCGATCCACCTCGAGACAGACCGACTGATCCTTCGCCCAACAAAGGCAGAAGATTGGCCTTTTGTGCGTGACTTTCTGATGTGCGAGGACACGATGCGGCATCTAGGAGGACACCAGCAGGAGTCGGACGCATGGCGAACACTGGCGCAATGGATTGGACTTTGGTCATTAACCGACGCGGCCATGTTTGGCGTCGTGGAGAAAACGACCGGTGAATGGATTGGACGCATAGGCCCATGGCACCCGCTTCATTGGCCCACGCGCGAGGTGGGCTGGGGTCTGAGAAAAGCCTATTGGGGTAAAGGCTATGCCTTGGAAGCCGCAACTGCCTCTCTCGATTACGCCTTTGATCATCTGGGTTGGGACAGCGTGACCCATCTCATTGCGGATGAAAATGTTATGTCCCAGAAACTCGCCGCGCGATTGGGTTCGAAGCCCGGAGAGTACGTCCATCTTCCAGGCTCGCTGAGTGAGGTACGGCTCTGTGTTTGGAGTCAGACAAGGGAAGATTGGAAGACGCGTTCATGAGCTTATCTGCCTTCCATACGATGCTCTCCCGGACAGTGTTCTGGGTAATGTGTCTTGGAATTTTTATCTTGGCTATTCTGCCCAATAACTCTTCACTACATGCATTCCCTGAAGCTGACAAAGTATTACACGCGATGGCATTCGCAGGCGTGAGCTTCATTGGATGCCTAGCCTACCCCGTACGTATTGTTGTCCTTGCTATCTTCTTGGTCTTTCTCGGCGCCGCTATTGAGGTGACCCAAGGATTTACCCCAGATCGTTCACGAGATTTATTCGACTTTTTTGCGGACGTAGTGGGCATAAGCCTCGGTTTCATCACATATCGTCTTTCAGAACGCGGTTTTTTACGAAAATAACTTTGCCAGGATTGCCGCTTTCCCTGGGTCTTTTAATTGAAGCTTATCGCTTGCCCTTCATGGACATCTCTTAAGTAGTGCCGGTAAAAAATTAGCTTTATGAGTCGTTTGTTCTAGGCTTTGCTAATCAGCTTTGTCACTGATGACGGCTACTCACCCAAAACCAAGGAGCTCGACAACATGATGAATAAAGTAGTTCTAACACTTACCCTCGCATGCAACGCTTCATTAGCCATTGCGGGACACCACGAAAAAGGCGAAAAAGCAGATCACACCTCTGCTGCATGGCAGATCAAAGCCTACAGTTCAGCCGCTCCCGACTTTCTAGGAGATTTTGCGACCATCATAGGATCTGACGGCTCGGTGCTTCGCGAGGGGACCAATGGCTGGATTTGTCAGTCCGCTAACCCAAGACCTGTCCCTGCGACAGGCTGGAGTTCACCGCATGAAGCCATGCCGGCGTGCCATGATGGTGAGGGCATGAAGTGGATGATGGGCTACATGGCGGGTAAAGCGCCTGATATGGAACGCGATACCTATATGTGGATGCTCCATGGGGATATGGGGGAAGACAATACCAAGGCGGGTGTACTGAATGAGGCCGATGCCGTGCCGGGGCAATGGATTGAATCAGGACCACACCTCATGCTGATGCCAAAGGACCCTACAACGTTGGCAAATTACCCTACGGATTTCACGACGGGTGCGCCTTACGTCATGTTTCCAGGAACACCCTACGCGCATTTGATGATTCCGGTATCAGGTTATTACCAATACCAACCTGAATCAGCACCCAAATAAATCTCGCTGTGAGGGATTGGGGGTTGAGTCAATCAGCCCCCTATCTCAGCCACTGATCTCAGCCACTGATCTCAGCCACTGACCTCAGCCTCTTATTTTTGGAAACTTACGGACCCTGAACCTGAGGGACCCATGTCGCATGGAATCCCGAAGGCACCCGCCCGGGTAGCCTGACTTTTGCGATAGGCCCTTGCTCGATGTCTTTGGCATCGTAGACACAGAACCACGAACTCCAGTCCTTGGTGTCGTGGACGAAGTTGACGACATAGCCGTCGTGTTCGTCATCATGGCAAGTGGCGCCCACTTTTGGCGCATAGACCGCCTCGCTCCCTAGAACGCCCGGGCCGTAGTCAAAACGCCAGCTTTTGCCGGTCTCGTTGTCGTACTTCACAAGCCCCGTAAATCGAAGCGTATAGCCGCCCTCGTCATGCGTGGGGATGTATTGGTGGTAGGCATAGCGACTCTTCTGCCCTCCATAAAGCGGGTTTGTCTTGTTGAACTCGGTATTGAGGTCATCGATGTCGCCTTCCCTCACCTCGCCGGTAACCAAATTAAAACGCCAGCGATAGTTATTCGCCTCAAGGCGCATGTAGGCGAGCATGTGCGACAACTCACCCTCATCACCGTACGCTTTGGGCATGGGGTTCACCGACCGGCAGCCGTCCATGACAACCCAATCGCCCTCTTCCCAGCAGTTCGACACGTGGAGGATGTAACAGGGCTCACAATCGAACCACCGAATCGTATGGCTCTCACCAAATCGCGGAATAAGACCAAACCGGGTCGGGATGTCTTTATGGAAAGTCACCACTCGAAGCTTATGATTCTTCAGAACATCGAGGTCGTGGAAGAACGGCAAGTCGTGCAAGACGGTGTAGTTCTGGGTGAAGCCGATATCGTGCGGTAAGCGCGCACCGGGCAGATCAATCGGCACCTCGTGAACCACTTCTCCTTTCGCGTTGGCGACGCCATAGGTCATGTACGGGGGCACATCGTTGTAATCGAAGTACAAGAGCTCACCCGTATTCCAATCAACTTTGGAGTGCGCCGACATCTTTGGCTTATTACGACCATCAAGGTGGAATGCCTTTCGCGTCTCCAAGGTCATGGGATCGAGCGCAATCGGATTCCCCGCGTTGTACCAAAGGCTCACCAAATCGCCGTTGAGCGCGAAAATATCGGTGTTCGACGTATCTTTAATCCCAAACTCCGACACGCTGTAATCAAAAGGCCCCATGACGCCGGGAGACACCGATTCACCCGCCCTGGCTTCCTCGCTGAATGCGGGGGTATCTATCCACCGATTCACGTAGCGCGCGCCGTCATCACTTACATGAAGCGCATGCACCATGCCGTCGCCATCAAAGGGGTGGTAACGGTTTTTGGGCTCGAATACGGGGTTGGCTCCATTGCGGTAATACGTTCCGCGCAGATCGTTGGGCAACTCGCCTACCACCTCTAGTTTGTCCTGATCGAGCTCGCGGGTAGTTGGCGCATACACACCGTGCAGATAGGGATTGTCATGGTTATAGATCCACGCAGGCGCGTCCTCAAACTGCGGGGTAGCGCCCAAACACTTGTCGCTGATGGGAAACTCGCCGAGCGGCGCTCTCGCACTTTTTGGTGGTTGTTGTGCCGTCATATGACGCGCCTCAAACAATGATCTATGTGAAGCCACGAGCTTACTGACTCTGCTCTGATTGGCAAGTTAGCTTTCAAGCCGCAATGAGCATGCTGCCAGACGTTTCCTCACCGCCTCGTCTAGATCAGCTATGTCGTCTGGACAAGGGGATGCGCAAGGCGAAAGCCGTGATAGTGTTGGTGGTGTGGTGCTCGCAAGGAGATCATGCGAGTAAGACTCGGCGGTAGAGCCATAATGGTGCTGTCTGGTTGTGTCTATGGATTACACAGCGAGATTGCTAAGAGCCAAGCTGCCCGACCAACCACTGAAGTAGAAAATAGATGAATAATAAATGGCCTGTGCTCACGAGCGTATGGCGAATCAGAAAGAGAGATACCATGAAGTTGAAAGGCCTACTCCACGTCACCCTTGCCTACCTCGTTACTTTGGGCGTTGCTTGGGCAACGCTTCAGGCACTGGGACAGAGCCCGATATGGGATATGTTCTGGGCGGATATTGCCGCCACCATCGCCATCTTCGTCTTTAGTCGTCTCTACAAGAACTCGAGCTTTTACGACGCCTACTGGAGCGTCATACCACCCTTGATTGCGCTTTACTGGATGTTCGAGGCTACGGCATCAGGCGTTGATGCCACACGAGCTTGGCTCGTTCTTGTTCTGGTTTGGCTATGGGGTATCCGGCTGACGGCCAACTGGGCGACGTTCTGGCCGGGACTCGAACATGAGGACTGGCGCTACGGACCCATCAAAGCCAATGCAGGTAAGTGGAATGCGCTTGCTGATTTTTCCGCGATTCACCTCTTTCCGACAGTCATCGTATTCGTCGCCTGTCTGCCTATCTACGCGGCCGTTGCCATGGACGCACAGCCACTTAACTGGCTCGATTATGTGGCCGTTGCAACGACGGCCATCGCCATTTTGATAGAGCTGGTGTCGGATATTCAGTTGCATCGGTTCATTAACGAGCGCAAAGAAGGCGAGATTATGAAGACCGGTTTATGGGCTTACTCTCGCCACCCGAACTACTTTGGCGAATGGCTATTCTGGGCGGGACTGGCACTCTTTGGTGTGGCCGCGGTGCCTGAGGCTTGGTGGTGGGTACTGCCCGGAGCCATCGCCATGCTGGCCATGTTCCTGCTCGCGAGCATCCCAATGATCGATAAGCGCAGCATGGAGCGTCGACCCGCCTATGCTGTGCACATGTCACAGGTTTCAGGCTTTGTGCCTTGGTTTCCCAAAAAGAGTAATTGATACTCATTGCTCTACCACTGGAGATATCGCATGACTCGCTTTACTCGGCTCTTCTCATTTTTCAGATTTCAGCTTTTCCAGTTAATTGGGCTCGCTCGGTTCCCAGGACTGGCAACGCTATCGCTGTTTGTAACGCTTGCTCCATTTCAAGCTGCCGCACAGAACATGGTGATTAAAGGTGCGACCATCCTTGATGTCACCAACGGCGACATGCTCAAAAATCACGTCGTTATTGTGAAAGACGGGCGCATCGATGCCGTCTCACCAGCCCGATCTGCCGATATACCGAAAGGCATTGAAGTCATTGATCTACAGGGCCATACCCTGCTACCCGGGCTCATCGATATGCACGTACACCTCACTTTTGGTGGCGGGTATCACGGCTATGAGCGCCTGAAGCTCACTGACGAGCGACGGGCCATTCTGGGCGTCGTGCATGCAAAGCAAACACTCATGGCCGGGTTTACTACGGTCAGAAACGTTGGCGCAGGCTCGTTTGGTGATGTTGCGTTACGCGATGCCATTAACGATGGCGATATCCCCGGACCGCGCATGCTGGTCTCAGGTCCACCGATTGGTATTACGGGAGGCCACTGCTCGGATAACAACCTCCTCCCGCCTGAATATGGTATTTCGGGTGAAGGCGTGGCTGACGGACCCTGGGCTGCTCGCACCGCTGTGAGACGCAACATCAAGTATGGTGCAGACCTCATCAAAACCTGCTCAACAGGGGGTGTTCTCTCAAAAGGTACCAAGGTTGGCGCTCCCCAATACACGGTTGAAGAACTCACCGCCCTGATTGATGAGGCGCACAGTCGCGGACTGAAAGTCGCCTCTCACGCGCACGGCGCCGAGGGAATCATCAATGCACTTATCGCAGGTGCTGATACCATCGAGCATGCGAGCTTCATTGACGACGAGGGGATTCGTCTTGCAATTGAAAATAACGCGGCACTCTCGATGGACATCTACGTCACGGAGTACATTCTCGGCGAAGGCGCGAGCGCCGGCATCCTGGAAGAATCCCTTGAGAAAGAACGCATGACAGGGGCAACACAGCGCTCTAACTTCCGAAAAGCTGTCGAAGCTGGCGCAACCATTGTTTACGGCACGGATGCAGGTGTTTATCCCCATGGTCAGAACGCTAAGCAACTCTCGCGCATGACACGTTTCGGTATGACACCACTACAAGCGTTGCAGTCGGCAACAACCGTTGCGGCAGAGGTTATGGGACTTGGGTACGAAGTTGGGAAGATTGAGGCGGGCTACGCGGCAGACTTTGTTACGGTGGAGGGAAACCCCATCGAACAGATCGAATTACTCGAGGCGCCAAGCGCTGTCATTAAGGGTGGTGTGAGATACCGGTAAGAGGCGCCAACTAAGACCAGTGAAAACCAGCCCAGGAAGCCGACCCAAACACCGGAGACCAGTGCTTTGGTACCCGCTATAAGCGTCCCTCAATTGATAAACGGATATTTTTTGGGGGGATCTCACTCGAACATCGGCCGCGGGTGCTTTGACAGCCACAATCCGTGAAAGCATAGTCAGCGGTGAAGTGTTCTGAGTAGAACTCAGGTACTCGATATATCTAAACTTCAGGCCAGTGAGCCTGACAGTCGGTTCGGACGATATCCGCGTTGGATTTGATAGTGCACTTGCGTTTCAGGACCTAAACTTAAGATGCCGACTAAACATCGTAAAAGTCTCGATACCAATCAACGAAGTTCTTAACGCCATCCGTAATAGTCGTCTTGGGAGAGTACCCTGTCAGCTCCATCAGCAGCGAGGCGTCCGCCCAAGTAGCAGGCACGTCTCCCGCCTGCATTGGCATCAAGTTACGTTTTGCTTGCTTACCGGTGGCGGCCTCGATGGCCTGAATGAAATCAGTCAACTGAACTGAGTCACTGTTCCCGATATTAACCACTCGAAACGGGGCGACAGGTGACAAGCTGTCGCTAGGATAATGTCCCTCAAGATCTCTAGCCGGAACCGCATCTATTAGCAAAGTTATCGCCTCAACCAAGTCGTCTATGTAAGTGAAATCACGCTTCATATCGCCATAGTTGTAAACGTCGATCTGGGCATCGTTCAACACTGCTTTCGTGAATTTGAACAATGCCATGTCTGGCCTTCCCCAGGGACCGTATACCGTGAAGAATCGGAACATGGTTATCGGAAGACCATAGAGATGAGCGTAGGAATGTGCCATCGATTCCGTGGACTTTTTGGTGGCGGCATAAAACGACATCTGGTGATCAGCTTTCACTCTTTCACTATACGGCATAAAAGTATTTGCGCCGTAAGCTGAACTAGTTGACGCAAGGAGCATGTGCACTGGTGGGTATACTCGCGCAGCCTCTAACAATTCAAACGTCCCAACAATGTTGCTCTCAAGGTAGGACCGAGGATTTTCAATAGAGTGCCTAACCCCTGCCTGAGCGGCTAAGTGAATAACGGCGTCAGGTCGCTCTTGTTCAAACACGTCTAAAAGGAGACCGGGAGTCTCAACTCGATCATGTATTGACAGATACCTGTCATTCGCCAACAAACGGGACTCCCGTGCTTCTTTCAAGGACACGTCGTAATAGTTTGACATGCAATCTACGCCAACGACACGCCATCCCAACCTCAGGAGAGCATGGCAAACAAATGATCCGATGAAACCGGAACTCCCCGTTACTACAGCTACTTTCATAGAACCTCCAACATAGCAACTAAAGAGTATCTAGCATCATTTGGGTACCATACAAAATCAAATCAGAGTGCAATAACCAAACTCTTACTAGCCCCCGTATTTCGCGGCCTCATTCCCTTCTTCAGAGATGCTGCTGAAGAACTTCTGCTTCGATACAAAAAACATTTTCGAGTACAACTCAGCCGGGAACCACACGTAAGCGAGGTTACCTATGTCGCTCGCCTCACGGAAGTTGGCGCCATAACGGGTTCATTATAACGATACCTGTTGGCACGATTTGCGTCACATCTTCACATGCTTTGCATGGTAGTTGAGGCGAGCAAAACACGTATGCTGAAGCAAGACCACGTTCTGCAAGTCGCTCAAATTAAATGCGGTTTTATGATTTCACTCATTCGCAAGTATCCGGCAGGATTAAGGTGCATACCGTCGTAACTTAGAGACGGATCAAGCCCAACATTACTGGATAGCTCCTGCAGTTCCACAAAAGCTGCACCCATGGAGGCTACATGCCTGCTAAGCTCGAGATTTAATAGATTAATCTTGCGCACTCGCGCCGCGCCACAGATACTTTTGACACACTGAACGGTGGACAACACCGAAACGTCGATCCCTTGCGAGGTAAGTTTGTCAATGATGGCTAAGTAGTTGTCAAGAATCTCCGGCACATCACGGCCAGAGTATATATCATTGATGCCCAGCATAATGATGACCTTTGTCGGTTTCGACGAGACTATTGCACCGAGTCGAGACAATACAGTAACACTGTCGTCGCCGGGTATTCCCCGATTGGACACCCTAAAACCTGGATATATGTCCGACCACTCTACTCCTGCGATAAGGCTGTCGCCAAGAAAAACAACGTCAACATACGGGGAGAATTGCTCAAATAGCAAAGCTCTATTGACATGCTCTGGGACGTCAGCCTGCTGATAACCGAGCAGAATAGATAGCCTATATAGGCCCTCATAGGGCGGTATCCGAAAAGCACCCACCCCAACGCCCCATAAGAACAAACCAACCGCAAGCGAGTAAGAAAAGAAAAAACGCATGTGGCGCTGTCGCTTTGTGGGCAAGATCTGAAGCTCCGATTAGCTGCGTTTTTTTTAATCCGCTTTGAATATTATTCATGCGGGGTTAATCCAGCAAGACCACACTAGCCGGCATCGATTAAAGAATACCACCAACCCTGCTGGTACTTTTTGCTGATATATCTCCTATCCAAAAAACATAGCGCACTATAACTTAGCACCCAATGTAGCCTTACTCGTGGTTAGGCTGACAGCTGCAACTCCGACCAAAAAAATCATTACTCTTAATTTAAAACCGCGAAATAGCATTACCAAATTAATCGTTACTAGGCCTGTGAGTAACGCGGCTGTCGTAGACTCTCGCGTAAATCCTGCAGATCGCGTGATTCCCTGGGACCACCACTCGCGAGAAATGGACACCTCACCAAAAGCAGTCGCGAGAAATGTGCCAGTCCACGGGGCATCATACATAAAATCGTAAATTATCCCGGCCACCGTCGATACAAAAAGGACTGTGAGTAACGGCTTATAGACCTTCGAACGCAGTACAGGGCCCACATCCATGAAATAAGCGATTAAAAAAGAAATCAAAACAAAAAAAGCAAACAAGCTTGTGTAGACTGTATTAAGTAGCATACCGGCCAAACAATACAGTACGATGAGTATTAGCAGTAACCACTTCGAAGGCGGGTGTTGCTTGGTAAGCAGCACATGAATCAAACTGCAAATCGCGAGCAGCTTCGGCAAGTAGACCAATCAAGTCACTCCCATCTCGGAACAAACCCACCTAAAGACCCCACCGAAAGCCTCTGTGACAAAAAACAAAATTACAAATGAGGTCGCCAACCAACGCATAGAAATTTCACCAAGATTTGTAACTACGTAGTTGCAAATCTTTAATTAAAAAAACAGAAACCGCTAGCTCTATGCCTGACCACTTGAAATAAAGAAGGGTCCAAACCCACAACGTTGTTGCAAGCACGCCACGAAAGAGCATTAAAAGCAAGACTACCAACAAAAAACCCGAGGACCACTGCAAGAACCCCCAACCATGGCACGAGGATAGTCGAAACCAAAACATTCAACGTCAACGCTATGGTTAAGTGATGTACCACCAATGATGTATTACCCTGCATGGTTAAAAGAATGCCGACAGGTCCAAAGCCTAAATTAATACAGTAGCCGACAATGCCGAACAACAATGGTGTTAATATTGCTTCATATGAAGAGCCAAAAAACAGGCGTATCAATATATCACCCCAAAAAAATAAAATTAAAAACGCAGTTACGCCGGCCGCGAAGATCGCGCCATAGATTTTAAAAATCTGACTCTGAATTTCACTAAAGCGATGTTTCAGATTAATTTTTGCGAAATCCGCCTGCAGAAGCACTAACCCCACCATAGCGATCTGCTCAAACACACTGAGCCCCAGAAGCACTAGTCGATATTCCGCAACAGCATCTGGCGCGAGATACCACGCCAGTAGAAAGATTCCAATCTGTCTGGTCATTACACCCAAAAACCCAATCGCCATGAAGCTTAGCGAACTCATAATCCATGGAGAATGGAACTTTACTTTATAAAACGACTTAGTCTCTGTACCGAACCGACCCAAGAAAATTCCCAGCACTACTATAAATGTCAATGCAGACGATGTTACTCGCAGCAGAAATGCTCCTTTTTCTGAATAGAAGTCAAGAGCCAAACTTGGCATATAAGCTATCAGTACACCAATCAAAAAAACCAAAGGAAAAAGCAGGACTGATATACACTGACCCAGTATAGGAAACCCAAACCCACGTACCATCGACCCAATTACGCTAATAGCTACCATACATATAATGGTCATTATAAAAAGTGGGACGATATCGACCATGCTTGGGTCAAAAAACGAAAAATAACCGATTAAGGAACTTGAAATTAATAGGAGCAGGCTGACAGAGCCGCAAAAGCAGTAGAACAATACCTCCTTCACTTTTTTATTATTTCTATTGCTAAGGGCCTCAGAGATTTCGCGTACAGCAAAGTCCGTGAAGCCCGAAGAAGAAAATACTGTCAATACTGTAATAACTGAAACCCAAAGACTGAATATTCCAAATGCACTGACAGACAAGTGTTTGGTCAAGACGATCACAGTAATAATATTGCTTAGAAAGCCAACTCCTTGCACTGTAAAACCAGAAGCAATACTACGTAAATTGATATCAGCCACACACCACCTGTCCGCTAGAGCTTTTTGTAGAAGCCGAATTCAACTTAGCCATCTGGCTAACGTATAGTCCATCGGAAAATCCAAGTTAAAACCAAGGTGCCTCATAAGCTTTTGATTGCGTAGATGTTGCAGAGCGGCCTTGTGGGAACTCAACCCAACCGAATCAATCAACGCTGGAAGATGATCATAGCAAGTTGCGAATTTACGCATCATGGAGGAGTCAGCGGCGAACCAAAAGTCGTGAAGACCCTCGGAATCATAAGGAAAACCCTTCCGTCCTTTAAACTTATATTTATGGCCGAGGGATACATCAATTTCACTGACCTCATACCCGTCATCATCATAACATTTCGCCCAACCCCCGCAGGTAAACTCCTCATTAGGAAGCGCGGAAAGGTCAAGCGGTTTTCGCAACAGCATATCGAATCTGGTAACAACCACGCGGCTATACTCAAAACCATAGTCATTGGCATACGAAAAAGCCAAATCAGTAGACCGTTTAAAACTATACCAACGGCTAAATATTGCATTGCGGCGATTTCTATGATTTTGTCCGAATAAGAATTTTCGTCTCCAATGCTTCAAGTCATCAACCACTGAATTTTTATGGAAAATAATTGAAGATTGAACTTCACTTTTAATAGGTTGATATATCTGCAACAGCTCATGTATTTGTGGATGCTTCCATGTGTGAAAAAAAAGATCACAATCATTAAATTCTATTAAATTAGATTTCAAAGATTTTGCCACCTCAGAAATGTCAACACCAGCCTCCAGAGTCTTGTCAGTGAAGCCATCAGAGAGGCCATGTAAGCACACCGCGTATTTCTTCATAAGATACCTCATCAACTTAAGCCTATCTTTTGCAAGGTTACGGACGCCTCTATTTTGAGTAAAGACGTCATACGTAAACAAACAAAGCATTGCACACACCTTTCACGTGAGAACACCAAAACAATGGAATAGCATCATATAGAAATCCGTGGTGCGCTGCATTCAACGTTCGTGTGACAACTTCGGAGTGAGCGGCGGCACCTCGTTGGTCGCACATGCTTCGTGAGGGAGGTTTCGACTCAGCATCGAGGGTCGCGACTCCCAACGCCCAATCGCTCCGATGTTTTTGGGACACATAACTGGGGCGAGGCGCCGGCGCAATGTGAATGCGATATCGTTACTCGTCGCGGCGAAAATGGTCTGGAGTGGTTGAGATTTAAAGTTAGGGGTCGTTTTTTTAATTTAAGTTTAGCGCTGTACATTAGCGTGACGAGGTCGTAAGCATATCAGTAAATTTGCGTAAAAATAGCACGATGTTCATTTTACGGCATTGTGGTCGTCCAATGGTATGGTAATGTTGCAAGGTAACTAGACGGACTCCGAGACCGATGCCAGCGCCCGAAATGAATACCGATAGCCTGGGTACACAGAGGTAAGGTGTTTTGTTCAGGTGTAATTGGTGCAACTTCTCAAAGCATCGTTACACCACCATTGATGAGAAGCAACGGGGCGAGTCTGTCGGTTTTGCATCAAGCCAGAGAAATATTCGGAGGCTTTATTGGCGGTCGAATGTGCGTCAGTTACACGCAGTGAAGTCACGAACTTAAATATATATGTACAGAACGGAACGCGAAACTTTAACCCACAGTTATATTCATGGACGCGAGTAATAATTGATTTATGTCTCAGAGTAAGGTGTTAGGTTCCAAAGTGATGGGCTTGGATTTTGATGTAAGCGTTTGCGCCCAATCGAAGGTCGTGAAAGATTTGGATCAGGCGCACTCTGGCGCTACGCTCGATTTGCGGTTGCACAAAGGGCAAATATTGGTCTGTAAGCGTATGCCCGCGACAGATCGCAGTTGGAGATGTCTTAAAAAGCAGAAGGAGTTCTTGCCACTTGACAAGGTTAGCGCAGTAGAAGTTCTTAGCAGCAACGCTGTAAGTGGAGAAGTAGAAGTACTGATGCCTCTCACCAGAGGTGTTGTCGGCGTAGAGTATATCACTTCTTTGTCTGTAGAAGAGGTTAACAGCTTCAGTAGTGCGCTATCTTCGTTGTTGCTTAGATCCCAGAATGAAGCGATTCATTCTTCCTCTCAGCACCACCTAATCACAGCGAAAATCGAAGAGTTGCGTGCAAACCATACCGTTCCAAAATCGTACCGACTTCTACTCAAGCATTTAGACCTAAAAATAAAGACTATTCCGTCCTTTCGTATCGGAACTTGCCACGGCGATTTGACTCTCGGGAATATGATCTTCGAGAAAGACACGGGCAGGCTTCAATTAATTGACTTTTTAGACACATACATTGAGTCCCCTTTGATAGATTTGGCCAAGTTAGAACAAGATCTCGTGTTTGGCTGGTCAAGTAGGTACGAAAATCCGGAGGTAAGGCTGCGAGCAAAAATTTTTGGGGCACATGTCTTCGATACGATAAAGATCTTAGATGCTCAAGATGAAAAGTTATTTAACATCATTCGCGTGTTAAATACGCTGAGGATTTTGCCATATTGTAAAGATTCTACTACTGAGGAGTGGGTGCGCTTTGTTGTTACCCAACAGGAGCAAATATTATGAAAGTGCTTATTACGGGAGTATGCGGATTCGTGGGATCTTCACTAGCTAGGACGCTTGTTGACAGGGGTTTCTCCGTTGTCGGTGTCGATGACCTGAGCTTCGGCGCGATGTCACGGTTATCCGACTTCATAGATAAGATCGAGTTCCATAACGTTCCATTCGAAATATATTCTGATAAGAAACACGATGATATTGATGCACTGATTAACTGCGCTGCGGTAGCGCCTTTGCCCGAGAACCAACGAGATCATTACAGATGCTTACGACTTAATGTTGCACTTTGCGGCGCAGTGATTGATTTCTGCACGTTAAACGGCATCAAAAAAATAATCCACTTTAGTTCTTCTGCTGTTTACGAAAATGGACCAAGCTCAATAACCCATAAGCGCCCCGCTTATGAGTCCGATTTACTAGAGCCACGTCTTGCTTACCCTGTGTCCAAATACCTGTCGGAAGAGTACCTAAGAACTCAGGCAGAAAGTTACGGTTTGGAGGTCTACGCGCTCAGGCTATTTAATCTATACGGCCCACATCAAGACTACTTCCGAAAGCAACCGCCGCTCATTGGCTACCTAATTCGATCACTATTACGAGGTGAGCCAGTCGATTTATTTGCATCTGAAGGAGCGCGCCGTGACTATATATACATTGACGATCTGTTAGAGCTACTAGTCATTCTTTTTGAGACCGACGGTAACCAGGGATTCGTACCCCTTAATGTGGGAAGTGGTAAATGTTACAGCGTCTATGACATTTTAACAGAACTCGAGAATGTTCTCGAGACGAAAGCCCGAGTATCCAAAGGTGATTCAGGACAGTTTTGGATAAATTACCCCGAGCTTTTTGACCGAAAAATTCCATTAAGTACGGATTTGGTGCGCAGAGAAGTAGAGAAAAAAGCCATATCCGATATCTCGAGAGTACACAAACTAGCAGGATGGGCGCCAAAAATATCTATGCGTGAGGGCCTGCGTAAGTGTGCTGAATTTGCTAGAGAGGTAGTGTTGTGAGTACTTTGCTTTTACCTGTTGCAGGTAGGTCAAGCAGATTTCCCGGAATGAGGCCAAAATGGCTTCTCACCATGCCTTCTGGAAGGCTTATGTTAGAAGAAAGCTGTAAGGGTCTTGAATTGAATCTTTACCATCGGATCGTTGTAGTTTGTTTACGTGAGCATTTAGAGAAGTATGTCGACGAAGCACGACTTGTAGGGACCCTCAGGGCCAATCTGCGAGAAGATATAGAAATTTGCGCTTTGGAAGCGCCTACTTCATCACATGCGGAAACTGTTTACGAAGGAATAGTCAGGAGCAAAATTACCGGTGCGGTATACCTGAAAGATTGTGATAACTTTTTTATTGATGCAGTGCACTCTTCGAACACCATTACGACCGTAAATTTGAATGATGTTGGATTAATAGACGCGAAAAATAAAAGCTACGTTGAGGTGTCAGATATAGGTGCGGTGACCAACATCGTGGAAAAGAAGGTCATTAGTAATCAGTTTTGTTGCGGTGGGTACGCTTTTGCTTCAGCTCAAACTTTTTGCAGGGCTTTCGAGGAGATTCGGGATAAACATGATGATGGTGAAATCTATGTATCACATGTTGTCTACCGTCTGATGCTACAGGGTGAAGTCTTTAGCACCAGCACTGCCACAGGCTATATAGACTGGGGCACGATGCAAGAGTATAGAGAATATTGCGGTAAGCGTTTAACCGTTTTTTGCGACGTCGACGGTGTTCTTCTGGAGAACGGATCTAAGTTTGGAAAAGAGGGCTGGGCATCACAAGCCATAAGGGATAACGTTGAGGTGCTTTCGGATCTCCAAAGAAGAGGGCTACTTTACGTCGTTGTAACAACAAGCCGACCCGTTTCTGAAAGATTATACGTCGAAGGTAAGTTAGGGGAATTGGGTTTAACCGTTGATCAATTCGTTGGGGGACTACCGCACACTAAGCGCGTACTAATTAATGACTTCTCGGCAACGAACCCTTACCCATCAGCTGTGGCGATAAATCTTGATCGAAATTCAACAGACCTTGGCGCATATTTGGCTTATCTATCGACAGAATAAACCAGAGCGGGCATAGACTTAAGCTAACATGCAATGGACACTTGCAGAGCTCCGAGAGTAATTAGTTGTTTGGGCCAAATTACGTCCATTCGAGATAAGGGCCGCTGCCATTGTGTCATTTAAGCACGCTAGGGAGGGTGATAAGGATTGAAATAGTTACCACCCAGCGAATACGTGCAACCGTTCTAGGTATTTCGAGAGCTATGCAGTAATTTGGTTTGTATTAAAATCACAGGGCTTACAACATACTCGCCGTTTGACGGGTTTCCCTCTGCGTCTACGAAGCACTGCTTTGTAGCAGTCTACATTAGCGTTAGCGACTCCTTTTTTGGCGCCTATTCGGTATCACGCCATTATGGGGAAGGTAGTAATTCATGATGTGTTAAACGAAAAATGCCCAACCTCAGGCTGGGCCCTTTTGTTTAAAAGGCTGGCGCCTCTGCAGGCTAACGCCCTTGAGCTAGCCGCTCGCAGAGCTCACGCCTTTCCCACAGGCCTAAGCAAAACTATTAGCTTAGGCATTTACTTTGGCACACCCTAGTCTCTGATGGGGAACTCCGTGTGACAGAAAAACCATCAGCCCATAAACAAAAAAAGGGCCACCCAAATGGGTGACCCTTTTTAATTTAGACGCCTGGCGCCTCTTCGGGCTTACGCCCTTGAGCCAGCCGCTCGCACAGCTCGCGTCGTTTGCCTCGGGACAAAGCCAAACTGTTGGCTTTGTCTTCACCGGGCTCACCCTACTCGCTCATGGGGAACCCCATGTGAGAAAACGATTTTCCCGCGCTTAAAAAAAACAAAACCCCGAGCACTTGCGTACTCGGGGTTTTCTTTTTTAGAAGCCTGGCGATGACCTACTCTCACATGGGGAAGCCCCACACTACCATCGGCGATGCATCGTTTCACTTCTGAGTTCGGGATGGAGTCAGGTGGTTCCAATGCTCTGTTGTCGCCAGGCAAATCGGCTTAGATGACAGATGCTCTGCAAGCAGCACAAAGGCCATCTAAATAGGGTAGATAAATCAATCTGAGTCTTTCGCAGGCGATAAACCCTGCTACACACAATGACTTGTCACAACATCCAGTGTCTTCTTACGTGTGCTTAGCACACCAAACAACTTGGATTATATGGTCAAGCCGCACGAGCAATTAGTACTGGTTAGCTCAACGCCTTACAACGCTTCCACACCCAGCCTATCAACGTCCTAGTCTTGGACGGCTCTTAAGAACCCTCAAGGGGTTAGGGAGAACTAGTCTTGGGAGGGGCTTCCCGCTTAGATGCTTTCAGCGGTTATCCTGTCCGAACGTAGCTACCCGGCAATGCGTCTGGCGACACAACCGGAACACCAGAGGTTCGTCCACTCCGGTCCTCTCGTACTAGGAGCAGCTTCCCTCAATTCTCCAACGCCCACGGCAGATAGGGACCGAACTGTCTCACGACGTTCTAAACCCAGCTCGCGTACCACTTTAAATGGCGAACAGCCATACCCTTGGGACCGGCTTCAGCCCCAGGATGTGATGAGCCGACATCGAGGTGCCAAACACCGCCGTCGATGTGAACTCTTGGGCGGTATCAGCCTGTTATCCCCGGAGTACCTTTTATCCGTTGAGCGATGGCCCTTCCATACAGAACCACCGGATCACTAAGACCTACTTTCGTACCTGATCGTCTTGTCAGACTCTCAGTCAAGCGCGCTTGTGCCTTTACACTAACCTCATGATTTCCGACCATGATTAGCGCACCTTCGTGCTCCTCCGTTACTCTTTGGGAGGAGACCGCCCCAGTCAAACTACCCACCACACACTGTCCCCGATCCAGGTAATGGACCTAGGTTAGAACCTCAACGTTATCAGGCTGGTATTTCAAGGTTGGCTCCCTATGAACTGGCGTCCATAGTTCAAAGCCTCCCAGCTATCCTACACAAATAAAGTCAAAGTCCAGTGTGAAGCTATAGTAAAGGTTCACGGGGTCTTTCCGTCTAGCCGCGGGTACACTGCATCTTAACAGCGATTTCAATTTCACTGAGTCTCGGGTGGAGACAGCGTGGCCATCGTTACGCCATTCGTGCAGGTCGGAACTTACCCGACAAGGAATTTCGCTACCTTAGGACCGTTATAGTTACGGCCGCCGTTTACCGGGGCTTCGATCAAGAGCTTCTCCGAAGATAACCCCATCAATTAACCTTCCGGCACCGGGCAGGCGTCACACCCTATACGTCCACTTACGTGTTTGCAGAGTGCTATGTTTTTAATAAACAGTCGCAGCCACCTGGTCACTTCGGCCAGCCTCAGCTTAGGGAGCAAGTCCCATCACCAAAACCGGCGTACCTTCTCCCGAAGTTACGGTACCATTTTGCCTAGTTCCTTCACCCGAGTTCTCTCAAGCGCCTTGGTATTCTCTACCTGATCACCTGTGTCGGTTTACAGTACGGTTCCTTCTTACCTGAAGCTTAGAAGCTTTTCCTGGAAGCATGGCATCAACCACTTCGTCCAAAAGAGGACTCGTCATCAGTTCTCGGCCTTAGAATCCCGGATTTGCCTAAGATTCCAGCCTACTACCTTAAACGCGGACAACCATCGCCGCGCTGGCCTAGCCTTCTCCGTCCCTCCATCGCAGTAAGAAGAAGTACAGGAATATTAACCTGTTTCCCATCGACTACGGATTTCTCCCTCGCCTTAGGGGCCGACTCACCCTACGCCGATTAACGTTGCGTAGGAAACCTTGATCTTCCGGCGAGGGGGTTTTTCACCCCCTTTGTCGTTACTCATGTCAGCATTCGCACTTCTGATACCTCCAGCAAACCTCTCGGTTTACCTTCAACGGCTTACAGAACGCTCCTCTACCATGCATGCAAGCATGCATCCGCAGCTTCGGTTACCAATTTAGCCCCGTTACATCTTCCGCGCAGGCCGACTCGACTAGTGAGCTATTACGCTTTCTTTAAAGGATGGCTGCTTCTAAGCCAACCTCCTAGCTGTCTAAGCCTTCCCACATCGTTTCCCACTTAATTGGTATTTGGGACCTTAGCTGGCGGTCTGGGTTGTTTCCCTCTTGACGACGGACGTTAGCACCCGCCGTCTGTCTGCCGTGATTGTACTCCTGGGTATTCGGAGTTTGCATGGGTTTGGTAAGTCGGGATGACCCCCTAGCCCAAACAGTGCTCTACCCCCCAGGGTAAGACACGACGCTCTACCTAAATAGATTTCGAGGAGAACCAGCTATCTCCGAGCTTGATTAGCCTTTCACTCCGATCCACAGCTCATCCCCTAACTTTTCAACGTTAGTGGGTTCGGTCCTCCAGTGCCTGTTACGGCACCTTCAACCTGGCCATGGATAGATCGCCCGGTTTCGGGTCTATTGCCTGCAACTGAGCGCCCTATTAAGACTCGGTTTCCCTACGCCTCCCCTAAACGGTTAAGCTTGCTACAGACAATAAGTCGCTGACCCATTATACAAAAGGTACGCAGTCACACCACGAAGGTGCTCCCACTGCTTGTACGCATACGGTTTCAGGTTCTATTTCACTCCCCTCTCCGGGGTTCTTTTCGCCTTTCCCTCACGGTACTGGTTCACTATCGGTCAGTCAGTAGTATTTAGCCTTGGAGGATGGTCCCCCCATGTTCAGTCAAGATAACACGTGTCCCGACCTACTCGAATAAAACAAGGATAGATTTCGTGTACGGGGCTATCACCCTGTATCGCCGGACTTTCCAGACCGTTCCACTATCACACCAAGTTCTTTAGGGCTGATCCCAGGTCGCTCGCCGCTACTGTGGGAATCTCAATTGATTTCTTTTCCTCCGGGTACTTAGATGTTTCAGTTCCCCGGGTTCGCCTCTTACACCTATGTATTCAGTGCAAGATACCCGTAAAGGGTGGGTTTCCCCATTCGGAAATCTCCGGATCAAAGTCTGTTTGCCGACTCCCCGGAGCTTATCGCAGGCTACAACGTCCTTCATCGCCTCTGACTGCCAAGGCATCCACCGTATGCGCTTAGTCACTTGACCATATAACCGAAGTTATCTGTGA
>DPGN01000012.1:43525-44251 GCA_003523185.1 Halieaceae bacterium
CGCGCCGGATGTTGTGACGCTTAAGTCACAGTATGTATATTTTACAACTCGTTTCAGACACGGGAATTGAAACCGTGTCTGAGAACTTTTATCTAAGAATCGTCCTCACCACTTGAGCGAACCCAAATGCTGATTTTCGATTCAAAGACTCAGCTTAATTTATCTTGTTAAAGAACAACTGGTTGCCGAAACCAGTCAACAACACACGCAAAAATGAGCGCGCGCTCTTGGCTGACTTCGCTACGACATACGATAAGTGGTGGAGCTACGCGGGATCGAACCGCGGACCTCTTGAATGCAAATCAAGCGCTCTCCCAGCTGAGCTATAGCCCCATTTGTAGGAATGGTAGGCCTGGGCAGATTTGAACTGCCGACCTCACCCTTATCAGGGGTGCGCTCTAACCAACTGAGCTACAGGCCTATAAGGTGCACCCGAAAGTAACGTCGCAACAACGCAGAGATAAAGACAAATGTGTGAACACTTGAAGGATGGTGTTAGTTCGTTTAAGGAGGTGATCCAGCCCCAGGTTCCCCTAGGGCTACCTTGTTACGACTTCACCCCAGTCATGAATCACTCCGTGGTGATCGTCCTCCCGAAGGTTAGACTAACCACTTCTGGAGCAACCCACTCCCATGGTGTGACGGGCGGTGTGTACAAGGCCCGGGAACGTATTCACCGCGACATTCTGATTCGCGATTACTAGCAATTCCGACTTCATGGAGTCG
>DPGN01000012.1:45639-63454 GCA_003523185.1 Halieaceae bacterium
TACTCACCCCGAAGGGCTTTCTCGCTCGACTTGCATGTCTTAGGCCTGCCGCCAGCGTTCAATCTGAGCCATGATCAAACTCTTCAGTTGAAGAATCTTTTACCTCTGCCCGAGGGCAAGAGGGTTAGGTTACGCAAAGCTTGCTTTACCTAACAAATCTCAGCTCAGATACAATTTCGAAATCAAAAGTTCTGTAATGAACTGTTGGTCACTTGTTGTATCTGAATAGTTACTTAACAACCATTCCAACAAGTGCCCACACATCTGTCTTTATCTTGTTTTTAAGGGTCAAACCGCCGCTCGGGCTGGCTTTGTTGCTTGGGGATACCCCCGAAGCGAGGTGCGCATTCTACATGCCAAACCGAGTCGTGCAAGCGCTTTTTTCATTTATTTCGAAAAAAGTGCTGTGTGCATATTTCGGGTTGTTTTGACAACGAGAATGGAGCACCGGCCCCCGTCACCTTCTACAGGGGGCCAACAGTATCTATTAGGCTCTTAACGAGTGCAACGACCATTGTCGGTTTTGTGATGATTTAGTCAATCTTTCGCTGCTTGGGGCTCACCGAAAAGTGGGAATTTACCAACGCAAACCCAACACTTTCAGCTGTTGATAGCGTTAAACGCGCCTTAGCCCATTAGTCACGACCGAACACGTCACGTGTAAAGACCTTCTCTCTGCGCGGCCATCCAAATAGCGCTCAAGAATCTCTGAACCTTTCCGGCTGTCATAAGTCCCACTGTAGCGACCCGCCTTGGACAAAAGCCTCGCCATCGCCTCATTTAGCAGTTGATCTACTGGAACAAGTTGAGCCACTTGGACGGAAAATAGTGAGAGGGGGTTGGCAGACGGATTCAACTGCCGCGTCATGTCTCAGGATATTGGATCGTATGAAGTGGAGGCAAAAAGAGACACGACAATTAGTCAGTATAATTCAGTGCTTGCTTAAACTCGGTCGGCGACTTGGGCAACTCCTCAAAAACTCTCCAAGCTACTTTTGTACTTGGATGAACCACCCAAGCAGTAACAAAATTCGCCATAAAATAAATATATATAGCTTTGTATCTGCGACAAACCACTCCCCAAGCGCTTTCTTCAAAGCAAAAAAGCCCGGTAAAATTTACTGGCCTTTTCAAAAATATTTTTTACAAAGCAATTAATGTCCACCACCTTTCAAGATAACAACAACACCTTTCCAAATTATCCATAAATCCAGCCGCAGTAGGCCTAAAGATGATCGGTTTAAATATTCATCAACGTACTGGTACTCATAGTGGGCTACGCCCATTTCAGCCGTTCCCTTATTTATATGCCCGAGGCCGAGCAGCCCACCTTTCAGCAATGATCGTGTAACATTGCCCTGAGCTTTATCTCTTTCATAGTGCAAAACTGACAAAGGCCTTGGGCCGACAATACTCATATCACCAATTAATACACTCCAGAACTGGGGTAGCTCATCCAGATACCATTTTTTTACAAAAGCACCGACATGAGTGCGACTTTCCGGCGTCCATTCCGCTGAGAACGCAATCCAATCATGACGCGCAGCGCCCTCCGGCTCAATATATTTTGTTTTTATCAAACGAATCTTCCACTTCTTTATCTTTTTCCCACCGCTAACACCCCAATAGTAAAAAAGCATGGGTCCGCTATTTTCCCGGATCAAAACCCCCTCAATAACGTAGGCAATTTTCAACAGAAGCAGTATCGGTAAACTGATTAAGAGCAACACTAATGCCAAAAATTTATCGAAGGTTGTCTTAAGGAATCTTGGCGGCAACGCTTCTTTAAGCGCAAAAATATGGGCGTACTCCAGTTTTATTTCATCCGCTGGCGGCATATAGGGAAAGGCCTCAGAGGGCTCGTTGAAAGAAGTCATTACTAGTCCTTATACCGGTTAGTCATCGGTCGTAAGCCAATTATCAATTTCTTTTTTGGCTGAAACTTCATCGCCCCAACCTACGAACTTTACAGTATCTTGGCCTTTATGATTGATAAACCATAGCCTTATGATATCGATGATACCAACATAATCAGAATGCAACTGACTATATGATTTTGCACTTACCACCCGCTCCGATTTATCGACAGGGGAAGCTACAATTTTGTTATCAACCTCGCCATTATCCTCTAATTTCAATAATGCTATCGGTATAATCTCTACGATAGCTCCAGAAGGGAGCGTCTCTGATAGTAATAGAACATCCAAAGCATCTCCATCGCCGCCAGTGGCATGCTCCATCAAAGTGGACGGAATAAATCCATAATTACCCAAGT
The DNA here is from genome assembly GCA_003523185.1 of Halieaceae bacterium. GTDB lineage: Bacteria > Pseudomonadota > Gammaproteobacteria > Pseudomonadales > Halieaceae > Luminiphilus. The sequence goes on from DPGN01000012.1 coordinate 47,915, forward strand.
ATTGTAAAAATTGGATAGTTCGGTCGAAACCATTGATCTGATCAGGTGGAAATGTATTTTCGATTTGATCGTATTCGCGTTTTATATTCGTGCCTGCGGAAATTTCAACGACCATTTGAATAAAACCATCTTCGGAGTATGCTGGCAATTCTAAAAGATTTTGTTTTTCAGTTAACGACCAAACGTCCATACTGCTTATACTGAAGACAAACAATAAAACTTTATGCACTCTAACTCCTTGAATATGATTTTAGATGTAGTTGACACGATATCGAACGCAAGTCTTGACTCACCATTCAGCTGTCAAAATTGATTAGATATTTACAAAGACGCTTACGATCATTAATTACCCTAGGAGTACATCCAAGATAGCGTGTCTTCTATAGAATAAAGAGCCTTATATCCGGTTGCTGCGAGTAATTTGCTAGGATTGCCTGACAAATTCGTAATTTCGTTGTCCCGTACAAACATTGGATTTACTTTAAATCTCATTTTGACCCCAGCAACAGAATCCATAATTTCAATAATTCTCAATAAACTTATCGAACGGCCTGTACAAATATTTATAACTCCGAGTGTCGGTGAAGCGCTCATTATAATCCGATAAATTGTACAAACATCGCGAACATCGTTAAATTCCCGGGAAACATCTAGGTTACCCAACTCAATCTGAGTTTGACCGGCTTTATAGGCTTTAACAATTTTAGGGATCAAAAAGTTTTCCCCATGTCCTGGGCCTGTGTAATTAAACGGCCTTACGATAGTTATTGGGAAAAGATCGGCATAATTTTTCGACATATGCTCCATGCATAACTTACTGCAAGCATAATGACTGACAGGAGCGGGCGCCATCTCTTCATCTAGAACCGCTTTGCCTGCAGCACCATAAACTGCTGCGGTGCTCGCAAGAATGACATTGTCAGGGGGCTCTTTAAGTTGCGAGAGTGCCTCAAGTAGATTCATAGAACCAACGACGTTAACATTATATATTTTGTTAGTGTCTACTTCTGCCGTAAATGAAATAGAAGCTAGATGAATAACATAATTAGGGCTAACGGTGACAACCTCAGATAAAACTGCGTCTTTATTCAATAAATCTGACTTTAATCCTATGCACTCATACCCATGCTTTGAGAGCTCCCTTTGTAGATATCGCCCCGTAAAACCTTCAGCCCCCGTGACTAGAACCTTAAAACGACCATCCATTTTTATTACGCCTCACATCTGCCTCTACCATCAATTTACACAGTTCCTCCAAGGATGTTTTTGGCTCCCAGCCCAAATCATGCTTTGCTTTCTTAGAATCACCGATCAGCAATTCCACCTCTGCAGGCCTGTAAAACTTTGGGTTTACTTTAACAATGGTTTTCCCAGATTTCCTATCCACGGCAGTTTCACGTTCACCCGAACCTTGAAACTCAATATCCAATCCAACGCCTTTGAACGCTAAACGCACGAAGTCTCTGACTGTTTCGGTCCTGTTAGTTGCAAGAACGTAAGTATCAGGATTGTGCGCTTGAAGGATTGCATACATACCTTCTACGTAATCTTTTGCGTAGCCCCAATCTCTCTTAGCCTCGAGATTACCAAGCTCCAAGCATTCTAGCTTGCCGAGATGAATTTTTGCAGCTGCGTCAGTTATTTTACGCGTTACGAATTCAAGACCACGCAACGGCGACTCGTGATTAAACAAAATACCGCTAGATCCAAATATGCCATATGACTCTCTATAATTAATCGTCATCCAATGGGCATAAAGTTTCGCAACACCATAGGGACTCCTTGGATAAAAAGGCGTCGATTCATCCTGCGGGACTGCTTGCACATCACCAAACATTTCTGAAGTTGATGCTTGATAAAATTTGATTTGTGGATTGACGATGCGGATCGCTTCCAAAATATGTACAACACTCATTCCAGTAGTCAAACCTGTTGCTAAAGGCTGCTCAAAGGACACCCCAACAAAGCTTTGAGCCGCCAAATTATAAATTTCATCTGGCTCAATAGCTTCGAGCATCCTTATTGCTGTCGACGCATCAGTTAAATCATACTCAATTAAATGTAAATTATGATGATTTTTGACGCCAAGCTCATGAAGCCGCCAAAAATTGACTGAAGAGGCGCGGCGATATGTTCCGTATATTATGTAGCCTTTTTCTAATAATAGTTGTGTAAGGTAAGCACCATCTTGCCCTGTCACACCGGTCACTATTGCTTTTTTCACTTAACTACACCCCTCACGAAACAAATTGCTTGCAAATTTTTGAAACTCACGTCTAAATCGTAGGATCGAAAATCGTAGAGCGTTTCTCCGACAATTCTCCGCGGTAATCTTTTCAATACTTTTTTCGAACCCAGTAATTGCTTGAGCAAGGGCCTCAGCAGACTGCTCATAGAAGAAGAATCCAGTGGGTTGATCAGACTCAATCCCAATTACTGTCTCCAACGCACCACCTTTTCCATATGCAATTACAGGGGTACCGCAACTTTGAGCCTCCAGCGGAGCGATACCAAAATCCTCTTCTGCAGCAAATATAAACCCTTTTGCTCTACCCAAATACTCTACTAGCTCGGAAAACGGAGCCTTACCGAGCAACATTATATTGGGACCAGCCAAACCCTTTATCTTAGGAAACTCCGGCCCATCACCAACAACAATTAACTTTTTCTCTGGCATCAATCTCGAGAATGCATCTACGATGAGATCTATGCGTTTGTAAGGCACCATTCGGGAGCAGGTGATATAAAAGTCATCTCTGGTATTGCTATTCAGCAGAAATGCATCGGTATCTACAGGGGGATATATTACGGTTGAATTTCTCCCGTAGGTCTTGCGCACACGCCTAGCAATGAAGTTCGAAATCGAGATAAAGTAATCGACTCCCGATGCTGTTCTCGTATCCCAGATACGGACGTAATGTAAAAGCCCTCTGGCTAACATTGATTTAATACCACGAGTAATACCCGACTCGCGGAGATACTGATGTTGTAAATCCCAGGCATACCGAATCGGTGAATAGCACATGCAAATGTGAACCTGGTCCGGACCGGTGAGAACTCCTTTTGCTACAGCATGTGAAGAGCTTATCACGAGGTCGTAATCCGAGAGATCGAATTGTTCAACCGCAAGAGGCATCAAAGGTAAGTAGCTTCGATATTTTCGTCTCGCAAAAGGCAGCTTTTGAAGAAACGACGTATGAACCGGGGAGTTCCCGAGGAAACTCCTAGAGTTTTTCGGCAAAAAATCAACGAGAGTGTAAACACTAGCCTCCGGATAGACAAACAGCATTTGCTCCAGTACACGTTCCGCTCCCGCGTAGGTTACCAACCAATCATGAACAAACGCCACTCTCATACAGCACCTCCTCTACCACTCTACTCATTCGCGCTGCAGACTCTCCCCACGAAAATTTATCGATGTTTTGAAACCCCTTCAATTTATAGTCTTGCAGCACAGACTCGTCGGCCAAAAGCTCTCTAATTGACTTTGTCAGAGAGAGTGTGTCTTCTGGATTGAAGTACGCGGCTGAGGTGCCACATACCTCTGGGAGACTGGCAGCATTGGATACCAGACAAACACAACCGCAGGCTTGTGCCTCAAGAGGCGGAATTCCAAATCCTTCATACAGAGACGGAAAAACGAATAACGTAGCAGTGTTATACAAATCAACGAGATCCTCATCGGATACGCGCCCCAAAAACTTAACTCTTGGCTGCTCAGGCAAGTGCGATGAATAATTATCACTATTAAAACTCCCGTGGTTATCGCCAACAATCTTTAATTCGTATTGATACAACTCTGCGGCGACGAAAGCATCCATTAGTCTGTCAAAATTTTTGAGCTTATTTACCGAAGATACGGCTAATATGAAGGGAGACCGGGCTAACCCTTTATCAATGAAGATGGGTGACGGTGCGCAGTAGATAACCTCTACATCATCGCGCTGAATCGGATAAACATCGCAAATTTCGTCGCGGGAAAAATCGCTATCAGTAACGAGCTGCTTAACGGAACGAAGAAGCAGTGGAATCAACAAGCTATAAAAAATGCGAAATGACCGCGAAAAATTTAGGGGGTGTCGCTTGAATGATACATCGTGTAACACCAAAAGATTAGAAGCAAACAAAGGCCCTGTATTACAAAAATTGAGTACCAAATCTGCTCCAAGGCGCTTCGCCACTAAAGGAAGAACCAACTGCTCCCACAAGTGCCCCTTTAAACATCCTGCAAATTTCACATTCAACGACTGTGCGCTCGCTGCCCCCTTAGCTGAATTAGGTGAGACTACTACCCAATCCGGATGAAGCTTCTGCAATTCAAGAGTTAGCTCCAGCGCATATCTCTGCACTCCGGTCATCTTCTGTGACAAAAAGCGGCCATTGATCACTACTTTTTTTACCGGCTTCGTCACTATGCGCCCCGCACCTTATCGCAAATTAGATCTGAATAAATTTGAAGATATCTATCACCCAACCTTTCAACCTCAAATCTTTTTCGGTCAAGAAATGCATGTGACGCCAGCTCAGAGTAGTTGGATTTCAGAGCCACCAGTATAGCAGCGATAAGACTTTCGGGATCGCCGGGGTCATAGAGAAATCCATTTACCCCATGAGTGATTGCTTCTGGATTGCCGCCTCTGTTCGCAGCTATCACTGGCACACCAAAAAACTTAGGTTCGAAACATACTCTCGCTAGCGGCTCGTCCCAAACAGAACTTACGACAACCCAATCAACCTCAGTGTAAAAATCATGTGGCTCGACGTAACCTACAAAGATTACCGAATCACTCTCAAAATCTCGCCTCAATTTCTCTACAAACGCAGCATCGCCAGATCCAGCGACTAGTAACTTTATCTCGGGATACTCGCCAGCAATCCTGTTAATTGTCTCGCATAGTGAATATACCCCCTTATCGGGAGTCAATGACCCTAGGTATCCAAATGTCCATCCACCCAAGTCTTTCGATGAAGTCGCTGGTTTATCACTGCATTGAACTCCTCCGTCGTAGCCATTAAAAACTACTTCACGACTACTTCTTGAGAAGTAACCGGCATTAATATGGGAATTGAGAACGAACTCACTGTTTCCAACAACAGTGCCAACGAACTTCGACAGATATCGATGAGGCCTCTTGATAACATCACAAGTGACACCGCACCCTACTTTGTTAGAGCTTAGGCATTGGAGATAATAATCACGAAGAGTGTGAACTACTGGGGTGCCTGTGACCTTTCCTGCAATCCAAACCGCTATAGATAAACCGGTTAGATTGTTGGTATGTATCACGTCAGGCCGCAGCTTGATTAACAAAAAGATAGTGCGAAAAAATACCAATGGATTAAAAATGTCCCACAAATGCCAAATCGCCTTTCGCAGACGGCCCTTATGTTCTCTGTGTCCCAACCAGAAGGTATTGATATTTCCTAATCGATTGACTACAACGCCACCCACCGTTTCCACCACTGAAACAGGCCCTGTGCAAAGCACGTGAACGTCGCAACCACGAGTGACCAACTCCTCACAAAGCACTGCAACCGAACGTTCGGCACCACCCAAACCATGGGGCGAGAAAAAACTGTTAACTACTAAAATCTTCACTTTTAGCGGGGCGCCCCCAATATTGCACGCTCTATTGACTTTGAGACATACATCGCTCCCGACTCAGTTAGGTGACCATAATCGAAGAAAAATAAACCCGAGCCCCTCGCTTCTCTAATTCGACAAGAGTAGCTGGAACCTCGAGCGCTGACACAAAGTTTTTCAGCTACATTTACAAACTGCGACTCCAGTTTCGCGTCTCGAAAAGCATCCTCAAGCACACTCGCGTCATCGATTAAATTTGATCGCAACGAATGATCCGATAGAAAAACTGCATCCATGTCGTGGCGACGCGCAATAACCTCCGGGAGTGAGGGGCTCCACTCTGGATACGGTCCTATAAACACGCCACGATGACCATGCGCCTCTAAGAACCTCGCCACCTCGACATACTGATCTTTCCGCAAACCAAACCTTTGAGAAATAACAACAACCAATGGTTCTGACTCCTCAAGAGCGAGCCTCGCTTTTAAATTCAACTCATTACATTGCTCAGCTCTAGCACCTCTGTCGAGTAACTTCGACACTCGAGGAGGACACCCACCAGCCGTCGCCTGGGCTATCTGCAAATTACTGTTATCTGCGAGCTTCAACAACCCGGGTGATAGAGACGCCGCCTGAGAGTCTCCCCACAAAAATACGTCTGTTCCATTAGTTGGGAAGCAAGAGTGCGATAAAAATCCTACATATTCAGAGTCTGAGAAATTACACTCGCCAAAAGAGGCCTTTAAAACTTCTTTTTGCGCCAAATAACCAGAAATATATTTATCTTCAACCTCCCAACTCTTATTACTAAGCAAGCTTCGAAATACGTCAACGGTCAAGAAAAGCAAACAAAAAGTTACGGCCACACCTGACCCGGCCTTTATCAGAAATGTATTCTTTTCACAAAACTTATACGAAAAATGTGCAATGGCAACCGACACGACAATTCCTGCAATCAAAACTAATGGCGCTGGATTAGTAAGGCTATAAATCAAGCAAGCGATGGGCCAATGCCACAAGTAGAGTGAGTATGATATGTTTCCTAAATACTGGATTATTTTATTCGAAAGCACGAACCCAGTATCCGCCTTCATGAATAACGCCACAGCGGTCAACGCAACAATTATCATGCGCTGCACATCGCTTGAACTAAAATTCACCAGTAACGCTATGCCCAGCGCGACTAAAGCCGCGTTACGCACGAACCAAGAGTATCGCATTCGCGCCACTTTCAATGCTGCGCTCAGAGAACCGACAAGAAACTCCCAGTAGCGCGATACAACGTCATAGAATGCAAATGAGCTGTTATTATAACCAGCCCACAGGTGCCATGACAGACTAAAAACGAAAAAACAGAAAATACAGGGTAGTAGAAGACGACGCCCAAAAACCTGCACGATCAGAAAACATAATATTGGCAAGGAGACATAAAACTGCAACTCCACAGATAACGACCATGTGTGCAGTAGCGGCTTTGCATAAGATCCAGTATCGAAATAATCTGCTGCTGCATAGTAATAATAATTAGACAAACCAAAAATAGAAAAAATAACTTCTTCTGTCAGTCTCAAATACTGAGACGGAAAGTAGAATATCCAAAAAACCAGTAGGACCGATATTATTAAAAACAAAAGGGCCGGATAAACCCTCTTTACGCGCCTGTATATAAAATCTTTGACGGAAAACTCTTGCGCATCAAGAGATTGCTCGATAATGGAGTACATCAGGAATCCTGATATAACAAAGAAAATATCGACTCCCAAGTATCCTAAAGGTAAATAGGTTGGGAAAAAATGGAACAATAATACCGCTACAACAGCGATTGCCCTATATGCATTTATATCGTATCGAAAAGCCGAGTTAGCGATCATGAGTAGACCTCTACCGCTTTACGTGGCTTCGCGGGTAAGTCAAAGGGGCCCCACCGTCTATTCTTTTGTGAGTCGTATATTTGCGTGCAGTATTACGACCGGCGATAACCCCCATGACTACCAGCCCAAACGTTGACTCCCAAATGTCAGTAGTCAGTCCGTTGATTAAAAGTAGAAGTCCACAAAGTCCAAGCACACGCTCCCCAAAGTCAGGGCTGACCGATAATTTAGCAGCCTTAATCGCCAGATAGAGCCACAAAATCAAACCGACACTACCTAACGTGCCTACCGAATATAGAAGAGCGTTATCCGCCAATACAGCGGTTTCATTAAATAGTTTTTGGGGCGCGCCAACTGCGCCTATGCCAGCGCCCAGCAGCACCACTTGGAAAACATCAGACGAGGACTCTCCAAGTGTGGCGACATATTCGGGCCATGTTTCGGTGAAGCGCACCATCAAACTCCCGAATAGCAAAACGCTTACAACACCATAACTGCTGGTGAAATTTGGGGCGTAAGTCGAGAAGCCGAACAACGCGCCTTGTATCACAACGACTGCCGTTGCAATAACCCAGGGGTTTAACTTGAGAACTCTTATCACTCCGAATAGAAATACAACAGCCACAAACGACAGCAAGGTAACCTTACTTGTGGTAAGCGCCAGGCCCATAAGTGTAACAAACACAACTAAAGTGTTCGAGATTACACCTGTCTTTTCTCGAGACACTAAAATAACGCCAAGTAATGCAAGTAAAGTTGCCGAGGTCGTAGATACCCGTGTAAAACCTGCTGATCTCGTAAGACCTTGCGTCCACCACTCTCGGGAATTCTCTATCTCACCAAACATCGTAATCATAGTAGCACCGGACCAGGGCATAGGATAAAAATAGTCTAACACCACCCCTACAAACGCGACGGAAAACAGCACTGGAATCAAGGGCCCGCTCGAAGACATCAATAAAACAAGTCTGTCAGATACTAACGCAGACGCAACAAAGGGCGTGAGCATGAAAACAGAGAAGAGAGCCGGCACGACGCCGTTAGCCAACGTCCCATAAAGGATAAATATTCCACCTATAAAAAACAAAGACCATATTTGAATAACAAATCGTGCCGAAATAAGAACCAAGCCCATAGAGAGGAGCATAAGAACCTTAGGAAGGTAAATAAAACTTGATAAACCGATCTCTACTAATATCCAGCGAAATACGCCGCCGAACATTTCAAAAAAAAGTAGTAAACAAATTGAGAAAAATGTCGAACCAAAAGCGACTCGCTGAAATACATCTCTATGGCCTCGGTCAACCACCTAACGGCCTCTTCCTACCAGACGCCCATCTCGAACGATAAGAAAATCAAAGTGAAAATACTCCGAGCAGCGCCGCATTGAGAGAAATTGAATGGTTATAATCGCACATAGAAAGCCTATCGATCCACCCCATAAGGGATCGCGAAGCGAAACAGCAAAGGTTACACAGAGATTAATAACCAAACTAACAAACATTATTTTTTTAACAGCACGCTCTTCTTCTTTCATAATCAAGTAAATGCTACTAGGGCCAAAAATAAATGAAATTGAATAAACTATCAGCGTAAATAATATGGGATAAAAGCAAAGCAAGAACTCTGGACCAAAAATACTTTTTATTAAGAATTCACCGACAAAAAAGAAGGAAAGTGATGCAGTCAAGCCTAAGCAGAGCAAAGTACGGTAAATTTTCACCACACTCAACCTCAATACTTCTAGTGGTTCATCGATACCTACCGTAGCGAAGGCTTTTTGATATGTCGCATTAACACCGGCAGCCAGCTGGTCGATCACCATAATGGCCAGTAAAATCAAGCGAAACTGACCAGATGCTTCGAGTCCAGCAAATATAGCTACCGTAAAAAGTCCCATCTGTCTTATGAGGAGGCCAATAAGTCCTATCTGAAACAACTGCAGCGATGTGCGCAGTAAGGGGCGCTTGAATCGCGGCCTCGAGAAAAAAAGGATCTCGAGTTCGGTCAGTCTCAGCTTAATACCTAACACCAATAGACATATACCAGTTGCCGCTAGGGCTCTGAGCTCGACAATCCGGTGGTAGTCTGATGGGTCAGCGGCGGAACTAAGACTCAGCAAAGATAACAAAAATACGAATGGGAAAGCCGCGGTCTGTATAAGTTGCCCAAGCAGAATTCGATTTTCACCGCGGAAAGCAGCTCCCACAAGCGTCGTCAAAGAAATACAAACAGTGGTGATAGCCGTCAGCATCATGTCAATGAACGAAAAAACATCGATCATGCAGGCAAGACCTATGCAGATCAAACTCAGCGCGATAGCAATTAATAGAGTTAGGGCGTTTGAGTGCGCTGACATTTCGCTATATATCGACGGACTTGCTTGCCCTGAGTGGACCGCGCCCACAGTACGCACCGTAAGATCAACTAAGGGCGCTGTGAAACACAACACACCGATGGTGGAAAGCGCGATCAATATGGACACTTGCCCGAAAGCGCTGAGCTCTAACTGTCGCGCAAGTTCTATGGTTATAAACAAATTGCAGACGAAGCCAAAAATCTGAATGCAAAGACCTTTGGCAGCAGTTCCTTGTTTCATCTCGCTTAACCCGGTGTTAAAAATTTAGCTATCTAACGCCACCTTGCGAGTGTGTAATCCCTAGGAAACGCTAGTCCGAACTCTATGGACTCCACGCCAAATTTACGGGCGATTTGCCACAAAGCCAATTTGTGAGAGCTCAAGCCAACCGCATTTATTCCTTGCTCTATATCGTCATATAGCCGACTAAACGCACCTACCGTTAACTTTTTTCGGTTTCTGCCTGCCTTAAATTCCTCTCTAATTGCCTGACCTTCCGTATCTATCCGCAAAGCGGACTATGTCATCCTCCCCAAGATATGAACCCGATTGAATCTCGATAATCTCAAGAGGAATCTGACCGGGGTTTTCCAAAGCATGGACAACACCGATCGGTATGTAAGTTGACTCATTTTCGGTCAACAGCAGTGTTTTATCGCCATTGGTAACTTTTGCTGTTCCAGCCACAACGACCCAATGCTCTGCTCTGTGATGATGCATTTGGACGCTTAACTTTGCTCCTGGTTTCACTGTGATTCGCTTGACTTGATATCGACTATTTTGATCGACTGAGTCATATTTACCCCAGGGCCTATAGACCTCGCGGTGCATCTCCCACTCTGATCGGCCATTCTTTTTTAGATCAGTAACTATAGTTTTTACATCCTGAACCCTGTCCTTGTGTGCAACTAATGTTGCGTCAACCGTGGAGACAACCACGACGCCTTCAAGTCCAATTACCGCAACTACACCATTGTCTGCCCTAACAAGCGAATCCCTGGTGTCCAGCAACGTTACATCACCAGCAACAAAGTTGCCGGCGTCGTCCTTCGTCCCGACATCCCATAAAGATGACCAGCTACCAATATCATTCCACCCCGCATCCATAGGTATCATGACTGCGTTTTCTGTGTGCTCCATAACGGCATAATCAATAGATTCGCTAGGACATACCTCAAATGCATTAGCGCGTATTCTAATGAAGTCAAGGTCAGCTGCGAGATCCGCCGTTGCTTCATCACACGCTGATGCGATATCGGGCCTGTAGTTTCGTAATGCACTCAAATATTCACTCGCCTTAAAGAGAAACATGCCACTGTTCCAGTAATATCCGCCAGAACTCAGATATTCAGTTGCGGTTTTAAGATCCGGCTTCTCCTTAAATGAGGACACCTTATAACCAGTCTCGATAACCTCACCTGCTTTGATGTATCCGTAACCTGTATGGGCTCCTGAAGGCACGACCCCAAATGTTATCAGCTTGCCGGCCTCCGCTAATGGTATCGCCTGCATTACCGCCTCAGTAAACGCTTCCCGGTTAGTGATTAAGTGATCTGCCGGCAACACTAGCAACAAAGGATCCTCCGCCCGTGTAGCAAGCGCTGCAAGAGCTATGGCCGGAGCGGTATTTCTTCCCACGGGCTCAAGAATAATGTCGCCAAGGGCATTAATCTCCCTTAGCTGCTCGGCCACAAAAAATCGATGCTCTTCATTACATATTGTAATGGGCACTGAAATAGGCAGTTCTGACAATCGTTCAACAGTTTGTTGAAGCATCGTCTTGTCGCCATTCAGGGCCAGAAACTGCTTTGGATGTCCAGCTCGAGAGAGGGGCCAAAGCCGGGAACCAGAGCCACCCGCCATAATAACGGGTACTAACTTGGGCGAATTCGCACTCAACATACAGACCTTTCCGACTGGCTATACCACTCGACAAACTTACCAATTCCATCTTGGATAGTGGTCTCTGGTGTAAAACCAATCTCATCAATAAGCTCATCTATGTCAGCGAAGGTCGAAGGCACGTCACCGGGCTGCATTGGTAAATAATTTTTAACTGCCTTCCGGTCGCAGCTTTCCTCAATCGCCTCGATAAAAGAGCCCAGAGTTACAGGGTTATTGTTCCCAATGTTGTAAACCTTGTAGGGGGGTTCAGCCCCTGACATTATATTTGGCTCACTTCTGGGGACTCGGTCCATAACACTGATTACACCTTCGATAATATCGTCTATATAGGTAAAGTCCCGCTTCATGTCCCCATTGTTGTAAACGTCTATCGGATCCCCATTCATAATCGCCCTGGTGAACTTGTAATATGCCATGTCCGGCCGGCCGTAAGGTCCGTAGACAGTAAAGAACCTTAGTCCGGTCGTTGGGATGTGAAATAGATGGCTGTAGGTATGAGCCATCAACTCGTTAGACTTTTTCGTTGCCGCATACAGCGATACTGGGCTGTCGACTCTGTCTCCGACACGGAAAGGCTGCTTCAAGTTCATGCCGTACACCGACGAGGAAGACGCATACACCAAGTGACCCACCTTGGAGTAACGACATCCTTCAATAATATTTACAAAGCCCACGAGGTTTGAATCCACGTAGGCATTTGGATTTTCCAAGGAATATCGGACCCCTGCTTGTGCCGCAAGATTAACGACAACGTCGAAAGAATATTCAGAAAACAATGCTGCCATTGCGTCTCGGTCAGCAATATCTTCTTTCAGAAACGTAAAAGCATCTGCTCGCTCATGCGAGTCAATGACATCAAGTCGGTCTCTCTTCAATCGCGGGTCGTAGTAGTCGTTGAGGTTATCCACACCAACTACATCATTACCACGCTCGAGGAGCGCCAATGTTAGATGAAAGCCAATAAACCCTGCGGCACCTGTAACCAACACTCTCATAATTTAACACCAATTTTGGGATTTAGTAACTTAATCGCGCCCATAAAGATCTCGCGTAAATACTTTTTCAACTACGTCACTCAGCTCTTCATGCATTCGGTTTGAGATAATAACGTCTGCTAGTCCCTTAAACTTATCCAAGGACTTCAGTACTTTTGAGTTGAAAAATGTGGTCTCTGCATGGGCAGGCTCGTAAATTACCACGTCAATACCCTTTGCCTTTAGGCGCTTCATAATCCCCTGAACAGCACTGGCTCGAAAGTTATCAGACTCCTGCTTCATAACTAGGCGATAAATGCCAACCACCCGGGGGTTTAGCTCGATTATCGCATCGGCGATACAATCCTTTCTAGTCGAGTTCGATGAAACGATCGCTTCGATCAGGTTCTGGGGTACACTTTCATAGTTAGCAAGAAGCTGCTTAGTATCTTTCGGCAGGCAGTACCCTCCATAACCAAATGAAGGGTTGTTGTATCCACCCCCGATTCGGTCGTCTAAACACACGCCGTCAATAATTTTCGTCGTATCCAGCCCCGCGGCCATGGCGTACGAATCGAGCTCATTAAAGAACGACACACGCATTGCGAGATATGTGTTGGCGAACAGCTTCACGGCCTCCGCCTCGGTGGATGGCATAAACAATGTTTCCACATCTGTTTTCTCAGCCGCATCCAGCAACAGCTTCGCAAACCCGGCACCTAACTCCTCTGAACAACCCATGATGATTCGTGATGGATGCAAATTATCGTGTAGTGCTTTACCCTCTCGCAGAAACTCTGGCGAAAAGACAATCCTGTCGCTACTGCATACCCCTTGGAGTCCCTGAGTGTGTCCCACTGGGACCGTCGACTTGATGACCACTAACGCATCCTTGGCCACTACCGTCGCCTGCATCACCACGGAATCGACGGCCATTGTGTCAAACCGATTTGTGTCAGGGTCATAGTTGGTAGGCGTTGCCACCACCACAAAATCCGCGCCTGGGTAAGCCTCATCGGGGTCTAGCGTCGCGGATAAACTCAGGTCTCTTTCTTTCAAGAAAGTCTCGATGTCAGGATCAGCAACCGTCGACTCTCGGCGATTAACTTGATCGACACGATCAGGGTCAATGTCGAGCACCGTGACGTCATTGTGCTGGGCTAACAACACTGCGAGCGACATACCCACGTATCCCGACCCTACGACCGTAACCTTGAGTTTTTCAGGCATGAAGTACCACGCTACATAACTCCTGACATTTGATAAGCACCCTTATCACGACTTAGCTCCACTATCCGGATCATTAGAGCCAACCTCGCCCTTAAGGGCTTCGATCTCTTGCCGCAACACTTCGTACTCCTCGAGCTTTCGGCCCAAAAATGCCGTGGCCAAGGACGCCTTTTCGGCGACCCCTTGCGGGGTTAATACATACAAATAAGCCACCTTGTTGCCTGACTTACGAAAGTTGTCGGCCTTTACAAATCCTCGCTCGACGAGTGCCTTCAATGCATAGTTAATGCCACCCAGCGACACGCCGAGTTCTGCAGCAAGTTGGCGTTGACTCAGCTCGGGGTTTGACTCCAAGGCACGCAGCACCCGGAGTCTCAGCTCGTCCCTGGCCCCTGGATGCAATGCTGAGTCGCTATTTTTGAGTGCATCGTTCATAGACTGAACGCTAACAGAAAAGTATGTTCAGTGTATGAACATTTAATGATTTATTGCTGTATTTAGTGACAAAAGCCGCAAAGGTGACAGGTGCTTGCGCACCCGCGACTTGTCATCCAAAGCTCAGACCTGTTACCCGAGCTTAAGCCTCCGGCTCTGACCTTGCGTAGTGCCGTATTAGGACAATCACTACACCCAACATCCCGCCTAAGAGCGTACCCAGAACGCAAATCAATGCGCGGCTGGGTTTACTCTTTTCTTCGGGGATGACCGCTGGGTCGATGGTCTTAAACACGTACTCGGGGCGAACTTCGGCCAGCATCACGGTCTCGGTCTGTGACTGGATGAGCTCAAAGAACATGGCCTGAAGGTCGGCGAGCGACGTGTTGGCGACCTGCTGCTTTAAGTACTCGATCGACTTCTCGGCCTCAGCCACGTCTTGTGCCTTCACAGCAGCGTTGACGTCCTCAACCAGCCAGTTGACCCACTGAGCTGCGATGACCGGAGAGTGGTGATCAACAGACACGGTCACATAGGCGGTCTGCTTGTCCTCGGACACGCTCAGGATATCCATAAACTCTTCGTGGGCCTCGAGTAACGAGGGCTTGGGTTGTTTTGGGAAATCAACATCCCGAACCCAAGTGGCCGTGGCAGCTTCAAAATCATCGGCATCGAAAATGATATCGCCAGAACCCGCGTCCCAAGAATCAACGGCCATGAGCTCGGGGAGAATATCTCGTCGCTCAACAAAGTCACCGATAAACGCGCGCGACTTCATGAGCTGCATCCCGAGCTGTGCTCGAGACCCTTCTTCCCCGCCGGGGAGTGACACGCCTGCCAAGCTTGCCAGACCGCCGTATTGTTTCATGAGGCCAGAGAGGCCTCCGCCGCTGCTTTCGGCGGGCGCCAACAAGGCGCTTGCGGTATAGATGTTGGGGAGGGATAGCGCCACAACCACTGAAATAGCCGCGGCAAGACCGGTCACGGCGGAGATCAGCCACTTACCCCCCCAAAGCACCATGAACAGCTCTTTGAGGTCGATCTCATCGTCCGGGTAGGGGTTTTGGAGTAACGGATTATTGTTGGGTGTTAGTTCAGACATGATTACAAATTCGCCACGGCTGCAATCGATACCATTGACTGGTAAACGATCTGGGTAATCTCACGCCAACTCGCGAGAGA
>DPGN01000012.1:63563-68766 GCA_003523185.1 Halieaceae bacterium
TTATTCCCGGTAAACCGCCACAAGTTACGCTCAAGCGTCACAACCGATCCATTGGCCTTTACGATATAAATACCCCCGTCGTCGGCACGACGGGTAAATCCAGCCGACAGGTCGATGTAATCGTCCAAGGTAAGTTCGCCTTGAAACGAATGGGTACCCTGACGCTTGACCTCGCCCACCACCGACACGGTGTTCGAGAGGACCGGAATCACGATCCGGTCACCGTCCTCGACCTCAAGGTCCGCGTTGGTATCACCTGACATCGCTGCGGGCAGGTCGATGAGCAAACGTCCAGCCCCTTCAACACTTTGAAGTGAAGCAACAATTTGCGAGATCTCGGCCATCCCCTGTGTGGTTGTTTCTTCTGTTAGTAGTCGAGTCGCAAACGTGGTCTGAATGTCACGGGCAAATTGCGCTGCCCGCTCTGCTTCCTGCGCGGCAACCGTTTCTCGGGTGAATACCGCAGACTCGGGTGACCCGTTATCCGTAAACCCACCGGCACGGTCGATCACTTCGGACAGGGTCTCGCCCTTTCGGATACGGTACTCGCCAGGGAACTTAACCTCACCTGCTACGGTGATCGAATCCGTTGGCGACCAGTCGGGTATGTTCCTGATTGTTAGGTGGTCTCGGCTGGCAAGGGTGGTCTGTGAACCTGAGCGCCCAGAGGCCAAGCTTATGTCTCGGTAGTCGGCAATGACCTGACCGTCTGATGCCTCGGTCAATCTTCTGAGTTCCGCCGCCTGCAAGAACGCGGAGTCGGTCAAACCGCCTGCCGCGTTGACGAGGGTTTCGACGGTGGCTCCTGCAAGCAAGGGATACGTGCCAGGCGATCGTACGGCACCCGACACGGATACAGTCTGTACCGGCTCGCCTTGCCTTGCTTGGCTCGACAGCTTCTCGATAACCGGGGCCAACAACCCTTGACGCGACGCGTCAGCGTCAGCGTCAGTCAAGTCTGATGTCACGAGCGAGAATACGAGTACCTCGTCGAATTCTTTGAGCGATGGGTCATCATCGGTGTTCGGGCGCGCAATTACGGACGCGAGATCAAAGGCAATGACTTCAATGTCCAAGAGCGCGTTCTTTTGGCGAACGATCATCGCGAGTCCCAGGTCCGCGTCTCGAGAAAGGTCCCTGCGTGCGTTACCGATGAGGTCAGACACACGCATACCAGAAATCCAACCATAGCTCCCGGGTCGGGTCACGGCGCCTTTCAAAGACACGCTGTTGGCCACTAAACTTCCAACCTTGGGTACCTTGAGGGTGTCTCCGTCTAGCGCGGCTAATGACAGTTGACTGGTATCTGAGAGATCAATGGTGGTCGCCTGAGGCAACCCAAGCGAATCTGACTGCCTAGTCAAGATTGATAGTGCCGGGTACGCGTCACGGGTAAATGACCCAGCCATCGCCAACACATCACCCATCGTCTCGCCACCTGCGAGTTCATAGACCATTGGTCGCTTGAGCTCGCCTTCCACATCAATCACACCGGTGTAGGGCGGTACGAAAACAACGTCACCTGACTGGAGACGAATGTCGTCGGACACGTCGCCTTTCATCAAAAGGTCGTAGGTATCAAAGGTCGCAACCACGGAACCTGCACGTCTGACCTGAATGTTACGCAGTGACCCGATGTCCGTAACACCGCCTGCCTGAAACAGTGCCTGAGTGACCGTGGTCATGGCGCTCACCGAGTAGGCGCCGGGGACTGACACCTCGCCGGCCATGAACACATTAATCGCACGCAATCGTCCCATACTCACGATTGCGTCTACGCCGATGAGCTGCTGCTCAACCCGGGTGTTGATGAGGTCTCGGGCGTCTTCAAAGGTGAGGCCGGACAGGGTAATCGAGCCAAGCTTTGGAAAGGTCACATCACCGGAGCGACCGATCTGTAAATCGAGCTGCGCATTTTCTTTACCAAAGAGCTGAACAATGAGCTGATCACCGACGCCTAAACGGTAAGACTCGGGCACGGGCGCGTCGTCGGTCGGTGCGAAGGTAGATACGTCGCGACTGAAGAGGGCTCTTCCGTAGCGGGTTCGAGCTCGGGTTTCGACTTCCTCGGTTTTATCCGGGGTCGCGGCTTCAATGTCGCCTTGGGTCATTCCCATGGGCGTGGGCAGCACTGTACCGGGAGCGGCAAGCCCGGGCACGTCGGCTGATGCGGTAGCGCCTGCAGGCAGGTTAATGCCGTACTGCCTTGCCAAGGCTTGCTGCTGAGCGGGGGACATTGACTTTAGTTGGCTGAGCATTCCTGGTGTTACGCCGGGCGGTAAGCTCTGACCAACTGCGGACAGACTCAATAACGCTACACCCACGCCAAGAACGGCCCCGCGAGCACGGTTGCTCAGACTCATAATACCCCCAAAATAAGACTCTTTACTTTGCACGTTAAGTGTCTCCTATCGATGACCTACTTGGCCACCCGTAATGTCACAATGGCTGATCCATCACCGATTGGCATCGTAATTTTTTGAATATTGCCCTCGTTGTCGAGCATAATTTCACCCGGACCGTTCGAACAAGTTTGGCTCCAGATCAACTCTGCGAGACGCCACTCATCACACTGAGTCTGCGTAGTTTGACCTGCCAAAGTGAAGGTTCGGACACCGTCTTTACCCGATATGGAAAGGGGTTCATTCAAACCAAAACCCACCACAGACCGGATTGTCCAACCATCAAAAGCGATCGCGTCGCCGTCTGCGTTGGCAAAGACGATCAAATCATTTGACACGTACGGATTTAATACCGCCCCCGTACCGTCAACTGATGCAAACCAGGTTGCCGGCTCGTCGGACGACTTGGGATAGTCTGACGCGATAATGCCCTGCGCTAAAACGATCGCTGATTCGAACTGGGGCGCTGAGAACGTGCAACCAGAGATAGTGGCCCCAAAAAAGGCACCCACTGAAATAACGAACGACCGTGGAAACCTTGTCATGGCAGTAACCTCTTGTCTGGGGTGAACGCATCATAACGTGCACCCCTGAGATCCCAAAAAATATTACCCGAGAAATCTTCGAGTCGTTGGCCACCGTCCCGTTGGATCGGCCGCATTTGGGTTGCAAAGTTGCCACGGGTTCGCGAACCAAACACACCGTCAAGGGGCACCTGAAAGTAAAATCCCTTGTCGAACGAACCCTCACCAAAGTCGTCGAACGGGACATCGGTTAATGAAGCCCACACACCGACCTGCCAACCGTTACGGAAGGTACGGCGAGCCTCAAAGGTAGCGCCCAGGTCCTTTGCCAAGTAACGGCCCGCGTGGACTGCAACATCATAATTATAGAACGGGGTTGCCCAATAGGCTGACACGTGGCCCGTTACAACACTGTAGTCCAGCAGTCCTAAACCTCGGTCATAGTCCCTCTGTTTGACGTACGCGGCACTGGCACCGAACGCGATACGGGATTTGTGTGGCCAATACAACACCTCGGCTCCGGCACCTGCAAACATGGTTTCGAGATAACCGCCAAAGGCACGGTAATGCAGCGACCTTCCTATCGTGTCACGACCCTCGACGATCAGTTTCTCGAGGCCAGAGTCGCCTTTATTGAGGTATTTGACTACGTCTGACCGGACTCTAGGGAGCACCGAGTCAGACTGCCGGTTACTTTCGTCAAAGTTCTGGTCAAGGTTAATAGCGACAGATGAACGAACCGCCCAGTGGTTGGTTAGCGCGTATTCGGACGATATGTCTGCGTAAACCTGGTACCGGGCCGGGTCATCTGGATCAAAGAGCTGGAACTTTGTTCTGATGTTTAGGGTGTTATTGATTTTCCCGGTCACAAATCCGGTTCTGTGCTGGGGCGTGTCAAGGGTCCTTCCCGACAGGATCCGCACCTGGTCAATCATTGTTCGTGGGTTATCCGTGAACGATGACGAGGGCCTCGGCACCACAACGGTGACGGACCGGTGGCCACCCTCCTCCACTACAAAGTGAATCGATTTTACCGTTGCCGGCAAATGAAGATCTGCTAGTGCCGTGTGGCGACCAATCGCGTCTGACCATAGTGAGTAAGAGGTATTACCCACCACGAGTTTTGCATGATTCCCGTCGGCAGAAATTGTGCCCTCAACCAGTAATAAACCGGATCGCTCAACATCGTAGAGAAGCCGGTCGTACCAACTAGCCTTGTTTATTTGAGGCGGAAGGTTGCTGGGTGACAAGTAGTAGCTTGAGATAAAAACATCCGGATCACGCCGCGGAGGCTCTACTTTAGATTCAAAATACGACCGAAAACCAATACCGACCTCATCCCCATGTTGCAGCGACAGCCGAAGATCTAGACCCGGTACCGCGCGCCACGTAATACCTGCCGACCACGGCTCTTTCGGACGAAGACCTCCTCTTGCAACATCCCAATCGTACTGGTCTGGGTTGTACTCGACCATTGCCGTTATGGGTAAAGTTTCAAACTGATGGCTTAACCCTCCAAAAATACCTACCTCTCGACCAGAAAAGAAATTGCCAACACTAAATTCGCCCGGTTGATCAGCCGCACCCGTAGCTGAAGCACGAGTCAAAAAACGATCATTGAGTGCTCGGAGTGGGTTGATAAACAAGCCTTTACCGGCAAGACGACCCCAACCAAGTCCCAGAGACACGTCGGTGTTCCCAAGTCTCTTGCTTCCGACTATATATTCAGAACCAAAAACGCCAGTCCCTACTATGTCGCGGATGCCGACAGCGAGTTGCGGTAGGTACAGCTCCTCCTCCCACAACCTAGCCTTAAACTCGTAGTTCCGGTCCCAGTAGAAAAAATCATTGAAACCCGTGTATCGGAAGGTCCCTTGGAGCCAAGGTGTGGCTTGGTAGGTAATCGAGAATTGTTTGTGCCGTTCATCGGTCGACGCGGCAGCCGCAAACGTCCCATCCGCATCAAAACGGGCGGTGGGAATATCGATAAGTCCAGTGGTGCCATAATCACTGGTCGTGGCTAAGTCGGAAAAAGTCACAGCCACCGCGCCTGCAAGCGCAGTGCGAAAGTTTCTAAGGATAACCCGACTTATCATTGACTAAAGGTACCAAAAAAAAAAGGGATGCGATGCACCCCTTCATCAACTAACTAACGGTAACTCAACCGGTCCCAGATGTACCTGTGGTGCCGGTCGTACCCGTGGTTCCAGTAGTACCTGTCGTACCTGTGGTGGTTCCGGTAGTTCCAGTCGTGCCCGTGGTTCCAGTGGTTCCAGT
>DPGN01000012.1:68966-69283 GCA_003523185.1 Halieaceae bacterium
GGCTCAGGTTCTGGTTCTGGTTCTGGTTCTGGCTCAGGTTCCGGAGCAGGGTCGTCTTCCACTGCTTGATCCACTGCCACAGCAACAGCCGCGGCGATTGCTACCGCGCCAACCACGCCAACTGCACCAACGACACCAGCGACGGCACCAGCAACTGCGCCCGCGGCACCCGCTGCTCCAGCAGCACCTGCGGCTCCAGCAGCACCACCAGCACCTGCGGCTCCAGCAGCACCACCAGCAGCACCACCTGCGGCGCCTCCACCGGCTGCGCCACCTGTCGCTCCGCCAGTTGCGCCACCTGTCGCTCCGCCAGTTGC
>DPGN01000012.1:69397-77399 GCA_003523185.1 Halieaceae bacterium
CCCGCCTGCAGCGCCACCACCTTGAGCACCAGCACCCTCAGTCTGCGCGTACACCTGGCCCACAACGAGTTGTGTCGAGATGATCGCGGAGATCAACGCTCTGGTCGTTGTCACCGACCGTTTCGGAGAAAACTTCACTTTTAAACCCCCGTTGCGCATGGGAACCGCGCGTAACATTACTATCTTAGGTTGAAATTACGAGTTCACGAGTATGATGTCAAACGCATGTGACGTTCCAGTGACACGCATGCAAACCTCAAACAAATAAAAAAAATTGTCACATTTGGCCTTCGTCCGTAGGCAGAGCGCACAATCGAGCGTTCAAGTATCGCCAACCAAGGCCATAGGCAAGCCACAATCCGCAAACCCACCAAAACCAGACGCCGTCACCAGGACCCCAGTCAGCAAAGACCGACAGGAAAAGAGCTGACCCTGAGAACATAAACGCGATGAACAAACCTGTGAGGGTATTTGAGGTCATGGAGGACTGACGACCTTGGTCAAGGTAAGCAAACAGCAGATTGTGGAAATGCTGATTATCAGGTGCAAAAGGTGATGCCCTGTTGACGGCTCGCCTGACAATGCTCCACAGCAAATCGGCTACCGGATAAAACACTAACGACAACAACCACCAAACGGAAACGTTAGTGGTGTTCGAGATGACCACAAGACTAAGACCCGCAAGCGCACCTAAAAAATAAGCTCCCCCATCACCCAGGAAGAAACGCCCACTGATGAGATTAAACACAAGAAAAACAAGACACCCCACAAGACACGCCAGTAAAAATGGCAACAAGGTCGCCGGCGCGACGGTAATCAATGCCATAAAAGAAAAAGAGCTCACACCAGCGACAAGCCCGTTGGCACCGTCGGCTGTGTTAAATGCGTTTGGAATGAACGCGATGCACACGGCGGTAAACAAACCCGCCACCATGGCAGACGTATTCAAGATGCCATCGACCCACGAAATATCAACGGGCTGAAGGATCAGCCCAGGTGATAGGTAAATTGTCGCTAAACCAATCATCAGCATCAGAGAGAACCGATTTCTGGCCGACAAATTGCCTTTGAGGTCCTCAAAAATACCGATGGCGAAAAAGGCAGCACAGGTAGCCAAGACGTACAACTCCTCTGCGCCGGGTGAGTAGACACCCAAATACGCTTGGTAGCCCAAATGCATCACCATGTACGCGACGATGGCTATCCCACCAAGTCGGGTCGCGGTTACTGAGGAGATCCCGTGCTTGTTTTCATTGTCTTGGCCACCAAATGACAGCATGTAGTTGCAGATCAGCATTGCCAACAATCCCGCGGCGCCGCCAATTAAAGCAACAAGTCCCCAAGCCAAAATAGCTTTGGGCACAGACAAACCTAGTCGATCGGTGAAGCTCAATGAAAATCCCAATAAATGCTGATGATGCGCTGCCCCTTTGCAGACATACACCGTGGCTAATGATCGGAGTTATTGCAAGGAGCGGTCGTAACATTTCACAAAAATATGACAGATGCGACAACGGGGAGATGCGGGCTTGAAAAACTTTTGTAAAAGCGAACCGAACATTTAATAGTTTTTCCGATACGCCAACACCTTTCTCAGGTAACGCTGGGTCTCTTCTCTGGGATGTTCATTCGCGAGTCTTTCATAAACCACGGACGGTGATTGAGCGTTCATACTGGCAATCGCTTTCTCACGGTTAGACCCAAATGTTCTAAACACGTTACCCGCGCCTCCGTTGTAAGCTGAAATAGTGGCGTACTCGCGACCTTGCGGGTCTGCAACGCTTTTTAAATAAACATCGTCCAGCAGATGAAGGTAAGCAGCGCCTATATCGATGTTTGCCTCTACATCAAAAAGTACGTCGGCTGCCGGCTGACCCTTGAGACCCTTCACCCGTGAATAAACATCCTTACCTGCTGTTGAAGGGATAATCTGCATCAACCCATATGCGTTAGCTGCACTAATAGCGAAGGGATTAAAACTGCTTTCTGTTTCAATGATCGCGAAGATTAGAGACGGTGCGACCTGATACCTTGCAGCCGCAGCCAACACTGGAGACGAATACTTAATCTTTCTTAATTCGTTATGGTTCGTCACCAAGGGAAAGGTCACCGAATGTCGATTTGGACCTGAAGCCTTGACATAGGTCCGATGATTTTCGATTAGATAATCGGCAAACCGCTTCGCCCTCCACTCAAATTGGATGGCCTTGCCGTCTTGGTCTACTACCTGACCGAGTAAAAATGGCTTCCCGGTTAATTCAGGGTCACGGTCGGAAAAAATATCTGTCGAACTCGGATCATCCGTTGCCAAAAGCGTCGCAACTAATGCGTGTTTTAGCTCACCGAGAGAATGTTCTTTTGCAATCGTTTCAACAGTGATTCGGCCATTCAGGAAGTCGATAGTGGCTTTTGAGTTGTAACCGCCGGTGTACTTTACATAAGTGGTTGACGTAGGAAGGTCCGTCCCTTCACGACCCCACGTGTTCTGTGCCTGGCTTTTCAACTGATCAAGAAGCTCGGTGATAGTCTTGATGTCGCGAACTAAAACCCTCGGGTTCCTGATGTATTGATCGGCTTTCACGTCAGTAAGAGTGGAGATGTCTCTGGAGTCAATGGCACGCGCAACCAAACGCGCGTCGGTAACAGTGCATGCCGTCAACAACGATATAGCAACAAAAACCCAAAGTAGCCTCAGAGGAACCCTCCGCTCACCGCAACCCGGAACGCAATGACCCGACCACACGATACCCCAACAGCAATCCAAAGATAATGCCATAAAAGACCGCGTCACCCACATCTGAACGCGACAACCACAGCAAATGCAGCCAACCTAAGATGGCGACGACGTATGTGAGCTTATGAAGCTGCCGCCAATACTTACCCATTTTTTTGCGAATCACCCTGGCCGATGTGATGCCCAACGGAACTAGAATGAGCCAGGCTACAAACCCAACGAGGACATACGGGCGATCAGCGAGCTCTTCTACAAGCTGCTCACCTGACCATCCGATATAAACCTGCGCGAAGACGAGTAAGTGCAGTGTCGCGTAGAACCAAACATAAAGTCCCAGCATGCGACGGTAACGAGCTAGCCGTGGCCAACCATAGCGTGCGAGTGGCGTAGCCAGTAACACCAAAACAAGGAACCGCATCACCCACTCACCCGTGACATGCATCAAGTGTTCGGCAGGATCGGGTCCCATTGAGTTTGTCGCGACAGCGTTCACGAGTAAAAGTAACGGCACCAGGCAAGTCAAAAATACCAGCACCCGGATTGCAGGATTCCAGCTAGTTGGAGGACCAGGCAAAAATGGGGCAGCGTCGTCGTCAATAGTAGCGGGCAAGATCCATTCCCTGGTACAGGTCTGCTACCTGATCGGCATACCCGTTGAACATTTGCGTCCGCAGCCGGTTGGGATTAAACAGCGAAGACGGTAATCGCCGTTCCCAAGCCTGCGACCAACGTGGGTGACTGACTTCAGGGTTCACATTGGCGTAAAAACCGTATTCCTGTGGCGCCAGGTCCTGCCAACTCGTTTTGGGCTGACGATCCGTGACATTGATCTCAACAATCGACTTTATATTCTTAAAGCCATACTTCCATGGAACAATAAGTCTCAGCGGAGCACCACTTTGATTTGGCAGGGTCTTTCCGTAGAGACCCACGGTCATCAGCGTTAAAGGGTGCATAGCCTCGTCCATTCGCAAACCCTCTCGATACGGCCAGTCAATAATCGAGGTAAAAGACCGCGTTCCCCGCATCTCTGAGCGACGATAAAGCGTTTTGAACTCGATAAATTTTCCTTCTGCTTTCGGCTCAAACCGATCTAGCAACTTCGATAGCGGGAAGCCAATCCACGGCACCACCATGGACCAGGCTTCCACACACCGGAACCGGTAAATGCGCTCCTCGAGATCAAACCCACTCAAGATATCTTCGAGGTGCAGCTTGCCCGGCTTGTTTACCAGCCCGCCGACTGTGATTTCCCACGGGTCGGTCGTCATCGCATCTGCATAACGAGCCGGGTCTGACTTATCGGTTCCAAACTCATAAAAGTTGTTGTAGGTCGTTGCTGCCTCGTAAGGCGTCAGGTCCTCGGTGGCTTTGAAAGATGTATTTTCTGCCGGTGTCTTGAAAGCAAGGTCTTTGAGGGCCTTTGGCTGAGCAATCGTCTCACCGACAGCTGTCATGCCCGCGCCCGCTGCCGCAGCCTTCATCAAATTACGCCGATTCAACCAAACTGACTCGGGTGTGATCTCTGAGGACGCGATTTGAGGAACGCTTTTCCAATCATCTTTTGACATACGTAACGTGCTCTATCAATAAAAGCTGGCCTTCTACAAAAACCACCTAAAAGTGGGGTCATGAAGGTCACCAGTTTAGTCAAAAAACACGATCGAAAGTTCGCTAGTTCACTAACTGACAAACTCTTAACGCAAAGTGGCGCTTTTTCCGTATACCGGTCCTACTGTCCTGCAACCGAAACTGAACCCATGAAGGATCTAAGCGAGGGCCTCTCAGTGAGCACAACTGAAGGCCCAGTCTGTCTTAAATCCCGCATGAACCTGACTCTAAAGTGTTGTGTTACTCGGATTCGAGTACTGGCGCCAACCAGCGGCGAGTTTCATCTGTCGCCTCGGACCGAGCGTCTGCATAGGCCTTAAGTTGATCGCTCTTGATTTTCCCAAGATTAAAGTAGCGGGCGTCTGGGTGACCGAAGTAAAAACCTGAGACTGAGGCTGTCGGTGTCATTGCCATACTTTCGGTCAATGAAACACCAATCTTTTTCTCGACATCAAGAAGCCGGAATAAGGTCTCTTTCTCGCGGTGATCAGGACACGCGGGGTAACCGGGCGCGGGGCGGATGCCTCGATAGTGCTCTCTAATCAGCTCATCGTTACTCAGCGACTCATCACTGGCGTACCCCCAAAACTCAGTCCTGACTCGACGATGCAAATGTTCGGCAAAGCTCTCCGCCAAGCGATCTGCCAAGGCTTTGAGCATGATGGCCGAATAGTCATCATGTGCATCCTCAAAAGCCTTGACATGGGCATCGATGCCATGACCCGCGGTGACCGCAAAAGCGCCAATGTAGTCGGTCACCTCCGATGACTTTGGTGCCACAAAGTCAGACAACGATAGTTGTGGTTTGCCATCGGGCATCGGCTTTTGCTGACGCAACCAGTGGGTGGTCTCCAGAGGCTCACCACTCTGAGGGTCTAGAATAACAATGCGAGTCTCGTCACTGTAGGCAGGGAAGAGCCCGAAGACAGCTCGCGCCTCAAGCCACCCTTCATCAACAATGCGTTCGAGCATCGCTTGAGCATCAGCAAACAGTTTCTTTGCCTCAACACCTTTGATCGGATCATTGAGAATATCTGGGAACCGCCCACTGAACTCCCAAGCATTAAAGAACGGCATCCAATCAATGGTGTCGAGTAAAGAGGTCAGTGGGTAAATCTCAAGCACCTGCACCCCAAGCTGAGCGGGGATATGCACTGTCGTGGTGTCAAAGCGCAGCGACTCTGCTCTTCGCACCGCTTCACCAAATGATAAGAGTGGCTGCTTCTTCCGGGTTGAGTAAGAGGCCCGTTTCGCCTCGTGGTCTCGCTTTAGTTCCTCGGAATAGGCGGCACGCTGCTCACCTAGGAGCTTGGAGGCCACGCCTACGGCCCGCGACGCGTCTTTGACGTAAACCGTATCGCCCGAGTACGCGGGCTCTATTTTCAAACTCGTGTGCGCAGGCGATGTCGTAGCGCCACCGATCATTAAAGGTATCTGAAATCCCTGTCGCTCCATTTCCGAGGCCACCGTCACCATCTCATCGAGCGAGGGTGTTATCAGTCCCGACAAACCAATGATGTCAACCTTGTATTGTCTGGCCGCATCCAGCACAGCCTGTGTCGGCACCATCACACCCAAATCAATAACACGATAGTTATTGCACTGGAGCACCACACCAACGATATTTTTTCCAATATCGTGAACATCGCCTTTAACCGTCGCCATGATGATGGTGCCCTGCTCCGACGATTCACCAGACTCCGCTTTGCTCGCTTCGATAAATGGCACAAGGTGGGCAACCGCTTTTTTCATGACACGCGCAGACTTGACCACCTGCGGTAAGAACATCTTCCCCGATCCAAAGAGATCACCCACGGTATTCATGCCATCCATGAGAGGCCCTTCAATAACATCGAGCGGTCGTGCGCTCTGCAGTCGCGCCTCCTCCGTGTCTTCAATCACGTACTGATCGAGTCCGTTCACCAGCGCATGCTCCAGGCGTTCCCTAACTGGCCTGGATCGCCACTCGGCAACGGTCTCCTCTACCTCGGCACCCGCCCCCACGAACGCTGGCGCCCTGTCCACCAGGCGATCGGTCGCATCAGGCCGTCGGTTCAAGACCACGTCTTCAACCAACTCTCGAAGCTCCTCGTCGATATCCGCGTAAATCGCCAACTGCCCTGCGTTCACAATGGCCATGCTGAGGTGGTTGGCAATCGCGTGATAAAGGAACACCGAGTGCATGGCCTCGCGCACCGGATCATTGCCCCGGAAAGAAAAAGACACATTCGACAGACCGCCCGATGTCATTACATAGGGGCACGCCTCTCTAATCAGACCACAGGCTTCAATGAAATCCTTGGCGTAGTTGTTGTGCTCTTCAATACCCGTCGCTACGGCAAAAATATTGGGGTCAAAAATGATGTCCTCGGGCGGGAACCCGGCCACCTCGGTCAAGAGCTGATAGGACCGCTTGCATATCTCGACCTTGCGGCCTCGCGTATCCGCCTGGCCCGTCTCGTCAAACGCCATAACCACAACAGCAAAACCAAAGCGACGAATTTCCTTGGCTTGCTCAAGAAAAGGTGCTTCGCCTTCTTTCAGAGATATGGAGTTAACGACACCTTTACCCTGAACACACTTCATGCCCGCTTTGAGCACATCCCACTTACTCGAGTCGATCATGATCGGAACGCGCGAAATATCGGGCTCCGAGGCCACTAAATTGAGATAGCGAACCATCGCCTCTTCAGAGTCGAGCAAGCCCTCATCCATATTGATGTCGATAATCTGCGCGCCGTTTTCGACTTGCTGTCGCGCAACATCAAGCGCGGCTTCTAGCTCGCCCTCGAGAATAAGACGCTTGAACCGCGCCGATCCGGTGACATTGGTCCGCTCGCCTACGTTGATAAAGCCTTTCGATTCATCAGCAATAAAGGGGTCCAGTCCGGAAAGACGCATCATCCGAGGTTTTTCGACCTCAGCTTTTGGCGCGTGATCTTTGACTCGAGCGACAATCTCAGCAATGTGCTCAGGCGTAGTACCACAGCACCCACCTACAATATTGATTAGACCTGAGGCGCTGTACTCGGCGACGATATCGGCCATCTCATTGGCCGAGAGGTCGTATTCACCAAACTGGTTGGGCAAACCCGCATTCGGATGAGCTGAGACGTGTGTGTCGGCTACGTCCGACAACTCCCGCAGGAACGGCCGCAGTTCGGCCGGGCCCAATGCACAGTTCAAGCCGATGGACAGCGGCTCTGCATGACGAACACTGTGCCAAAACGCTTCGGTGGTTTGACCTGACAGCGTCCTTCCGGACGCGTCGGTAATGGTGCCCGAAATCATGATCTCAATGCGCTCACCCAACTGCTCCGATACCACATCGATGGCATAAAGCGCCGACTTGGCATTCAGCGTATCGAAAATAGTCTCGACCAAGATCAAGTCAGCACCACCCTCGATAAGCGCGCTAGTCGCTTCGCTGTAGGTGACAACCAGTTCGTCGAAGCTGATATTTCGGAAGCTGGGGTCCTCGACTTTAGGGCTTATGGAAGCTGTCCTATTCGTAGGCCCCAAGACCCCCGCCACCAACCTTGGCCTATCGTCAGTTTCAAGCGAATCGCAGACCTCACGAGCTAATACCGCGGCATCTCGGTTAAACCGAGTAACGAATTCATCCATGCCGTAGTCGCCGAGCGACGGCGCATTCGA
>DPGN01000012.1:77635-93472 GCA_003523185.1 Halieaceae bacterium
AGATTTGAGCCACGCCACTCGGCTCTGACGGTTCCACTGTGCCATCAGGCAGCCTCCACCAGTTGCTCGCGAAGTCCGAGCGCATGGCACACCGCGTAGGCACTTTCAGCTCGGTTTAACGTGTAAAGGTGAAAATGCTTCACGCCGGCAGTAACCAGCTGTTCGCACTGCTGAATCGTGAAATGCGTTGCGATAAGACGCCGCGTCTCTTCGTCATCCTCAATCCCAGCAAACCTGGAAGACAAGCTCGAAGGCACGGTTGCACCGCAGGCCTTGGCGAAACGTAGAACGCCTTTGATGTTTTCAGGAACCATGATGCCGGGAATAATTGGCATGGTGACGCCGGCAGTCGCAGCCCGATCTCGATACCTGAAAAAGTCATCGTTATTGAAAAAGAACTGAGTGATAGCGGCACTGGCACCGTTGTCCTGCTTTCTTTTCAGCACCTCAATATCGAAGGTTGCACTCGGTGTCCCGGGGTGAACTTCAGGATAAGCCGATACGAATAGTTCGAGACGCTCAAGATCGCGCAAGCCAGCAACAAGGTCCGACGCGTAAGCAAAACCATCGGCCGGTGGTGTATACACGCCCTCAACCCCATCTCTGGGATCGCCCCTCAGTGTCACCAACTTGGTAATGCCTTGGTTCAGATAATCTCTGACAATTTCGAGCGTTTCTTCCTTGCTAGCGTCAACGCAGGTCAAGTGAGGAGCCACATCAAAGCCCAACTTTTCTTTTAACTCCGACACTGCCTTGGCGGTTGGTTCTCGCGTAGAACCACCTGCCCCATAAGTCACCGAAACAAATTCGGGGCTCAAGGAGCTCAATCGAGAAGCTGTCTCAAAGAGCGTTCGATTACCTTCTTCGGTTTTGGGCGGGAAAAACTCAAAAGATACGCTGGGTACCGACATGTCTGCGTCTCCTTGCGACAAAGTGCGCTTATTTACATCGTAAAATAAACATATAAAGATATCCTTATATTTGTCAAAAGAAATTTTTGCGACAGAGATATCAACGCCACTAGAGGGCTCTTTTTCACGACAAATAGTGAGAGCAAGCAGGAAATGAAAGCTAAGTGCGTCCATTTGCGAAAAAAATAGCGAATAAACGGCTTTCTATCGGTGCTTTGTGCGGTCCTAACATTTACGTAGGGCCGCTCAACCACTACATTATGCGCCCCGTATGAACACCAGATTAAAAGCACCCTATTGAAATTCGTGACGAGGAGTCCCCAGTGAGCAACTACTTCAACACCCTGCCCCTGCGCGTGCAGCTAGAAGAACTTGGCAAGTGCCGTTTCATGGAGCCAGAAGAGTTCGCCAATGGCGTGGACGCCATCAAGGGCAAGAAGATCGTCATCGTCGGCTGTGGTGCTCAGGGTCTAAACCAAGGTTTGAACCTTCGAGACAGCGGCTTAGATGTCTCCTATGCGCTTCGTGAGTCAGCAATTACCGAGCAGCGAGCGTCCTTCCTTCGCGCAACCGAGAATGGCTTCACCGTTGGTACCTATGAAGAGCTCATTCCTCAAGCGGACATGGTTCTCAACCTGACCCCTGACAAGCAGCACACCGACGTTGTCACTACGGTGCAGCCACTCATGAAGCACGGTTCCTGCCTCTCGTACTCACACGGTTTCAACATTGTTGAAGAAGGAATGCAGGTGCGTGAGGACATCACTGTCATCATGGTCGCACCCAAGTGTCCCGGTACCGAGGTTCGCGAAGAGTACCTGCGTGGCTTTGGTGTTCCAACACTTATCGCCGTTCACCGAGAGAACGACCCCAACGGTGATGGCCTTGAGCTTGCTAAAGCCTATGCTGCCGGCACCGGCGGTCATCGCGCAGGCGTACTTGAGTCTTCATTCATTGCTGAAGTGAAGTCCGACCTCATGGGCGAGCAGACCATCCTCTGCGGCATGCTCCAAACAGGTTCTATCCTTTGTTTTGATCGCATGGTCGAGCTCGGTATCGAGCCCGGCTACGCAGCTAAGCTTGTCCAGAATGGTTGGGAGACAGTTACTGAAGGCTTAAAGCACGGCGGCATCACCAACATGATGGATCGCCTGACCAACCCTGCGAAGATCCGTGCCTACGATCTTGCAGAAGACATGAAAGAAATCCTGCGTCCGCTCTTTGAGAAGCACCAGGACGACATCATGTCCGGCCACTTCTCTGAGACCATGATGGCAGACTGGGCCAACGACGATATCAATCTGCTGACATGGCGCGCCGAGACGAACGCAACAGCATTCGAAGAGCAGCCACTGACTGATCAGAATATTGAAGAGCAAACCTACTACGATCAAGGTATCCTCATGGTCGCCATGGTTAAGGCAGGCGTTGAGCTCGCGTTTGAGACCATGGTCTCGGCAGGCATCATCGACGAGTCGGCTTACTACGAGTCACTCCACGAGACACCGCTCATTGCCAATACCATCGCACGTAAGAAGCTCTACGAGATGAACGTCGTGATCTCAGATACAGCTGAGTACGGCAACTACCTCTTTGATCAGGCGGCGCGCCCACTGCTCAAGGACTTTGTTGCAGGTCTCGGTGCTGATGTCATCGGTGGCGGCATGACCGGCAGCAATGCCGTCGACAACAAGACCTTGATCGCCGTGAACGCTGAAATTCGCAATCACCCGGTTGAGCTGATCGGTAAAGAGCTTCGTGGTTACATGACCGGCATGAAAGCCATCTAACCCAGCGACGTAAGAGAAACGCTCCACTGCATAGGCACTGGGCCGTTTTTTTTAGCCTGATTCCTGGCCGACATAGGCATCGCGCGCAGTGAACGTGACATAAAATTGGCATGTTCCTCTGCTTAACTGCACACTCATGGGTTGGGGTGGCTAACCAGTTTTCCGGAGAACCGATGAAATTACTCGTGACAGGCGGTGCAGGCTACGTGGGATCACATACGGTCCATGCACTCCTTTCGCAAGGCCATGAGGTTGTCATTCTCGACAACCTGAGCACCGGCCATAAGTGGGCGCTTCAGAACTGCGAGCTCATCACCATTGATCTCCGCGATGAAACGAATCTTGTGCGCAATCTAAAAGGCCGTGGCTTCGACGGTGTGCTGCATTTCGCCGCCAAATCGCTCGTAGGCGAATCAAAGAACCAGCCAGCCATGTATTACCAGAACAATGTCGGTGGTACGACAAACCTAGTCCGCGCCATGCAGGCCGCCGATATTCAGCGGCTGGTCTTTTCATCGACGGCGGCCATTTTTGGCAACCCCGTATCAGACCTTATTGATGAGGCGCACCCCAAGGCACCGATCAACATTTATGGGCAAACCAAGCTAGTGGTAGAGCAGATGCTAGAAGCCGTCACTGCAAGCTCGGATTTCAGTGCCACCTGCCTGCGTTACTTCAACGCAGCAGGTGCCAACAATGCGGCAAACCTGGGTGAGTGGCATGAGCCCGAGACACACCTCATTCCTAATGCACTTCGAGCAGCAGCTGGCACAGGGAACCCGTTAACCCTATTCGGCGATGATTACCCTACGCCCGATGGCACCTGTGTTCGTGATTACATCCATGTTGATGATCTTGCGAGCGCCCACGTCGCGGCCATCGACACCATGTCTAAGTCGGGTGTGTTCGGCACCTACAACCTCGGAAACGGCAACGGCTACTCAGTAAAGGAAGTCATTACCGCCTGTGAGAAAGCCGTGGGATCAGAGATTCCGTTCACGATTGGTCCGCGTCGCGAGGGCGACCCTGCTACCCTCGTTGCAAGTTCCCAGAAAGCGCGCGACGAACTCGGCTGGACACCCGCTCACGACAGTATCGAAGAGATTGCGCAGAGCGCCTGGAACTGGGAGTGCTACCGTCGCGATACGCTCGCCTGACCTACCCTTTAGAGCCCTAAATTAAGCCGACTCAGACACGCCAAAATCAGGTTTAAAAAAACCAGGAACACCACCACAGCAGTAGCACTGGGAAGGCTTAAATAGGAGTTCTGGTCAGCGTTAGCCCCGAGGCACCGATAACTAGGTGCCGAAGAATATTTGCCCCATCACACGGCTCGGTAGCAGGGTAAACAACCCAGTCAGAATCAGCGCCAGGCCATAAAGCAGTTGCATGTTGAGTTGATGCGCTCTGATGTTTCCAACGCGCGCAAAATAGACCCCCGTACATAAGGTCAGCACAGTCCAAACGCTAAGCAGGTGGATTGGGCTGTAGGCGCCCCACAACTGAATCTCGGAAATGAAAAACGAAGAGATCGACACGTACATCATGAGGCTGAACCAGATATAGCCCAGCACTTTGTGCTGAGATGTTCCTTTCGCACTCATCAGCTGTACCCCACCAATCACCACAGCAAGCAGCGCCATCAGGGCATGGCTTGGAATAGGTCGCGCTTTCAAAAACAGGAGGTCCATATTACATTCCCGAAAATTCTTGGCGGACCTTACCGACAATGACAATAAAGATCCACAGTCCTCGCCCATCCGCGACTCGTCCCGCCGCACTTACGACTCTGGTACTGATCGGCCTGCCAATCTCGGCGAGTGCCGACACCCTGACCGTCACGGTCAATAACATCAAAAAAGCCGGTGAGATTCATGTCGCTGTCTATGACAATGCCGACGCGTTTGAAGCTGATCGGGGCGAGAAAGGTGGTGCCGCGCCCTGCATCACAGAAGGCACCATTGAGATGGTAGAGCCCGGGTCCGTGAACTACGTCTATGAGCTACCACCCGGCACCTATGCCATCGGCATCTTTCATGACGTCAACTTGAATAACAAAATGGATAACAACTTCTTTGGTATTCCAAAAGAGCAGTACGGCTTCTCAAATAATGCCCGTGCCTTCCTCGGTCCACCCTCATTCGAGGCCGCAGCTTTCGAGCTTAACGGCGCAACAATACAGTCGATCGACCTGTAGAAACTAACCGTTAGAAAACAGCGACCATGGAAGGCTTTGCTAGTGAGATTAGATGCCCGCAAAGTACGAGCCCGTTTAAACCTTCAGCTCATCACAATTGGCGAAGTGCGCTAAAGCCTCAGGATTGGCCAGCGCATCCACATTATTCACCGGACGTCCGTGTAAGACCTCCCGTACGGCGAGTTCTACGATTTTACCGCTGAGCGTTCGGGGGATTTCCGGCACCTGAATAATCTTCGCCGGTACATGGCGTGGCGTTGCGTTCTGGCGAATCGTAGAGCGCACGGCCTGCTCCAAGGAATCGTCCAGCGACTCACCCTCGCGAAGCACCACAAACAACACAACGCGCACATCGTCTTCCCAGTCCTGCCCTACAACTATGCTCTCGACAATGGCATCGAGTTTTTCGACCTGACGGTAAATCTCGGCAGTACCAATGCGGACTCCACCCGGGTTGAGAACCGCGTCTGATCGTCCATGAATGATGGCACCGTCCTGGGGCGTGAGTTCGCCGTAATCACCGTGGCACCAGACGTTGTCGAACTGAGCGAAGTAAGCGCGATGGTATTTCCCGCCATCATCGTCGTTCCAAAAACCAATGGGCATGCTAGGGAACGACTGCCTGCACACCAATTCGCCCTTACCGCTCTCAAGCGATGCACCGGTCTCATCCCAAAACTCAACCGCCATACCGAGCGCACGGCACTGGATTTGGCCTGTGTAAACAGGGCGCGTCGGGCACCCGCCAATAAAACAGGAAATGATGTCGGTACCACCCGCAATCGAAGCGAGCAGTACGTCGCTCTTCATATCCCGATACACGTACTCGAAGCTCTCGTGAGATAGCGGAGAGCCTGTCGATAAAATGGTGTTGAGGCTCGAAAGGTCATGCGTTTCACGGGGTTTGAGCCCTGCCTTTTCGATACCCGAGATGAACTTCGCACTGGTGCCGAACACGGTAATGCGCTCACGATCGATCGCATCGAGCAGCACCTTGCCGTCATCAGCAAAGGGAGACCCGTCATACAAAATTAGCGTTGCACCACTGGCAAGACCCGACACCAACCAGTTCCACATCATCCAGCCGCAGGTGGTGAAGTAGAACAGGGTGTCCTCTGGCCCAATATCACAGTGAAGCTGATGTTCCTTCAGGTGCTGAATCAGCGTGCCGCCAGCTCCGTGCACAATGCACTTGGGCACACCGGTCGTTCCCGATGAGTACATGATGTAAAGCGGATGATCGAAAGGCAGCTGTTCGAACGCGATGTCGGAGATACTCCCTTGCTCACGTTGCCAGTCAGAAAAAAGCGCTGCGCCCTCAATGCCCGCAATCTTGGGCGTTTTTTTAAAAACCTCGACAATGACCACCTGCTCGAGGCTATCGATCTCCTCGGCGATTTGACGCACCTTCTCCAGGGAATCGTGCGCCTTGCCGTTGTAGTAGTAGCCATCCGCCGCAAACAGCACCTTGGGTTTCACCTGCCCAAACCGATCCATCACTCCCTGAAAGCCAAAGTCAGGAGAGCACGATGTCCAGACAGCACCCAAGCTCGTCGCTGCCAACATGGCGACGACGGTTTCAGTAACATTGGGCATGAAACCTGCCACTCGATCACCCGGCTCGATACCGCGCGCCTTCAAAGCAGCGGCAATGGCAGCCACTTGCGCATAGAGCTCGTCGAAGGTGGTCTCTTTGCGTATGCCATTTTCAAGCAGTGACACAAGGGCTGTTGCATCACCGCGACGTCTTAACAGGTTCTCAGCGAAATTCAGACGGGCGTCAGGAAACCACGATGCGCCGGGCATTTTGTCAGCATCGCGAACTACCACATCGCTTGGCTCGCTTGCAATGACCTCACAGTAGTCCCAAATACATCGCCAGAAGTCGTCAGTAGCGGTTATCGACCAGTGATGTAGCGCTTCGTACGTGGATACGTCAATTTCGGGAAATCGCTTACTAACGAAAGCGTGAAATGCAGTCAGCGCAGAACGAGCGACGCGATCTTGGCTCGGACGCCATAGCGGGGGTGGGCTCTCGATTGCGCCACCCCCGCTAGGAGCATCCAGCGACGTATCGGTCATTCGCCTGCCTGTTGGCGTCGATTAACCTCGTTGAGAAACGCGCCAGCCGCGGCATCTTCGGCTCGCAGCGCTTTGAGCAGTGCAACCAGGTTGCGATCGCGCTCGTTCTCGAGTTGCATGACAGTTCGACCCGCTGCTTGCTCGTCTGATTGCTCAACAATGCGATCAATCAGCGCCTCATCAAGGTCGGGCACATCCATGAGCTTGGTCCAGGGCCATTCAAGACAGGGGCCAAATTGCTCAAGGAAGTGCTTCATGCCAGCTTGGCCACCGGCCACGCGATAGGTCTCAAAGAGCCCTTTCTGCGCCCAGCGCAGACCAAAACTATGCGTGATGATGTCGTCAATCTGACCGGTTGTCGCCACGCCATCTTTTATTAGCCAAAGCGCCTCACGCCAAAGCGCCTCTAGCAGACGATCGCCGACATGCGCTGGCACCTCGGCACCCAATACCACCGGTTTCATGGAGACCGACTCAAGGTAATCACTCGCCCGTTGCGTGACCTCAGCGGGTACCGCAGGCGAGGCTACCACCTCGACCAGCGGCAGCAAATAAACGGGGTTATACGGGTGCGACACAATGATCTGCTCGGGTCGGAGGGCGCCTTCTTGCAGCTCGCTCGGCATAAACCCGGAGGTCGAGGAGGCGACGATGGCATTGGCATCACAGCTCTCCTGAATACTCTTTAGAACTGCCTGCTTGACCTCGATACGCTCCGGTATCGACTCTTGAATGTAGAGCGCACCTTCAACCGCATCCACCGTTGATGATGCGATGTACAAGCCACCTTCCTCGGGCACAACATCGCAGAGCGCAGGCATTGCCTCGCGTCCCCGCTCTATGACCGCGCGCAGTATCCGCTCGGCATCAGCACTCGGGTCGAAGAAACGAACATCCCAGCCATTTAGCAGAAATCGCGTCGCCCAACCTGAACCAATCACACCACCACCGATGATGGCGGCAGTTCGTCGCTTATCGGGCATTACAACGGATCTCTTTTCACCAGGTTGAGTTCGGCGCGGACTTCCTCAGGGGTCATGATCTCTACTCCCATGGCCGTGATGATGCCCGATGCTTTCTCCACCAACTCAGCATTACTCGCAAGGCGCCCGCGCTCTAACCAGAGGTTGTCCTCGAGGCCCACACGGACATTACCACCTGACAGAACAGCAGCGGCGACGAAGGGCATCTGGTTTTTACCGATACTAAAGGCCGAGTGAACCCAGTTACTGGGCACGTTATTCACCATGGCCATGAAGGTATTCATGTCATCAGGCGCACCCCAAGGAATACCCATACAGAGCTGGACCATGACAGGGTCTTTAATGACACCCTCGTCGACCAACTGTTTGGCAAACCACAGGTGCCCCGTGTCGAATGCTTCAATCTCGATTTGAATGCCAAGGTCGGTCATACGCTGCGCCATATCGCGCAACATACCGGGCGTATTGGTCATCACGTAGTCGGCTTCGGCAAAGTTCATTGTGCCGCAATCGAGTGTTGCGATTTCAGGGCGGCAGACTTCAAGGTGCTCGACACGCTCAGCCGCCGACACCATGTCAGTCCCCGCCTCCTGCAAAGGCAACGGTGCCTCGGGTGGACCGAACACGATATCTCCTCCCATGCCGGCAGTCAGGTTCACCACCACATCGGTATCAGACGCACGAATACGCTCAACCACTTCTTTGTAAAGGTGAACATCGCGCGCTGGCGCGCCAGTTTCAGGGTCACGCACGTGGCAATGAACAACCGCTGCACCTGCCTTTGCCGCCTCGATGGCGTCATTGGCTATGTGCTGGGGACTGCGCGGCACTTTGTCACTCCGATCTTGTGTACCTCCGGAGCCCGTCAGTGCAGCGGTAATAAACACTTTTTTACGCATGGCTAGTGGCATGGTCGGTTTCCCCTATTGTGTCGCTCTAGTTGTCGTTATTTTTTATTTCTGCTTACTCGTCTCGGTTTTTGTTTCCCGGCCCACTCAATGGACACGCCAGTCAGAAACCCTTCGATCGGGCAGCTCTGTTTAAAGCTCGAGCCCGAGACATGATCTCGTCGCGATCAATGTAAACACCTTGTAAGTGTCGCTTACCTGACCCCCTAAACGCATCCCGCCCATGGAGTACACGACGATTATCAAAGCACATGATGTCGCCGGCGGTCAGGCGGAACTTCAACTCAAACTCGGGTTGATCGGCCATACGGTGAAATAACCGCAGGGCATCGTAGGATCGGCTCACATCTTCATTGGCCATCGCTGGAAAGGCACGTACCGGGTAAAACGCGCGAATCGTCGGCGTATCGCAGCCAGGTAAATAATCAATGATGGGCGCGGACCAGCGATGATCGATGCCGGGGCCGCGGTTGAAGAAGATCCAATGCCTTGTCGATAGAAGTTCAAACGCCTCAGGGTGATCGCGCTCGAGCGCTTCCACAAGTGCCGCCCCATCGGTCAGCGTAGATTCACCACCATCCGCCTCGTTAATCAGGCAATGTAGGAACTGGAATCCCGGAGGGATCTCGCGTGTGGGCAAATCCGAATGAGGCCCCAGGCGCAAGCCCGTATTCGCCGTGGAATTGGTCTTCGCATCGCCCGCGAGCTCAATATCCGCCTTCACATCCCACAACATACCGAAATTACTGTCCCGCACCGGACCGATCCGCTCAGCGAGTTCGAGCAGGTAGCCCTCATGCGTTGGCGAGTTCTCCAACACACAGGCGCCATAGACGAGTAAGTTATTGAGTAGCGTCAGGATGATCTCATCATTGTCCAGCGCCTCACTGCCATCCACACGTGGCACCTCACCAATCGAGTCGGTGGTCCACGATATTGCCTCGGGAAGCCAACTGCTGGGCCGGTGATTATTATCGGCCACATGACGCAACCACCCCGCGTGATAGACAGAGCGCTGGCCGTCATTGACCCACTCAACAATGAGATCTCCCGCGTCATCTACCACGGCTACTTTCACTTCAATGTCATCAGTGAGTTCCGCGGGGTCAAGAATGCCCTCCCGGGTTGCTAGGTCGATGCCGCCCTGACCCATCGCGTTCTCGCGCAGCCAGAATCGGTGGCATGCCAGCTTCGTATCATCAGGCCAGCGGAGATGCACAAAATCACCCTCGGTGACGACAGCGGCCAACGGGCTGGGTTCGTAGTGATAGAAGTCGGGGGCTAGTGCCTGTGAGACCGGAGTGTTCATGTTGCCAACGCCTCCTGCGGCGCATGTGTCACACCGTCTGTGTGATCGTCATTATTATTAGCTCGGTTTTTATGCTTCGTTTTATGCTTCGCTCTGCGCCACTTTTTATCCTGTCCCCTGCTCCCATTACAGCGTGGTAAGAGCAGGCTGCGCACCCACATCGTCACGGCTCTTCAAAGCCATCACAACTGAGCTAAACCTACTTCACTGCCAATTTTTCGCAACGTTTTTTCAGCGCTGTCTTATCACTATTGATTAGCGCTCAAATAAACACTGCGAGGCTGAATAAACCGTGGTAATAACAACAGTGAAAATAACGAGACCAACCTTCTGACTTTGTCGGCGAGAGATGAACATGAAACCAAACCAACCAACACGCCTGGCCACTGCACTCTTAAGCCCACTCCTAACCGCGGCTCTCTTCTTGGGAATAGTCAATGAACACAGCTTTGCCGCAGCGGGCTCAGACTTGGACAGTGGCGTTGCCAATAGCCCAGCTGTCACGCTCGGACTGGAAACATCGGGAATCGATCCCTCGGAGATTGCCACCTACAGTCAGTTTGCGGAGTCACTTTTAGCTGATGCCACCGCGCGCGTGACCGCCTATGGCGATGGCAATGTGCCTGCCTACGCCGAGTACCTAAAAGACGTCTTTATCGAGGGTGGTTTTGATCCGAAAGACATCCATATTCTGCCGCTCGACGAGACCGTCTCACTGGTTGTGCGCTATCGGGGTGACGGCTCGAGCAATCGGAAGCCCGTGGTGTTCTCATCGCACATGGACGTGGTGCCTGCCGAGGCCGGCGAATGGGTGCGCAACCCCTTCGAGCTACAGCAGGACGAGACCTTCTACTTTGGCCGTGGCGTGCTCGATAACAAGTTCGATGTATCGATGCTGACAACCCTGTTTGTATGGCTCAAAGCACAGGGCTTCGTGCCCAATCGCGATCTCATTATTGCGTTTACAGGTGACGAGGAGTCACTGCAGAACACGGTGCAGGACCTTACCAACAACCACCGTAATCTGATTGATGCCGAATACGCCATTG
Organism: Halieaceae bacterium; assembly: GCA_003523185.1. Classification (GTDB taxonomy): domain Bacteria; phylum Pseudomonadota; class Gammaproteobacteria; order Pseudomonadales; family Halieaceae; genus Luminiphilus. Next base: position 88,865 of record DPGN01000012.1, read on the forward strand.
TCGTTGATGGTGGTGGTGGCGCCCTGAATGATAGCGGTGAAGCCATTCAGTACATGGTGGGGTTTGCTGAGAAGACCTACGCCACTTACACCATGACCGCTAAAAATATTGGTGGTCACAGCTCGATGCCCCGAACAGACAATGCGATATTTGATCTTGCCGCCGCTATCCAACGCATCGAGAACCACCGGTTCGCCATTGAAACGAATGAGATCACGCGCACCTACTTTGAGCGCTCAGCCCCCTTCCTCGATAACGAGGTGAGCGATGCTATGCGACGCTTTGCCGCCAACCCCAGGGACGAGGAAGCCATTGAGGTATTGCGCGCGCAACCCGAGTACATCGGCACCTTGGGCACCACCTGCATCCCCACCATGCTCAGTGGTGGACATGCCGAAAATGCGCTGCCGCGTACCGCAACGGCTACGATCAATTGCCGTATCTTTCCGGGAAACAGTGTCGAGGACATCATGGGAGAACTGAGTCTGGTGGCGGGCAATCCTGAGCTCGAGTGGGCCGTGTACGGCATGCCTGTGTCCAGTGATACCTCTCCCTTCAACGATGAGGTCATGGGTGCCGTCGAGGCCTCACTAACTCAGTTATACCCCGGCACGCCCGTCATTCCTCGAATGATCTCGGGCACCACCGACGGTGCCTACTTCAGAGCCGCTGGCATCCCGAGCTATAGCCTTACCGGCATCTTCCTCAACCCCAAAGACAGCTTTGCGCACGGTCTGAATGAACGGGTCCGTCGAGCCAGTATTCCCGAGTCACTCATCTTCTGGCAGTCGATGATTCGATCCATCGCGAGCGACGCAAACTAGCCGACAAAAGCGCGACAAATCATTAGCGGTGAATCCGCCGGAAACGACCGTATAGCATCAAAAATCGCAAATTACTTTGCGCTCAAATGGAGTGAAAATTCACACCCAACAAAGAGCGCAAAATTCACAGATTTCAGCGCTTGCGCGGCGATAAAAAATAGTCAAAATGCGCGCTCCGAAACTCACCTGGACCGGGCGATATGAGCAGCGTTCGATCTGTATTTTCTTTGTTGCTGACCACAGCATTCTTGCTGACGGGTCACGGCATCCACATGACCTTTTTGCCTCTCATGGCGAGCGACATAGGACTTTCACAGACCGTGATTGGTATCTCCGGGTCTGCGTATTTTGCCGGCTTTATTTCAGGCGCCATGGTGACACCGCACATTATTGCCAAGGTGGGGCACATCCGCAGTTTCACCACACTCATGGCCGTATTCCTGTGCTGCTTCCAGATACTACCCATGACCGATTCAAGCGTGATGTGGATTCTCGTGCGATTCCTACTCGGTGCTGTCATGTGTGGCGCCTACACAGTCGTCGAGAGCTGGCTATCTGACCAAGCAGACGCGAGTACGCACGGACGTGTTCTCGGTATCTACACCGTGGTTGTACTCGGCGCCATGGCCTTGGGCCAAGGTCTATTGAGCATGACTTATGGTGAAGCCGCTCAGGTCTTCGCGCTGATCTCCATTCTGATCGGCTGCGCGATCATCCCTGTGAGCTTGACGAGCTCATTGGCGCCGGCACCGGTACCCGCCACACGCATCAATTTCATGAAGCTTTATCGCCGCTCGCACACTGCGTTCGCTGGTGCGCTGGGCTCAGGGCTCATCATTGGCACTTTCTGGACCTTGGGGGCGGTGCACGTTGTCAGCGTAACCGGAAACGCCGACTTCGCACCCACGTTTGTGGCCGTGAGCATTTTGGCTGGTGCGCTGGTTCAGTACCCCATTGGCATTGCCTCTGATCGTATCGATCGGCGGCACGTACTCGCGTTCCTGTGCGTCATGAGTGGCATCACAGCGCTCTACCTATCAAGCGCAACCGACACCACCTCGTTACTCGTCGGTGCCGCGGCTTTTGGTGCAGCCAGTAATTCGCTGTACGCTATCTCGCTCGCGAAAGCCGCGGATAACTCACCCCGCGCAGAATTTGTGATGCTCGGCTCCTCTGTGTTGCTTCTCAATGCAGTGGGGGCGGCCATCGGATCCTTCGTCTTTGGTTGGGCGATGCGTGCTTTCGAGGGTGATATTCTGTTCACGCTCATTGGCGCAACTAGCCTTGTCTTTGCGTTCTTTATTTCTTCACAACCCAAAGGTGCAACAGCTGTACCCACGGAAGAGCAAAGCACCTTCGTGGCTGCAACTTCCGCAACTGCACCTGCTGCCCTACGGCAAGACCCACGCGCAGGCGATATTGCTGAAGAAGATCAGCTGACGCCCGCAGACTCAGTCCCCACAACGGACGAATTGGGCAGCGAGATCGAATACTCAACAGCCGCTTAATGCTCGCTATTGAGCGCCGCACCCTTGCGTGCGGCACCCCTCTTTGTTTTTCGCTGGTTTTTTGCTGGATGTTTTCGCCTAAACCCACTTATGCTGATGTCTCTGGTGGCAGTAGCGAGTGCATTTCATGGGCACTTCAACAATTCCCGTTCGGTGGCGCTTTTTCTCCGTCATCTTCATCCTGAGTTTTCTCTCCTACATGCTCCGCCAGCACTTTCCTGTAGCCGGCGAGTTCATGATGAAAGAACTGGCCATCAGCGAACTGCAGATGGGCTGGGTGTACGGGGCCTTTTTCTGGGGCTACCTCGTTTTTCAGATCCCGGGCGGCATTTTAGGTAAGCGCTTCGGCCCCCGACTGACTCTTCTCGTCGCAGGCGCCATATGGGTACTCGCCTGCCTGCTATTCGCGCTATTGCCCGGCAGTTTGGAATCGTCCGTTGTAGGCACTGTCGGTCTTCTGATCGCCATTCGCGTAATTATGGGAGCCGCGCATGCTCCCATTTATCCGGTTCAAGCCGCCTCGGTGGAACGATGGTTCCCTGTCGGGCAGTGGGCCCTACCCAATGCGGTCTCGAGCACGGGCCTGTCTTTGGGCGCCGCGGCGGCTGCACCCATATTCTCCATCGTCATTCTCAACTATGGCTGGCGCGCTTCGTTTCTTGTCTTTGTGCCAGTGGGGCTGTTGTTCTTCTCAATTTGGTGGTGGTACGCGCGCGATAATCCCAGGGAACACCCAGCCATGTCCGAGGCTGAGCTAGAGAGGATCGAAGCGAATCGTTCAGGTTTGACCCAAGATGCAGGCTATGCCGCGTGGCGCCAGCTGCTGGGGCACCGAGAAACGTTGCTACTCGGCTCCGCCTATTTCACGCACAACTTTGTCTTCTACTCCTTCGCTACCTGGTTCTTCCATTATCTAGTGAACGTCCTCGGCTTCGGCATTATCGAGTCAGGCATGCTAGCCGCCGCTCCCTGGGTACTCGGTGCCGTGGCGGCGACGGTTGGCGGATGGGTCTGCGACACCTTGTGTCACCGCCTAGGCCCCAAACTAGGTTGTCGTATCCCCGCAATGAGCGGTCTGATCGGCACAGGCATCTTCCTCTACCTCGGCCTATACGCCTCGTCGCCCTATGTTGCCGTTGCCCTACTTTCGCTCTGCTACGCCTGTACGCAATTCGCCGAAGGGTCTTTCTGGTCAGCTCAGATACACCTTGCAGGCCCCTATACGGCACCCGCCTGTGGGCTCATGAATACGGGCGGTAGCATCTCAGGCATCATCGTAGGGCCTCTTATGCCCTTCCTTGCGCTCAAGGTAGGTTGGGTGGCGGCGTTGAGTACAGGCACCTTTGTCGCCTTCATTGGTGCGGCGCTGTGGATGTTCATCCGCGTCGACAAGCCCTTCCAACCACGGACGAATTAAGCACCACAAACCCGCTAAATCGACCCGCTTTTGATTGCACCGTTATGGCCTTCGGGTCTATTCTCGCTCGGCGCATGGCGAGACCCACGCGCCCATAAAAAAATAAGCCGAAAGCAAATGATCATCGGCTATGTAGCGGGGAAACCTACGTGAAGATTGAACGTCTCACTCCAGCCTTGGGCGCCGAAATCGACATTGACCTCGGCAACATCACCGCCAACGGTGCACAAGCTGTTTACGATGCGCTCATGGCACATCAAGTCGTCTTTTTCCGGGATCAGCAAATGACGCCGGCACAGCATATCGAGCTGGCCAAGCACTTCGGTGAAATTGACGTGCCGCACCCCGTCTATCAGAACCACCCAGAGATTCCTGCTATTACGGTACTCGAGAACGATGCCAATCGGCCGCCCGATACCAATGACTGGCACAAGGACCTGACCTTTCGGGAGTCTCCTCCCTTCATGTCCATTCTGTACGCGAAGAAGGTGCCTGTGACCGGCGGTGACACGCTTTGGGCCAATATGGCGCTGGCCTATGACAATCTCGCACCCCATATGCGGGACATGCTTGGAACACTCGAAGCAGTGCACGATATTGGGTGTTTTAGAAACGACTACCTCGGTAAGGAGTCCAACATCCACGCTATGAACGAGGGCGTTCACAGCAACGGTGCCTGGGTGCACCCGGTCGTAGGGACCCACCCCGTTACCGGCGATAAGTACATCAACGTAAATCGCTCATTCACTCAGCACATCGTAGGTATGCTCAAAGCGGAGAGCGACCGTCTGCTCGAGTACCTCTACTCACACATTGATCAACCGGAACATCAGGTGCGATTCCGCTGGCGCGATAATTC
>DPGN01000012.1:93670-102576 GCA_003523185.1 Halieaceae bacterium
ATTGCGAACTTACCGTGAGACCCGCACTAGCTTGGCGGTAACGTTGGCGCCTGAATAGACTTCAGGCGTAGCTAGCTTCTTCGAGATGATGTAGGTACCAACCCACAAACTTCTGAAGCGTCGCTTCAAACTCGGGGTGGTAAGGGCCCGGCTCAAAGAACCGCGAGTTCACGCCGGCATTGTTGCGAAGGATGATGTATTCGTCTTCCTGCGTCGTGTGATCCCAGAGCCAGACGACATCCTCGCGATTGTAATCTTTACCCTCTTCCGCATCGCCACGAACAAACCACACTAGCTCAACATCGGTTTCGGTGAGTGATCGCGGGAGAAATCTATAGAGAACACAGTGGTCAGGATAGTTGAGCATGAAGGTCAGTGGGCCCATCTGATAGTCGCCGGCCCCACCATCGTAATCCTTAATGTTGCCCATGAGCGGCGCTACCGGCTGGCCGTCTCGGCTACCCGTGACGTTGCCCTCGAACAGTCCATAGCGCATGGTGTGAACACAAGCACCAAAGCCCTCTGCCTCTTTGTAAATCTTGGTGTACTGCTTGGACATGCCGGGCACACCCGTGACTTCATCTGAGCGTTCCAGCAAAGCCTCGACAATGGGCGCTACTTTTTCATGTAAATCCTTGAACGTATGTAGCTTGGCGTACGCACGGTGCGAGGTGGCACAGTGATAGCACTCCAGATAATTCTCGAGCACCAGTTTCCAGTTGGCATCGATCCTGTACGTCTTACGATGAGCCACCTTCGCGTTACCAAGATCATAGGCACCCAGCGGCTCGCGAATGTTCTCTAGCGGTCCCAGAAAGTCAGCGGCATCAGGATCACAGTTAATGAACACCAAACCCATGTACTCAACGCAGCGAACGGGCTTCAGTCCGTGCGCGTTCTCATCAAACTCAGGCATGACGTGGGTCTCTCGCGCGGCTTTCAAGCTGCCATCGAGGTTATAGACCCACCCGTGGTAGGGGCAGACAAACGTTCGTTTGTTTCCCGTAGCGGCTTCGCACACTTGGGCACCACGGTGACGGCAGATGTTGTGCATGGCGCGAATCTCACCGTCATCGCCACGAACGACAATGATCGAGTCCTCACCAATGTCTACTAGCTGATAATCACCCTTTTCCGGTATTTCGCTGCTGTGCAGCGCATACAACCAGCTCTTAAAAACGAGATGATCGAGTTCGCGCTCATAGACCAGATGCGAGCGATAGAAGTAGGCATCCATGGCGTGCTGCGGGCGCTCTCGCTCGGTAGCAAGCTTCTCGCGCATCCGCTCAAGGGAGTCGTCAAATTGTGTGGCAATAAGGTGCATGATGCTAGTGCGCAGGTGCCGGTGTCTGGCGTTTACGCGGGGGATTAAACAGTGGACCGTCGATGACCTTGCAGGGCGCCATCAATCGCGTCCACTGCAACTCGCGCTGATAGTAGATCTCAGCGACAAACTCATCCCCAACAGCGCCGTGCGGCATCTCTACCTGCGCAAACGCGAGGTTCGACTTCGCCGTGGGACACCAGGCGGCTGAGGTGACGATACCGATCTGCTTACCATTCTTGAGGATAAACGAGTGCTCGGCGGGCTTATTGCCCTCGACATCAAGCAGAACGAACCGATATCGCAGGCCTTCTTCTTTCTGCTTTAAAAGCGCGGCGCGGCCGTTGAACAGTGGTTTATTAAAATCAACCTGCCAGTCCAAGCCCATCTCGAGAGGCGTGCGGGTCCGCCCGGGGCGCACCGCAATTTCCGCTGGCACGAAGTCGACCTTGGCCTGCAGGAAACCCGCTTCAATCCGCGCCATGTGGAGCGCGTGCGAGCCGATGGGCTTAATCAGGTAATCACGTCCCTTCTCGAATAGCTGATCCCAGAGCGCTTCGGCTTTACTGGGGTCGATCCAGACTTCATAGCCCAAATCTCCCGTAAAGCCAGTGCGGCTGACCATCATCTCAACGCCCTCGAAATCGAATCGCGCAATGCCAAAAGGCTTGAGTTCGTTCAAGCCTTCACAGCCAATCAAGGTCAGAATAGTGCAGGACACAGGGCCCTGGATGGCTAGCGCCGCAATATCATCGGACTCATTGTTGATCGTCACGTCAAAACCGAGTGCGTTCCACTCGAGCCACTCATCGGCGCGCATGTAGGAGCAGAGCCGGTAATCGTTCTCGGCAAGATGGAAGATCGTTCCATCGTCCATGAGCTCACCCGCGTCATTACACCAGACCGCATAGCCCACTCGGTTAACACCAATCTTGCTAACGTCACGTGTGACCAAGCGATTGAGGAAGGCTTGTGCATCAGGCCCCGAGATGCGGTACTTATTCATGGGGGATAAGTCGAGTACGCCCGCTGTGCTGCGAATGGCGAAATACTCGAGCTCCACATCGAAGTAGGAGTTTGGCGTGGTGTAGCCCTGCCACGCGCCCCAATCGTTGAGCTCGCAGTACTGCTCTACCCGCGAGTGAAACGGCGTGGTCAGCAACATTGTCTTGCGTTCAGCAGCGCTCATGACAAGACCCCCTGCTTGAGTATTTCTTCCGCGGCATTTTTCCCCGCAAGGCCCATTAGGCTCCCGCCCGGATGCGAACCTGCACCGCATAGATAGAGCCCTTCGACGCTGCCCGTGTACTGCGTTGATCCCGGGAAAGGACGCATCATCAGGGACTGATCAATCGAAAGCTCGCCATGGTGCCAGTTACCGCCCGTCACACCGTGTGATGACTCAAAGTCCTCAGGCACACGCACTTCGCTTGCAATAATGAGATCGCGAACTCCCGGGGCGTAGGCCTCGAGTTGTTCGAGGAGTGACTCAAGCAACTGCTCGCGAGCACCTTCATGACTGTCCCAACCCGTCTTAAGCTCGTAAGGCACGTAATGCACCAACGCTGTCAGGACGTGCTGACCTGACGGTGCTAATGTCGGGTCTTCGATGCTTGGAATGCTGATATCGAACACATGCTGCGAGGTCAGCTCCCTGTATTTGATGGGGTTTAAGCAGGTTTCCATGGTGTCCATGGATGGCGCAATGATCAAACGTTGGCTGTGATCCTCGGCGGAAACGCCGGTAAACGATGGCAGTCCGGACAAGGCCAAGTGTAACTTGCCGGTGCCAGAGCGAGTTCGGTATTGCTCGACACGACGCGCTTGTCCCGCCTCAATATGGCGATAACCCAGGAGATCTCGGTAGGTCGTTGTGGGGTCAGCGCTCGACACCACGGCCGTCGCCTCAACAACGTCACCCGAGCTCAATTCAACGCCGGTAACACGGTCATCGGTCTTGATCATGCGAGTAACAGCCTCACCCAAGCGAACCTCAACACCCTGTGTTTTTGCTGCACTCAGCAGTGCGCCGCCAAGACTCCCCATGCCGCCCATCACCTGACTCACGCCACGATTACCCAACGCCTCCCCGACCATGCGGTGGATGTAGGTGAACACAGTATTGGGAGAACGCGGGCCCATGTTGGTTCCTGTGATGGCATCAAGCGCCACCGCAGCTTTGAGCCCATCGTGCTCAAAGTGCTCGTTCATTACATCGTAAATGTTGATCAGCACGAGCCGCATCATGTCCTGCATGTTCTTGCGACCCATCATCTTCAAGCCGAGCCCCACGGACAGCAGTGTCATGCGATCACCCCAATCGGCGTCGACCATCTTGGGCGCGCGGGTGCGATAGAGCTTGAGCATCAACTTGGCGAAGGCACGCATTTGCGACCGAAACGCTTTGTAGGCCTTCTTGTCCGCTGCGCTGATCCCGGCGCCGCTGAGGCTGTCACCGTCGACGGTCAAGTGATCGCCAATCGCCTGAAGCGCAATCGTTCGCTTGGCCTTGCCCAGCCGCAAACCGTGCATTTCAAGACTGAGCTCTTTAACGATCTTATCATCGAGTTGATGCACCCACTGGGCACAGTCCGAGATATGAAACCCATTGGCAAAGGCTTTGGTACTAGCACAACCACCCGCTTGGCTACGGGCATCAACCACCAACACTTTCTTTCCCGCCTTGGCGAGGTAGCTCGAGGTGATGAGCCCGTTGTGCCCCGCCCCAATCACGATGGCATCGTACTTAGTCATCGGCGTAGCTCCCTGGGACGGTATTGGGTCGTTTCAGATCATAGAGAATCTCGCGTGCCGCATTCGCGCCCGGCGCCGCCATCACACCACCACCCGGGTGCGTGCCAGAGCTGCACATGTACATGCCTTTGATAGGCATACGGTACTGCGCATAACCCGGGAAGGGACGATTAAACAGCAGCTGATCGAAGGTCAGCTCGCCCTGGAAAATGTTGCCCTCGGTCAGCCCAACTTCAGCCTCGATCTCGCGCGGCGTTCGCGTCTCACAGTGGAGAATCAGATCGCGGAAATTCGGACTGTATTTTGAAATTTGATCGATAACCGACTTCTCGAACCCGTCCTTGTCCTCGTCGGTCCACTCGCGGCCCTCAACTTTAGGCGGCGCGTACTGAACAAAGACCGACATCATGTTTTTGCCCGGAGGCGCCATGGTCGGGTCTGTTAGTGACGGAATCATCATGTCGACGTACGGATCTTTCGACCAGGTGCCGGCCTTCCAATCATCGTAGGCACGCTCCATGCGCTCCAGTGAGTCACTGAAGTGCAGATCGCCCGCCATGAGCGGATTCTTCGGGTCCAGGCCATCGAACGTTGGCAAGCCATCCAACGCGATATTAAGCTTCCCTGAAGAGCCCCGAATCTTGAAGTTCTTAGCTTTTTGAACCACGTCTTTGGGGAGATCGCGTTCGTCTGTGATATCCAACAAAGTCCGCTTGGGATCGAGGTTCGAGACCACGATATCAGCGTGGTATTCATCACCGTTCTTAAGCGCCACACCCTTTGCACGGCCACCCTTCACGATGATGCGATCGACGTTAGCGTCGCAAATGATTTCGCCGCCAAATGACTGAAGCGACTTCGAGAGCGCATTGGCAATGGCGCCCATGCCGCCACGAGCAAACCCCCAGGCACCCACGTTCCCATCGACATCACCCATATAATGGTGAAGCAGAACATAGGCTGTGCCCGGCGAGTACACACCGAGCGCGGTACCGATGATGCCACTGCCCGCGTGCTGCGCCTTGATCACGTCTGTCTCAAAGTACTCGTTGAGGTAATCCCCGACCGAGGTCGTCCAGAACTTGATGGTGTCCAGCAGCCCCTCTTCACCCATGTTGATGAAGGGTTTTGCAAAATCCACAAGGTCCTTGAGGTCTCTCAATTTAAGCGATGTGGGATCGGGCGGCGTTTTGAGCAGAAAGGGTCTAATCAGGCGTGTCTGACGGCTGGTATCGGCTTTGTAGCGCTCGTAGGCATTTGCATCACGCTTCGAATGCCGCGAAATCTCACGATACTTGCGCGCATAGTCGCTGTAGTTGCCGAAGTGATCACCGTTCTGCATGAAGGTGGCGCCGCCACCAAAAGGCACGACTTGCAGACCGTGACGAGGCAACTCAAGGTCTCGGGTAATCTCGGGACGGAGCAAGCTCGATACGTAGGAGCAATTGGAGTAGTACCAGCCCTCATAGAGCTCTCGACTCACCGTCGCACCACCAATATGGGGATTGCGCTCGAGCACGGCGACCTTCAGCCCCGCCTTGGCGAGATAAGCCGCGTTGGTCAGCCCGTTATGACCGGCACCGATAACGATGGCGTCGTATTTATTCACGTATTTCTCCGCCAGATACTCGGTGAACTAACATCAAAGAATCACCGGGAAACTCAGGTTGCTAAGGGTTACTCAATGGACATTGAGAGACAAGCGTTTTGAGCGCAGACAGGCCACAAAAAAATAACCCGGCCGCAGTATGCGCCGGGTTACTTCAGAGTCGCTTTGAGACGTCTAAAGCTATAATTGCTCGATAGCGAACGCGTTAGCCGCAGCTTCAATCACCGTGCCATCACTGAAGGTTACGCTTCTGGCAACATCGTCATAATTGTAGACCACATAGTTAGTGGTGCTGCCCGTTTTGAAAGCCATCGCCGCTGGATAGTCTGCGGTCAGCTCACCCATCCCCGTTCGGAGTTCACCCAAGGCCCTCATCGTGTAGAGCCAATGGTAGGTGTGCGCGGGCGCCTCTCCAGCCTCCGGTTCATAAGTAGCGGTTGCCTCATAATCAGCAATTGCGCTGTCGGCATCGGTCATCGCCCATAAATTCCACCAGAGGTCGGTCCATAAGCCAGGCGGCAATCCTGATGGATTGCCATTGCCTACCTTGCGTGACTCCGCCATCCCTAAGTAAACATACTCGTCGAGGTAGTCGGCAAATAAACCAACATGCATGATTAACGGGTTCGAGGGCAGGCCCTGAATACCCAAAATATGTGCATAGCGGCGGCTAAACCAAGTGGCAAAATCAGCGCCATCACCCCATATAATGGACGTGGTGATTTTCGAGTAACCGGGTGGGAAATTGCGTTTTTCAGAATCGACGCCACGATATCCATCGATATCATTCCAATATTCCCAGAAGGACGCCGCTGTCGAAGCATGCAGATACATACCCCGCTCGGCAATCTCATCGTTACCTGTCACCAAACCGTATAGCACCATTGCGCCATAAGCGTTAGCCGCTTCAGACGTGGACTCATTGTTGTTCCCGCGATTGAAACCAGCTGCTCCAGAGGCCCAGGAGAAACCAAAGGCTGGATCGAAATTGCGCAGATAGGGAAACAAGGAATCATCGCGCCCTGCCGCATAGTCTCGAATCAGCAACTCAAACATTGGACCATATTGATCGGGCCCGCAGAAGTCCGACTCGATTCGGCACACTTCCGCGGCGGCTCGAACAAAATAGCCGTAGTGGAAGTGATGATCCTGCAGCAGCGCATGTGAATAGAACGCTTCATCCATTCCCAACAGCGTGTTCCAGTCATCGTCATAAACGAAGTAATTGATGTGATCGAGGGTTCCATCGCGTTCAGCTGACATCCAGTCCGCTAGCTCACCCTTCAGCCAGTCAAGTAGCGTCGATGTAGCCTCAGTCATGCCGAGTTGATTAGCCAAGGCTAAAACCTCTGCTAAACGACCGACCGCCTTGCCGTTCCAATACGTATCGTCAGCGGTATTCCAATTTGAGGGTCCCAAAGCAACGAAATCATCTACCAATGTTCTCAGGTGGTTTTCATCAAGTGACCCAGGCACAACCGGCAATGATGGCAACACGCCAACCGAAGGCAGATCGTATGTGAAGCTCGATTGCTCCGCGTACTTGATCACACCGCGGGCGCTACGCACCGATGCCACTGCCGTCAATGACTCCGCTCGCTTCCATGCCAGGGGCATGAGGCCCGCAAGCGTATCCACGGTCTGATCGGAATTATCGAGATATCGATGGGTCACGCTCACCGTATTGGTGCCTCGATCAACGCTATAGTCAATTTGCACTTTATCGACCACGTTGCGTGACTGACGCTTCACCGAGTCGCGAAGACCGTCCGCGACCGATTCACCGGTCGTTGGTATCCAAGCCAAGGTGAATGCATTCGAGGGACTGTTAACAGTTACCGCCTCGCTATCGACGTTATCAAAACTGGTTCCAGCGTCACCCACCACCAAAAAGTGGTTGCGCATGCCTGCTACATTCGTAGAAATACCGAGACTTTCATCATCTTGGTGCCAAATCAGGCGCTGCTCACCATTAGGATTCGGTAGAGTCTTTACTACCGGCAAGCCTGAATGCACTTCAAAATACACGTAAGGTGAACCCTGAACAAAAGTGGCCTCCATGATCAGCGAAGACCCCGCAAACCATCCTGCCGTGACCGAACCCTCGGAGTAGTCGAGCAGCTTAGTAGTCATGCCACCATGATTGGTGTTACCGATTGCGATGGCTTCCATGACTTCGTTAGCTGGCGCCGGAATCACATAGCCAAAATTGTTGTCAACGATGTCGACACAGGGTGCGTCGTCTGCACGGCAAACCGGCATACTTGTATAGACGCGCAATCCTGACGGTATACCTGTAATACGAACACCATTGCCCGACAAGCGCGCCATTATAGGATCAGGCGTGATATAGGCCTCAGCAGCAAACGGAATGGAACCCCACCAACGATGGGTCATCGTGTGCTTATTTGCGGCCGCACCGTCTACTTGCGGCATTTTTTTTACTGGCTTTGCGTCTTCCACATTCGCACAAGTCCCGAGATCTGTAGCTCCGATCACCCCTGCGTTATAAAGCCAGAATCCATAATCCTCTGCACAGCGATAGCTCGCTGGATTAATCGTGTCCGAATAGCTACCCAAGCCCATCGGCGTCAGCTTGAAATCAACGCTGGGTGGCGGGTTAGTAGGCGGCTCGGCATCCTCGTCGTATCCGGTGAAACGGACGTTGTCGATTCTGAAAACAGTGCTGCCAAAATTAGTAGCCCATATGACCAAACCTGTGTTGACCTTTGTAAGGTCAAGGTCTGGAGTAAGCTGTGTAAACGGCACCGCAACAGATTCCCAGCCATTCACACCCAGCGGACCCAAATTCTGGTCACCGGACGTACACGGCCAGTAGCAATCGAGCTTCATCGTGATATTGGCATCACCCGATACAACTTTGATGTCAAACTCCACACGGCCATTTTGAAAGCCTGTTAAGTCAACGCCTTGATCGCCCGTGACCGAAAAATATAGGCCGGCCCGCTTATTGCTTCCGGCGTGAGTAATCTGGAGGACATCGCCACGATCGCTGTCATTAATAACTTCCCACGCAATATTGGGGCAGGAAGCACCACCGTCGTTGCTACAATCATTGGTGTAATCATGCTCATCCCAGCCGTTAATGCCTCCATCCCACAAACCATCGACTACGCCATTTTTGAACACCAATTGATCCGTAGGATCATCACCTCCTGTTGGTGGCGGATCTTCGGGCTCGGCTTCAACCGTTACAAA
>DPGN01000012.1:102628-102810 GCA_003523185.1 Halieaceae bacterium
GCTTCAACCGTTACAAAACGCGTTTTTTGTGCGGAATTACCTGAGAGGTCTGTTGCCGAATACGTCAGCGTGTAGGTGTCGGGCGCACTTCCAACAGAGCCCTGACGAACAGTGTCAAGATCACCATCGAGACTATCGAATGCGGTTGATCCCTGCTCTTCATATTGATCATCGTGTGCCAA
>DPGN01000011.1 GCA_003523185.1 Halieaceae bacterium
CAGATCCTGCTTTGATGGCCACAAACGCTAAAATAGTTGCCAAGCTGGGCGCGCCGGGCATCGACCTCAACTTTGGCTGTCCCGCGAAAACGGTCAATAAATCTCGGGCCGGTGCAACCTTGTTGAAAACCCCCGAGCTCATTTTCGATATTTGCAAGGCCGTGAGAGACGCAACGCCCGTAGACACGCCTGTGACCGCAAAGGTGAGACTGGGGTTTGATGACGATTCCCAGTTCGCTGATATCGCCGACTACGCGATCAACAGTGGTATCGACGAATTAACGGTCCATGCGAGAACAAAAGTACAGGCCTACCGTCCCCCTGCGCATTGGTCGCTGCTGCGCACCATCTCTAATTCCCGTGGGATCCCGATTATCGCGAACGGTGAAATCTGGACGCCCAGTGATCTCGACCTCTGTCGCGAGCAAAGTGGCTGCAACGCATTCATGTTGGCAAGAGGCGCACTCTGCCGACCTGACCTTGGTCGCGCCATTAAGGCTCATGCGGAGAGCGTTCCCGTCAACCCCATGAGCTGGCCGGAAGTTGCAGAACTACTCATCCAGTTCTTTGAAGCCAATGGGGCGCGCTACGACCGCAAGTATTCGATCAATCCATTGAAACAATGGCTGGTTTATCTTCAATACTGCTACCCCCAGGCCGCCGCCCTATTTGCACAAGTTAAGCGAATCCGCGATCCTGATGACATGATGTGTGCGCTACTGGGAGCCACGCAGAAACGGGCCATATCAGCAGCAGCCTGAAACACGGTCCGTTCAACCGTTAGTTAACAACAATAAGGAATACCATGACGACACAGGCAATGCCGGCTGGCCCTGAGTGGTTCGGACACCCACGCGGTTTATTCGTTTGCTTCGCGACCGAGATGTGGGAGCGGTTTTCGTTTTATGGCATGAAGTACCTACTGGTGCTTTTCCTGGTTCAACATCACCTTTTCAGTGACGGTGAAGCGCTACGGATCCTCGGAGCTTACGCAGCGCTTGTTTACGCCATGCCCCTGCTGGGTGGCATTGTGTCGGACCGTTATCTTGGCCAAACAAAAGCGGTCAAGCTGGGTGGAATCCTGCTCGTTTTAGGTCATTGCGCCATGGCGTTTGAGGGCGTACCGGCCACGCAAGGCATCGGTGGCGAGGTGGTCAGGGACGATCAGGCCATAACCGTATTCTATTTTGCGCTGGCGCTAATTGTGGTGGGTGTTGGCTTGCTAAAGCCCAACATTTCCACCGTGGTCGGTCGACTTTACGGCGAGAACGACCCACGCCGAGACGGCGGCTTTACCATTTTCTACATGGGCATCAATATCGGTGCCGCCAGCGCGTCCCTACTCTGTGGTTGGCTAGCCAGTGCCTATGGCTGGGCCTATGGGTTTGGCGCCGCCGGCATTGGCATGCTCATCGGTTTAATCGTTTTTTCGCTCGGACAGAAGTGGCTGGAGGGTCACGGCGACCCCGCGGATCCCGCCGTTTTAAAGGAACCTGCTAGCGCATCGCTCGGTTTACTCAACGTAGAGAACACCATCAGCATCTACAGCGTCTTATCCGTCTTCGTCATTTGGGTCGTCTTGCAGCAACCCAATGGTGTCGGTTTCATGCTCCCAGTCATCGCCGCACTTTTCTTAGCGTGGTTCGTTTGGCTGCTTGCGACACAGTGCGACTCTGAAGAGCGTGGAAAAATGGGCACCCTCTTCTTTCTAATTGTCATCAGCACTGTGTTCTGGTCAATGTTTGAGCAATCGGGTGGATCGATGACCTTGTTTGCGGACAGAGCAACGGATCTGACGCTGCTCGGAATGGAATTGACTGCAGCGCAATTTGGTTCAGCCAATGCCATCTTCATTATTCTGCTGTCGCCCCTCTTTGCGCTAATGTGGCCGGCACTACTGTCTAACAACATAGAACCCTCTACACCCGCGAAGTTTGGCCTCGGCATTGTTCAGGTAGGCCTGGGATTTGGTGCTCTGCTTATCGGACTCAACAACCCAGACTCGGCAGGCTTGGTGTCTGCTTGGTGGCTCGTGTTGGCATATTTTCTTCACACCTCGGCGGAGCTGTGTTTGAGCCCAATTGGACTCTCTGCCGTTACAAAACTATCGATCGCCCGTTACGTTGGCGTCATGATGGGCGCGTGGTTTTTGGCTAGCGCTTACGGCTCCTATTTAGCATCGGAGCTAGCTATCTTCTTTTCAAGCATTGACGGTGGAGACGGAAGACTCGATAACAGCGGGTTCAACGCGCTGTTCACGGAACTTCTCATGTACGGCGTAGGTGTGGGCGTAGCGGTACTGCTGGTATCGCCCCTAGTGCGTCGATTTATGAAAGACGTTCGCTGAAGGCAACATCGGTATCGCAGCCTGGGCGCAGTCTTCTGCGCCTCGACTGTTTAGCCTTTAGAAAATCTTGGGAAAAACCCGGATAGACGAGATTTAACCTTTCCCCAATCGTCTCCGATCAGGTAGAGCGCAGGCACCAGGAACAAACTCACAAAGAAGGCGAAGAAGACACCGAAAGCAAGTGAAATGACCGAGGGCTTGAGGAATGCAGCCGCCTGAGACGTCTCCGCAATAATTGGCATAAGCCCAACAAAGGTGGTGAGGGTTGTCAGGAGAATGGGTCTAAAGCGATTTTTAGCCGCATTGATGATCGCTGTGAAACGATCGTCCCCCTTCTCCTCGCGCTTGAGGATGTAATCAATCAGCACCAGGTTGTCGTTCACGACCACCCCGGCGGCAGCGCCCATGCCAAAGAACGAGAACATATCCAGCGGGATACCAATCAGCTGATGGCCAAAGATGGCCCCCATGTAGGCAAAGGGAATGGCGGACATGATAATCGTTGGCAGTGTGTAAGATCGGAACGCGACCGCTAACAGCGCGTAAATGGTTAACATGGCAATGGTGAACAGTCGGGTCACTTCCGTCATGAACTCAGCTTGCTGCTCTTCCCATCCACCTTTGATCACCTGCAATGCCGGAAAACGCTCTTGCAGTTCAGGGATGAATTCGTCCTGAACCTTTTCGTTGATATCACCCATCGAGTCCACGTTCACCCGCGCGAAAACCTCGAAGATACGTTGCCCGTTCCTTCGAACAATCCGCTGCGACGCCTTACGTACCTCGATATCCGCTACGGTCGCTAATGGGATGAACCGGCCATCATTTGTCCGAACGTTAAGATCGCGGAGCGATGTTAGGGTCTCGCGCGCATCCTGCGGGTAGCGCAACATAACGCGCACATCGCCGTACTGACGCGGTAGCCGTTGCACCTCTTCCCCATAATAGGATTGCCGGACCTGGCGAGACACGTCGGCGAGCGTGACACCTAAGGTCTGCGCACCGGGCTTGAGTCGTATATTGAGCTCGTCGATCTCACCGCGCTGGTTATCGCGGACGAAAAAGACATCCTCAAACGTTACCAAATAGTTTCTCAGGTCAGCGGCCGCCTGCTTGAGCCGTTCCTCGTCCGTATGGGCAAACACAAATGTCAGCACAGCCTCGCCCTGGTTAGCCGTGTACTGCACGTTGATATTCTCCGCATCGGGGATATCGCCCATGGTATCGAGATAGGTCTCCGCGACCTCTCGCATGCTGATATTACTCTCGCCGGGCGGAGGCAATTGCACGTACTGCTCGAGTTGGTTGTCGTAGGCAAAGGTGAACGCACCAATAACCGGGTACTGCTCTTTCAAGCCATCACTGGTTCGGTCCAGCTGATTCATTACAGTTTCTGTTCTAGAAAAAGGTACGCCTGTAGGCAATCCCACGTTGACGACCAGGGTCTCGCTCTCAAGCTGAGGGAAAAAATAGAATCTCACCCAACCGGTACTGGCCAGGGTGAGTGCGATGACGAAACCGGCGAGAAAGATAGCGCTCAATGTGTAGCGAACATTCAGAGCTTTTGCTAACAGCGGCGCATAGGTTTTCTCGGCAAAACTCATAATGCCATCGGCAATGCGGCGCTGAAGGGCAAACCCCCGTGTGTCGCCATTGCGCGCCGGCAAGTGACGCAAATGCGCCGGCAAAATACAAAATGCCTCGATCAAAGAGAATGCCAGTGCGAAAGCAATAACAGCAGAGAGATGGCGCAGGAACTCGCTTTGAGGTCCCGATAAAAATGCCCATGGCGCGAAGGCAACAACGGTGGTCAATACGGCGAAGATAACGGGTCTGGCTACGGCGGACGCACCGACAATGGCGGCCTCTTGCGCCTCTAGCCCTAGGTCCTCTCGATGATGATGAATGCTCTCCCCAACGACAATGGCATCGTCAACCACAATGCCTAACACCAACAAAAACGCAAAGGTCGACAGGAAATTAATCGAGACGTCGACGACCGGCAGAAAAATGAAGGCACCGACAAATGAGATAGCAATGCCCACGGTCACCCACAACGCAACCGTAAACCTCAGCGTCAACAGCAGGATGAGCATGACAAGAATCAGTCCCATCCATGCCGCATCGAAGATCAGTGACATACGCGAGTCATAGGCGTCCGCCATGTCGGCGAGACTCAATAACTCAACGCCTTGGGGTAACTCGGCCTGCTTGCTGTCTATCCAAGCATTGACCTGATCTGATGTCTTGGTAATAAAAAGACGATCCGAGGGCTCAATCTGAAGCATGACGGCAGGCACTCCATCGGCCGACGCACTGACTTCAAAATCCTCGAAACCATCAATAACTCGCGCCACATCGCCAAGCCGTAGCTGCGCTCCCGAGGGCAGTTCGCGCACGATAATCGCTTCAAAATCGGTCTGCGAATCAGCGAGATTCTCTGCGC
Source organism: Halieaceae bacterium (assembly GCA_003523185.1). GTDB lineage: Bacteria > Pseudomonadota > Gammaproteobacteria > Pseudomonadales > Halieaceae > Luminiphilus. The sequence goes on from DPGN01000011.1 coordinate 4,794, forward strand.
GTAGTTGAATATTACCCGTCGCTGTTCTTAACTCACCCGAAGATAGATTGATGGACGATGCCCGTATTGCCGTGGCTAGTTCACCAAAGCTAAGCTGGTAGCGTTGAAGCGCCTCCTCGGACACCTCGATCGTAACCTCTTCCTCGCGGGTTCCTCCGATATCGACATCGCTCACATGGCTTAATGAGATCAACTCATCTCTCAACTCTTCGGCCAGTCGGCCCAGCGCCCGTTCACCAATATCGCCGCGGATAGTGAGGTAGTGGATGGTCTCTTTCCACTCGATCGTTCGAATCCTAGGCGGCTCTAAATCTCGTGGAAATGAGGTAATCCCGTCGAGCGCATCCCTAACATCTTCTTTGAACTGCGTCAGATCGACGCGTGGCTGCGCTTCCAGGCGGACACTTCCGAACCCCTCTCGCGAGTCAGAGTTGTAGCGACGCAAGTTATCGATGTTTTTGACCGCCGCCTCAACACGCTGAACCACTTGCTGTTCAATTTCTTTAGGCGACGCCCCAGGCCAGGTGAGTGACACCTGAATCAGTGGCAACTTAACGATGGGTTGTACTTCTTTCTCGATCGTCGTCCAGGCAATCAAACCGGACACGATGATAAATACCATCAGGAGGTTCGCAGCGACTGCATTGCGAACCCACCAGGAGATTAGCCCACCCATGAGTTACCCCGCACTTAATTGCACTGGCTCTGCAGCCTCTTCAATCGCCGACAGAGCCATGCCTGCTACGGGATTGCGTATGGGCGAGACGATAATTCGATCCCCTTCATTAACGCCGTTACTCAGGTAAGCGACGCTTGCCGTCGCATGAGCCACGATGACACTGCGAATCTCCAGTACGTCGTCATCATTCATGATGAAAACCCGTCCACCTGCTCGCAGGCCCGCAGCAGGAATCGCAAGCACATCCACTAGTGTTCGGCCCTCTATCTCCGCTGCAACAAACAGCCCGGGCGCCATGGGCATATCCCCGTCCGCGACGTCAAAAGGATCCGCCACTTCAACCGTGCCAAATGTAGATCGCGTGCGCGGATCGAGCGAAGCATCTAGCCTTACCAGCTGGCCGGACCAGCGCCGAGTGGCACCCGCAACGTTCGATGAAAGTTGAACGGGCAAGCCGGCACCCTCGGGTGCTTCAAAACCAATGGGAACACCCAGTGCAGCAATGTCAGCGTCGGTCAACGGCAGACGCACTTCCGCCACATCGGTCGAGAATACAGAGGCAACGGTTCGCCCCGCACCCACATACTGGCCTTCATCGACCATGGTTTGTGTGATGCGAGCGTCAAACGGGAGCGAAATTTTAGTTCGAGAAAGATCGGACTCTGCTCGGGACAGCGACAACTCAGCGGCTTGAACACCTGCGCGCGCTTGGGCTATCTGCGGTTTCCTCAGCGCCAAGTCGGAGGGATTAACTTCTCCCGCCAGCTGTTGCCGTGCAACATCCGCATCAGCGAGCGCCTGCTCGAGCTCTAGCCGGCGCGCCGCTAAGCGTGCGCGTGCTTCAGATACAGCAACCACATAATCCCGATCCTCGATCGTGAGCAGTGCGTCCCCGGCCATAACGCTGCCACCCTCATTAAATCGAGAGGATACGTCGGTCACACGACCCGACACCTCGCTGATGACATCGATTTGAACGCGAGGCCTAACTTCACCGTACACAGTGACCTCCGCGCGAGCACCCGTTCGTGTGGCACGCTCAATATAAACCCCAATACGATTGGTCACCGCCTCACCCACTTCCGGCTCTGGTGCGGTTCTTACGAGACCGATCACAACGAGCAGCGTGACCACAACAACAACAAACGGGCCGATTATTCGTTTCATTTCAATTGACGCCATTAGGGTTAGACAACGGTAAAGCTCCAACGTTTAAAACTGACTCACAGGACCCATGAAACATCCGGAGGGTTCTACGGCCAAAGCCGGTGACTCCGTCGATCATGACTATAATGTGGAAAACTTACCAGATACCAGTGAGAAGTAAAGGTTACATTTTTGCAAAACCACTCTCTCCGCTACCCGGCATACTAGACAGCCCGTGACCGCTTCCTGGTGAGGGCGACCACAGCACAAATTCACAGGGCGCTTTTAGACGATGTTTGCCTCGCAACGTCGACCCCAACTACATGGAGATATTAGCATAGGGGACGTACCGACACGATTTTGGGCGTACGAATAATGTCACATTGCTAGAATGTAACATCAGACATCTCACTAAGACTCGGAGAGGCGAAATGGAAGGTGAAACAACCGGCAAGTTTGACATCGTGGTGTACGGGGCAACGGGCTTTACCGGCGCGCTGGTGGCCGAATACCTTTTTCAGTCCCATGGAGACATTAACTGGGCCATCGCAGGGCGATCACAAACCAAACTCGATGCAATTAAACACCAGTTAGGCGCCCCTGAGCTTGCCACCCTTGTTGCAGACAGCGACAGCGTGGAGGACATGACCCGACTCGCCGCTCAAAGTCGTGTGATTATTAGCACTGTCGGCCCCTACGCGCGTTACGGAACAAACCTTCTCGAGGCCTGTGCGGCAGAGGGAACGCACTACTGCGATCTAACCGGCGAGCCACAATGGATGGCAGCGGTTTTCGAGCGTGTCAGCAGTGCAGCAGAAGAGTCAGGCGCTCGTTTGATTCACTGCTGCGGCTTTGACAGTATCCCGTCGGACCTGGGGGTCTACGTGGCTCAGAAAACCATGATGGAGGAACACGGTCTCTTCGCCAGCTCCGTGAGCGGCCGAATGGGTCAGTCCAAAGGCGCTGTCAGCGGCGGAACAGTCGCGAGCATGCTGCTTGCGATGGAGCAAGGCATCAGTGATCCGGTTGCCCGTAAAGCACTGAACGACCCATACGCGCTCTACCCTGCGGAGCTTGAGCCAGGGCAAGATGGACCTGATCAACGGGGCGCTCAGTGGGACGATAGCTTTCAAAGCTGGACCGGACCTTTCGTCATGGCGGCCATTAATTCAAAAGTGGTTCGCCGCTCAAACGCTTTGGCAAGCCTGATTTATGGCGCTGATTTTTCTTACAACGAGGCTATGCTCTTGCCCAGCCGTCGTGCCGCACTGTTGCTCGCTGGCGGTAGCATGTTGGGTATGGCGGCACTTGCCATCGGTCCACTTCGCCGTTTAATCGGCAAGCGTCTTCCTCAGCCGGGCGAAGGCCCTTCCTTGAGTGAGCGCGAGAACGGATTTTTCGAGTTCTTTGTCCAAGCGCACCACCCAGAAGATGCTTCCAAGGACGTCAGGATTCAAGTGAAGGGTAAACGAGATCCGGGCTACGGTGCGACATCCAGAATGCTCGCACAAGCAGGACTGAGTCTCGCTTTCGATGACTTGGGCGTGGAAGGCGGGATTTGGACGCCCGCCTCCGGGTTAGGTGACTTTCTGGTTGAACGATTGGCGACCGTCGACATTACGTTTGAAGAAGTCGCCATCTAACGTTAGAGCGGTTCGTAACTGAACTTCTGCCCACCCAGTGATACCTCGACCATAAAGCCTCCCTGGGATAGGGTGAAAACAGCCATACCCTTGTAAAAGCCTGAATTATCGACCTCGGTGATTTCGCCGTTTGCGGCGGTCACCGATGTGCGACCACCACCGCCCGTGCTGAGCTCAGCACTGGCGCCCGAATTCAGAGCGATGGCTGCGGCCTGCCCGCTGAATTCAAAATTACCCGAAGTGAACTCACGCATCGACCGCGCATCTTCGAAAAAGATGATTTGCTTGTAAACCTGACCACCAAACTGGAAGCCAAGGCTCACCTGCGTCATGGTTGCCTTACCAATAGGCTTGCCTTCCTGGTAAACCATTCCCTTACCTTGAGCGCCACCCACCAGCAGGCCGATTTTTCCAATACTGGGAAAAACGGCGTATCCATAGGACGCATCAATGTAAGATCCTGCACCTGCCTCACGAAACGCCTCAATAGCCACTTCGTTTTTATCTGCCCAAGCTGAACTTGAAGCGAATAAAACCAGCGCAAACAAAAAAGAAAAACGGTTCAACATACCCTTGTACCTATGCAAAACATCTACAAATACGGAGTTTTTGATCATCGTCGTTAAGCGATGACATCCGCGACCAACACACTGCCGTAACAAGTTTACACCTTAAATAAGGACAACGGACGATGCATCAAGTTCAAAGTACCGCAAAAACTACCTCACTTCCGAGCGCGATTTCAGACGAGGCGATGGCTGTTCGTGGTGCATTGCTTGATCGCGGCCTTGAAACACCCATGGTGGCCAACCACCTTTCACGAGATCAACGCTACGATCGCATTCGCGACGCGTTTACGACTGTGATGGAAACCCTGGGACTCGACCTTAGAGACGACAGTTTGGAAGAAACACCGCATCGCATCGCCAAAATGTATGTGGACGAGATTTTTTCCGGCCTTGACTACAGTCAGTTTCCAAAAATTACGGTCATCGATAACAAGATGAATGTGGAGGAGATGGTGTGCGTCGATCAGATCGACCTGACGAGTACCTGTGAACACCACTTCGTCACCATCGACGGTTTCGCCAAAGTCGCTTATATCCCAAAGGAAAAAGTCATCGGCTTGTCGAAAATCAATCGCCTAGTGGGATTTTTCGCGCAACGGCCACAGGTTCAGGAGCGGCTGACTCAGCAGGTTCTGGTGGCACTGCAGACGTTACTCGGCACCGAAGACGTCGCTGTAACCATGACCGCAGTTCACTACTGCGTTAAGGCCCGAGGCGTGAAGGATGGCAACTCCACTACACGAACCACATCGTTGGGCGGTGTCTTTAAATCAGACCCCGCGTCTAGAGCCGAGTTCCTAAGCTAGCGCCCCACCCTCCTCGCCTCGGCGTGCTTAGTCACGCATTACCAGGGAATTGTTTCCCCGGCCCAGTCAAGGTAGGCGAGCTCCCCATCTGGCTCCGAGCGATCGAGAATATCGATGAGTTGTGCGGCTGAAAATACCGGGGTGAATAACTTCCCCTCAGGTACCGAGCGCTGAAAAGGCTTAGACAATGGTGAATCCACGGTCCCAGGGTGGTAGGCAACCAGCTTTGCCTGCTTGTTTAATCTTCGGACCTCGATAGCGGCACATTTCATCATCATATTGAGTGCAGCCTTGCTTGCACGATAGCTGTACCAGCCTCCAAGCTCGTTATCCCCTAGACTTCCGACACGTGCGGATAGCACGGCAATTCGTGGAGCCTCAGATTTGCGGATCAACGACCAAAAGGCCGCGAGCGAGCGCATGGGAAGCAGTGCATTAACCGACATGATCGCACCAAAGGCCTCCTCGCTCAGGTCACTCACTTTCCTCTCCGGCCGGATCGATTCGTTTGAGAGCAGGCCGTTGGTCACAACGAGGCGTGACAAAGACAGCCCTGTCGCTTCAATCTCGGCAGCAATACGGGCAAGCGATGCGTCGCTATAGTCTGTTTCCAAAGTCTCGACATCGGACTGAACCAAGTCAGAGCGGCTGAGCACATAGACAGACAACGTAGGATCGGCGGCTAACTTTTCAGCGAGTGCCCTCGCGATCGCCCCACCACCGACAATAACAGCCAGGGATTTCTGGTCAGTAACCGACAACCGTGCCGTCCTTACGCATTTCGGTCGCACCTGTCAGCAAACCCGTTCTGGGGTCACGGCTAATGGCTTGATAACCGCCAAACTTACCTGCTGTATCGTCAACTTTGACCTTGTGTCCCCGCAGACGCAGTGCGTCGACCGTTTCAGCTGGGACACCTGGCTCGACAAATAAGGTCCCGTATTCCGTAGCCACCCCTTCGTCTGGGCTCGATCCGCCATCGTGTAAGAAACGCGCTGCATCGCCCGCTTCCTGAAGATTCATGCCAAAGTCCGCGATATTGACCAAGACCTGAACATGACCCTGGGGCTGCATGCCGCCCCCCATAAGGCCATAACTCATAAACGGTTGATCACCCTTCATCAGAAACGCGGGGATGATGGTGTGGAACGGCCGTTTACCCGGTGCGTAGATGTTGGGGTGGCCGTCCTCCAGTGAGAATAACTCCCCACGGTCCTGCAACATGAAACCCAGACCCGTGGGCACCAATCCACTACCCATGCCGCGGTAGTTGGACTGAATAAGGGAGACCATCATGCCGTCACCGTCCACAACAGTCAGGTAGGTAGTATCACCCTCGCCTTCAAGTGGAACGGCGAGATAGTCGGGCTCGATGACGGTACCCGGCCTAATACGAGCGAACTGCCGCTTTGCGTAGTCCTCGCTGAGAAGCTCGTCGATCGGCATCTCGGCGAAGTCGGGGTCGGCGAATGTGCTCGCCATACTCTCAAAGGCAAGGCGCTTTGCTTCGACCATATAATGGAAAATATCGGCGGATCCACGCTCGAACTCGCGTAAATCGATTTGCTTGAGAATGTTGAGCATCATCAACGCGGCGAAACCCTGGCCGTTGGGCGGCAACTCGTAAAGGGTATAACCGTGATACTCAACACCACGTGGCTCTACCCACTCGCCTCTGTGAGCTTTCAGGTCATCGAGCGTTAGATCAGCGCCAATCGCTTTGAAGTAATCAGCCATTGCTTGCGCCACCGATCCCTCATAAAAGGCGCTGCGGCCCTCGGTCGCGAGCGCGGAAAATGTTCGCGCCAAATCCGGGTTTCTGAAAATATCACCCGCTTTCGGTGCCACGTTGCCGGGAAAGTAGGTTTTTGTCGCGTTTTCCTGCTCCTCAATCATGGCAGCAACCGATTGAAACCGTTTTCGGTTACCTTCAAACCCCGCCGCGATCACTGGACTGAGTGGAAAACCGTTGCGCGCGTACTCGATGGGCGCTGCCAAAACGTCGCTCATTGGCAGGCGAACCCATCGTTCATGCAGTGCAAACCACCCATCCACAGCGCCCG
>DPGN01000037.1:0-53567 GCA_003523185.1 Halieaceae bacterium
TCGATTTGGTCTTTGCGAATGCCGGTATCGGCGCCGGCGAAGCCGGCCCCCTCTGGGGTTTCTCCGAGAAAGACTGGCAGTGGTGTTTCAACGTCAATCTTTGGGGTGCAGTGAACAGCATCAACGTGTTCATGCCCTATCTCATTACGCGCACTGACCGAACACACATGATCATTACCGGCTCGGGTAACGGCGCTTACACCGTGCTACCGGATGTGCCTATCTACACGGCAACCAAGGCCGCCGTACACACCATTACAGAAAACCTGCACTACCAGGTGCAAATGGGTGGCCTGCCCGTTGTGGTGAGCGCACTCTTCCCGGGTCCACATGTAGTCGAGACAGGACTGTTCAATTCAGGTCGGGTGCGTCCGGAGGAATTTGACAAGGGTGTGACTGGCAATGAGACCGGCATCAACTCTGTCGAGGACATGAAGCGCATGGCCGAAGAGTATGGCTTTAACCTGAAGACAACACACCCCGATGAAGTCGCCGAAATGGCGCTTGCGGGAATACCCAATGGCGACTTTTGGCTACTGGCTCACACCGATGAGAGCAAGGCCAAGGTCCAGCGCCGGGCTGAAATGATTATTAACAAAACGACGCCGGTTCCCGAATCGGTAGGCTAACAACGCTTTACATCGCGAGGTCTTACGAAGTACCTCGCATACTGAAACGAAGTTGCATAAAAAAATGATAAAAAAAGGAAAAACATCATGAGTGACGCACAAGCCCCGATGGGTGCACCTGGCGACATTATCAACTGGCCGATGCTGAAAATTCACTACCGCACCGACCCAGATGCCATCGCCGCCCTGCTCCCACCCGGCATCACGGTGGGTAAAGAACCTAACGTCAACCTCACAGTCTATAACTTCCCCGTACCGGACGTGCCTGAGTATGGTGTCGTTACGACAGTGAATGCCGACTTTGATGGCGTGGAAGGCGAATACACACTGGGCTATGGCATCGATCAGGAGTCCGCCATTTTTATTTCGCAGGAAATGAACGGCCAACCCAAGTACCCCTGCGAGATCGACTACCACCGCATTGGACCGATGGTGCGGGCAAAGTGCACCCACCAGGGCTACACCTTCCTCGAATTCGAAGGCATGAGTGAGGGCCCCACGGATCCAGGTGATGCGTTCGTCCAGAACGAGTGGTGGATTAAGGTATCTCGCGCCGTCAGTATCGGTGGTCCTGCGACAGGCTACGACTTCCCGCCACATGTGGTGCATGTTGCGAGCAAATACGGGACAGCCTGGAAAGAAAACGTACAGGGACAGGTAGTTCTACGAGACAGTCCCTGGGATCCATTGGCCAGTAAGCTGCCGATGCGTGAGCAGTTGTCGGCTTACCTGTGGTGGCCAATCTTCCTCGATCGTTCGGTGACCCTGTCGAAACCACTCGATCCCGAGGCGTTCCTGCCCCACGCCGACACGATATCGGGTTCACGATGGCCGGGCGTCAACGGCGCGCCACCGAAGTAGCGCTCGATGAGTTCGTCTCTTGATCTTGCCTCGAGAGTGCAAGCCCTCGAAGACGTCGAGGCCATCAAGCGCCTCAAGGCACGGTGGTGGTTTGCCTGTGATACACGTGATCTTGCGGGAATGCGTGCCTGCTACGACGAAGATGATTTTCTGATCGACTTTGGCTTCATCGGTGAATTCACTGACATGGATGCTTTCATCGAGGTCTTCGAGTCGCTGGCCTGTCACCCCACCCACGTCGATATGCACCACGGCACTGCCCCGGAAATTGAAATGACCGGACCGGATACGGCGACGGGACGTTGGCGTATGCGCTTTCAGCTTCTTGAGACCGAAAACCGTCAAGTACAACTGATGAGCGGCTACTACGAGGACGTCTATGCGAGAGTGAATGGTGAGTGGAAAATGCGCGTGTCGAAGTACACCTTGATGTCTAATCTCTTCCTCTCCTCGAGCGATGGCGTGGTGGCTATTGAGCAAATTGGTAGTGCACCCGGACTGGTTACCGAGCAAGCCTAATCTGAACGATGAGTGTCAGCCGAGTTAAGTGGGAGGCCTTCTGCGATACGCTTAAACAAGCGGGTGAACTGCTCACTGCGGACGGCGTTCCACAAGACGAGCAAACGCAGGCTGAAGGCCTGAGATACCTCTCACGCATCGCCCGTGCGGCCCTCGAGTGGTATGTAGAATTTAACGATCCTGAGTTTCCAGAGCTCTATAAACCCTCGCACGAGACCATCAAAATTGGCGCTGATAATCCCGATAATATCTACGAGAAAGCCGTCATCGACGGTCGCTACGACTACCTGCTAACAGGTCATAGAGGGACGGTCGACTACATCAGTATGGCCACCAGCAAAGGTAGCTACGCTGAGAATTTCAAACAAATTGAAACCGGGTTTCTCGACAGCAATACGTTGATAACCGCTGACGATGGCACATTTCAAATCGTCCTAAGCCGGCATGAGCACGAGGGCAACTGGCTACCGATTGATAAAGACAGCGAGTCACTGCTGATTCGACAAACCTTTTTAGATCGGACCACCGAAAGTCCAGCCGTTTTCCAGATTCGGCGGCGCGACAGTGGAGCGACACCCGCGCCCCTAAACCTAGCCAAAGCGACGGCGAATTTTGATAAGGCAATCGCGTTTTATCAGAACACTTTGGGGCTGTTTGCTCGCTGGAGCCAACAGATCATCGAGAATCCCAACACCCTACCCTTGTGGGATCAGGCGTTCTGTCAATCGGTCGGTGGAGACCCAAACATTCTTTACTACCACGGACACTTTCGACTTAAGGCGGACGAAGCCTTCCGCATTCGACTCGACCGCATCCCCGAGTGCCAGACTTGGAATCTTCAGGTCGATAATTACTGGATGGAGTCACTGGACTATCGATACCACCGGATTTCCATCAACAAAGATGGGGCAGAGGTAAATGCGGATGGCTCGGTCACGCTCATCGTGACCCCGGCTGCCTCGGATGCTACGAACACGTTATCCACGGCAGGTCACGAGGAGGGCACCTTGTGTTTCCGTTGGGTTGGAACAGATGACCCGGTGCATCCCGAGATCGATATCGTGAACCTCTCGGAGTTGCACTGACCGATGAATTCCCGGTGGCAGATACGCGGCAGTTCGCTTCTTCGCGTCGTTATTGGGATCGCTCTTTTGACTCTCGTTAGCTACGCCAGTTACCAAGCCGGACGATTTTCTGGATCGACAGTGATTTCTGCGCCAGACGATGCCTGGGCAATGGATGATGCAGCGAGCGAGGCCTTTCAGAACCTTCTTACCAGTGTCGATTTCGCAGGAAGCGAAGCGTATTCGCTCTCCCAATCGAGCGAAGCGACACTGCCACATGATGAGACTTATCAATATTTACTGGAGCTTCTTGCCGCCTCCATTGAAATGCAGCTGTCGAAAGGCGACCCCTTGGAGCCCACATTTACGGACTGGATGGGTGATTACCGCAAGTTTCTCGGTGACAGCCCTGACGCGCGCTATTTCACAGCGCCCATCGACTCTGACTATGACTACGAGCTTACTTTCGACATGGGTGATGCGGACTACCTTGGGGTGGTCATCTATGACACCAACCCACTGACCGGCTGGAATCGTGCAACGGATAGCCTGCATGTGCTCGCTAAAAAAGTGGGCAACGCAAAGGGTATTCGGCTCGCATCCGGTAACAGACACGAGCAGGCTGAAAGCGAAACGGGTAGCTTTGAGCTTCAGCTATCAGAGACAGCACATACGGTCATGGTTCGCACCTATCGCTTCGATGGCTCGGCCGAGGAGAACAGTCACATCTCAATAGCCGTCTCGTCCTCGACTGGATCCGAGAGCGAAAATATAAGTCAAACTCAACCGCACACGTCCGCTGGTGATGCACTGTCGGTCGAGACACGCCTCACCAATACCAGCCGTTTCTTTAACGAGACCTGGTTAGGAAGCCGAGCGCTGGCGCGCGCCATAGGCACGACAGCAAACTCGTTTGAACGGCCCGCCGAGGTATCACCCGATTTCGTCGGCATCTTCTACCCCACGCCCGATAACAGCTATCACGGCGGCGCCTTTGATCTCGCACCCGATGAGCATCTCGTCATTGAGGGGAAAGGGCCTGAGGCTGCTTTTTGGAGCGTCACCTTGCAGAATCACTGGATGCAATCGCTTGCGCCCAGTACAGGCAAGGCATCGCTGAGAGGCGACGAAATCGTGTTGCGCGATGGCCGCTACCGAATATGGATCGGTGCTCTGCCCCCGCCCGAAGGGGAGAACTGGCTTAGTACCGGTGGTCTTCAGCAAGGCCTAGTGGCGATTCGCTATTTGCTCGCAACGGCCGAGGAAGCGCCGTCAGCGCGCCTCGTGCAGGCCGCAGATTTAATGAATGAGGCGATTCGATAATGCTCGATAAACAGACTCTGATTAGCGAAGCGTTGACACAGGCGCAGCGAACGTCATTCGTCGATGACAGTTTTGGGCCCGTGCTCGATCGTTTGCTTATGGCACTCAACACCGAGGCCTCGCTCAACGAGGTAGGTATAGGATTTCATGGCGCGAGGCTCCGCGACCTACTCACTAACCGACTCCGCATGGAGGCCTGGTTCGAGAAGTATCCTGAGATTCTTGATGAGTCTATCGAGCGTCCCATTGTCGTTGTGGGACTGCCCAGAACCGGCACCACCATGCTCCATCGCACCATCGCTACCGATACATCGCTGCTAGCACCCATTTGGTACGAGGTACGACAGCCTGTGCCGCTTGCTGACGATTTCGAGCGCCTCGATGAGCGTATTGGTATCTCAGAGGCCGAAGTGGCCGCCATGCTCGAAGCGGCGCCCGAGCTTGCTGCAATTCACCCAATGGACGCTAGAGCACCCGACGAAGAGATCATGCTACTCGAGCATTCGTTCATGAGCACAGTTCCAGAGTGCTATGCCCACATTCCTACGTTTGGCGATTGGCTTTACGAACAAGACCAGTCCGCAGGCTACGACTATCTTTACCGGTGCCTTCAGTTTTTGCAGTGGCAAAAGCGTAAGAAAGGGCAATCTGGGACACGCTGGTTACTGAAAACACCACACCATCTGCACTACCCTGAGTACTTGTTTAATCGTTTCCCCGACGCCGCCGTTGTGCAGACACACCGTCGCCCGGTCGATGTCATTCCCTCCTACGGCAGCATGATGGCAGCCTTGGCGCAACCTTTTAGCAACGCACTGAATGCACCGGCACTGGCACAGGACTGGGCAGCCAAGTGGGCCAAGGGACTGACCAAAACAATGGACTATCGGGCTGCGCACCCCGACGCGCCCTACCTAGACCTCTATTTCATGGACACCGTGGCCAACCCCGAAACAGAAATTCGGAAAATTTATGACTTCGCCGACTTGGACCTTACCGCTGAGGCACTTGCTGAAATGGCCAACTGGCGAGCGTTTAATGAGCGAGAGAGTAGGCCTGAGCACCACTATCAACTCGCCGATTTTGGTTTTGATGCTGAGGGAATTGCGGCTCAGTTTTCGAAATACATCGCTGCTTACTTTTGAGCTTTTGAGCCTGAAGAGAACGTGGTGAAGCTTCTTAACTAGGCACCCTCAACATTAGGTACCCTCAACACTAGGCACCCTCCACGTAAGCCTTCAGCGCATGGGCCGTATCATCAAAGGCACGCTTCACCCAGGGCCCTGCAAAACGCATGACATGAATACCGTGAGGTCCCAAGAAGGCATCGGTTGAATAGTACTCACAGCTATCGGGACCCGTCGAGATTACGAACTGGTCGCGACGCGCGGGGTATGGCCACTCATCAACCCATGGGGCTGACCAGGAGACGAGGCGGGGTTCGTCAATTTCGGTGATGAACTCGACATTATCGAAGTACTGCCCTTCCTCCGTGTAGCTCTTGAGCTTCATTGACAGTGGCTCACCCACTTCAAGTACGCCCGACGCCTCAACGCAAAAGGGATTCCATTCCCTATAACGGTCAAAATCGACCAAAACATCCCAAACGACCTGAGCAGGTGCAGCGATCTGTACGGTAATGGAGCGCACAATCGCGTTGGGATCTACTGCCAGCTTTTCATCTTCCCTCATGTCTCTCTCCTTTGAAGCGCCATAGCTGGCATAAAGACCGATTAAGGGGCCATATACTCGCCACCGTTCACATCAACCGAGCTCCCCGTAATCACCGCCGAGTAATCGGAGAGGAACGCCAGCACCGCTTTGGCACAATCGGCCTCGGGCGGAATCACACCCAATGGGATGCGATCCGTAATGCTACTGACAACCGTACCGCGATCCGCACCCGCAGCCACCTGGGAGTCGATAAACGCATAAACGGGCGCGCCACCAATCCAACCCATACGCAGCGCGTTTACACGAATCGAAAACTTACCGAAGTCATTGGCCATGTGACGCGTTAGCGCATTCAGTGCGCCCTTACCCGCGGCATACATGGTCTCGCCAGCAAACGGTTTGACAGTCGACATGGTTGACACATTGACGATCGATCCTCCTCCCGCGGCTTGCATGTGAGGCGCGCAGGCCTGTGCCATGCGCAGTGCGCCCTGACAAATCACATTAATCACATCGCCCATCTGGTCAGGGTCAGAGGCGTCTGCCGTGGCCCAATCGCCATGTGCGTAGGCGCTGTTTACCAGACCATCGATTCGACCAAAAGCTTCCACACCCGCAGCGACCAGCGCCTGGCACTGTTCCGTCGATGTAACGTCCGTGCTCAGGGAGATCGCCTTCCCGCCAGCGTCCCGAATCTCGGTCGCCACTGCATCGAGAAAATCTTGGCTTCGCGCACCAAGCACGACAGCGGCGCCTTCTTGCGCGGCCATTTTTGCAAGGGTCTGCCCCAATCCGGGACCGACACCACTGATAACGATGACCTTATCTCTCAACAACATATTATTTCCTTATTGTCCGTGAGACCGTTCACCCTACTCTTTCCGCTCGCGTCGCAGGTGTCAACGATTCTCAGGGCGATTATCTTGTCGAGTATGGTCCATTTGTGCGTCGAAGAATGCTTGCAGTTCGTCCCCTAGCGTTGGCACTCTACAGCGATACCGATCCGCGACCACAAAGGTCAAGGATGTCACGCAGGAGATCAGTTGTGTCGCAATCAGATAAGCGAGTCGCCATCATCACCGGTGCAGCCGGCGGTGTAGGTCAATCGACCGTCAAGAAGTTTGCCGAGAACGGCTATGTTGTCATCGGTACTGATATTCGGCTTCCCGATGGTTTGTTCGAGCATGACTTTGTGAGCTATCGCACCTGCGATGTGACGAGCGAGACCGACTGGCAGGCGCTTGCAGAGGCGACGCTGTCCGAGCATGGAAAGCTCGATGTCTTGGTCAACAACGCGGCCATTTTGATGACCTACACCATCGAGACCTCATCGACCGAGGATTACAAGCGCATGATGGAGGTCAACAGTACCTCCGTCTTCCTGGGCATGAAGTTTTTGCTGGACGTGCTGAAAAAGAGCGAAGCCGCCTCCATTATCAACATCTCTTCATCATCAGCACTCGCGGGCTATCCGCATTTCATTGCTTATGGCGCGGCAAAGGCAGCCGTTCGCAGTCTGACCATGAGTGTCGCTGTGCACTGCCAGACCAATCAGCTTCCTATTCGATGCAACAGTGTCCACCCCGACGGTATCCTCACGGACATGACCAACAACATGGAGGGGACCTTCCCAGAAATGGAGCCGCACCAGGCCATGAAGGCCTTCAGTTTTGCCTGTGAGCCCGAGGCGGTTACGGACGTTATCTACTTCCTCGCAGGTCATGAGTCACGACATATCAACGGGGCAGAAATTCGCGTCGATAACAGCTCAACGATTCAAATGCCCTATTTATAGGCTGGCCGGTTATAGGCTGGCCGGGGACAAAATCAGCGCACTAAGCGCAAGGCACCTGTCTAAAGGCACCCGCTCTTGCTAAAAAGGGCCTCAGCGATGAGCAAGTCGTCTAGCAGCTCGCAGTCGCTGACAGCAATTGACTGTTCGGATCAGCATCAGTCGACAGCGCGATTTGACGCTCGCCCTTCAACGTAAGCTCTGGGTGACCGTCCCCATCAAACATTCATCATGATCTTGACGACGTTGTCCTCACGCGCATCGAAGAGTCGGTAGGCCTCGGCGCCTTCCGACAAATCCATGGTGTGAGAGAACAGACCTTCGGCTTTGAGCCTGCCGTGTTGAAGTAGAGGAATGAGATGGGGCCACTGGTCAATCACCGATGCCACTCCCGCGCGAATCGTGATGTCCTTAAACAACACCTTGAGCATAGGCAATTGCACATCGGGCTGAGGCAGACCGATAAATGACGCCGTGCTCCCACGCCCCGCAATTTTGATGGCCAATTCGACGGCTGCTTTGGCACCTGATGCCTCGAACACCCTGGGCACGCCGGCACCTTTTGTCTTGTCCATAATCATTGGCAGTGCCTGAGCAGGGTCCAGCGCAGTTGCGCCCAGCCCCGCCGCGTGCGAACGGCGATTGGCCACGGGATCGATGGCAAAGACCTCAGAAGCGCCCAGTATGAAAGCCAGCTCAACACCAATTAGACCAATGGGTCCTAGTCCCACAACGGCAACCGACTCCCCTGGCAGCAAACCTGTTCGGGTCAAACCGAAATACGCGGTGCACATCGCATCCGTCAATAAGATGCTTTGCTCGGCGCTAATACCCTCGGGAATGGGCTGCAATGTCAGATCGGCCATGGGGACATTGACGTATTCCGCCTGGCCACCGTTCAAACCAGTGCTCAACCCAAACGCCGTCCACCCAATGCATAACTGTGCATGACCTGACAGACAGTACGAGCACTCGCCACAGGGAGCGCCCCCAGAGGCAAGTACTTTGTCACCCACCTTGAACCGGTGAACGTGCTTGCCCACCTCAACAATTTCACCCGTAAACTCGTGCCCTACGCAAAACGGCTTAACACCAGCGCTGTAACTCGCCGTGCCTAGGTTATCGCCGTGATACATATGCAGATCAGAGCCGCAGATACTGCAGCGCTCGACGTTCAAAATGACGCTATTTTCGGTTTTCAGAGATGGGTCCGGATACGTCTCAAACCGAATATCGCGTGGACCGTTAAATACGAGAGCTTTCATCTTTTTATTCTCACGCTGTCTACCCTTCCCACACACTCTATTCGGGTTTTCTGGTGATGTCGCGCAAATACCGCAGGAAGCGACTGTCAAGGCCTTGCTAGCTGGCCGAAATGCGCCAAATTCAGGGTAGTCCGTTTGTTCTAAACGCAAACTGAAACAGGCATTCCCTCCATGCCGCCTGTGAGAGACACTATCGCGACAGAATGCCGACAGACTCAGTGCTGGCGGCTCTGCTTTGCGGTGCTAGTCATAGTCGACGAGAGACTACTTTTTACAGTTGACTCGCGGAGGCTGTCTGGCAAGGTAAGTGGAGACGGAAATAGTCTGTCCGCCAATAACTCTAAAAACGAGGTTAAAACTATGAAGCCATCAAGCCCTAAAACGGTATTAGCGACAGCCGTAATGGCTGTAATGACTGCCGAAGCTGCATTTGCGCAGCTCGAGGAAGTCGTTGTTACAGCTGAACGTCGTGAGGCCAGTGTTCAAGATACACCTATCTCAATCGAAGCCATTTCCGAAAAATCGATAAGAGAGCGTGGCATCCAGAGCAATCTGGACCTCATCAATGAGGTAGCAGGTGTGCAAGGCTATGGATCACCCCAAGGCGGCTCAAGTACCGCGTTCGCTATTCGCGGTATTGGTGATGGCGCGCCTCAGATCTCCGTTGATCCAGCAGCAGCTCGCTATATCGATGGGGTTTACATTGGCAAGAACCAAGGTGGCTCAGTCGATGTCACTGATCTGGCTCGAATCGAGGTTTTGAGAGGTCCACAGGGCACCCTGTCCGGCCGAAACTCAATCTCTGGTGCGATCAACTACATCTCAAAGGCGCCAGCCGATGAGTTAGGCTTGGAAATTCGTGCTACGGCGGGCAACTACGAGCAAAACAACATTTCTGTGCGAGCGGATGTCCCAGTCAACGATACATTGCGCACCTCAATGTCGTACTTCTCGCGTGAGCGCGACGCATTTTGGGACAATACCAACCCCAACGAAGACGGCTTCAACAGTGTTGATCGCGAAGGTGGACGTTTCGCTTTCCAATGGGACGCAAGCGACAAGCTCACGATTGACGCTGCTTACAGTAGGAGCGAGGTCAACGACGAGTTTGATAACCACGCCGTGGTCACGGGTTTTAACCCGACGGCGGCAGCTATCGGTGGATACTTCGCAGCCGGTGGTGATCTTCTCAATGTACCTATTAACTCTACCAGCCAAGCGGCTACCGTTGCGGGTATCGCTCAGGGCATTCAGGCGATGATCACGCCAATGGAGCTAGCACCAGGTTTTGTTGCTCCTCTCTATGTCGCGTTGGGCTTCAACAATTATCCGGTTGAAACGGCACAGACTGTTCTGAATTGGGCGAGCGACTTCGCGGCTTGGTCTGCTGATCGACAAGCTAACTTTGATAATAATCCTGGTACGGGATCATCTGATGGCGGTGGTTTTGCGTCAGTAGACAACGAGCTGATTACTTTCAAAGCGACCTACGACATCAATGATGATGTTCAAATCCGCTATATCTACGGAAAACGCGAATTCAACGACTACACGGTCAGTGACCTGGATGGTATGGATAACTCCGTAGCCAGTGGTATTCAGAGCTTCCTCACCATTGCAACTGCCGGGGGCGCGTTGTTGGCTGGTCTCCCAGACGGTCAGGGGGGTGTTACTGACGGAATCATTCCAGGCATGGACACAGCAGATCACCAAATGGCCACTGACTTTGTCGACGCAATCGTGGCTAATGGTGGTGGTGGAATCTTTAGCACCATAGCGGCTAATGACTACACGCAGGAAAGCCATGAGGTTCAGGTAGTGGGAACAACAGGCGACTATGACTGGTCATTTGGGGCCTACAGCTGGGAGGACTACGGAGAGTTTAGGAATATCCAAAATGCTACCTTCGGTCTCGCTGCATCGCAAAGCCGGGGCTTTGATGTGGGTGGTGACGCTTTTTCACTCTTCGCCGAATCTACCTGGCACGCAACCCCTCAGTGGGACTTTACAGTTGGACTTCGATATACCGAAGAAGATAAGTACATGACCTACCGGTGGCGTGACTTCCCGAAATACCCCTCGTTTGCCGGAGGCAGCTCAACTCAGGGTCTAGCCGGTTATATCAACACTTTGTTTGGCCTACAGCCCAGCTTTTTCCAGCTAAATGGACCAAGTTTCCTAGGCTTGGGCAATGGGTATATTAATGACCTTGATGACCTGGGAATAATCCCAGAGACAGGGGGGGTTTATGGCGACTACAACCGTCAGAGCTTTGATAACATTAGTGGTCGCCTTGTCGCCAAATACAACATTAGCGACAACATGAATGCTTATGTGAGCTACACCACGGGCTACCGCGCAGGTGGTTTCAATGGTGGCGCCTTTGACGGTGGCGGTGACGCCTTTGATGAAGAAACGCTAGAGAGTTTCGAGGTGGGTCTTAAGTCGCAACTCATGGACGGAAAGCTTCGTCTGAACGCAGCTCTGTACAGCTACACGTACGATGACGTTCAGGTGAGCACAGTGAAGAGTAACGGTGGTGGCATCTCAACTGAGATAGACAACGCCGCGGAGCTCAGTAGTGAAGGTTTGGAGTTAGATTTCGCTTGGTTGCTGACTGATTCGATCACACTGACAGGTAACTACGCGTACATTGATCGCAGCTTCGACGTCTTCCCTGCTATACCCAACCAAAACCCAGCGATTCCGGATCAGCAGATTACACCCACAAACGGCATCACGCCTGAAAGTGCTGCTTATCTTGCTCTGAACTGGGCCATCATGGAAAGCGGCAACTCCTCGCTGGATTTCCAGATCTCAGGGAATTACCAAGACGAAACTATCAGTATTGGTTCCTCACCTAGTACGTACACCATGGGCACAACGGCGCCAAGTCAGGCCTTGCCAAATCCACTCGTAGATGACATCCCCGTCAACTACCAGCAAGCACCCAACCAATCGCGCACAATCGTTAATGCGCGACTGACCTGGGGACAAGATCTTGGCGATGGCAGAAGCCTGTCTATCGCGGCTTGGGGTAGAAACATCACTGAAGAAGACTACAGAACCTTTGGTTACAACTTCGGTGCTGACCTTGGTATTGCAGTACACCAGTGGGGTGATCCTGCGACCTATGGCGTCGACATTGTGATGGATTTCTAAAATACACCACTCAAAAAAACCCGCCGCATGGCGGGTTTTTTTTGCCTATAAAACACGCATAAACTACTTATTCGATGCTGCAAAACCAGCGGTAAATAGAGGTCACTATGAGTCACAATCCCAACGCGTACCCTGAGGGCTTTGCACTTGTCATTGGCGGCAGCGGTGGTGTCGGAACCGCCATCTGTAAAGAGCTCGTCGATTCTCAGGTTCCCCTGCTTCTTACCTACAACAGCAATCAGACACGAGCAGAGGCGCTGGTTTCTGAGCTTCATGCCGTGAGTGCTAACGTGGCTTGCTGTCAGGTGAGCCTTCAGGACCTTGCCTCTCTCGAGGCGGCACTAGATTTGGGTATAAAGGCCTATGGCCGCCTCCACTCCGTGTTCATTGCCACAGGGTACGACATCCCTCAATCACCCATATCTGAAGTAACACCTGAGCTTTGGCAGCGCGTCATGCGCTCCGATGCAGAAGGCGCCTTCAATGCGATTCACGCGACGCTTCCACACCTACGAGCTGGTGGTGGTGGCAGCTATGTGCACATTAGTTCTGCGGGCCTATTGAAATACCCTCCTCTCGACATCCTCTCGGTAGCACCCAAGGCGGCCGTAGAAGAGCTGATCAAAGGCGTTGCCAAAGAGGAAGGCATCAACAACATCCGCGCCAACAGCATCGCCATTGGCGTCATTGAGACAGGCATTTTCCTGAGACTGAAAGAACAAGGTGTCTTTGATGACGCCTGGATCGACGGTGTCAAAAGCGCTCTACCGCTCAACCGATTTGGTCAGCCTGAAGAAGTCGCAAAGATGGCGGTATTCCTCGCGTCGAACAACGCAGCCTACACCACCGGGCAGTTAATCCCGGTCGATGGTGGGTTCGGTGTTTAAACCACCCTGCTGTTAGTTCATACGCGCGACGAACGCCTGCTGAATCGACCGCTTATCAAACTTTTCAGTCGCTCCCCTCGGCAGTGGTGCCGTGGTTATCTCAATAAACTTTGGAATCTTGTAGGAAGCGATACGCACTTTGAGTGCCTCTCTAATCGTCTCTGGCGTCAGTGTTGCATCAGCAACTCGAACAATCATCGCCAGTTCTTCACCCATCGCATCGTCTGGGACACCAAAGACAACGCATTCCTTGATACCGGTGATTTGATAACAGGCCTGCTCCGTGTCGCCCGGGAAAATATTTTCCCCGCCGCGAATCACAATATCTTTGATACGACCGGTGATATGCAGGTATCCGTCATCATCCTCAAACCCGACATCACCCGTCTTCATCCAGCCGTCTGCAGTAAATATAGCCGCGTCTGCATCAGGTTTATTCCAGTAGCCCAGCGTGCAGGCTACGCCCTGCATTTCGATCTCTCCTGGCTCGCCCGGCGGCAAGACCGAGCCATCAGGAGACGTACAACGAACCCGCATAATGGGTGACTGCACGCCTGCCGCAGCCGGTTTCGCATCAAAAACCGCCCCTGCGGCCTGACTGCCAACGGCGAGTGTTTCTGTCAATCCATAGCCGCCCGACGCATAGGCCTTGTCAATTCGCGCTTCAATGATGCCGGGTAAATCGGACGGCATCGCCGCGCCGCCTGAGGAGACTCTATGCAAAGATGAAATATCAAAGTCACCGATATTGGGCTGGGTCAAAAGGTCCTTTACCAGCGACGGCACACTACTAAACAGCGTGACACGCTCTGCTTCTATCAATCGCAGAGCCTCCTGCGCATCCCATTTGGAAATCATGACAATCCCCTGGGCGGTAACGAGCGGCAAAACAAACGAACCGAGCAGTCCTGTCGCGTGGAACAGCGGTACATTGAGCAGGGCTTTCTCCTGAGTCGCACCACCACGGAGTTCACGCAACCCACCCTCTACGGTCATGGTCAGCATGCCCGTAAACATCATGTTGAATACCGCTTGTGACAGCGCCTGCTGGCAGTGGACCACTCCCTTGGGCGTCCCCGTGCTGCCTGAGGTGTAGAGAATGAGACACACCTGATCGGGTGGAGGAATTTCAACATCTGTGGGTGTCGCACTACTTAGCGCATCCGAGAAATCGACACCGCGTTCCGTGCCCGGCTCGGCGCGATCGTAGACTACGAGTCGACGGTCCGTTGGCAATGACTCCTGTAGCATCCCCGCTCGCTGATCGTCACACAAAAGCCAAGAAGCACCACAGTCCTCTACCGCAAAGATGAGCTCTGCGGCTTGCCCCCAGCTGTTAATCGGCACCACCGTCGCGCCTGCTAGGAACGCGGCGGTGAACCCAATCAACCACTCGGCGTTATTGCGCATGGCGATGGCAAAGCGATCGCCAGCGGTGAGCCCCTCGCCTTCAAGATAGGCACGCAGCGAATCTGCGCGAGCAAAAAACTCAGCAAAGGTCAGTCGCGTATCGCCCGAGACAATAAACCCGAGATCTCCGTGCCCACGAGCATTTTGAATAATTTCGGTCAGCGTTTGCGGCGCATGCGCATAACCCGGTAGATCACCACGGGCTGTAGGCATATCGCGCACTTCAAAAAAAGCGCCTTCAGCTGTCAGCTCTTGAATCGTCGTTTTTATCGACACCGCGCTGCTCCTTTTATTATCAACAGCAGTATTCGTTAGCGCAGTGTATCGAGTCATCACAGAAACGCGATGACTTGCGCTAATTGCCCCTAATCCATTTGAGGGAGCCATAATCCATTTGCACGGCACAGCTATCTAGGCAGTGGGTAAGCAACCGTTATACTGCTAAATGATGAAACACAGCGCGGATGCTCGGACCATGATGATCGCTACTGACTCAACTCG
The DNA here is from genome assembly GCA_003523185.1 of Halieaceae bacterium. Taxonomy (GTDB): domain Bacteria; phylum Pseudomonadota; class Gammaproteobacteria; order Pseudomonadales; family Halieaceae; genus Luminiphilus. The sequence continues at coordinate 15,088 of DPGN01000037.1, forward strand.
ATGCCCACTGCCAATGCCTATGGGCTGGTTCCAGGTCCTGTACTCGCATGAGATCGAGGTTGGCGACGCCATCCCTGTTGAATACTTCGGACAGGAGCTGGTGATCTTCCGAACAGAGAGTGGTGAAGCGAAGGTAGTAGATGCCTTCTGCCCGCACATGGGCGCACACCTTGGCTACGGCATCCGCGAGCAGACCGGTAAAGGCCCGCGCATTGTGGGCGATAGTATTGAGTGCCCCTTCCACGGCTGGCGCTGGAATGGCGAAGGCCAATGTACGCATATTCCCTATGCCAACAACCTGCCTCCGCGGGTTGCTAAAGGCGAGTCAATTCTGGGAGCGTGGCAAGTACGCGAGGTTAATCAACAGATTTTGGTTTGGTATCACCCGAACAAAGAGGCGCCCACCTGGGAGCCAGAGGTCATTCCAGAGGCGGCAGCGAACCACCCGGACTGGGGCGATATGATCATCCACACCTGGGAAGTCAACACGCACATGCAAGAGATGGGCGAGAACGCTGTTGACGCTGCGCACTTCCACTACGTGCATGGAACCGACGAGGTGCCTGAAGCGGCCTTCCAGATTTTTGATGGGCACATCAGGGAAGGCAAATTCATCACCCGACAGCCGACACCGCGGGGGGTGGTCGACGGTGCCATTGAGACGCGCAGCCAAGGCGCAGGCCTTTCAGTGGTCCGCTTCACCGGCATCTATGACACGCTATTACTGGCCAATGTCACCCCAGTGGGACCAGAAAAAACTTACGCCACGTACGCTTTCATTCAGCCGCGGGCGACCCAAGACACTCTTGGAAAAACGGTCGGCCAGGCAATTATTGGTAACATTTGCCAGCAGATGGCCGAAGATCAAATCATTTGGGATCGAAAACAGTATTTTGAGCGGCCGTTACTCTGTGACGGTGACGGTCCGTTTGCCAAGTTCCGACGTTGGTTTAGCCAATTCCTCGTCGAGCCAGCGGCGTAAAAAAGGGGGCTAACTACCCCCTTTTTTTTGGCTTAAAAACCGATGAGTCGCGCATAGCGGTCGCGGTGATAGCTCGACGAACCCAACAGCTGGTTACAAACCCTCGACCGTTTTAAGAAGAGCCCAATGTCCATCTCTTCCGTCACACCCATACCCCCATGAAGCTGCACCGCCTCGGAGCTGATCAGCGTAAAACAGTCATTCGCCAAGGCCTTGGCACTGCTGGCCAACAGCCCGATATTGGGCGCAGCGTGATCCAAGGCCGTCAGTGCCGCGGAGACTGCGCTTTCTGCCAGCTCGAGCTCGCAGTACATGTGCGCACACCGATGCTGCAAGGCTTGGAACGTCCCTAACTTCACATCGAACTGTTCACGCTCGCCGAGGTAGGCTACGGTTCGCTCTAATACCTCTCTCGCACTCCCCATCATCTCTGCTGAAAGCGCGATGGTGGCTTGGTCAATGGTTTTCTGAATACCACTCGCAACGTCATAACCTGTCAACCAGACGATGTCCGCTGCAGGCACGCCGTCGAGTCGAATCGAAGCCGAGCTATGAAGATCCATTGTGCGTCGCGACTCGATCGACACACCCTCAGCGGATGACTCAACCAGGGCGACGCCGCGTTCTCCTGACGCTTGCTCAGCAATGCAAAAGATGTAAGCGCTCTGACCTGCGTCTAACACCCGATCTTTTTGTCCGTTCAATGTGCCCGACGCATCTGACATCGCAACGGCATCGGGGTTAAAAAATCGCCCCTCGTCTAGCGCCACAGTGGCGGTGGCCTCTCCCGACATAAGAGAAGGAAGGTAGGTCGTTATCTGCGCGTCTGATCCACAGTTCAAGAGGAGGTTTTGCGACAGTACCACTGACGACAGCAAGGGACTCGCAACCAAACACCGCCCTGCCTCCTGCGCAATCGTACCCAAGCCCATCCAACCAAACTCAAGTCCGTCATAAACCTCTGGCACCGTAATACCGGGAAAACCCAATTCCACCATCTCGGACCAAAGCTGAAGATCGTAACCCTGCTCGTCACTGGCTCCTGCTAGACTTCTCAGCTCACTGATCGGCGCCTTTTCGTTAAAAAATTGCGCGACTGTCTCGCGTAGCAAGGCTTGCTCTTCGTTGAGGATCATGACTTACCCTCCCCCGATGGCATGCCGAGTGCACGCTTAGCAATGATGTTCAGTTGCACCTCGCTAGTTCCGCCGGCAATCGTGAGCGACTTGTTAAATGCCCACTGCTTTACCATTTTGCGCAGCCCCGGAGAGACATTGGGGTCTTCCATAGACAGGCCCTCATCCCCCAGAGCTCTGAGTATCAACTCATCCTTGGCTTGCGCCTCGGAGGTTCCTAAATGTTTCATTAGCAGCGGCAACCGTGGGTCGACCTGCTTGGCTTTGCCCTGCCAATAAATGCGCTCACCGAGCTGGCCCAGCGCGGCCTCGCGCATAAGATGCCGACTCATATCGCTGCGTAATTCGGCATCGTTAAGTCTCCCCTGGGCATCGGAGCCGACCGCATAATCAGCGAGCTCAAGAAGCTCCATCGCGGGCTTCTCGAGCATGCCTTCGAATGCAGACATCATTTTTCGCTCGTGTTTGAGAAGCTCTTTCGCAACAGCCCACCCACCGTTTAACTCGCCCACAAGATTGGTTTTGGGCACTTTCACATTGTCGAAAAACGTCTGGCAGAACTCGGACTCGCCACTGATTAATGGGATGGGCGATGTCGAGACACCCTCAGTAGCCATATCAATGAGTAAAAAGCTAATACCCGCCTGTTTCGGGGTCACATCGCTGGTGCGAACAAGACAGAAGATCCAGTCCGCCTCATCCGCCTTGGTTGTCCAAATCTTTGTCCCATTAACTAAAAAATGATCGCCGCAGTCCTCGGCTTTGGTCTTCAAATTAGCCAGATCCGAGCCTGCTGACGGCTCGGAATAGCCTTGTGCCCAACGGATTTCGCCACGACAAATGGCTGTCAGATGCTCTCGCTTTTGGGCCTCATTTCCGTAGACCAAAAGTGCGGGGCCCAACATCCAAAGCCCCTGACAATAAAGCGGCGGACGACAGCCCAGGCGTGTCATCTCCTGCTTGAGAACTTTGGCTTCCTCGGGGTCAAGCCCGGCGCCGCCATATTCGACAGGCCACTCTGGCGCAGTGAAACCTCTATCCCGACAGGCCTCAAACCACTGCTGAGCGTCCGAACTTGGGAATACTCGTCGTCGCCCGCCCCAAATTTGCTCTTCGCGCACAATCGGCTGTCGCTGCGAGAGCGGACAGTTCGCTTCCAGCCAATTGGCAACATCAGCACGAAACTCGGCTAGCGCTTCCTTGCTCAAAGGATGGCTTTCTGGCTGGCTCAACGAATACTCCTCGGTCTATCTGGGGTCTTTGGTATAGGCCGAGTATGCTCGATCTCGGACACTTCGCTGTCATCGTCCTTTTTGTCTAGAGAACGCAGCCTGTGCATTTTGACCCAAGATTCCAATTAACCTAGTTTAACGTCATGACAAGCCGCCGCCAGCGTAGTGGCAGAGCAACACGACAGGAGAAATATCGTGGCACAAGCAGCAGATTATGGTTTGGGACCGAACACCTACCCTCGAGGCTGGTTTATCGTCGCCGAGAGCCGGGAAATTGATAACGGCCCGATTGGCGTGACCTTCTTCGGTCGCGACTTCGCGTTGTATCGTGGGGAAAGCGGTAATCCGGTGATGCTCGATGCTTACTGCAAGCACATGGGTACGCACCTCGCTAAGAACACCAGTGCGATGCTTATTGTTGCTGAAGTCGGTGGCAAGCATGTCGAAGGAGACTCGATCCGCTGCCCCTACCATGGCTGGCGCTACAATTCCGAAGGACACGTGGATGACATACCCTACCACGATGGCCCCTGCCCTAAGTCGGCATCGATTCGCTCCTATCCTGTTGTCGACAATATGGGCTGCATCATGATGTGGTTCGATGAGGACGGTGCAGATCCTGACTATCCACCGCCCTATCTCGAGCAATGGGATGAAGGTGGCTGGGTTCACTGGGATCTCGATCACCTGCCCGAGCTTGAGATCCATCCCCAGGAAGTGCTCGATAACATGTGCGACAACCGGCACCTGGGCCCAACACACGGTGCGCCCTGCGAGTACTTTGAAAACGAGATGCGTGACCATGTTCTTATCCAACGCCAAGGCGGCGCTATGACGCTTTATGGTGGCGCTATGCTGTACACGACCACTTGGTACACAGGGCCTGGTGTTCTCCTGTCGAAGCAGGTCTGGGGGGATGCCACACAGTTCGAAATGATTGCGAACACACCCGTCGGCGATGGCAAGATCAAGGCATGGCATGGCTGCTTAGTGAAATCAGCCACAGGCACGATCACGCCGGAAGACAAAGAGATGGCGAAAGCCATTCAGGCCGGCGCTTTAGAGGCATTCTCCAAAGACTTTGAAATCTGGCAGAACAAGACGCCTGCGCTCAAACCCATGGCCATGAAAACTGAGGGTCCCTTCTTAAAAGGTCGCAAATGGTACAGCCAGTTCTATGCGGCTCGAGATGACATTCAGGCAACTCAGGAAACCGTCAACGGCATCTACCATGTACCCGGTGTGCAGACGCCCGCCGAGCGCGATCATGCGATTGATGACGGCCTACCTATCTGAATAAAGCACTCATTAAGCGGTTTTGGCGCATAATGACACGCTGATGACTGATTAAGAGACGGTATTAAAGACACCGCTGGGTCAGGCTATGTAGGGTGCGAGGGATCAACCCTTCGGATTGAGCCTACTCGTGTGTTTTTCAAGTAAATGGCTTCTCTGTTAGACATAATTACCATCATTCACACGGACGAGATGGGTTTCGTGCGTAAACCCGTATAATGCTGGGCACCACTAGCGGGGCGCAGAAACTCGCATTTATCAACTGGGATCTACTATGAACGAGGGCACGTCTGGCAAACCGTCAGCGATAAAAAGGTTACTCGTACCGCTATTAATACTGGCCTTCTCTGCTGTGATTTTTGTTGTCCTGGTGAATAACCAGCCGACACTAAAAACAACCGTAAAAGAGCCGGTCCCTGTCGCGGTGCGCGCACTCGATATCAACCTCGCTCCCATGCAACTTAGCGTCAGCTCTGAGGGAAACGTTCAGCCCAGCGTTGAGACTAAACTGGTGGCGCAAGTGGCGGGTGAAGTCATTGAACTCTCTTCCGGCCTTGTCGCCGGCGGGGACTTTAGCAAAGGCGATGTTCTGCTAAAGCTTGATCCGCGAGACTATGAAATTGCACTAGCGCGATCCCAAGCCGCACTGTCCCGAGCGCAAGCAGAGCAACGCTACGCCGCTGAAGAAACTGGGCGTATTAAATCACTGTACGGTGAAGAGTTAGCGAGCATTGCACAACTACAAAGCGCCGAGCGATTATTAGCCGTTGCGAATGCCGCTTTGGCTGATGCATCTGCCGCAGTGAAACGGGCCCGCGTCGACCTTGAGCGGACGGTATTTACAGCACCCTTCAATGGACGTGTCCGTGCTGAGAACGTGGATATTGGCCAGTTCTTATCAAAGGGCGCCATGATTGCGACCTTGTATGACACCGATCGGCTCCAAGTTCGGCTACCTCTGGCAGATGCTCAACTTGCCTACCTGGACCCAAGCTACGCGCAAACCGGACTGGCTGGTGAGGAACCCGCTGATGTGATGCTGACTGCCGACTATGCCGGAGATACACAGGCCTGGTCGGCTAAATTGCTTCGGACCGAAGGCGATATCTCAACAAAAAGCCGGTTTCTGCATGTCATCGTAGAAGTGACCGAGACACTCAACACTAACGGCGTCCGATTACCGGTAGGACTCTTCGTTGACGCCGTCATAACAGGTCGGACCGTTGATAATTTGGTCTCTGTACCGCGGACCGCGCTGCGACCCGATAACTCGGTGATGGTGATCGACGATGGTAATCAGCTTCATTTTCGCGACGTGACCATATTCAAGCTCTCCGATAGCGATGTGCTCATTTCCGAGGGGCTTGCCTCGGGAGAACGCATCAGCATCTCCCCACTACAGTTTGTGGTTGAGGGTATGCCCGTCACAGTGATCGACTGAGGCCCGCCAATGCCAAAGCTCATAGCCTGGTTTGTCGATAATCCCGTTGCCGCCAATCTGTTGATGTTCATCCTGATTGGCTCGGGGTTACTCGCGCTCAACGATGTACGCAAAGAGGCATTTCCAAACGTAGAATCACCCGTCGTGATGGTTACCGTCCCCTACTTGGGTGCGGCGCCGGCCGAGGTAGAAACCGGCGTCTGTACGCGCATTGAAGAGTCCATCGATGGCATTGAAAACATCGTCAAGGTCAAAACAACAGCTGCGGAAGGTCAATGCAGTGTCGCCGTTGAATTGGAGATGGACGCTGACCAAGCCAAAGCGCTTGATGACATCAAAGCGCAGGTCAACGCCATCTCAACCTTCCCCGCGAATACGGAGCGCCCCATTGTTTCACAGGTCACCATGCGTAGCCTCGTGGCTCAGATTGCGGTGCACGGTGATACCGACGAGCGTTCTCTGAAAAACATCACCGAGTCGATCCGGAAGGATCTGCTCGAGCTTCCCGAAGTCAGCCTTGTCGAGACGCTATACATGCGTGCGGATGAAATCTCCGTCGAGATATCTGAAGCTACATTACGCAGGCACCAGCTGACATTGGACCAAGTCGCGCATGCCATTCGAAGTTCAAGCATTGATATACCCGGTGGATCAGTAAAAGCCGATGCTGGCGAGATTCGCCTGCGAGGCACCGGTCAGCGGTACTCGGGAGAAGAGCTGGAAAACGTTGTCGTAGCGAGAGAGCCCGGTGGCGGTCGTCTACTGCTCAGAGATATCGCAACCATCGTCGATGGCTTTGAAGATGTTGACCAATACGGCGAATTTAATGGCGAGCAAGCCATGATGATCCAAATCTCACGTATTGGCAGCGACGATGCCATTGAAATTTCAGAAGCCGTTGTCGCCTACGTCGAGAGTAAAGAACGAGAGCTACCCGAGGGCATCCACTTCACGATGTGGAGCAACGAGGCCGATGAGCTTGTCGGGCGACTTGGAACCATGATCAATAACGCCTTTGGCGGGCTACTGCTAGTGATCATCAGTTTGTCGCTTTTTCTCCGGGTGCGTTTAGCCTTGTGGGTGAGCGCAGGTATTCCCGTCGCTATCTTTGGCGCCCTCGCCTTTTTCCCGAGTGCAGATTTGAGCATCAGCACACTCTCCCTGATGGGCCTGCTGCTATCGCTAGGCGTCGTTGTTGATGATGCCATCGTGGTCGGCGAACGGATCTATACGAAAGAGCAAGGTGGGCTCGACCCGCGTTCAGCCGCTATCGAAGGCACAAGCGAGGTTGCAGTCCCCGTCTTCTTTGGCGTTCTGACGACCATTGCGGCATTCATGCCGCTGCTGAATGTTGATACTAATCTAGGGCAATTCTTTTATTCGATTGGCGCAACGGTTGTACTATGCCTGATCTTCAGTATCGTGGAATCGCAGCTGATCTTGCCGTCCCACCTAGCCCACCGAAGCAATACGCGGCGCCAATCTGGGTTTGGTCAACGGTGGGAAGTGTTTCAAGACCGAATTGCAGGTTCCTTGGAGCATTTTGCGACACACCGCTACAAACGATGGATTGAATGGGGCATCGACAACCGCTACACAACCTTATCTATTGCCCTCGCGATGATGATCGTCATGGGTGGTTTGATGGCAAGTGGTCGCGTCGTTTTCCAGTTCTTCCCTGCCGTTGCGGGAAACAATGTGGTCGCACGCGTGGTCATGCCCGAGGGCTATCCACTGGCAGGCACGCAAGCCGTCATTGCGAAGATTCAAGCCTCTGCGGCCGAGACCCGACGAAGAGTTGATGCCGAGCGTGAGGACGGCAAGTCGGCTTTCAAAAACGAGCTTTCCTCGGTTGGCGTCAGCATTACACAGGGCGCGATTGTGATGGTCGGTGCCATAGGCTCTAACGTTGCCGAAGTCTCTTTGAACCTTGTTCCCTACCGCGAGCGCGGCGGTATGACGCCTCAAGAAGTGGTGAATCTCTGGCGGGACCTAACCCCCCCGATTCCCGATGTCGTTGAGCTTAGCTTCTCAGCGGATGCCGTCTCCATGGGTGCGGATATCGATCTTGAACTTCGAGGCCGAGATATCGAGCAGCTCGGACGCGCTGCCAACGACTTGACTGACACCCTCGCCAGTTACGGTGGACTTTACGACATCAGTAACAGTTACCGCTCCGGCAAACGGGAACTCGCCTTGGAGGTGCTTCCCGAAGCTGAGGCGCTGGGACTGACTCAGGCGGATCTCGGAAATCAGGTCCGAGATGCGTTTTATGGACGCGAGGCGCAACGCGTGCAGCGGGGCCGTGATGATGTCCGAGTCATGGTGCGCTTCCCTCAGGACGATCGCCGTTCGCTTGCCAGTTTGGAGACGATGACCATACGCCTGCCTGATGGGACCGAGGTCCCGGCCTTATCGGTCGCCGAAATTACGCCTACGCTTGGCAACTCAACTATCAATCGAACAGATGGGCAGCGAACCATTAACGTGATTGCGTCTGCGGACCGAGATGTTATACCACCCGAGACTATTCTCGTTGAGATATTCAGAAAACACGTTCCCAAGTTGATGGAAGATTTCCCGGGCGTCACTGTATCGCAGGCGGGAGAAGCCGAGGAGCGAACCAGAGCCCTGAGTGGTTTGGTGAGTGCCAGTCTAGTCGCACTAATGGTCATCTACACCCTGCTTGCAATCCCACTGAAATCCTACTTGCAGCCACTCGTGGTCATGGCCAGCATCCCGTTTGGTTTCATTGGCGCCATTCTCGGGCACCAGATCATGAATTATGATCTGGTGTTCTTCTCGCTGCTGGGAATGATCGCACTCGCCGGCGTTGTCATTAACTCCAGCTTGGTTCTCGTCGACTTTATTAACCGGAATCGACGACTTCATGACATGGAGCTCAGGGAGGCCGTCATTGACTCGGGCATGTCCCGCTTCCGGCCTATTTTCCTCACATCGGTCACCACGTTCATGGGCTTGATGCCGCTCATGGTCACTCGTGACTTTGATACCGCGCCGTTTGTGCCTCTGGCAGTATCTCTAGGCTTTGGTGTCGTGTTCTCTACGGCGGTTACACTGGTGTTGATACCGGCGCTTTACGTCATTCTCGAGGACTTCCTGTCCTTGTTGCGCGACGATGCCGAATCAACCGCCGAGCCAGAAGAAACCGCGTTACCCACTCAGAGCTAGACTGAGTCGCTCACCAACGTATCGAGCGCCTCATAGGCTAGATCAATACCAAAACAACGTGGTTCGGTGGCAGCCAGTGCTTCGGCTGTTTGATAAAACGCTGGCGCTCCGACGGCAATAACCGCCACGCGCTGACCGTAATGCAAGCGCTCCGCATTGATAGGTGTCGATGTCTCTGCATCCACAACAATGATCAGGTCAGGCACCATGGCAAGTGGTCGATCTTCCACGGTTGCCACCAAGTATTCGTTCTTGATGGTGATCGAACAGACAAGTTGAGGATCATCAAAATCTTCAATCGATAGATCACCCACGTCATAACCGCCCACTGTACGCGTGCTTTTCGACGAGACCTTTCCCGCGAATATCTTATGAACGCTCCCATAGACAGAGTCAGCGAAGAGCGTTCGCAGTTCGGGCAAAACATCGTCAATCGGACCGCGCTGCTCTCTAAGTAATCGACCCAACTTAAGCGAGAAACTGACCGTTGCAGGAATGACCGACGCCTTGATTTGTGCGCCAGACATGGGGTGCTCAGCAACCGTAATCATCCCACCTGCCGCGGCGGCAAAAGCTCGAATGTGGTGCTCGTAAGTCGTGGTGTCAGACGTTTCGAACACCGCCGTATTGCCCGCGTAATCCATCGCTAGCGCCGGTGTCGGTTTCACACCGGCAATGGCGTAGCTCATCATCTGCGCCTCGGGAAAAGCTCGACCCATGCCATCACCATCCACGACGGGTAATCCGCGCACCGCGGCCGCCATCAGCGGCATCAGCGAGTTACCCCCACCTATTTCGAAGGACGCAACGGCAGCAATAGGACCACCAACGAGCTCCTCATAGCGATCGAGGACTTGTGATGCCTCATCCACCGATGGCAACAGCTCGAGCGAGACAGTGGGAGCACCGACGCCGCCCACAGGAACAACGAAGGCGTCATCGTCGAGTGACTCTGGATCAATCAGCGTCACGCCCCCCGTTTGCGCCAGGGTCTCTTTGGCTATCAGGGTCGGCAAATACGGGTCACCGCCGCCACCCGTCGCAAGGAAAACAGCACCGAGGGCAAGATCATCAATATCGGAGGCAGTGATTTTCATAAGGCACAATTCATGAATCAAGAACCCCACGACTCGCGAGATCACCTACAACGCTCACGCGTATGCGCGAGGTATCCGTCGCCATGTAGGGAATATCGACTTCTTCAACGTTTACGATGTTGATCGTCGCCGAATCGGCTCCTGCGGCCAGTGCTTTTTCGGATGCTATTGCAGTAAGGTTCTCAATAACGATCTCACGACTGTCAGCACCAGCGACCCGCATGCCCTCGGCTTCTCCACTCACCTGAGCGATGGAAGCACCAATGGCATTCGCGACATCCGCATTATCAGGACGCACAATGGGACAACCCGCTAATGTGTTGCCCGGTATGAGCGGCGCTCCGCCGCCAACGAGGATCACGGGCAAGACGGCCCCACCGGGCTTCATCAAGTCAACCGTTGCTGCCAGTCTCTCCACAATCAATGAATCAACCGCCTCACACACCTTTGCTTCCACCAGCTTGGAGCGCGATGCATCGGAGATCGAAAGCCGGCCTTGTGAGACAGCCACATCCGTAAGAGTCATTGCGGACCCGCCAAAACACAGCGCCTTCTGACGTAGCTCACGGGCAACCGACTGAGGTCCACAACTTTCGCCGTGAGGGCCAATCAAACTGCCACCGCCCAGTCCAATGGCAATGACATCAGGCATGCGAAAGTTCGTACGCGCACCTCCCACATCGATCACAAGGTTGGACTGACGAGGAAAACCGTTCTTGAGAACACCAATATCCGACGTGGTGCCACCCACATCAATAACAATGGCGTCAGCTAGCCCCGTCAGCGCCCACGCACCGCGAATGGAATTCGTGGGTCCGGAAGCAAACGTCAGTGCTGGGAATTGCCGGACGCGCTCCAGATCAATCAGGGTTCCATCGTTCTGGCTGACATAAACAGGGCACTGCAGTCCTAGCTTTTTACTGGATTCGACCAATGCGTTCGCGACGCGGTCAGCGAAGTCCAGAAGTGAGGCATTCAAAATGCTCGCATTCTCTCGCTCGATCAGACCCAGCCCACCCATCACGTGCGACGGGAAGACTGTGATACCAGGTAGTGAATCAGCCAAGCGCGCTACTAATCGATCTTCTTGCTCAGGCTGGGTGGGCGAGAAGGCACAGGAAACAACCACCGCCGCAGGCTGTGTATTGGACAGTGTTTGGGTGAGCTCAGTGAGCTCCCGCTCCTGCAGCTCAGACAGGGGGCGTCCGTCATAGAGGTGTCCGCCGTGAATCAAGTAGCTACCGCCATCGGTAGCCTCCGCGAGATCCTGAGGCCAGTCGGCACGCGGCATAAGCCCACGGCCCGCCGGCAAGCACACGCGGACTGCCGCAACGCGCGACAGCTGCTTTCGCTCCACCACTGCATTGGTGAATTGCGTTGTCCCGATCGTCAGGAGATCGATGGCTGCAGGGCTCTGCCTATCTAGGACACTCGCCAGAGCTGCTTCAATGCCGGAGGCGACGTCCTCGGTGGTCGTTGCCTTTACCCGAGCAATGACCCCACTGCCATCCATCAGGACAGCGTCGGTATGGGTGCCACCAACGTCTAAGCCAATGCGCATGTTACTGACGCACCCAACCGAGCCGTGCAGCGATCCAGTAGAGCACCGCCGTCGTTAACATGGCATCCAGCGCGGCAACACGGGTCACACTGCCAATGAAGCCCTCGGATGCAGCAAGTGCAATTGAAGCGCCCATGAACCACGCAAGCAAACCCCACCGATTAAGCGGCTGATTATCTGCGACCTCAGTGACCCGATAAGCCTCAGGCCGAGCGATGAAGTGATCAACAATAATGACGCCGGCAACGGGAATAAAAACGACCGACAAATAGAAAAGAAAGGTCACAAAACTATCGAGAATGTTCATGAGACCGGCCGTCACACCAATGACCCCCAAAACAACCGTGATGTTGCGCGCCGATAAACGGGGAAACGACGCGGTTACGCCCAAAACAGCACTGTAAAGATTGAGTGCATTGAGCACCCAAGAGCCCGCGATAATGATAATGAAGGCCCCAAGACCTAAACCCAGGGTGAGCATGATGCTAATGATGTCTTCGGTGCCCAGAACCATCGCTGCGCTCGCAGCCACCCACATCACAAAGGGCTGCGCGATCATGTAACTGGTCCCACTGGTCAGCAACGCCCCGCCGGAGGTGCGCAAAAAGCGTGTTATGTCGGGCATGATGATGGAGCCAATCACAATAGAGCCGACAATGGCCGAAATGCCCACACCGAGGCTCATCTCACCCTGAGACGCTGAAACTACGGGTGCTGCTTGGCTGGTCGCTGTGACCAATAGAGCCATAGCGACGAAGGCCAGTACTGGAATCATCAGCGTTGAGACCAGATTGATCGCCCGAAACCCAATGATGGTCGTCACGGTAATCAAGAGACTTGCCACAATGGTCACCAATAACTCCGGCGGAATGATGCCAAATAGCTCGTTAGAAAGACCCGCAATGGCAAGCCCAAAGAGATTGAGGTTGATACCAAACCAGCCCAATAAGGAAATGGAGAACGCGAGATTCACAACGCGAGCGCCAGCATCTCCAAAGGCCAGTCGAACCAATAGGTATGAGTTAAAGCCAGTTCGTGCGCCAATTGAACCCATCAGCCAGCCGATCAGAAAAATCACCACGGCGCCGCCCAATATAGCCGCCAAGGTAAGATCTGGGCCCACTCCACTCGACACTTCAATGCCCGCGATGAATGTGGGGAGCGAGAACGACACCATCGACGCCACGGCAGCCACTCGGAAGGCCGCTACACGCGCATCGGTTGGGACTGCGTGAGTCGAAAATTCATCGTGCTCGGGAAGACTGCTCATGGTTGCTCTATCTCATTAGGGTGGCCGTCATGTACGCAGGTTCGATGGAACCTCGCCAACAACTGACTCAAATGCCGGTCATCCAAGCGTTTCTGACGCCAGATCTAACCCAAAGAAACCAGTTAATGGGTATATGAACTACCTGCGTAGCATCATGCGTTTCGCCGCCCCGTGAGGCAACACCAAAGCTGAAGATGTGCATTCCTTTTTGAGACTAAAAAGTTCAAGTATGCGATGTTTCGGGCAAAGAAAAGCCCGCAGTTTTCGCTGCGGGCTCTTGACCGATTGGGCAGTTCTTACATTGAGTAAGAGAAGCCCAGAACAAAGGTACGACCGCGTGGACCGACCGGCCATGCGGTTTGCGTCGAATACGGCGTCTCATCTGTCACGTTGTTCACTGCAGCGAACAACGACGCAGACTCATTCAACTGGTAGCGACCGTTGATGTCAGTAACCACCATAGAAGAGAAGAACCCATCGTCGCCGTATAGTGCCTGACTGCCATATAGGCCCAATACCCGCTCAATAGAATCGACCGCTTGCTTACTCTGGTAGACCGCTTGCACGCCTACAGAAAGACTGCCTCTATCTAACCCTATATTGAAGGTCGCGGTCTCCTTGGGCACACCAATCTCCATCACACCTGGATTCACATCGCTTGCATCCAATGGGTTGAAGAAGCGGTTAAGTGCATCCTGCTTCGACCCTGCCATTCGGAGGTTTACAGCTGTTTCGCCAATATCAAAGCCATAGGCAACTGATACGTCGATACCGTCAGCCTCCAACTTGGCGTAGTTTATGGTTTGTGTGGTCAGATCGGATAGACCACCATCTGCACGTCGCTCAAAGGAGTCACAGAAGTCCAAATTTGGGTAGCTATTCGAGTCGTAACACCCGTTCAAGATATCGCGAGCACCCACCGCAGAGATGGCATCTTCGATGGTCACATCCCAGTAGTCGACCGTAATCACCAATCCATCAAGGATGGCGGGTGTTAAGACAAGCCCAATGGTTTGTGTGTCGGCTGTTTCTTCAACCAGGTTTGGATCACCACCCGAGCGGCCGTAGAACCGCGCTGAAAGAGGGTTCCTCCAGCAGTAGATGGAGCCATCGCACTCTGGACGCTGCGGATCCACCTGGAAAATGGTTTCATCCGACACACCCAGGGCGGTCAGCGCAGCGATGCAGTTTGCCTCTCTGGCATCAGAGCCCGCTCCAATTTCATCTCGGTCACACGGATCCACACTCTTGCCAATTGGGAAAGCCAGCAAAGGATCGAAGAGTTCTGAAATATTGGGCGCTCTGACAGCTTCAGAGCTTGTCGCACGAAGCCGGATTTGATCATTGGGGGCCCAGGTAGCGCCCAGCTTCCAAGTCGTTGCCGATCCCAATGTAGAGTAGTCGGCCACACGAACAGCCGCATCGACGGTGAGCTCTTTCGCCCATGCACGATCAATCATAATGGGAAGGCGAACCTCGGCAAAAACGTCTGTCACGTCGTAACTTCCGCTGGTATTCAACCGCTCAGTGTTATCGAAAGACGTCAGGTCATAGAGCCACGGTGATACATCATTGACATTAGCTCCCGCCGTGTACGACGTCCCCTCAGGGAGAATACCCAGCAACAGAGGATCCAAGCGATCATCACTCGACTCATCACGATACTCGACACCAGCCGCGTAGCCCAAAGGCCCATCAAGGAGTGATGAGGCAACATCGAACGACCCGACCGCAGTCATGTTGAGAACCAACTGCTCGATCTCCAATTCACTTTTTACTTGGGTACTGATGAAGTCCTGTGCCTCCGGACTCGCTGCGTAGGTTCCAAATGGGTTCAGAGGCTGGCATTGACCGTCCCCCGGTGTGAACGTGTAGTACTGGTTGCTGGAGTAACCGCCTGTTTCAGTGAAGAAATTCGACGCGCCGAAGTAGTCGACCGGATAGAACGCCGCACCTTCAACATCAGAACGACATACTGCGTTGCCGTTTTCATCTATTATTGAATCCATAGCTGCATAAAATCTATCCAGCATGATCGTTGTCGATTTGGATTCAGTCGTGAAAGTACCATGGTTCACCGAAAACTCGATTTGGTGATCGTCCGCAACTTGCCACTCTACCCCGGCGACAATACGAGTCGTTTCGCGCGTGTATTCCGATGGATCATTATCGCTCCAATCGAGTGGGTCCTTCGTGAAGACCAGGTAGGGATAGCCTTGAGCAGCATCTACAAGATCAAACAGGCCCTGGAGCTCCACTGGCACAAAGGCGTTGTCTTGGGTAATTTCTAGCGTGTCAAAGAAACCGTCAATCTCCGAGAAAGTCTCGCTTTCTGCCTTCACGTATTTGGTTTCTAAGAACCCGCGTAGGGTATCCGAAAATTCGTAATTTAGATTGAAGTTAACAACCTGTCGGTCTGTCTTTGGATATAACGAGTCGCGATTGAAGGTAATGCGCCCTCCGTCCCCGCCCGTACTGTAGAGACCATCGATGATTGTTCCATCCTGGTTGACCCGGACAGTGCCATCCGGGTTTGTCAACCAACACCCCGCGTAGAAACCTTCGCGACCACCCTCAGATTCCTGACAATCCGGGATACCGTTACCGTTGATATCAACGTAGGTCAGCTGACGAGTTGGGTAATCGATGTCCCAATCAAAGTCCAAACCCGGTGCGATCGAACCTTCTTGAGACGTCAACCAGAACCGCGGATCATCTACTACGGCACGCGGTGGACCATTTGGATCGGGGTTAGGGAGTGTGGTCGAGATACCGTTATCGCGCGACCAAGACCGCTGACCCGCTGTAATTCCGGCATCGGTCTCAGCTGAAAAAGTCACCACGGCGTTACCACGGCCGCCTGCGAAGTTAGTACCCCACGAGAGATCCAAAATGGTTGTTTCACCAGCGCCCGCCTCGGGTCGACCCGCTGACATATCAATCTGCAACCCCTCGAAGTCGTCTCTTAAAATAAAGTTGACCACGCCAGTGACCGCATCCGCCCCATAGACCGCTGATGCACCACCCGTGGTGACCTCAACGCTCTTGACCAAGGCGCGCGGAATCGTTCCCACATCAACTGCCTGGCTGCCTCTGAATCCAGCGACGTGCCTACGTCCATTGACGAGAGTAAGTGTCCTTGCGGAACCCAAGCCACGCAAATTCAAACTGTTGGCACCTGTCGATGAATTCTCGGCCGTAGTTGAGGAAACAAGTGCAGGGATATCAGCGACGATATCGGCAATGTTGATTTCACCCGAGTTGCGGATGTCTTCTTCGGTGACAGACTGAATGGGAACTGAAGAAATGGCGTTAGAGTCAACCGGAATGCGGGATCCCGTAACGATGACTTCTTCCAACTCTTCCTGGGCTGAAACCGCAGGTGCTGCTGTAGCGACGGCGACTGCCAATGCAAACCCAGGCTTCCGAGACAATGACTTAATCATCTTAGCGTCCTTTCATGGTGTATGCGCTAGATCCTTCCGTGGGGATGGACCGCACATTTTCTTTAGTTATCCGGCACGAACGTGCCCGCGTTACATCTCGCACGCGCCAGTATATAGCTGTGCGCAAATGTGACAAGCTAAGGGCGCACCAACAGAAAAATTATCAATTAAAACAATGACTTGTGATTTCTCATGCTGATAAAATTTCGACAAAAAGCCCCAAATTGGTGAGGTTGGGTTGAGACATGCACCGAGTTGGTGCCGAACACCATTCCATGTGCCGCCAATTAAAAGTGGCTCGCAGCGTCGTCAAATGCCCTCTGCCGCTGCAGATAACAGTGTCAAACAAGCCACCGCACGCTCGCCCGCGGTCTGCGGAAC
The DNA here is from genome assembly GCA_003523185.1 of Halieaceae bacterium. GTDB lineage: Bacteria > Pseudomonadota > Gammaproteobacteria > Pseudomonadales > Halieaceae > Luminiphilus. Next base: position 32,122 of record DPGN01000037.1, read on the forward strand.
AAAGATGTGATCGTGATAAAAACCCGCTACTACGTTGGCGCTAATCGCCTCAGAGGCAAGCGCTTGTGACACCGCGGCAGTAAGCCCCACCGCCTCCAAGCTCGAGTGAATGTTGAGGGTGATGCGAGCCATGGGCTCACTGCAGACATGAAACTCCTCAGCTCTTACCCATGGGACAATCAGGGTCGTGCCTTCAGTTTCCCTAAACGTCGCTAGCGCATGCTCCTCCACATACTCGCTTGAGACCTCACCCACCGACACGAATGCCCATACCTGATCATCCAGAGAAGGTGACATCTGCGCAATCAAGGTCAGCAGATCTGACTCGCCCGTGCTCACAACTTTATTCGTACTCATTTACGACAATCCTGATGAAATCAGGCCCAACCGTACCACGTGGACCATGACTCGCCACGCAATCGCTTGACCCCTATGGCCTAGCATTCACCGAAGCACTGGCTTAAGGTCGTTACTGGTAAGGTGTCAACGTACTCACTATTGCCAGTAGTCATAAAAGGAACCCGGGAAGCCAGAAAGGCTGCCACGGTATCAACGATCATCAGTCAGCCGAGCGGATCGCTCGACGAGAAAACGCTGCTTAAAGCCGAAACAGTCAACAGTATGTTCCAAAACAACATTGGTGACATTCAACCAGCGGCGCTCGCAACCTTAATGCCGACGCTTAGCAATACCGCCGATATGAGCTTTGGTGAAAAGGCAACGTTTGGTTTGGGATTACTGCTCCACACGGACGGCATAACTGGTGGGCGAAAAGCGAACACAGGCTCTTGGGCAGGGCTATTTAACTCTTACTACTGGGTAGACCGAGAGGCCGGCACCTACGGCATCTTCGGCACACAGGTGTTGCCGTTTTATGACGGGGTTGCCATCGAGACCTTACTCGAGTTTGAGCAGGCGGTTTATTGAGTAGCTAGAGCCGCTCAAAAAAAGGCGCCTGAGGCGCCTTCCCAACTAATCATTCGGAGTCATGATTTACAGCTAAGCTATAGCCCTTCGCCCGACTCCGAATAAATCACCCAGATCTTTCGATACCCCTCGGTTTCCCAGACACCCGTCCATTCTTTTGGAATGGTGACCGCCTCACCCGCGTTAATGGTGAGTTGGCTACCATCGTCGGAAGTCAAGGTCACACTGCCTTCAAGGAAAAACATGAACTCGTCGACGCCGTAGGGCTCGGTAATGTCGAAGCGGGATTTCCCGGCACTATACATGCCTGAGGCAAACTTGCCGTCAGAGGATTTGAGCGAAGTAAGATCGTGGATCTTGCCACTCGGCGTCTCAGTCACAATGGTATTGGGGTTTTTGAAGGCATAGCCTGCGAGCTCGGTACTCGACAGTTTGGCTGGGTACACCGTATCAGCAGTCGCCAGAGCGCTGAGGCTAATCAGACTCATCAACGCCACCAGCTTCACCCAGAAACCTCCCTTATTGTGTATGGCAACCCTAGCTCCTTGCATCTTCTTATCCTTCTATCCTTTTTTGCTTTCATCCATTGCTTGCGCTGTAGTGGTGTGACTGTGGCTGTCATTACGCTTGTCACGCGCCGGCTACTTTTATTTGTTCGTTAACGGCCCGATCCGCCGCATCAATGGCACCATCCACATAGGCATGCGCCTCGGAGTCCGAGTTAGCAATGCTGATGCGCCCTATTTGCGCACGCCCGGCAATGTGCGGCCCGTTATAGCGGTTGTAGCTAGGGTTAATGCCAATCCCCTCGAATTCATAGGCATAGCCGTGCGGCCAGCGGTTGAGTGTGATGCCGGCCATATCGCGTTCAACATCAAACCCGCAAGGTCCGAGCATGCCATCAAAGTGTTTGATGATGTCGTCTTCAAAGTCCTGATAGGACATCTGTAGTAGTTGCATGCGCCCTGCCCGATACTGATCCATGGCGGGAAGGCCTCTCGCTGTCGGTGAGTACCAAGCCGTGACCACAATAGGTCTGTCGGTCTCTTGAGCGTATTCGTAATCGCCAATGCTTACCGGGTAGTCCAGGTGCAAATACTTGAACAAGACATTGCCGGGTGAATAGAACATGAAATGCCCCGCCTCTTTGAACGCCTGCCAGTTTCGGAGTGCGAAGGTACCCAAAACAAACGGGATCTTGGTTGACTGTCCAATCGCCTCGATCTGCGCCTGACTGGCCTCGGGACACAGGTGCGGAATGATCTGGTTGTAGCAGGCCATGACCGCGTGTTTTGCCCGCACGCGGTAGCTTTTACCGCCATTGACGTAGGCGACATCAACGAATTGCCCGTTGGCTGTATGCTGTGCCCTGACCACCGTGCTGCTGAGACGAATCTTAATGCGATTACCTGACCGATCGAGTCGACTGTAGTCCGCCTTAGCAGTCACCAGGTCTTCCATCGTGCTACCGGGAATTACATCGGGAATGAGGTGTCGTACCAGGGCGCGCGCAATGCTCGCGTTGCCGTCCGGAAACTTAAAGATATAAGGCTCTTCCTTTCCCTCGGGGGGTCTAACCCCCACTTCATCGGTCCCCGGGAACCAGTAAATCATGGCTTCCCAGGCCGAAATAGCCTCCCAGCCCGCGCCCATCATGGGCAGCCAGGAATCTTGAAGGATCTGCCTTACCGACGCAGGTTGATTGGCGTAGGTCTTGAGGAAATCGAGATAACTCGTTTCACGCAGGACCGCCTCGCGCTCTGGGTTCGAGAGGCCTTTCAGATAATCCTTCCCGCCCTTTAATAGGCTGGCGAAGGCCTCTTGATCCCCTTTCGGGATCGGCATGTCGCCGGTGATGTTATTCAGTTGAAAACCCCAGCGATCCCACCAATCCTGAATGGGGTTGTCGGTGATGGCACGTTTCCCAAACGTCGCCTCATCGAAATAGATGCCGCGGGTCATACCACGCTCCTCGAAGAACGACTGGTCGTGATAGTCATAAAACCGCTCGACGAAGATACCGAGGTCTCTCAGGAGTTGGCTTGCCACCGGTGAGTAGGCGGAGGGTGTATCAATCGCCTGACTTCCACCGTAGCCAATGAGCGTTTCGCCATCGACCGAGAGCTCGTTACGACGTGCATGCCCGCCGAAGTCATCGTGGTTATCCAGCACGAGGATCCTGCTGTCGCTTCCGTGACGATCTCGAAAGAACTTCGCGGCCGAAAGTCCGGAGATACCTCCCCCAACCACCACGAGGTCATAAGTCGTCTCTGTTTGCTCTTTGGGCAGACTAAACGCCCTGCCCTCGCGTGCCAGTGCGTGAGCCACTTCATAGGTGCCATCGACACTGCCCCGAATACCGGTGAGCGCGGGTGGATAGTAATCGGGACCCAGTGAGTGAGACGGAATCAAACCTTGCGCCAAAGCCTCGAGCGGCGACAGATGGAGTCCCGCCGCACCCAAGGCGAGGCCATTCATGAAATCACGTCGGGTAAGGTTTGGTTTCACTTTACGCTTCATAGGCTGAGTAACTGCTCCTGATCAACTCTTGTCAATCGTGAGTGGCTGAATGGGTCACGCTAGGCTGCTTTTATTTGAGCACCTTAGGCCAGAGTGTCGAAAAACCAAAGCGCTCGAAGTCGTCAGCGCATTGTCATTTACTCAAAGGAGGAACCGAATCACGCATCGCTCGATGTTTGTCATAAGATATAGCTGTGCAGACGCAGAAACAGCGTAACGAAATGGCTTGTTGGCGAACGCCGAGCATGAGGAAATAGCGATACTCGGTAGGTCACCAGAATAAAAACAGAGGAGCGAACATTGATGTCGACCGTCAAAAAGACCCTACTTCTTGCAACCCCCGTGGTCCTGCTTTGTGGGTGGTTTGCTTACGACTACTTGATGACCAACCTCAAATTTATACCTACGACTGCTGAAGAGCGCGCGGCAATTCGTGCTGAGGTCGCGGCACAAGACGAAAACGCCTTATACAAACCCGCGCAGAGCCCGCGGTCAATTCAGCCGGCAAACCCCCTTAACAACATTTACTTTGGAGACCTACACATTCACTCGAGTCTGTCTGCCGATGCCTACCTCTTTGGCAACCGACGTGATCTTGATGCGACCTATCGGTTTGCCAAGGGAGAGTCTGCCCCCATTGAGACCGGTGAGGTCATCGAACTTACCCGGCCATTGGACTTTGCCGCGGTCACGGACCACGCCGAGGGCTTTGGGCGGGTCGTGGCGTGCTCGGAGCCCGCGACTCCCGAAATCGCAGAGGACTGTGAACTCATCAACAACCCCACACTTCTCTCATTTCTCGAGCTACGAGCCAATATGGAAAATCGGCCGTTGGTTGAAAATCTCCGCTACTTCGGCAATGACAGAGCCGTAGAGCGGCAGTATCACCTTGATACGTGGGAGGCGATCAAGGCCGCTGCAGAACGACACAACGAACCCGGAGTGTTCACTACTTTTGCAGCGTATGAGTACTCCCCCGCCATGGTCGACCGCGGTAAGCACCACCGTAACGTTATCTTTCGCACGAGTGTCACGCCCGACTATGCCGTATCAGCCTACGACGCAGACTCCGAAATCGATCTCTGGAAACAGCTGGATGTGACCTGCGGAACGGACTGTGAATTCCTAACCATTCCTCACAATCCCAATAAAAGTTGGGGCTTGGCCTTCGCCAGCGAAACCATTGATGGCATTCCCTATACCCGCGATGACTGGCGCCTTCGGGAGAAATTTGAGCCTCTGGTTGAGATGTTCCAGATCAAGGGTAATTCCGAATGTGTGCTGGGTTATGGTGCCACCGACGAAGAGTGTGGCTTCGAGCAGTTCTTACCTGTCTGTGAGGAGGGCCAAGTCACGCTATGTATTCACCCCACATCAATGGTTCGTGATGGGCTAAAGAAGGGACTGGTGTTGGAGCAATCACTCGGCTTTAACCCCATGAAGTTTGGCCTCATGGCCTCCACTGACACGCACAACTCGAACCCGGGTGATGCTGAAGAGTGGGACTATCGTGGCGCAAACTCCTATGTGGGCTCGCCTGCGAAAAACAGGCTACAAGATGGCGTACGTCAGCCCAAAGTCGCCAACCCGGGTGGCTTAGCTGCCGTGTGGGCTCGGGAAAATACGCGTGATGCCTTGTTCGATGCCATGAGCCGGCGCGAGGTCTATGCGACCAGCGGGACGCGACCAACCTTACGCTTCTTTGCCGGTGCTGAATTACCCGAGAATCTTACCCAAACGGGTGATCTGGAAGCCGCTTATGCCAACGGTACTCCCATGGGTGGAACCCTCGATGCTGATGCCGGTACGCCGCGACTCTTCGTGTGGGCAACGCAAGACCCTGACCATGCGCCGTTAGCGAAAATACAAATCATCAAAGGCTGGCTCGAGGACGGTGAGGCACGTGAAAAAGTCTTTGATGTTGCCTGCGCCGATAGCGATGCCGGTGGTGCCTGTGTTTCGACCAAAGCACCGGTCGATCTCAGTGACTGTTCCTGGTCTGACACCGCAGGTGCACCTGAACTACGCGCCGACTGGGTAGACCCGGACTATGATGCCGCTCACAACGCGTTTTATTACGCGCGGGTCATTCAGATACCGAGCTGCCGCTGGACAACCTATGACAGTTTAAGGTTGGGACTGGCGCCACCGACAGATGTGCCGGCCACAATCACTGAAATGGCCTGGAGTTCACCCATCTGGGTATCGGCGAGAGACTGAAGCGCCTACCTAAACCTTGGCTTTTTATGCTTTTAGTTGCTTTTCGGCTCAATTTTGATGCTTTTAGCGAGCTTTAATTGTTTTTATTGATTTTTAGCTGTCGCTGTCTGGGAAGTCTTCGTGGTCCAAATCGCCCTTCTCCGGCGGCGTCAGAATAAGCTTTTGGGGTTTTTCTTTCGACTTGCCCGGAGGCTCGTTCGTATCCCATCGCACACATCGGTCGATCGCTACAGTGCCCTGCGGATTATCAATGGTGTTGGCCAAACTGTATTCGCCCGCAACAACACCGGCCTTGGGTGCCACTTCCTTGCTCAAACACTTCGGGAAGTAAGGTGCGCTATCGAGGCCCAGTTCCTTCTCCAGCGCAGCGACCGTGCGCTCGTCAGGAGTGGCGCAACCCACGAGTGTGAAGCTGCTGATGACAACAACAAGGCCAATTGAGAAGCGCATGGGCAGTCCCTCTGCTCGATTGCTAATAGCTTAGTACGGTCACTCGGCTTTTTCGAGGACCAACAGTTAAGGGAGAGAAACAATCAGTCAGGGCCTCATCGGCTACTGACTCAGCGAGCACCCAATCAGCTAATGGTTGTCCTGAATATCGACACCAACAGTCTCCCAAAACGGGTCAACTTCATCAGCGCTATGGCTCGAAAAAGACAGGGCTTTTCGGCCGATACGGCTTCGGTAATACTCTGTTACCAACTACACTGATAAGAACAACTTCATATGACACCTCAGACAATACGCCTATTCCGAGTTCCACTCGTTTTTAACATCCTCTTAAGCTCGCTCGGCGCTCTCGCCTTGCAGGGAAATTCAGCCTTCGCAGAAGGTCTACCCGCCTTCAGCGCTGAAGACGTGTTTGAAATGGAATACGCCAATGACCCTCAGGTATCGCCGGACGGGTCTCATGTGGCCTACGTCAGAAGCTCCATGGACATCATGACTGACCGCACGCGTCGGACCATTTGGGTGGTTGATGTTGATGGCGACAACCACCGTCCATTGGTCAGTGGCGCAGGGAATTTCAGCTCGCCGCGGTGGTCGCCGTCCGGTGATCGGCTGGCCTACCTGTCAAATACCGAAGGCAAAACCCAGTTGTTCGTGCAATGGCTCGACGGTGGTGAAACCGCCAAAGTAACCACCCTACCCGAATCTCCACGAAGCATTGTCTGGTCGCCCGATGGCAAGCACATTGCCTTTACCCGGTTCGTGCCCTCGCCCCCACCAACACTCGCAGACATGCCGGCCAAACCAAAAGGTGCCAAGTGGGCTGAGCCTGCAACCGTGGTTGATCGCATGACTTTCCGATTCGATGGTGGCGGCTACCTACCTACGGGTAACCAGCAGGTATTCGTGGTGCCCGCCGACGGCGGCACGCCGCGTCAGATGACCTCAGGGGACTACCCCATCAGTGGGTCGGTCTCGTGGATGCCCGATAGCAAATCGATCGTCTTCTCAAGCAATCGACGGGAGGATGTCGAGTACCACCCTCGTCAAAACGATCTGTATGCGGCCTCACTAGCAACCGGCGAGCTAACACAAATGACGGACCACGCCGGTCCTGAGGGAAATCCCGCGGTGTCACCTAGCGGTCGATACCTCGCCTATACCTCGGCGTCTGACAAACGGCAGGGCTATAACCTCGCCGACCTGCGCGTCATGGATTTAACCTCGGGCGAGAGTCGCTCGCTAACGGCTGATCTCGATCGGTCGGTGTCTGATATTCAGTGGTCAGCTGACAGCAAGAGTGCCTGGATTCGCTACAACGATTTAGGCATGGCGCGCATTGCCGAGGTTGATCTCAAGGGTAACCTCAAGCAAGCCGATGTTGTGCTTGGTGGTACGGCACTGGGTCGTCCTTACACCAGCGGCACGTTCTCAGTCGGGGGTAAAGGCCGTATTGCCTACACGCTGGGTCGGGACGATCGACCTGCAGACCTCGCGCTAATGCGTTCTGGCAAGCAACCGCTGCAACTCACCGACCTCAACAGCGACCTCATGGGTCAGCGCGAGATGTCGCGGGTTGAGCCCATGGTCTGGCACTCCTCGCACGACGGGCTTGAAATCGAAGGCTGGGTAATGAAGCCACCCGGCTTTGACACCGAAAAACAGTACCCCATGATTCTGGAGATTCATGGCGGTCCCCACTCGGCCTATGGCCCGAACTATTCGACCGAAGCGCAGCTGTTCGCGGCGGCAGGCTACGTGGTGTTCTACACCAACCCCCGTGGCAGCACGAGCTATGGCGAGAAGTTCGCAAATGAAATCGACTTAGCCTACCCCGGCTACGACTACGATGATCTGATATCAGGCGTGGATGCACTCATCGACAAAGGCTACGTCGATAGCGAGCAACTGTTCGTTACCGGCGGCTCCGGTGGCGGCGTCTTAACTGCCTGGATTGTTGGCAAAACCGATCGATTCCGCGCGGCCGTGGTTGCCAAACCGGTCATCAACTGGGCGAGTTTCGTGTTAACCGCCGATCTCAACTACTTCTTTGCCACCACTTGGTTCGATGCGGCCCCATGGGAAGATTACGAGGGTTACTGGAAGCGCTCACCCTTGTCGCTGGTAGGTAACGTCTCAACACCGACGATGCTGCTCACAGGCGAGGAGGATTACCGAACGCCGATGAGCGAGACCGAGCAGTACTACCAAGCCTTGAAGCACCGCGGCGTTGATACGTTGATGGTTCGCATCCCTGGCGCAAGCCATAGCATTTACGCGCGGCCCTCCAACCTCATCGCTAAGGTCAATAATATTTTGGCGTGGTTTGAGCGATACAGAGACGATGCGGGCGATGCAGAGAACGGTGCGGCTCAATAAGCCTTACCCACACATCGAAAACGAAGCAGCGACGGCCTAACCACAACCCAAAGAAATAATTTTTAAGAAGGTAAATCCATGCGATCACTCATTACCGCGCTCACTCTGGGCGCCATCACACTAGGTGCTGCAGCAATGCCCGCTAGCGCCGCCACAAAGCAAGAGGTTGAATCTCTACTCGAGCGACTCAAGTCAGGCGAGCTTGATGCCAATGTTCTGCTGTACCCCACTGCTGATCGCCGTGTTGCGTTTGCCCATACCAACGCCTGGATGCCGACGCGTCCCTTGTTTCCATCCGAGAATCCCTATGCCCTGACCACAAAGATCGATCGGGACCTTGAAGATGTGAGTTATCAAGTCGGTGGCGAAACGTTCACGGTCGGTGATTTCCTGAAGCGGGAGCCCCTCCTGGGCATGGCGGTCGTCAAGGGCGACAACATCAAGCTTGAGCACTACGCTGAAGACCATAGCCCGGAGTCCGTCTGGGTGTCCTTCTCGGTAACGAAGTCATTTACCTCAACTCTCATTGGTGCCGCGGTAAAAGATGGCTTCATCGGCAGTATTGATGATACGGTGGAGACCTATTTACCACGACTCAAGGGCACGGCTTACGGCCCAGTGTCGATTAAAAACATCCTTCAAATGTCCTCGGGCGTTGCATGGAACGAGGACTACGCAGATCCGGATTCCGACGTCGCAAAAGCGGGCACCTTCCAAGGAACCCAACTGACGGACTATTTGCGGACACTGCCGCAACAACATAAGCCTGGGACGGTCTTTAACTACAACACGGCCGAGAGCAACCTCTTGGGTGAGGTGTTACGAGCGGCGGTCGGCAACTCGGCGACTGACTACATGAACGCCAAAGTCTGGCAGGGTTTTGGCATGGAGCACTGGGGAAACTGGATGCAATCGGCCCCATTTGCCGGCGAGACCGGTGGCTGCTGCATCAGTGCATCCATCCGTGACTATGCGCGACTAGGTATTTTCGTGAAAAACGGCGCAGTGAATGCGGCAGGTGAATCCATTGTGCCGGACGGCTGGATGGCTGAGGCAACCACGCCCTCAAAAGGCTATGAAGGCTACGGTTACAAGTGGTGGCTCGAGGGCGGCGGTACCTTCATGGCCGCCGGTATCTTTGGCCAGTTCATCTTTATCGATCCAAACAACGATGTCGTAATCTCGATGCACAGCAATGCGCCCGCTGCCGTGGATACCAACTACCACGCCCATGCCGATGCAGCGATGAAAGCCATTGCGGCGTCCCTCGGTTCGTAAACCCCGACTTATAAATATACGAGAGGTGCACGTTGGTTACGTGCACCCTTTTTTTATAACAACGGTCTTTGAACAGCGTTTTACGACAGCGGTGAACCTTGAGCCACCAAGCTGCGACGAAACACTAGTCCCTGCCCAGTATCAGTGTCGGTACACCGTGGGTTTTGTCACGCACCGTGCAAACCTGGGTGCCAGGACGTCGGCCGGTACGAATTTCTGAAACATCAAAACCACGCTCGGTGAGTTCAGCATGGGTCGCTTCGATATCGTCCGTACGCCAGCTCAAACCGAAGAAACGGTCCCGCTCGGGACCCATAGGTTTCGATAGCGGCTGATACACCTCAACAATGAGATCACCGCATCGAAAGAACATCAGCCGCGCATCCCAGTTCTCGTTGGTGAGATCAAGTCGCATATCAAGCTGTAAGCGTCCACTCAGTAACGCTGAGGTAAAGTCTCCATCGCCACTGGCCACCACCGCGTGATCAAGACCTGATAAGGCGCCCGGGCATGGCAAGTCGATGGACTCAAGGTCACGCGCTGTCGTCATAGCGAAATTGACGCTGCGTGTTGTGTCCGGGTCGAGGGAAAGAAAGTGATCATCCGACGCATCATCGACGATCTCGATACCTACATTGGGCAGTCGGCGACGCGCAGCGTCCAAGTCAGGACAGCCAAAGACCAGCTGTTTGAGGCCCTGTCTCTCTGAGGTTTCAACCAATCGCAGGCAGGTATTTGCCAGCTGAAAGCTCACCGAAGAATCGCCTCGGAACTCCCCTTCCTGCCCGCCAGTCCCCGTCAGCGCCGCGTAATCAATTGCCGCAGCAGCCAGGTCGTTAACACCAACAACGACGGAATCGAGCTGAGAAATCATTCGGGACATACCGCCCTTCCTTCGGTTTCATCATCTAAGTCAGAGACACAAGGATACGTGGCTGCTTTTTCAAACCCAAGGGCTATCGCCTGCCACAAGAAAATCTTAATCGGGTTGCCAGTACAAAGCCCTCTCTCAGACGAGAGGATGGGTTCATTATGAGTTTCGCTGGGTTTGACCGAGCGAAGTCAGTCTGGATCAGTTATACGTGTGAATGCGATTCAGTCCTCGCTCTGCTCAAACGGCAACCGCCGCGATGCGTGCTCCCAACCATCCTGAAGCCTGACGCCAATACCGATGAGCCGCACCGGCATCTCGCGCCGCTGCCATCCCTCGATAAGTAACTGACGATAGTCAGACTCGACGGCAGCTGTCCCTACGCGCTCAACCGTTGTACTGCTGAAATCGGAGAACTTCAGTTTCACAAAGGCCTTGTGAATGCTTTCGCTGGCATTCGCTGACTCAATGCGACCCAGTAATTGTTCAAAGAGCTTATCGACGTACGGCTCCCAGACTGTCGGTCCGGCAAGGTCCTCACCAAAAGTGGTTTCAACGCTGATCGACTTGCGGATGCGGCTTGGCTGGACGGGGCGTTCATCTTTGCCACGTGCGCGCTCGTGAAGCACAACACCAAACTTACCAAAACGGCGAATGAGGTCATGCAGCTCCCACTCGCGGATATCCGCACAGGTCTTGAGCCCGTAGCGATGCATTTTTTCAGCGGTTACCGATCCCACGCCTGGTATCTTTTTCACAGGCAATGCGCCGACAAAGGCATCAACCTGCTCGGGCGTTACAACGGTCAATCCGTCAGGCTTTTTCCAGTCCGAGGCGACCTTGGCGATAAACTTATTTACTGAGACACCGGCCGAGACCGTAATCTCGAGCTCTTTTTCCACCTTGGCCCGAATTTCCTTGGCGATCTTTGTCGCCGTCAGGCTCTCACCACTCGACTCAGACACATCCAGGTAAGCCTCATCCAGCGAGAGCGGCTCGATGATCTCAGTGTACTCCTCGAATATGCCACGCATGGCCTTGGACGCCTCGCGGTATTTCATGAACTGTGGCGGTACGACAGTTAAATGCGGACATAGGCGCATGGCATGCGCAGTGGACATGGCGGAGCGCACCCCAAACTTGCGCGCATCGTAGTTGGCCGTCGTGAGGACGCCCCGACGCTCGGCACTGCCACCCACTGCCATGGGAATGCCACGTAGTGTTGGGTCGTCCCGCATTTCTATGGCGGCGTAAAAGCAATCAGCGTCGATGTGAATGATCTTGCGCTGCATCGTGGTTCGACTCAGTCAGACGTGAAGGCGGCCACCGAAAAGCTACCCCTCAAACCACTTACTGAGTGATGGCTTGGTCACTTTACCGAGCGCGTTGCGCGGCAAAGCATCGGTGAAAATCCACTTTCGAGGGACCTTATAGCTGCTCATACGCGCGCGTGACCACTGCACGAAGCTGTCCTCGGAAACGGGATTCGCCAGAACGACCGCGGCGGCAACGATTTCACCCCATTCATCATCCGGGACGCCAATCACGGCCACTTCGCTCACATCAGGGTGCTCAAGCAACGTGGCCTCAATCTCGAGGGCAGAGAGCTTGTAACCACCCGATTTGATGATGTCGATGGAGGCGCGTCCCAAGATGCGATAGGCACCTTCATCAATGACCGCAATATCGCCCGTCAAGAACCAGCCATCGGCAAACGCCTTAGCGGTGGATTCAGGGTTACCCCAATACTCTCTGAAGGCTGTGCGGCTTTTCACCGCCAACTCACCGGGTGTGTGCGGGTCAGTAATGTCCTCTCCACTCTCACTGACACGTTTAATCACAACACCGGGCAACGGTTGCCCTACATGGCCGGGCCGGCGCTCACCCTCATAGGGGTTGGATAGCGCCATACCCAACTCGGTCATACCATAGCGCTCAAGAAAGCGCTGAGATGTCAGCGTTTCCCATTCGTCAAAGAGCGGCACTGGGCAGGCAGCAGAGCCCGAGACGTTGAGACGCATATTGGCGAAGCCCTCGGTCACTTGGTCACGCGTGGCTTCATCCAATGTCTTTAGATAGGCAATGAGTTTGACATAGATGGTCGGCACCGCCATGAAGACTGAGTAACGATCGTTCGCCACCTTGTGACACACCTGGTCAGCATCAAAGCGCGCGTACAGATCGACCGTGGCACCTCGCCACAACGCACAGAACAAAATATTGACGATGCCGTGGACGTGATGCAGCGGCAGAAATAGTGGAATGACATCCGTCGGTTCCCAACCCCAGGCCTCAATCAAAGAGGTCACCATTGCCGAGACGCTGGCGACCGTGTGAACCACGCCTTTGGGTTTACCGGTTGTGCCGCTGGTGAAAACAATGAGCGCACCCTGATCAGCCGCAACGGGCAATACATGTGGCACCTCCGCCTCGGGTAAGTCCTCGACTGCCAGCTGCGCCACTTTGAGCGCGTCACAGACTGCATCAAGTGCCTCCGAGCGCATCTCACTGGGGAGAAGGAGTCGCCTCACGCCGGCAACCGACAGACAGTGCGACAGCTCGTCTGCACTCGCGTGAACACTGAGAGGCACGGCAATACCACCTGCCGCCACAACACCAATAATCAGTGCCGCGTAATCAAATCTCGCGGGATAGAGGAAGGCCACGCGCTCTTCTTTTAGTGAATCCCCACCGTCCAGTAAACCCGCAACAACGCGCATGATCGCATCGTTCAATTCGGTGTAAGTAAGACGACGCTCACCATCAACCAACGCTATCGCCTCACCTGCTCCGTTGAGGCTCGGAAACCACACCACCGTTTCAGTGCTCACCGGCAAATACCCAGAGCAGCAGTCCGCCGATAACCAGTGGCAAAGCGAAGCTCAGAAATAGGCTGTACATACCCCAGCCGGCAGAAATGAGGGCACCCGCCAACAAAGGCGATGCGATGGCACCGGTCCTGCCCAGTCCTGCCGCCCAACCAACTCCGGCGGCACGTACATCGCTAGGATAGGCCTGTGTGGCCAATGCGTAGAGGCACGTAAAGCCGCCGTGTAAAAACACGCCACCAATAAACATTAGCGTCATGAGGCTGCCCAGCGCAGTGGGCTCGGATAACCCGACGTAGGCTAATACGCCCCCCGCTGACAGAAAGAACATTGAAAGTAAGGGCACTAGCAGTAACCGCGTGGTGAGAAATGCCAATATCAAAATGCCGGGAATCGCGCCCAGATTGAATCCGGTCAGCGCCTCAATGCCCTGCGCACGGGTATAGCCGGCATCCACAAACAAAGTCGGTATCCACGACAGCATGAAGTACATGGTGAGGAAGCCCATGAAGTAAATGGCCCAGAGCACCAAGGTTCGGAAACGTCGCTCGGCAGTTAGGATCTGCGCAACAGGCGTCGCGCTGGGCCGCGTGACAGCAGCACTCATGCCTGTCACCGCATCCCGGCTCAGGCGCGCTAACAAACCGTTCACCGCTACCTCTCGCTCTGGGTGGTTACCGGCGCGGCTCGCCAGAAACTCGGGGGACTCGGGTAATAAGCCCCAGGTCACGATGCCAATCAATAATGTCAGAATACCGCCTGCCGTGAATACGGCGGTCCAGCCGTAGTCAGGAATCAACGCATTGGCGATGGGGCCTGCCAGCACTGCCCCAACGGGATAACCCATAACCACCAGTGACACGGCCAGACTCCGGTAGCGACTCGGCATGAACTCGGAAGCGAGCGCAGGTGCACTGCCAAATATCACGCCGATACCGAGACCTGAAATGAAACGAAGGATGGCGAAAACGGTGACGGAAGCCGTGCTCGCAATCCAACTGACGGCCAGCATGCTGAGACCTACGAGGAACATCGCGGCCACTAACAACAGACGGCGACCCAGCTGATCCGATAGTGGCGCCAAACCCGCCGCGCCAATAGCCATACCAAACAGTGCTGCGCTAAATAACGGACCTAAAGCCGCGCGCTCAAGACCCCATGAAGCCGCCACACTGGGCGCCGTTACTGACATGGCAACGACATCAATACCGTCAGCAAGATTCAGTAGAAACCCGAGCAGGACAACCAACCACATGAGTGGCACAACGGGCCCTTCATCGATGCGTGCTCGTACCAAATCAGCACTCATGGTCTTTCCTTTGCTCTGCCTGCGGCTGCCGCTCGCGTCCGTAAAAATGGGGCTAACCAAACAACCTATTGATAGGCTCGATGATAAAACGAAACAGTTGTGCCTGTCCGCCGGAAGTGCATCCGCTCGTAGGTGTTAATTCTCTTATGAATTAGATTCGACGGGCGATTTTGACGGCTTGCTCCGACCCAAAGCCCACAACCCAGCACCAAACCTTGAGCAGGCTTGATTGCCCGTACGCTTCCCCGCCAGCCTCGTCACGATGATCAGCCTCGTCATTGCAGAACTGATGTATCGCTGCGCTTAGTGTCGCGTCACCGTAGGCCTCCAGCGCCGCGTACTGGGACTCGTAGTGTTTTACAACGAAGGTTTCAACCGCTTCGATCGATGCGTAGACCCAATTTCGTCCGCCAAGTGCAGAGGCTGCACCCAAAACGAACCCTGATAGGCGCCAGAGGGGTAACAACAGGCTTTTCTGACGGGACGTTAGCCAGTCCTCAAAGAAACCGAGATGTGTCTCCTCAGTCGCCAGATGATGCTCTGCGAAAGTGCGTATTTCAGCATCGCGCGAAATCGCCAGCACACCTTTGTAAATCCAAACCGCGCCGGTCTCGCCTGCATGATTCGAGCGCATCGCACCTGCAAGGTGAGTTGGCAAAGTTGAGGCAGATTGTAAGGACGCTGTATTCATAGTTGGCCGCCTTGGTAAAGCGGCACAACTATAGCGAATTAGCTCAGGAAGTCAGGGCTTCTGCCGGTGATATCGCATCCAAACTGAACGCTTCCCCGACACCCGCGTGCGTCAGCTTACCCGCATGCACATTTAAGCCGAGGGCAAATCTTGCATCACCCCGCAGTGCATCGAGGCCATGATTGGCCAATCGCACCACGTAAGGCAGCGTTGCATTGGTCAACGCCAGCGTTGCTGTTCTTGCTACCCCACCTGGCATATTGGCCACGCAGTAATGAACCACACCGTCAATCTCGTAGGTCGGGTCCTGGTAGGAGGTTGCCCGAGAGGTTTCGAAACAGCCGCCCTGGTCGATGGCGACATCGACCATGACACTGCCCTTCTGTAGTTTTGAGACCAGCTCGCGGCTAACCAGCTTAGGCGCGGCGGCACCGGGGATTAACACGGCACCGATAATGACATCCGCATCGAGCACTTGCTCTTCGAGTGCTGCCGCACTCGACCAGACTGTCTCAATACGTCCCATGAAGATGTCATCGAGGTACCGGAGCCGATCAAGCGAACGATCCAGGACCACAACGCGTGCACCCATTCCCTGCGCGACTCGAGCTGCATTGGTACCCACCACGCCACCACCGATGACCACAACTTTCGCAGGTGCGACGCCAGGCACACCACCCAATAGGACACCGCGCCCGCCGCTCGATTTCTTGAGGAAGTCACCGCCGGCCTGAGCCGCCAGACGACCGGCGATCTCTGACATAGGCGCCAATAGTGGCAAACCGCCGTTTGCACCCTCGACCGTCTCGTAGGCAATGCAGGTCGCCCCACTTTCCATAAGTAAATCGGTTTGTTGGCCATCTGCCGCCAAGTGCAGGTAGGTGAACAGCAACTGCCCAGGGCGAAGCTGCCGACATTCCCCAGGCTGTGGTTCCTTCACCTTAACGATCAGGTCGCAGTTGGCGAAAATAGTTTCAGGAGCGTCGACGATAGAAGCGCCGGCGGCCACATAATCTTCGTTTGAAAACCCGGCTCCCTCGCCTGCGTTAGTCTCGATCACGACCTCGTGGCCATGATTAATCAGCTCAACAACACCCGCGGGAGGCAGTCCTACCCGGTACTCGTGATTCTTTATTTCCTTTGGCACCCCAATACGCATAACCATTGACCTTTTGGCTTGATGAGACCTCTAAAACGAGCAGGCGATATCGCGATATTAATGGCTATTTGCGACTTTATTTTCGCTAAATTCACGCTATTAGCAGTGGAATCAACTTTTTTATTACGATATTTTTTTTTAAACAACTGTTAAGGGGTTGGTGATGGAAAGCCTGTCGAAAACGGATAAAAAGATTCTTTCGCTGCTTCAAAAAGACGGCAGAATGAGCGTTGCTGAGGTCGGTCGTCGTGTCGGCCTCACACCGTCGCCCTGCGCCGATCGCATCAAACGGTTAGAAGGCAAAGGGGTGATTACGGGGTACTACGCGCGTTTGGCTCCCAGCAAACTGGATGCTGGTCTCGTAGTCTTCGTTCAGGTTACCTTACAACGCACCGCGGGCGACGCATTTAAGGCCTTCACCGACGCGATCGAACTTATTCCCGAGGTTGAAGAATGTCACCTCGTATCAGGTGAATTCGATTTCTTGGTCAAAGCACGTGTAAAGGACATGACGCACTACAAGGACTTGCTGGCCGGATCGTTACTCCAGCTGCCCAATGTACAGGAGTCTAAGAGCTATCCGGTCATGGAATCAGTGGTGCAGCGCTCGGGTATAAGACTGTAGCAATACGTTCCGTTGCGCTATTGAGTCATTGGCGCCGGCCACCCTCTTCAATGCGACGCTTTGGCTCTTGAGCACCTAAAAACGCCGCCTAATACCCCGACGCTCTTCAAAACCCTAGGTAGCGAACAAAGTCGCTGTTATCCGCGCGCTCAGAGCGCACATCATTTGCGGGAAAGCTGTCATCGGGGTAACCCATCGCGATGCAAATCATGATGCTCTCGTCATCGGGAATGTCTGCGTGCTCACGTACAACATCTGATTGCATGATGCCCTGACCGTTGATGACACAGCCCAGGCCGCGCTCCCATGCAGCTAGAACAATCCCGTAGGCCAGAGAGCCAAGAGCAAACTGGCTAATAGCTGCAGGCTCCAGATATTTGTCGTAGGTCAGTACCAAGGAGACAGGCGCGTCAAACTGGCGAAATCCACGCAACATCCAATCCATGCGCTTCTCTTTGTCATGGCGCTCAATTCCCATAGCCTCAAAAAGCTGGATAGCCACATCGACTTGCCGTTGTCGATGAATACCCTCGTATTCTTCCTTGTAGGGAAAGTCCCGCACATGCGGCTTTCCCGCAAGGGTATTTTCCGTGTTTCCTTTACGAATGTTATCTAGCACGTCGCCCGTAACAGCATGTACCCGCCACGTCTGCGTGTTATAAGAGCTTGGAGCCCACTTCGCCGTCTCAATGATTTCATCGACAAGCTCCTTTGGTACTGGCTTATTCAGAAAACCGCGAGCACTTTTTCTTGATTTGGCAAATTGGGTGAAATCCATGCAATTTTTCCCTTTATGAGTTATCGAATACCACGTTGAACCCACGCAACCGCAGCAAAATGATCAGGCAATCTACAGCCCTAAAAAAAAGCATGGGTATTGAACATCCGCCCTATAATGTCACAATGTATGTCTAAACCTAAAGAGCGGTCGATATGAAAATCTTGCGCACACCGGATAGCTGCTTTGCACAACTAAAGGACTATCCGTTCGAGCCTCACTACACGACAATAAAAACGCATGACGGTCAGAATTTAAGAATTCACCATATCGATGAAGGTCCACGTGATGGCGCCGTCGTGCTGTGCATACACGGACAGCCCGTCTGGAGTTATCTCTACCGCAAAATGATTCCCTACCTCACCGCTGCAGGTCTTCGTGTTATCTGCCCGGACCTCGTGGGCTACGGTAAGAGCGACAAGCCTGCAGCACGTGAGGACTACACCTACGAGCGCCAGGTCGAGTGGATGGGCGCATGGCTCGAGCAAAATGACTTCTCGGGGCTCACCTTTTTCGGACAGGACTGGGGTGGACTCATCGGCCTTCGACTGGTTGCCGCCCACTCCGACCGCTTCGATAACGTGGTTATTGGCAACACGGGCCTGCCGTACAACCCTGACGTACCGCAAGCAATGATCGACGAAGTCGAGGATTACCGTGCCAATGCGCCTACACCCTCACTATTCGGCATGTCCAAGGAACTTCGATCACTCTCATGGGACGGCAAGGCACCGAATCCGGCTCGCATCTTCGCCGTCTGGCAGAAATTCTGCTGGGAGACAGTCCATCCACCGTTTGGGCTGATGTTATCGATGATGACCGAGCAACAACCGACCCTCATGAAAGTCGCGAGAGCGCTGCTCCACAAATTGGGTATGCGAGCGCCGCTGCCATCGTCCGTTGCCAAGGCTTATGACGCACCCTTCCCAAGCGCCGAGTACACCATGGGACCTCGCGCCATGCCGAGCCAGGTGCCCTCGCTACCAACGTCACCGTCGCTCGAGCAGCAACGACTCGCTTGGGAATTTTTCGAGGGCTTCGAAAAGCCCTTTGTCTGTGCCTTTGCCGACGATGATCCCGTCACCAAAGGCGGTGACGCCATTTTCTTAAACCGAGTACCCGGCACCAAGGGGCAGCCCCACACCACCATCAAAGGGGCTGGACACTTCCTGCAGGAAACGCGACCCAAAGAGGTGTCTCAGGTCATTATTGACGTCGTAGCACGGTCGGCCGCCTAGGCCGACCCAATGTTTTGACGACTGCATACGGCGGCGAGTCTGTGCGCCCCGCTCTCAAGCGAGTGCGCCCAATCACCAACCCTATCTAGGATTCGTTGAGTTCCCGGGCCGTCATCTTCCCCAGTTGTGACATGTGCACTTCATCCGGACCATCGGCAATGCGCGAGAAGCGCGCCAGCGTGAACACATCGGGAATCATGGTGTCCTGAGAAACGCCCATACCGCCAAATACTTGCATGGCCCGATCAGCCACTTGCTGAGCCATGTTGGGTGCCACAATCTTCACCATACTGATGTAAGGTCTCGCAGCGGTCATACCTTCGGTATCCATTACATGAGCCGCCTGTAACGTCAGCAATCGCGCCTGTTCAATGTCGCAACGACAACGGGCAATCTCATGCTGGACACTCGTCTTTTTGATGAGTGGTTCCCCAAATGCCACGCGCTCTTTCGCGCGCGCGCACATAAGCTCCAAGCAGCGCTGCGCCATGCCAACGAGCCCCATGGCGTATTGGAAGCGACCTGGTCCCAACCTGCCCTGTGCAATCTCGAATCCGCATCCCTCGCCCTTAATCATATTCGTGACGGGTACCCGCACATTCTCAAACAGAAGCTCAGCCTCGCCGCCCGGCGAGTGGAGACTGTCAAACACGCGCAGTGGACGCACCAAGGTTATTCCCGGTGTATCTCTGGGTACCAATATGGTCGAGTGCTGTCGGTGGCGAGGGTTCTCGGGGTTCGACTTCCCCATGACCAGCATGATTTTACATCGTGGATTGATAGCACCCGTGGTCCACCACTTACGGCCATTGAGCACGTACTCATCGCCGTCACGCGTTATCTCCAGCTCCATGTTGGTAGCATCGCTAGAGGCCACCTGAGGCTCGGTCATGGCGTACGCACTTCTAATTTCACCGGCCAACAAAGGATCAAGCCACTGCTTTTGCTGAGCCTCGGTACCGTACTTCGCCAGCACTTCCATGTTGCCACGATCAGGTGCGTTGCAGTTGAACACCGGTTGCGCCCACAAGACCTTGCTCATGGTCTCGAACAAGGGTGCGATTTCGACATTGCTGAGCCCGGGACTCCATGGCGCGTACTCGCGGGGTAAAAACAAATTCCACAGACCCTCAGCCTTCGCCAGCTCACGGAGCTCATCAAACCAAGGCGGTGTGACCCAGAGGTTATCTTGATCCAAACACCACTCGTGCCAATCATGCTCACGAGGATAAATATGCTTATCCATGAACGCCTGTAACTGAACGTTTAGCCCAATGACCCTATCGTTTAATTCAAAACCCATGCACTTGCTCCCCCTTTAAAAGCATCGGGGCACCCCTCGAACTGCGACGCCCCTCTGTTTGTGTTTTAGCACTTTAATAAAGTGTCACGATGCGAACAGCATCGCTTCAATACCCGTCCCCTCGAGTACCGCATCCACCAAAGCTCGGTCCGATATTGATAGCGCCTGATACTGCTCGTTGGTCCACCGGAGGCACTTGGCCTGGTAGGGGAAGGTTTGCTGCACCCACGGCGCGCCGTCAATCTCGCATTCCCAGGTCTTTTCACCGCGCTCCACAGCCTGTGCGTTAGCTAACTGTGCCGGCGCATAGACGCGACCAATTTCAGACAGCAGGTCACGCAGACTTTCAGGCTGTTCCTCAAGATCAGTCCAGTCCTGTCGTGTGGGTTCTAGCCCACTTTGATCATGAATTTGATCCACCCAGGCCACGGTTCGTGGCGATACTTCATGGGCAATCGCTCGAGACGTGTGATCAAACCCCACCAGCTGCGTTAGCTGACCGTGTAAACCAAAATCGCCTGCGCCCGGGCGATTACCGAGCATGAACTTCTGGTTAGACAGATGGGATTCCATTGCCGCAAGAAAACGTCGGTAGCTCGCATCAATAACAGGCGCAGTCGTGTCATTTGAGCCAACCACATAGAGACGTCCGATCTGCCGCTCCGAAATATGCTGCTTGAATTGCTGAAAAAACTCGGTGGGCATGCTGACATCCATGCCCAGCGGCAAGAGGGTGCCCGCATTGTCCGCATCGTCACTAAAGTGCCAGCGGTAATGGAACATGTATTTGGTACACCACTCGTCAGCGAAATCCTCAATCAGGTAATCGATAAAGGCGAGTGCCGAATCTTCTG
Source organism: Halieaceae bacterium (assembly GCA_003523185.1). Taxonomy (GTDB): domain Bacteria; phylum Pseudomonadota; class Gammaproteobacteria; order Pseudomonadales; family Halieaceae; genus Luminiphilus. The sequence continues at coordinate 53,552 of DPGN01000037.1, forward strand.
GCAACACGGATCGACC